>NZ_PJNI01000014.1 GCF_002844555.1 Brumimicrobium salinarum
ATGTTTAGGGTAGAACCTTCACGTGTAGTTTAGCTATGCTGCTTCTTCGTGGTCAGAAATGGCCCGCAGCTTTTGTAAGGATATGGTTCTTCCGTAATGCTTTGCGATCATGCGGAGGCAAGTTGGACCACAGTCCATTGCGTCGGGTTGTTTGTAGAACTTAAATCCTCCCATTACCCATATAAATATAAATTCAACACAGTGTAACTTTTACTTTTAGTCATCAGTATGCTTAGCATTTTCTTTTACAGTTTCCCCTTCACACGAATAATATCCTCCTTGTAAGGACTAAAATCAAAAATAGCATCTTCATCTACCATTAGTTTATATCCTCTTTCATAATTAAGAAGAGCTTTTCGATAGTTTTTCTTTTCTTCATAATACAACCCTTTGTAAAAATATAGTTGCCATATTTCCGAATCTATATTTAAGTGTTCATTACAATAGGGAATTATGTCTTCTAAATCTCCCCATCGCTCAATGAATATAGGAGCTCTTATAATATCGCTCCTGCGATAATTTAATTTAATACCATACACTTTTTCAATATTAGAATAATAGTTTTCAAGAAAACCTGATTCACCTTTTATACTTTTAAACAGTTTTTTAGCTTTTCGTATAGAATACCTATCTAGTTCCTGTAATTCATAAAAAACATGAATCAATCCGTTCTGAACGGATTGAGGAATGACAGTTGTATGTGTGGTATTCTTTATACGCTCAATTTTATATGAGATCTTAGAAAGTTTATCTCGTTTCGGAATAGACTTAAATGATTTCTCATGTCCACTCAAGTCATCTTTTGCATACGAAAAGTATAACCTTAAATCCTTATTGATTTTTTTGTATGCACTATTAATATTAACCAAAGTACTATCTGTTGCCATAGGGCTAATAGATACAAGCGCATCTACATATTCGGGATTCTTCGTTATTAAATTATTCCAAAACAGAGCTGTAAGTGAGTGACCGACTGCCACACGATAACTACTCTTAGGATAAATTGAGTCAATCATCGGAAAAAACTCTTCAACAAGAAACCTCCTGGTTAAATCGCTATTCTTACCAAAACTTCCATTCGGATTAGTTGCAAAGTCTTTCCATCTATCATCACTTTCTATTTCTATAACAATTGCGTTTATACTTCTCCCAAATTTGGCATTCACCTGATTAATACCATACGTCATTGCCCCTAAACCATCCAGAGTATAAATTATAGGTGAACTTTGATTTATTATTCCAGTTGGTTTATAAATCTTGTACCCTCGTGTTTGATTCAATATCTTTGAATCTATACTTAATTCCTGAGAATTAGCATTTGCTTGTGACATCAATAGAATGAGACTTAATAACAACAACCTAGTTCCATACATTTTTGAAAGGATCATAATTACATTTTTCTGGTTTACCTAAACGTTCATTATCTGTTGTATAAGCTCTACAATCAGAGCAAATATCTCTAAATTCGCAGACTTTGCAAACTTTTATATTTGCTTTGCCAATTTCCCCCATTGATTTAAATTCTCTACTTGATACTATAGAGTCTAAATCTTTTATGTTGCTTATATTACCATAAACTTCTTTTGTAGATGGGCAATTCTTGATAGAACCATTTATATCTACTCCTATTTTTCGATTCAAACAAGAGTTGAAATCAACTGCTGAATTATGCTTTTCAAGACTCCTATTGAATGTTGCGTAGAATGGATTAATTACACCACAGTGAGAATCATCTTTGATGATGTCCGAAATCATACATATATTACCCATGTTTGATCTTTCTACCTCGCTAGTCCTTCTAATGACTTTATTATCAGGTGAACTATATACAACTAAATTCCTGATTTTGGGAAACATCAATGGTAACATCTCTAAATATTTAAACGACATATAAGAATCATAATGAATAATATACTCAACTGTTTCTATATGGTCATTTTTCTCAGTTTTTAAAAGTATATCTGTAATGAATTCCTGTGAAAATCGTGAAAAAAAACGAAATTGAAAATGTTTACAGTTTGTATAAGATATTAAATTTATTGCATTAAGAATACTATAATCTGAGGTTTCATTATAATCAATAATACAATTGTCTATACTATAAGGTGAGTTAATTGATTTGTCAATTTTAGGGAATTTACTTGGGTTATTCGTAAAAAAAGCCAATTCATTATTTTTTAGAAAATTCATGTTCTCAGTTAATATCTCTTGACTCTCTTGATCATACTCGCTTAACACATCTTGAACCGGCCGATTTTCGCATGTCTCTAAAAAATCATATAGGTCATTGGAAATCGTGAATATGTGATTTCTTTGAACATCCGTAATTAGACTTCTATTAACACCTTTTGTTTTCAGACTAGAAGAAAATAATATGAAATAATCCTGCATCAATCTTTTAGTTTATCAAGTGAATAAATCTTCGAAATCAATTGATTTGTTCCCGACAAGTAGTGTTTACAAGTCATATACATCTTGTTTTTCCTTGGAGAATAGAATTTATCTAAAGGATAATCTGTAGAAGTATTTTCTTCCCCTAAGTGAACATAATTTACCGTTTTAAAAAATAGAGGTAACTTTTCTCCCTCCTTTTTGGGTATTCTTGTTTTTATATTAATTTTTTCCATAAGCTAAGTACTCTGCGATTTTCTGTTCCAATTTATAATTACAAGGCACCGATGTCATACCAAATTGACCAACTGGATTTGCCTCTAAAAAATAATAAACACCATCCTTACCTAGGATAATATCTATACTTGCTGTTTCTAGTGTAAGTTCATTCATAAGTTTTAAGAGTTTTTCCTCAACCTCATCAGGTAAAGTGTAAGGGATAGTTCTATTTGGCTTCTCATCATTATAAACTCTAAAATCAACCTCTGTTTGACTATCTAATTGAGAAAAAATAGCCATTGAATAAAATTTGTCAATTAAAAAAAGGTTCGAATCTCAATGTCTTTTACTATTTCTTCCTGTAACAGCGAAGGCATGAAGGTATCTGCCATTCCGTTGATATCATTCAGTGATATTCGTTCTACGAAAGATGTAAATACTCTATTGGAATCATCATAAAAAAGTGGGTTTTCATGAATTGCCTTCCCTATAACCTTTCCATCACAGGATTTATAAAAATCCAGAGCTTGTTTCCTATCTGTGCAAATTATATATCTGGGGATATTTACACCCAATTTGTAGGCAAGATCTAAAACATCTAATTTATTTAGCGTTCCTGTTTCCCTTCTACCCAAAATATTAACATTTTTCAACCTACCTAACTTTTTGTAAAAGGTATTCAACAAAGCTCTATTTTCAAGACGTAAAGAATCTTTCAATTGATCTGGAGCATCCCCCCCTAAACCTTCAAAAGATAGACCATTTACATCAATGGTTAGAGGAAAACCACCTCTTCTATACCATACAGCTGTCAAGTCCGATAAATAAATCTTCGTTTTATCATGTTGAAAACTATACTGAGGTTCTTGAAAAACCTCTGAATAGTCAATACAAACCTTAAAACTCACATCATCATCCATGTTCACTCTGTAATAATCCACAGAATAATGGATTAACCAATCTATTACGTCATTAGTCGAGGGATCGAAATTTTCACTTATTATTAGAACCATAAAATACTTAACTCATTAATACATTTTCAGACGAGATAAAATAGAATTCATAACATCTATTCTCTTTAGATCTTTATATTCGTACTTTTCAATAATTGTTACTTTAAAACTAACAACCTCTTTTAAAGCTTTTAGCAATACAGGTTGAGTCAAACTGTCTAATAGAGTTCAACACACTACTTTTTAAGTAGACTATATTGTCTCATCATCGGGTAAGGCTGAATCTGATACAGAATCTTTATCATACCAGCAACTTTTCGTAACTGTCTTGTATGTAGCTGTTGGACGCGATATTGATGTATGACTTCCTCCAATTAATTGATTCATTTTATCAAATTGCTTATCATTGAATCTTTTAACTCCCATCTTTTTAACACTTTTCATAATTTTTATATTTTATTATTAAAATTTTTAGTCTAGAAAAAAAGTAGAATTAAACTCCATATAGGAGTTCAATTCTACACACTTAACTAAATAGCTTAACGAACTTCTTCACAAAGACACTCGTTTTGCGAATCTTTATCAAACCATCCTTCTTTCGTCGAATATTTCGAGGTAGACGTTCTGAACAATCCTGGTCCAGCAGCTCCTCCAACTAATTCATTCATTTTGTCAAATTCTTTTTCGTTGAATCTTTCGATTCCTTCTTTTTAACACTTTTCATAATAATAAATTTTAAACCTACATTAAAACTTAGTTATCTTTGTAACTGCATGTAGGTAACTACAATTACTTAGATTGCGTAAAATGTATCCCTTCTGACAAATTGATTATTTACGTCTATATAAAGAGCGTGTGTCAGCACGCTTTTTTATATTTCACAATCCTCCTCAAAAAAAACACAACTCCACCTTATGCGCAGTCAGTTGATTTATAAACTCCTTGATTTGTTTTGCTGAATCAAATTTGTGACATTTCAAAATATGCACCTAATAAAAACGCCGTATTTTAGGCGTATTTTTCATTTTTGCGTCTACGTCTTTATCTACGTCCATCTACGTCTTTTTATGTAAATAGCCTATTTTACTGGTGTTTTAGACGTACGTCTTTTTTTTAGACTTTTGTTTGAGTAGTGTTGAAAAAAGTGTTTTTTTGCAATAAAAAAATGCTCATCTACGTCTTTTTTGTCATAGAAAGACAAGTTTAAGGTGGAGATTTGGGTGAGTTTTTAGTTCTTTTTGGTGTTTTTTTGATGTTTTGAAGAAATGGGAGGTGGGTTTTTTAGGGGATAGTATTTTTTGTATGGATATTTTGCGTCCGTAATGCTTTGCACCGTCGAAGGCAGTAACGAAGTTACTTTTTAAACTTTCAAATGACACACTTTTCTGAACACACTCAACGGATAAATTAGAAAACTACTTTTTAGATATTGGCAGGATAATTTTTTTCAATTTATTATTTAAGCCCACAAAAAAAGGAACATCTCTCGACATTCCTTTTTTTAAATATGCTTATTCGTTCTAATTATAGACCCAACAAAACTTCGTAAGGATCCTTACCTCCAAAGATCATTCTCTCCGGATTCTCCAACATTTCCTTAACTTTCACTAAGAAACTTACAGATTCCTTTCCATCGATAATACGGTGGTCATAAGAAAGTGCTAAATACATCATCGGACGAATTTCAACCTTTCCATCAATAGCTACAGGACGCTCAACGATATTGTGCATTCCAAGAATAGCAGATTGCGGTGGGTTAATAATTGGTGTTGACATCATCGAACCGAATACTCCTCCATTGGTAATCGTAAATGTTCCTCCAGTCATTTCATCTGGCGTAATTTTACCATCACGTGCTTTAATCGCTAATCGTTTAATTTCAGCTTCAATTTCAGCCAAAGTCATCTGCTCTGCGTTACGCACAACAGGAACCATTAACCCTTTTGGAGAGGAAACTGCAATTCCGATATCTGCATAATCATGCATGATCATTTCTTTTCCTTCGATTTGCGCATTCACAGAAGGGAACAAGTTCAAGGCTTCAGTTACCGCTTTGGTGAAGAAAGACATAAATCCTAAATTCACATCGTGGTGTTCCTTGAACATTTTTTTGTATTTCGTTCTCAAGTCCATGATTGGCTTCATGTCTACCTCGTTGAACGTTGTTAACATCGCTGTTTCACTTTTTACAGCAACTAAACGTTCAGCAACCTTACGGCGTAACATTGACATTTTCTTAGGATTTTTGTCGCGTGTTCCACCCCAGCCTGAAGTAGATTCAGCATCAAATCCAGCAGCCATTGCATCAACAACATCTTGTTTTGTAATGCGGCCATCTTTTCCTGTTCCTGAAACCTGTTTAGCAGAAACATTGTTTTCCTTCATTATTTTTGAAGCTGCAGGAGAAGCAGTTCCAGTAGCATAAGTTTCTTTTGATTGCCCTTTCGAACCTTCATCTTTTTGCTCTTTTTCCTCCTTTTTATCTTCCTTCTTGTCTTCTTTTACTTCCTTGGCATCGTCTTCTTTTTTATCCGCTTTTGGCTCCTCTTTTTTCTCAGGTGCTTCAGCCGATGTATCAATATGACAAACCACTTGTCCAACCTCAACAGTATCTCCCTCTTCAGCTTTTAAAGTAATTGTTCCCGCCGCTTCGGCTGGTAACTCTAAAGTTGCTTTGTCAGAATCAACTTCTGCTATAGTTTGGTCTTTTTCTACGTAATCTCCATCAGCCACAAGCCATTCAGCGATCTCAACTTCTGAAATCGATTCTCCTGGACTTGGTACTTTCATTTCTACTACTGACATCTGTTCTCTTTATTAATTTTATTTTGCAGGCACTGCTGCGTATTGAAATAAGTTATCGTATAATTTTTTGAGTCTTCTTAAGTGAATCTCTTTAGCTCCAGCTGCTGGTGCCGCAGAAGCTCTACGCGCTACACATTTTAAATCAATGTGGCGCATATTCATCGCCATAAAAGTCCATGCTCCCATGTTTTCTGGTTCTTCTTGACCCCAAATAATATTTTCAGCATTTTCATATTTTGCCAAGATAGCATCTATTTGCTTTTTCGGTAAAGGATAAAGTTGTTCTACACGAACAAAAGCCATGTCTTCAATTTCTCTTTTTTCTGCTTCTGCAATTGCGTCATAGTAAAATTTACCCGAACACAATACCACATTCTTTGCTGTTTTATGAATGTTTCTCGGGTCGTCAATTACCTCTTGGAAGCTTCCATTGGCAAGATCATCTAGTTTAGAAACGGCCTTTGGGTAGCGCAATAGCATTTTCGGTGAAAACACAATTAAAGGTTTTCTGAAATTTCGCTTTAATTGTCGTCTTAGCGCATGATAGTTATTTGCAGGTGTTGTAGGATTGATTACTTGCATATTCAAATCTCCACAACTTTGTAGGTAACGCTCTATACGACCAGATGAGTGTTCCGCTCCTTGTCCTTCATATCCATGCGGAAGTAGCATAACCAATCCAGACTGAACATTCCATTTATCCTCACCAGAAACAATAAATTGGTCAATCATAATTTGTGCTCCATTCATGAAATCTCCAAATTGAGCTTCCCAAATCGTTAATCCATTCGGTTGAGCCAAAGAATACCCATATTCGTAACCTAAAACACCATACTCAGAGAGTAATGAGTTATAGATTGTCATTTCTGCTTGGTCACTTTCTAATAAATTTAAAGTAATGATCTCCTCTTCATCATCTTCTGTTTTAACAACAGCATGACGATGCGAGAATGTTCCTCTTTCCACATCTTGACCAGAAACACGTACTGGATGACCTTCAACTAATAAAGTAGCATAGGCAAGCATTTCTGCCATTCCCCAGTCTAATTTATCGTTTTCAATCATTTTTATTCGGTCTTTAAACAGCTTGAGTACCTTTCTGAAAATTTTCTTTCCTTCAGGTAATGTCGCTAGTTTTTTACCAAGTTCAATTAATTTGTCTTTCGGGAAAGTTGTATCAACAATTTTTTCAAAATCTTCTTCAGTAGCAAAGTCATATTCTTTCCAAATTTCATCTAGGAAGTTTGTAACAACAACTTTGTCTTCTTGCTTAGCTGCTTCGTATTTAGCGTCGAGCTTTTGGTTTAAAGTTTCCTTTATTTTTTTGTCATATGCTTCATCAATAACATCTTCAGATAAAAGTTGATCCTTATAGATTTCTCTTGGATTCGGATGTTTCGCCAACTTTTTGTAAAGTTTAGGCTGAGTGAATTTCGGTTCATCCCCTTCGTTATGTCCATATTTTCTATAAGATAATAAATCTATGAAAATATCTTTTTTGAATTCTTGACGGTATTCCAAGGCAATTATAAATGCTTGAGCAACTGCTTCAACATCATCTCCATTTACATGAAAAACTGGACTTAATGTGGTCTTCGCAATATCAGTACAATATGTGCTCGAACGTCCATCTTTATAGTTGGTTGTAAATCCTACTTGGTTGTTAACAACGATATGAATTGTTCCGCCTGTTTTGTAGCCATCTAGTTCTGACATTTGTATCACTTCATACACAACTCCTTGTGCAGCAATAGCAGCGTCACCGTGAATAATAACAGGAACAACTTTTTCTTCAGACTTTAAATAGTCATCAATTTTTGCTCTGGTGATTCCTTGAACAACAGGTCCAACAGCTTCTAAATGTGAAGGGTTGGGTGCGAGTGTAAGTTGTAGGTTTTTATCTCCTACTTCCACATCATGCGTCAATCCTAGGTGATATTTTACATCTCCATCAAATGTGTCATCATCATCAAATTCTTTTCCTTCTACCTCTCCAAAAAGTTCAGTTAAGTCTTTGTCAAAGATATTAACTAATGTGTTTAAACGGCCACGATGTGCCATTCCAACTACAAATTCTTTCACATTCAAGTCAGCACCTCTACGAACCATTTGATCTAGTCCAGAGATTAATGATTCACTTCCTTCAACAGAAAAACGTTTTTGGCCAACGTATTTTTTCTGTAAAAACTGTTCGAAAAGAGTTGCTTGACTAAGTTTGCTGAAAATATTTTTTTTGTCATCAGCAGAAAATTTAGGTCTGTTGTCTAATTCCAATTTATCCATAAACCATTGCTTACGCTTTGGATTTCTGATGTAATGGAATTCTAAACCTAAACTTTCACAGTATGCACTTTTTAGGTGAGCAATAATATCTTTCAATTTTGCCGGGCCAAGACCAATACTTGTACCCGATTGAAAGACAGTTTCTAAGTCACTTTCTTTTAAGTCGAAGTTTTCAATGGAAAGATCGGGAGCGTATTGTCTCCTTTCTCTCACAGGGTTGGTATGTGTAAAGAGATGTCCTCTTCTACGGTACCCTTCAATGAGGTTAATTACTTTAAATTCTTTTTGAAAATTCTCGGGAACTTCGCCGCCATCTTCATAGTTGGTTTGGGCAAATTCAAATCCTTCAAAAAACTTTCTCCACCCTTCATCTACGTTGTTCGGGTCTTTTTTGTACGAGTTGTACAGTTCGTCAATAGCGTTGACGTCAGCGTTACCTATGTATGTTACTTTGTCCATGTCATTTTTTAACATTATCTGGAATAACAAATTTACAATTATATTATGGTTATAACAGTAAATTTATCGAAATGTTTATTTCCTTTAAATATGTAAAACTAGAGTAATCCCATTTTATATTGTCTTCTTATGTCAACTTTTTGCGCAATTCGAATAAGAAACATTTTAGCAAGTTCTTCTACAGGATTTTTATTTTCTTCAAAAACAATCTGCACTTGTCCTTCTGGTAGGTCGCTTAGGTATAAAAGCTGGTCTATTCTATGTGAAGATGATCGCATTATCAGTTCTAATTCTTTAGCTAGTTTTGTTTGGAAAGATTCAAAAGTTGATAATTCTTCATCTGAAAATTCAATTAGGATTCCAATTTTAGAAAATTCTTTATTCAGTTGTAGAAATACCTCTCGTGCAAATTCATTCTCATGAAAAGCTGACTTAATTACTGAATTTTTTACCTTCTCCATATATTTTATTTTACAAGCTAATTTTTTGACTTCCTAAATTTCTTTTCAGAAGGTTTAAAACTCTAATATAATAAGATTATTTTCGCAATGTTAATTATTTGATATGAAAGTATTCAAATTTGGAGGAGCGTCTGTTAAAACGGCCAAAGCAGTGCGGAATGTTAAGTCTATTCTGGACGAATATTGTGATGAAGATTTATTTGTTGTTGTTTCGGCTATGGGGAAGACAACCAATGCGATGGAGAACATTGTTAGTGCCCTTTATGATAGGGATTACAAGCAGTTTTGTCTACTAGTAGAAGATCGGAAAGCCTTTCATTTAGATATAATGCATGAATTATTCGAAGACTTTTCACATCCAATTTTTGATGAAGTTGCTTCTATTTTTCAAACATTAATTGATCAAAAAGAAGAACGATTAGTAGAGAATTATGATTTTCAATATGATCAAATCGTTTCTTTAGGAGAATTATTATCCACTAAAATAATTGCAGCCTACTTATCCTTGCATAGAAATGACATTTGTTGGAAAGATGCGCGTTCTTTTATTCGAACAGATAATCATTACCGAAATGCCGAAATTGATTGGGCTAAAACACATACCTTAATCGATTCCGAGTTAAATTCAAACCGAAGTAAAGTTTTAATTACTCAAGGTTTTATTGGACATACCGAAGAAGGTTTTACTACAACTTTAGGACGTGAGGGATCTGATTTTACCGCTGGAATTATAGCCTATTGTACCAATGCAGAAAGCGTAACGATTTGGAAAGATGTCCCTGGAATGTTAAACGCCGACCCTAAATGGTTTGAAAACACTGTAAAACTAGATAAGATTTCTTTTCGAGAAGCCATAGAATTGGCATATTACGGTGCTTCTGTTATTCATCCGAAAACAATTAAACCGCTTCAAAATAAAAATATTCCTTTATTTATTAAGTCCTTTTTGTCGCCTCAATCCGAAGGAACAATTATTCAACATTCTACAGAGAATGATGAATTAGTTCCATCATTTATTTTTAAAATAAACCAAGTTTTACTTTCAATAACTCCTAAAGATTTTTCATTTGTTGTGGAAGAAAACTTAAGTCAAATTTTTAAAAAACTATCACTTGCTGGTGGTCATATAAACGTAATGCAAAATTCTGCGGTGAGCTTCTCTGTTTGTTTAGATATCGACAACTTTGGATTAAACAAATTAATAGACTTGCTGAGTGACGAATATGACGTGAAATATAATGACAATTTGGAATTGGTAACCATACGGCATTATGATCAAAAAACTATAGAAAGAGTAACCAGAAATAGAGAGATTTTAATGGAGCAGAAGACGCGTCAAACAGTAAGGATTGTGATGCGTAATTTGGAAAAAGACTAGTTTGTAAATGCTTTTAACAGGTTGTAATTTTTTGCTAGTTTAAGTCAATATTTTCACTTGATCCTTTCACCTCTTCGAGGTTTTGCGCTTATTTTAAGACTAGCTATATTGTCGTATCAGCCTTTCAGGCTTAAGAGATGCGTAAATTCCGATATGTTAATAATCTCGAAATGTTAAAAATATTGTAAACTACAAAACCACTTTGCTACACGAATCCCGAAGGGATGACAATATTTTAAAATATAAAAATACACCCTTGACAGGAATCCCGAAGGGTTGAAATGATTTTAAAATAATATCACTCTGCACTTCAATCCCGAAGGGATGAAATGATTATTTATTTTTCTTGAGAACCAGTTTTAAAACTTCAATATTTTTCATACCTTAGATTAATCGATAAATGCTAACCAATGTTTTCTGACAGGAAAATATCATCCTGAAGAAACAACATTAAAAACCTAAATGATATGGCAGGAACCTATTCACAAATATACATTCAATATGTAATCGTTGTTAAGAAAAGAGCCCATCTCTTACAAAAGGAGTGGCGTTCAGAAGTATTTAAATATATTTCCGGAATTATTAAATCAAAAGGACAAAAACCAATTATTGTTAATGGAGTGGGTAATCACGTTCATATATTTGTAGGATTAAAACCATCTATGAGAATTTCAGATTTAGCCAGAGATATAAAAAACAATACCTCAAAATTTATTAATGAACAAGGATGGCTAAAAAGTAAGTTTTCTTGGCAAGAGGGGTATGGCTCATTTTCCTATGCACATTCACAAATTGATAATGTGTACCAGTATATTTTAAACCAAGAAGAACATCACCGTAAAAAAACTTTTAAAGAAGAGTATTTAGAGTTTCTAGAAAAATTTGAAATAGATTATGATGAAAGGTACTTGTTTGATTGGCTTGAATGATCATTTCACCTCTTGGAGGTTTTGGTGTTGGTTGAGGAGCTGTCTATATACAATTATATCAGCCTTTCAGGCTTTGCAGAAATGTAAGTTCCGAGATTAATAATCCCGAAGAGATGTTATGATTATATAATTAATGTAAAGCACATTAATCTTGAAGGGATGATATTTATCATTTGATTATTTCACCTCTTCGAGGTTTTGCGCTTACTTTAATACTAACTATATAATCATTTCAGCTTTTCAGCCTTTCAGGCTTAAGAGATGCGTAAATTCCGATATATTAATAATCTCGAAATGTTAAAAACAATGTAAACTACAAAACCACTTTGCTACACGAATCCCGAAGGGATGACATTATTATAATAAGTACAATATCACTCTACACCCCAATCCCGAAGGGATGAAATGATTGTTGTTTTCATGAATCTCGCATCAGAAATTCCAGTACCTTGTCTGCCAAAACATCACTTAACTTAAAATAACTTTCAACAGTCCAACCGCCAACATGAGGTGAAAAAATAACTTTTTCAGATTTTAAGAGGGCATTAAAATCAATATTTTCTTCACTAGATATTGTTTTTTCAAAAGAAGCGCTTTCAAATTCAAGCACATCAAGACATGCGCCAAGGATTCTACCTGATTTTAAACCGTTTAAAAGCGCTTGAGTGCGTATAATTTTTCCCCTGGCAAGATTGATGACATAAATTGATTTCTTAAAGGAATCAAAAAAGCCTTGATCTGCCAAAAACATGGTTTTTTCATTTTGAGGAATGTGAAAAGAAATCACATCTGCTTTTTTAAAAATATCTTCCATCGAAGCTGCTTTCGCATATTGATTGCCGTAATCTTTTTTGTATTTATCGTAAGCCAAGACATCAACATCAAAGCCACTTAGTTTTTTAGCAAAAGCATTTCCATTGTTTCCATAGCCGATAATTCCAACAGTTTTTCCATCGAGTTCAACTCCACGATTTCCTTCTCTATCCCAAATCCCCTGACGAACTTCTAAGTCTCCTTTTTTGAGGTTGTTGAATAAGGCAAGCAACATTCCAAGCGCGTGTTCCCCAACAGCATTCCTGTTACCTTCCGGAGCGTTAAAACATTTAATGTTGTGTTTTTTAGTGTACTTTAAATCGATATTTTCCATACCAGCTCCACTACGCAAAATAAATCTTAGGTTTTTACCATGCTTCAAGAAATCTTCATCCATAGGGAACCTAGAACGAATAACTAGTCCATCTATTTCGGGTAGCGCTTTTAAACATTCTTCCCTCGTCCATGAAGTTCCATCAATGCATTTCATTCCTTTTGCAGTTAAACGTTCTTGCAGAATTGGATGGACGGTGTCGATAAAAAGTATTTGCATTGTGAATGTTTGTTTTGAATAATGACAAAATTAGTAGAAAAATAAAACTTGAGTATATAAAAAAAGGATGGCTATGAAGAGCCACCCTTTTGTATAATTTGAAATAAGAATTACAATTATTTATTTTTTAATGCTTCAATTTCTTGTTTTAGTATTTCAATTTCTGATTTGTTAGTATCTACTTCTTCTTTTAATTCTTTCATTGCTTCGATAAGAACAGGAATCAATTGAACGTAATTTACGCCTTTGTATAGCGTGTCATCTCCAGCTGCTTTAAAGAAAGCTTTTTCACTGATCATTCCTGGGAAAATTAATTCAAGCTCTTGAGCGATAACCCCATATTCCTGACGTTCCTTTATGACTACTTTGCCGTCTTTCAAATTAGGAACTGACTTTGTTTTAATCGTGTAATGTTTTGGTTTTAGCTCCATGATTTTATCCAACGCATTTTCGATCGGAATAATATTAGACTTTAAGCGTCTGTCAGAAGTATTTACAAAAGCATCTGCTGTTATATCGCCATCTACAGAAACGTTACCACTAAAATATCCTGCATATCCAGTTGCTAAATCATTCGTTTCACCATAGACTCCTATAAACCCAAGTCCAACAGTACCAATTCCTAAGCCTGTAGTTCCTGAATTAGAGCCAAACACCCCATATCCTTCTCCAATTACAGTCTCACCATACACACCTGTAACTCCATTCCCGTATGTACCAACAGCATCTCCTGTTGTCGCAGTATTAATACCGTAAACACCAAAACCAAGAGGATAATTACTTGTTCCAACCACACCGTTAAAACCTATTCCTTCGACACCGTATCCACCAGTTGTTCTTAGGTTGTTTCCGTAAACAGCTGCTGTTCCAGTTGCTGAAGCTAGAATCTGACCTGTTATTCCATAACCAGCTCCTGAGTTTTGGCCAATTAATGCAGAATTCTGAGGGTCAGAACTGTTTGACTCAACTTGTAAAGCTGGAAAAGTATTCCCTACATTTGTGCTAATTGCTCTAATTGCTACACCAGTTCCACTATTGGTAGCGTCAATACCAAAAGAACCTGTTTGAGTGGTATTAACAATCATAGCTTTATTCCCATTTGTCGTTGAAGTATGATTAATTTCCACAGCTCCGTTATTCGCAGTAATTGTACGTCCTGCACCTGCGCCGCCTTCGTTGTAGGCTTCATCTAAAGTATTATGAGGTCCTGTACTTCCTCCTGTTCCATCTCTGGCAACGGTTTGCCATGCTGCTCCATCCCAAATGTAAGACTCACCATCAGTTGTATTGTAGTATGCTTGATTTAAAGTTGGTGAACCTGGAGCGGAAGAAAAGTCACCTAACCATTCCATATTGATACCATCAGCTCCGTTAGTTCCTGCTGGCCCTTGTGGTCCTGGATTTCCTTGTGGTCCTTGAGGTCCTGTCGCACTTACTGGTCCTGTTGCTCCATCATTTCCGTCGCGTGCAATAATTTCCCAGCTGGAACCATTCCAATCGTAAGAAATACCGTCTGTTGAGTTGTAAGATCCGTCATTGTTGTTTGGCGAAGTGGGAGCTGTTGTAACATCACCTAACCAGTTGATACTCACTCCTGGGGTTCCTTGTGGTCCTTGTGGTCCTTGCGGTCCAGTTGCACCCGCTGGTCCAGTCGCTCCTGTTGCTCCATCGTTTCCGTCTTGCGCAACGATTTCCCAGCTGGAACCATTCCATACGTAAGAAATACCGTCTGTTGAGTGGTAATATCCGTCATTGTTGTGTGGTGCAGTGGGGGCGGTCGTAAAATCACCTAACCAGTTGATACGCACTCCTGGAGTTCCTTGTGGACCTTGCGGTCCTTGTGGACCAGTTGCACCATCGTTTCCTGCAGGTCCTTGCGGTCCCTGTGGTCCTTGGGCTCCGCTTAAAGGAACGGTATATGTGTCACCGTTTTCTAATGTAATTGAGAGATCTCCACCTGCGTTTACAATTTGTTCCACTCCATTACCAGATTTTTCCGAGTATAAAGCGTATGGCACACTCCATATTTGTTGCGTACCCATTGTGTTGTAACTTCCACTAACATCCAAATCTACTTTTAAGAAATGTAAACCGGTTCCCCAGTCTATAGATGGGAAATCGTCATTACTCAATTGGAAACCCTTTCCAATAATAAGGTCAAATAAGCCGTTTTCGTCTGTTTCAGTTGTGTGTTCCTCACTGTATATTTCTGTTCCGTTTGCTTGATCTTTAATAATCGTAAATCGCACTTTTATAGTTTGATTTGCAATAGGAAGCGAAGAAACGTCAGTGCCAGGTATTTCTGAACTTTTCGTATCGTATGCAACAGCTTGATAGTTTACTCCCTGAGGTGGTGCCTGAGCTAATGTCATTGTGGCAAAACAAAGTGCTGCTATTCCTGTTAAAATTATCTTTTTCATTATATACGTGCTTTATTTAATGTTTGTAATGAGAAACCAAGATTTAACATGGCTCCATGGTATAAATTTCTCGTTATTTGGTCATTAATGTCGTTTTCGATATGGTTAAGTCCAATGCCAAAGCGATATTCAAGTCCAATTGAAAAAGTGGGTGTGATTTGGGCTGATGCGTTAACCATTCCAATAGCACCAACTTCAAATCGTGTCATTGATTCTTCTTCTACTATGTCTAAACGTGTTTGTCCAATTTCTTGTTCACCGTTTAACATGTAGCCTGCGCTAATTGCTACTCCTGGTTGAATTGAAAATACTCTTCCATCTAAAATGGAATATAAGTACCCCACATTCAAATTTAAATAATTCATTTTCCAGTTGATTTGAACTTCGTTGAAGGTCGTCCTCGCTCCTGCTTGTCTAAACATTAATTCAGGTCGAATCATGTGACGTTCATTCTTAAAAACTGCATTAGCTCCGAAAGCATTATACATTTGGTATTTTAAGGTTTTGTCTTTTTCATCATTTGAGTTTTTAAAAGCAAATGTTGAAAACTGTTTTCCGCCTACCAAGTTGATTGTTTTTAAACCAAAACTTTGGGCCATAGTCATGCTGCTAAAAGCAAGCGCGACAATTACAAATAATTTTTTCATAATTTTAAGGTAGAATTATAATTTTAGATATCCCTGATTCTCCTTCAGGATTATTTATTTTGAGCATGTAGCTTCCTGATGGAAGATTAAGATTGAATTTTTTACTTCCGTTAATTGTAGTTTGCGCTTTTGTGTATAAACGGCCTTGACTATCTATGATCGAATAGTTATAAACTGATTCTTTGCGTGTCTCAAAGTCTACCGTGAAACTTCCTTTGTTTGGATTTGGATAGATGTTAAAGTATAATTTACTGTTACTTTTGCGTTTCACCGATGAGTTTGGTTGTTGAAAACCTTGATGTAGAATAATTGTTGCATCGTCTGAATTAACTGTTGCATGCTGACTTCCTTGTCCAACAGTTTGAGAAAGTTTAATTCCATTTTGTGCAGTAACACTACCAAGAGAATTTATACTGCTTCTAATTATTTTTTGTGCCTGACTTGAGGTCGCAACAAAAAATAGAACAAGAAATAAAAGTATCTTATGTTTCATTATAGTTTGTTTTTTGAGTTCGCAATATATCAATAAAATTAAGGTATCTGTGTAATATTTAATACAATTGTTAATTTTTATTTACAAGAAAAATCTACTGGATTGATATTGAGTATATTTGTTATTTTAAAACGCTTACATGACCCGTAATTACTCTTTCGTCACCATTAACATCCATTGCTTTTACTTGCCAAACGTAAACACCATCTCGAACTCTTTTATTGTTATATGATCCATCCCAATTGCCATTCGGGTCATTTGAAACAAAAATTAATTCACCCCATCTATTAAATACACGCATTTCAAAGGTTTCATTGCCCATAATTTCCCAAGTAAAGTAATCGTTTCGGTTATTTCCATCATCTGGTGTAAAAGCATTAGGAACAAAAAGTAGAAAATCATCCTTAATTTCAATAGCACGAATAGTTGAGTCAGAACAACCAAATTCATTTTGGACATACTGTGTAATGTAATAGGGTTGAGCATTATTAAAAGTATGACTAAATGTAGGTGAATTATTATAATTTCCGTCACCTAAATCGTATTCCCATAATTGTGCGCCTTGAGATTCATCTGTGATTTTTATTAAAGCTTCACTCAAAATTGCTGTGGGTGGATTGACATCAAATGCAGCTACTGGAGAAGGAAAGACTGTTATTTCAAGTCCATCTGTTAAAGTAATGTTACAATCAGTAGCTGTAAACACGGTAAGGCTTACTGGATATTCTCCTGGTTCGAGAAACGTATGTGTTGGTGATTGTTGAAAGGATGTGTTTCCATCGCCAAAACTCCATGAGTAGTTTAAAATACTAGTTCCAAGGCCTTCGCTTTGGTTGTCGAAGTTAACAGTTATGGGCGCACATCCAAATTGGTCTTCCAGATTTACATTAAATTCAACTATGGGTCTTAAAGAGACTGATTTGGTAATTGAGTCAATACAACCATGATTAGATGTTGCAATTAAAACTACATCATGATTTTGAGCATAATTTATAAATTCATGTTGTGGGTTTTCTAGGTCTGATGTACCTTCATTTACTCCAAATGTCCATTGGTAACTTGTTATGTTTCCAGATGTAATTGTAGAAGTATTCGTGAAAGGAGTAAAGCTACCGTAGCAAACTTCATTATAGTTGAAATCCGCATTGGGAGATGGATATATCAAAACATCTTGAACGATTGTATCAGCACATCCTGCTAGATTTTGTACAATTAACATAACTTCATAGCTTCCTTCATTGGCAAATTCATGGATTGGGAATTGTGTTTGGTTGGTTGTTCCGTCACCAAAATCCCAATACCAATTTGTTGTTCCACCGGTAGAAGTGTTTGTAAACTGTATAGCGGTATTCGAACACATGCCTTCCCATTCAAAATTCGCTGTTGTAGCTGGAAGTACATCAATACTTTCTGTATGAGTAGCTATGCAACCATCTGAAGTGGTAATGTTCACGGTAATTTCATGAACTCCAGGTGTGTTAAAAGCATGGGTTCCATTCCTTGAATTGTAAATTGTACCATCACTCATTATCCATTCATAATTTGTAATTGAACCGATAACAGTAGAGCTATTATCATAAAAATTGAAGATGTCATTTACACAAACTTGAGTTGGTATTAAGAAATCAGCTTGAGCACCATCGGCAACATTAACTATTTTTGTAATTGCATCACTACAAATGCTATCACTACCTAAAACTTGAAGTTCTACCAGATAGATTCCGGGAGACGAATAGGTGTGTTGTTCATTTGGAGTTCCATTGATAGAATTCCCATCACCAAAATCCCATAAGTAGATCCCTGGATTATTTGTTGATTGATCACTAAAAGTCGTAGGTGCACCAAAACAGTCTGAAGTAAAATCAAAATCAGCTTCTGGAACAAGCGAAACTAGCACTTGGTCTGTAAAAGTAGAGTCACATCCATTAATATTAGTAACAGTTAAATTTACGTCATAGGTTCCGCTACTTTGATAAATATAAGTTGGGTTTTGATCAGGAGAGGTATTTCCGTCTCCGAAATCCCAATCCCAAGTGTTAATCGGTGTAGCATCAGTTGATAAATCATTAAATTGTGTGATATCAAAAAGACAAACAGTGTCTGCGGTAAACGATACGTTTGGAACTGTATAAACTGTAATAGGATCTATAATTGTGTCAGAACACCCTGCTGCATTTTCTACAATTAAAGTGACGTCATATAGTCCACCGTTTGAAAAAACATGAGTTATGTCTTCATTCGTAAATGTACCTGTATTATCATCAAAGTTCCATTCAAAAAGAATAGGGGACCCTGATGAGGTATTATTAAAGTTAACAACCTCTCTTGCGCAAACTGTATTGTTTGTAAAGCTTGCCACAGGTTGTGGAAGCACAATGACTTCTTTGGTTAGTGTATCGGTACAACCGAATGAGTTTTCAACTACTAGTTGAGGTTCGAAGCTTCCATAGGTTGAGTAGGTGAAATCTGGACTATAGATATTGTTTGAGGCACCTAAATCATCAAAAACCCAAGTCGAAACAATAGCATCAATAGAATTGTTAGTGAATTGCGAAGGGTAAGTAAAGCATGCGGTATCTACTTCAAAGTCAGCAACAGGATTTGGACGCACTATTATAGTTTCTGTAATGGTATCCGTACAACCTAAACTGTTTGTTACAACTTGTTGTACTGAGAAATTTCCGTCACTCGGGAATATGTAGCTAGCATCACTTGTATTTGCAAAGTCGCTATTGCTAAATTGGTATTCCCATGCTGTAGCGTTTAAGGAGGTGTCTATGAAGTGAGTTGGAGCATTTAAACAGACTGTATCAAAATTAAAACCAGGTATAGGTAACGGGTGAACAGTAACTGATTGAAGTAGAGTGTCTGAACAACCGAAAATATTTTCAGTTACAAGTTCAACTTCATAATCTCCTGGATTTGCATAAATATGAGTTGGGTTTTGTAGGGTGCTGATTGGAGTTCCATCATTAAAATCCCACTCCCATAAGACTGGAGTTTGTGTTGTTTCGTCGGTAAAGGATGTTGAAGTTTCTAAACATGCTGTATTTGCAGAAAACTGTGGATTTGTTCTTGGGTGCGCATCTACTGAATAGGTGATGGTGTTACTACACCCTGTTGCGTTGTAATCTACCGTTAAACTTACATTATACGTACCGTCATTTGCATAAACAACTGATGGAAATAGATTATTGCTGTTGTCTGTTATTCCGTTGCCAAAGTCCCAATTATAGTTGTCAGGACTTCCAATTGAGAGATCGGTAAAGAAAGTGGTGTCATTTGCGCATGCAGTCATGAATGAAAAGTCTGCTGTTGGTACAGGGTTAATTGTTATGGTCTGAACGGTTGTGTCAGAACAACCGCTACCTCCGAAAGCAACGAGCTGAACATCAAAATCTCCAATTGTTGCAAATGTATGGTTTGGATTTACATCTGTGTTTAAAGTTGAGCCATCGCCAAAATTCCATTCCATGCCAACAGTGCTTCCAGTAGTTAAATTTGTAAACGCAGTGCCGTCACCTAAACAAAAGTTAGCACTGGAAAAATCTGCCATTGGGATATCATTCACATTTACATTTATTGTCGTGTCGGTGATACACCCAAAGTCGTTTTCTATTGTTAATTCAGCATTGAAAACTCCCGGATTTGGATAAATATGAACTGGATTTTGGGTGCTGGATGTATTTCCGTCTCCGAAACTCCATGTGTAGGAAACAATATTTCCTGATGATAAATCGGCAAACTCTGTTTCGTATCCAAAACATGCAGTAGTTGCGCTAAATGAAGGAGTCGCTGTGGGATGCACAAGTATGTCTTTTGTTATGGTATCGTTACAGTTAAAAGGAGAACTAACTACAAGTGTTACGCTATAATTGCCATCATTTGCGTACTGATGTGAGGGATTGCTACTATTTGAAGAATTTCCATCACCAAAATCCCATTCATAGTTCATTCCGGGGGTAGAATTGTTTATGAAATTTACATTTTCATTTAAACAAATAGGATTGTTCACGAAATCAAAATCAGCAACTGGAACGGGGTGGACTGTAACTTGATGCGTAAGAGAATCAGCACAACCTTCTCCACTAGTTACGTTGAGTTGAATATCATAAATGGAGTCATTGGTTAAAGCGGTATATATTTGGTCAGTCGGATTGTATCCCGTAAAGCTCGTTCCGTTACCTAAATCCCAAGTAAATGTTTCTACACCATTATCAACTGAATTGTTATTGATTTCTACAGCTAAGTCAGCACATCCTTCGATTGGTGTAAGACTGAAGTCGACAACAGGTAATGGGAAAATTTCTATGGTGTTGGTGTCGCTACTTACGCATCCATTTTCTTCTACAATTAGAATGATTTCTTCTACACCAGCAGTTGGAAAATTTATTTGTCCAGGATTGAAATTTGAACTTGAACTAGGTGATGCATTAGGACCAAAATTCCAACTTTGGTTTGCTGAAGGAGTTGAATTATTTGTAAATGTCATTTCTAGTACTTCACAGCCATTAGGAAGATCTGGTGAAAAGTCTGCGATAGGATAAGGGTGTACTGTTACGGGAGTTGTTATAGTGTCATTCCCGCAATACCCTAAGGCGATAAATTGTACATCATAAGTTCCAGGCGCAGTATAATCTATTGTATGTGGGCCCGATGCCGTACTTGTGCTTCCATTCCCAAAATCCCATTCATAAGAGAGGTTTTCACCGAGTGAATTTTGAGATGCTGTAAAGCTTTCACCCAAACATACTTCCGAGGGAGTAATGTTCATGTTAGCTTGCGTTGGCGGATGAACAGTGATTATTGTTTCTGTTGTTTCTACACCACAAGCACTATTGACACGCAACTGAACCGTGTGCGTAACAGGGGTGTTTCCAGGAGGTTCTGTGAAGTTGATTGGACCAAGATCTGTGGTGTTTCCTTGATATACCCCGTCTATCCTCCATTGATAACTAAGATTTGCACCAGAGGAATTGTTCTCAAAAGAAACTTCCATCGGTGAGCATCCTTCTATTGGGTCAAGCGGCGTAACATCAGCAATAGTTGTCGGATGAACGACTACAGTGCGTGTAATTGTATCGTTTCCACAATATCCTTTTGCAATTAATTGAACATCATAACTTCCTGGATTTGTGTAGTTATGTGTATGTGGACCTGCTGATGTGCTTGTTGAGCCATCGCCAAAACTCCATTCATAAGTTAAATTTTCTCCTAGACTATTGTTGGTAAAAGTAAAATCGCTCCCTATACAAACAGCATTGGAAGAGGTAGTGAATTGGGCACGTGTAGGTCGATGAATAATTATGGATTCTGAGTGATTTGTACTTCCGCACGAATTAAGCGCTCGGAGAGAGATGTTTCGTGTTACTGGTGTGTTACCTGGTCCGTAAGTGTAGGTAAAAGGTCCATAATTAGGTCCGTATGAATAACCATATCCTGATCTTGTCCAACGATACTGTGTTACATTTCCTATTGAGGTGTTGTTTACATTTACCGTAAGTGGAGAACAACCCTCGTCGGGGAGAAGGTCAAAATCAGCAATAGGAATCGTATCTAAATTGATTGTTCTTGTTAGTGTTGAATCTCCACATGCATTTCCAGCAGTAAGAGAAATTGTGTAAGTCCCAGCATTGTTATAAACTTGGCCTGGAGGTGTGATTGTGGTGGTGTAGGTATTCCCATTGTCCATATCCCAATCAAAATCATTAGCAGGAGACGCGTTTGTGCTGTTATTGGTGAAGGTTAGATTGGCAGGTGCGCAGCCTGTGTTTCCTGATATTGAGAAATCAACTTCTGGTTTATCAATAATAATTATTGGACTAATAGTGGCATTGGCGGTATTACAAGAGTTTGAAGCAGAAAGACTAATTGTATAGGTTCCTGCGGCAGTGTATTCATGGTTTGGTGGAGTGGTACTTGTTGTGTTATAAACAGGTGATCCGTCTCCAAAATCCCAAACAAAGTTATTTGCATTGACTGAGTTATTGGTTAGGGTGGTTAAATTAAACGGAGCACAACCACTATACTCAGTGACATCTAAAACTAAAGAAGAAGAAACGAATTTTTCAAAAACAACATCTATAGTTTCAGTGATAGAACAACCATTTGCGCTTGTGGCAGTCATTGTTACGGGGAAAGTGCCATAGGAATTGTAGGTATGAGATGGGTCTGGGTCTGTTGATGTATTTCCATCACCAAAGTCCCAGGAATAACTTATTGCCCCTGTCGTATTATTGAAAAAGCTGACTGTTTGTGTTGTTGTGGGATCACCAGGAACTAAACAATTGATTGTGTTTCCATCTCCATCGTCCCCAATAATTCCAGATGAAATAGGAATATCAAGACTGTTTACGGTTGCTGAATATATGTCGCTACACCCCGTGAAGTTTTCCACGGTTAAAGTTACTGTGTAATTTCCACCTGCTGAATAGTTATGCGTTGGGTTTTCTTGATTTGATGTATTTCCATCTCCAAAGTCCCAATTGTAAGTGCTACCCAAAATTGTATTTCCAGAGGTATTGTTGAATGAAATGGTTGTACCTGCACATTCTCCATCAGGCTCGAAGGTGAAGCTGGCGTTTGGTGGTGAAATAACTTCGATATTTATAAGCGTTGAATCTTTACATGCTGCGGTGTCTGTTGCGACTAGTTTTACTGTATAAGTTCCTAAATTGGTTAAGGTGATGTTGCCCGGACTTCCTAATCCTGTTGTAGTTGAGGTGAGCACATCGTCCAAATACCACTCATAAGTTGCTGTGGTATTATTAATGCCTGTAGAATTGTTAGCTAATGTTAAAGTGTGCGGACCTGAATTACAAAAGAAAGATTGATTCGGTGTAAATTGAGGAGTTAAATCTGTACATTGACCATTAACAAATGGTATATAAATAATTAAAAAAAGTAGTATTGCAAGTCTAATCATTTCTAAGATGATTTTTATAATTTATGTTTACTTACATAATAACTTGACAAGTTTGAAACCGCATTAATTGTATATCTAACTTGTAATTGTATTAATCAAATCTATAACGTTTTTTAACATCATAAAGTTGCCTTATAAATTGATGTAATACCTAGAAAAAACAGATTTTTAATATATCAAACTGACTATCAGTTGGCTGAAAATGTTTATTTTGTCAATTGTTTTTTTAACAACTTCGCCTTCGCCAATCCAACAACCTCAACCAATTCTTTCTCACTGGCTGTTTTTATTTTAGAAAGTGTTTTGAAGTGTTTCATTAAATCTTCTTGAGTTTTTTCTCCAATTCCCTTGATTTCCGTTAGCTCAGAAACCAGCGCAGATTTACTTCGTCGGTTTCTATGATGTGTAATTCCAAAACGGTGGGCTTCGTTTCGCATGTATTGAATGACTTTTAAGCTTTCGCTTTTTTTGTCGATATACAACGGTAGACTATCTCCTGGAAAGAAAATTTCTTCTAGTCTTTTAGCGATACCTACAATGGGAACTTTATCTTTTAATCCAAGTTTTTCTAGCGCGTCTAGTCCTGCACTTAACTGACCTTTTCCACCATCGACAATTACAAGTTGTGGTAGGTCTTGATTTTCCTCAAGCATTCTTTTGTATCGACGGTATAGTGCTTCACGCATGGATTCGAAATCATCTGGGCCTTCCACTGTTTTAATGATGAAATGTCGGTAATCTTTCTTGCTTGGTTTTGCATTTTTAAAAACAACACAAGCCGAAACAGGATTCGTTCCATGAATGTTAGAGTTATCAAAACACTCCATGTGAACAGGCAATTCCTTTAACCTGAAATCTTTTTGAATGGTTTTTAAAATACGTTCAACCTTAACTTCTGGATTTTTAAGTGACTCTTGTTTTTTCTGTTGCAGCTTGAAGTATTTCGCATTTCGCTGAGATAAATCCAATAAGTGCTTTTTATCGCCGCGTTGTGGAGTGAAAAAGTTTAGTCCTTCTACTTTAAAATCTGCTGCGTTTTCAATCAAGATTTCTTTGGACTGACTATTAAATTTTTCTCGCATATTCAATAAAGCAAAAGTCAAAATCTCCTGGTCAGATTCATCCAATTTGTTTTTAACTTCTACTGTTAATCCGTGAATTATCGTTCCGTTATTAATGACCAAATAATTAACGTATGCTTTATTCTCACTTCTTTCCAAGGTAATGACATCCACCTGGTGAATGGTAGGAGAAACCACTGTAGACTTTGCCTGATATTTTTCTAATGCTTTGATTTTTTGTTTGAAATCTTCTGCTTCTTCAAAAGCAAAGGTTTCTGCAGCCGATTTCATTTTTTCTTTCAGCATGCGAATCACAGAAGCAATATTTCCTTTTACAATGTGCTCAATTTGATCGATGTATTCGTTATAAGTTTCCTCTTTCTCCTTGCCAACACAAGGCGCTTTACAATTTCCGATATGATATTCTAAACAAACTTTATATTTTCCTGCATCAATTTTCTCTTGACTCAAATCATAATTGCAGGTACGCAAAGGAAAAAGTTCACGCATCAATTCAAGTAAGGTGTTTACCACATAAACGGAAGGATAGGGCCCGAAATATTTCGATCCATCTTTAATTACCCTTCGGGTTGTGAAAACTCTGGGGAAACGTTCATTTTTAATGCAAATCCAGGGATAGGTTTTATCATCTTTTAGCGCAATATTGTACTTTGGTAAATACTTTTTGATGAGGTTGTTTTCCAATAAAAGTGCATCCGTTTCATTATCTACAATGATGTATTGTAAATCGTGAATTTTACGAACCAATATCCTGGTTTTTGCTGTGTCATGATTTTTAGTAAAATACGAATTCACCCTTTTTTTCAGGTTTTTCGCTTTTCCCACATAAATAATAGTTCCTTCAGCATTGAAATACTGATAAATACCTGGTTTTTCAGGTAAGGACCGAATCTTTTCTTTGAGTTTGTTTAACCTTTCTGACACATTGCAAAGATATGGATTTTATTACTAATCAATTTCGGAAAAACAATAAGTTCAATCTTCGAATAATATCAATTTTAATTCGGTTAATTTCCTAAAGTCGTTATCAAAGGTAACCATAGGAATATCTGTGTATATAGATGAAGCTGCTATGATTGCGTCGGGAAGTTTAATAGAGTGTTTTTGATTTAATTTTTTTACAATTTCTTTAATTGGTTCAATCAAATCGATAACAATGCATTGGTTTATTAATTCATCTAAAATTGCAATTTCCTTATCAGATAAATTTCTTTTACCATATAGCTCTAATTCAGTTATAGAAGAAATATAGATTTTTGAATCAGTTAAAGTTTGACAACACCAGGATGGTTGTTTAGCAAATGAATTAGAATATATGTATCACAAAAAAGATTATTTCCATTCATTTCTCAATCTTTTTTGGAAAACCAAGGCGTCTTCTCCCCAGTTTATTTTTCCTGCAAATTTCTTTGCATCAAAGACCTTTGTAGATTTCAGTTTTTTCAACTTCTCCTTAATTTCTTCGCTGGAAGTATTTTTATTGATGACAATTACCATATTAAAAAAACATTTACTAAAGAAATATAGTTCAGATTTTTAGATCTTGTGTTAATAATTATTTCTTGCGTTTATAAACCGGCACCGTAGAACAAGGCTCCCCATACATTATACTTTTTGCTACAGGTTGCAAATGTTTCACCAATTCTGTCATAGCAAAAGCTGGATGAGCAACATCAGAACAACCTTTAATAATTATTCTACCGTCCTTGTATTCCTCTAAATCTAAAGCTTGAATATTGGCTAGAATCATTTGTTTTTCAGCTTCCATTTTATCTCCTACAAAACCTTTTGCTCCGTGTTCTTGCAGTTTTGAAATGACCAGCATAAAAGCCCAAGTTGGAATAATTGCATCAGCTGAACAATAAACCCCAACAATTTTTCCTTCGTATTTTGACCAATCGTTTTCTTTCACAAATTCACGAAAATCTTTCTCTTTTAAAGCTAATTCTTGCCATAAATTCTCTTTTAAATCAATTACTTCAATCGTTTCTTTAGGTTTGAAACTTGCCAAATCCAATTGAATTAAACCACTTTTCTGAATTTTATTTACAATCTCTGCCATTTTTCTGATGTTTTGCTTTGAATAAAGACAAAATTAGGAGAAGTTTGTTTAAAAGTGAATGAATCGGATGATAAGTTTTTTGAATGGGTGTGTTTTTTAAGAATTCCAACTTCGTTGTAATTGGGGTTCATTTTACACGGAGGTTTGTTGGAGAATTCACAGAGGTACATAGAGTTGTCAGGGGAGATGTTTTTTGAATGGATGTGTTTTTTAAGAATTCCAACTTCGTTGTAATTGGGGTTCATTTTACACACGGAGGTTTTTCCTAAAACACAAATCTTTTAATTCCATTTTTTAATAGTTTTTCGTGAAAATTGATCAATAATCCTAAATCATATTTGCCTAATTTCATATATGTTAAGATTTGAGCAGTATGTACATCCGTAAATCTTTCAACGGCTTTTAATTCGACAACAATCCTGTTCTCAACTAACAAATCCATTCTATATCCGTGATCGATTATAACTTCTTTGTAGATTATAGGCAAAGCAATTTCACGTTGGATATTTAAACCTCTTAATTCCAGTTCGTAAGCTAAACACTCATTATAAGCGGATTCAAGAAGTCCTGGGCCAAGCGTTTTATGGACCTCTATTGCACCTCCAATTATCTCCGCTGTTATATTTTTATCTATCATCTTTTTAGTTTTTAATATAAACATTATTTTGTCAATAGTTTTGAGATTCATTTAAATACATTTTGTTTCCGTAGTGCCTTCTGTAAAAAATACAAGTGTCGTAATTCCTTATTCCTAAACTTTTCGTCACTTTTCTCTTCTTTTTCTCTGTGTATTTCCGTGAAACATCTCCTTTTCCCTCTGTGTAAAAATCAGGCACCGCAGGTGATACTCATGAAACTTTGCTGTGAAGTTTTCAATTCCGTAGGCTTCCTCCTTCTTAAATACCCAATTCAGAATCTATCCTTACTTAAACTTTTAAACCCTTTATTTGTGTTTATATTCTAGAAAATGTGATTTTTGCACCATGGAAATAAAAAGTTGGATTCATGCAGCGCGCTTACGGACTTTGCCGTTGTCAATTTCTGGGATTATTGTAGGTAGTTTTGTGGCCTATAAACAAGGTTTTTGGGATACTACGATATTTTCTTTGTCGATGTTAACTACATTATTCCTCCAGATTTTATCCAATTTCGCCAATGATTTAGGAGATAGTTTTAAAGGCGCAGATAATGAAAGTCGGGTAGGACCAATACGTGCTGTTCAGTCAGGGAAAATCACACAAAAACAAATGATTGTGGGTACAGTAATTATGTCCTTGCTTTCCTTGGCTACAGCAATCCCACTGATTATTTTAGGAACGGATGGAATGCCAACTTCTGTGCTTTGGGTTTATGTAATTCTTGCGTTACTCAGTGTTTTAGCGGCCATAACTTATACCGTTGGTAAGAAAGCTTATGGTTACAATGGAATGGGCGATGTCATGGTGTTTATTTTCTTCGGATTGGTTAGTGTTCTTGGTGTTTACAGTTTATATGCCAAGCAATTCGACTGGAGTTTACTGGGAATGGCTTTTGGAATTGGATTATTGAGTATCGCGGTGTTAAACTTGAACAACATGCGTGATCATGAGAATGATAAATTGGTGAACAAAAGAACAATTGTTGTTTCCATGGGTTTTGAAAAATCCAAGATTTACCACACGGTTATCATCATCACCTCTTTCATAGGAATTCTATCTTTTATCATTTATAATAAATGGTGGTGGAGTCTAATTGCCTTGACTCCCTACCTGATTCTAATTAAACACCTTAGTAAAGTTTGGCAAACTACAATTCCTAAAACATTAGATCCAGAATTAAAGAAAGTAGCATTGTCTACTTTTGCTATCTCCATCTTATTTTTAATTTCAACCCTATTATGAGTTTAAAAGCGAGTTTTGAAAAAAGAATCTTTGAGTTTAAACGTCCAAGTGGGACGAGCAGAGGAGTGTTAACCGAAAAAAAAGCGTGGTTTATTACGGTTTGGGATGAAGGAAATCCAAAAATAAAAGGAGTAGGAGAGTGCAGCGTTATTCCAAATTTATCTCCAGATTATCCTAATGATGAAAGCTATGAAGCAAAAGTGAAATCAGTTGTTGAAGATATTAATTTCTATGCTGATAATATAGAAGAGCTGCAATCTTTTCCTTCTATTTACTTTGGGGTAGAAATGGCACTTTTAGATTTGAAAAATGGCGGTATGGGCATCTTCTATGATACTGATTTTACAAAAGGAAAACAAGCTATTCCCATCAATGGATTAATTTGGATGGGAGATGAAGAATTCATGCAATCTCAAATCACGCAAAAACTCGAGGAAGGATTTTCGTGTATTAAAATGAAGATTGGTGCTATAGATTTTGAAAAGGAATTAGAAATTCTAGCTGGAATTCGTAAACAAGTTTCTGCCAAAGAAATTACCCTAAGAGTTGATGCCAACGGCGCTTTTTCACCAGAAGAAGCACCTGAAAAACTAAAACGATTAAGCGAATTCGAACTACATTCTATAGAGCAACCTATAAAACAAGGTCAGATTACAGCAATGCAACAACTTTGTGCTCAAAACATTCTCCCAATTGCTTTGGATGAGGAGTTGATTGGCGTTTATGATTATGCGGATAAAGCTAAATTATTGGATGATATCCAGCCGCAATACATCATTCTAAAACCCAGTCTAATTGGTGGCTTCAAAGGAACAAAAGAATGGATTGAATTAGCAGAAGAAAGAGAAATTCCTTGGTGGATAACGAGTGCTTTAGAGTCGAATGTAGGATTAGATGCTATTGCACAATTCACCAGCACTTATGATGTTACTTTGCCGCAAGGTTTAGGTACAGGAGCGTTGTACACGAATAATGTGGCGAATAACTTAGTAGTTTCCAATGGTGAATTATTTAAGCAAAATAGATAAAGGTGATACCATTAAAGGTTTGTGTCTTAAACTTCTACGCCCATTATAAGCACGTCATCGGCACTTTCTTTTTTATTCTTCCATCGATCATGCTCTAATTTTATAGCCTCTTTTTGTCTTTCTATAGATAGGTTTTGAACATTTAAGATTAATGTTATTAGTTCGTTTTTACTTATCTCGTTCTTGTCGTCTGTTTTATATGAAAACATACCTTCAGTAAAAGCGTAAATTCTGTCGTTTTGAAATAGTGGATATTCAAATGTATCATACTTTATGTTATTGTATTCAATGTTATGATCTATAGATTCAGTATTTCCCTTTACCTCAATTAGAATATGTTTATTGGAAGAAGGACGTGTATACACATTTATATTATCTTCAAATTCCATCCAACTTTTTAAATTCGACTTGTAGGTTACTATAAAAATAGAGCTGCCAGCTGCTGAGAAAAATAACTTGTTTTTCTGTTCGTTAATCCAACACAAGGAAAGATTAACTTTGCTATCTACAGAGCTATTTATACCTTCATCACGTCTATTGTTTAGGGAGATAGAAATAGCTTTATATAGCTGGTCAATAACCTCACCTGTTGAACGAATTTTATCATCCTCAATGATCTTTTTTAAGTGGTTATTGGTTAGGAAACTCATGAAAGCACCTGGGACGCCAGTTCTTGTACAATTTACAATCGCAAAAACGTTTAGAAGTCCGTTGATTTCGCATGACTTAGTGCTTGTGAAGTAAAAATCTCCGCTTACAATTTCTTTAGGTATAAATAATAGAAATGATTTGGGCAGAATTTCCAAAATGTAATCGTTCGCTGGTAGCATCGCTTTTTGAATACGATGGGCGTATTTTATGCTGTCAAGCATATTATTATTCTTACTTCCTAATAATTCTCCCTTTTTTCTTATGGCCCGAGTTCTTTCTTCTACTTTGGATTCTAGTTTTTCACGCATAGTATTTTGTGTCTCTATCTTTTCCAGTTGCACTTCTCTATATCTTTGAGCCATGGAAATACTTAGCGCTAAAACCTCTAGCGCAGAACTAACTTTTAAAGCCAATTCAGATACGCGTGCATCTTCAATTATACCTAAATTACCTAAAATAAATATTGCGGCACCAATTACAAGAATTACGAACCCAGTAAAAAATGCAGTGTTTACTTTATAACCATGCTTTTTGAGGTAAATAATTAAAATGATGATAGTAATTGAGGCAGTTAAACTTGCTAAATTAACTAACGGATAACATATAGCATGCATAATTCCTGGAAAGAAATTCATGATTACTATTGAGATCAGAACCAAAAAAATTGTTGATAAATAAATAGTCCAAGCGAGATTTAACTTCCTGATTTTTAAAAAGTAAAACCCGTATAATAATGCAAATCCCACAGTAAAAGAAGCGGAAAATATGACAGCAAGTCCAGATATATACAGTTGATTCGGTGCTAAAAATTGATGAAAGAATCCTTCCAAACTAAATTGTAACATTGATTGAAAGAACACATAGAAAATATAAAACAGATATGTTTTGTCTCTGAGTAGAATATAAAAGTAAAGAAAAAGCACAATGACAAAAGCCATTAATCCGAAATAAAACCCGTGAAAAATATTATTTCTTACGTCTATTTGATAAAAAGAAGTTTCTCTCCAAAAGATGAATGGAAAATTAATGAGTTCACCGTCACTTTCCATCACTAAATAAAAAGACTTGCTTTCTCCAGATTCGAAGTTGATAGGGAAAATATTTTTTCTATGCGGAAAAGCTTTTTCATCAAAATTTATATGATCTCCATTTTTCCATTCTTTTACGATTCTATTGTTTTTGACTTCGTATAAATCTACTCGATCCGTTATTGGACGAGCAGTTTCTAACATTACCTTGATGGCATCATCTGGATTATTTACAGTGAACTTTACAAACCAACGGGAAGACGTAAAATCGATAACTTCAAGAAAACGATTTATTTTTTTATAGGTGAGGGTGTCATTTTTTACAAGTTCAGATATATTTATTGAATTATCTGGATTTTCGTAAATATAAGCTTGATCTGCTACAGAATGATTGAGAACATTATCGTTTAAGATTATTTGAGAAAAGGAATTATTGATAAAAGAAAACATCCAACAAACATTCAAAACAATTAAGATGTTATGTAGTTTGTGTTTTTTCATTAGTTAGTTTCTTTGTTGATATTCTGTTAAATGCTATACCCTAACGCCCATAACAAGAACATCATCAAGCTTTTCTAAATCACCTTTCCATTTGCGGAACTCATGTCGTAATATTTTTCTTTGTTCAGCCATCGGTTTTTCACAAATGCTTAGTAAAAGTTTCTTGAATCGCTTTGAACCGAACTTTTTGTTCTTCGGCCCACCAAATTGATCAGGATATCCGTCGGAATATTGATAAATAACATCTCCTGTAAAAATCGGTAGTTCTATGGTTTTAAAATTGAAATTGTTTAAGCTGTCACCGTAACCTATAGCTTCTCTGTTGCCTTTGATTTCTATTAAGACAAAGTCATTATCAGGAGAGGTCTCAAGAACTTTTATATTTTTTTCTAAAGAAGACCAGTGTTTTAGATTTTCTTTTTTGGTGGCAATCTGTATGGCATTTTTCGCTCCTGAAAAATATAGTTTGTTCTTAGAGCGGTTCAATCCGCAGAGTGTTAAGTCCATTCCATCTCTGATTGTTACACCTGCCTCTTCGTATTCCTTTATTTTTAACGATTTGAAAATACCTTGATTTAAAAAGTCAAGAGCTTGACCTGTAGTATTTATTTCATCAATTTTAATACTCTGACTTAAAAAGTTATTTCCTAAAAAGCTCATAAAAGCACCAGGTACTCCATGCCCCGTACAATCAATAGCGCCGAATAATGAAAATTTTTCTCCGGATTTTGAAGTTACGTTTTCAACAAAATAAAAATCACCACTTACAATATCCCGAGGTTTGTAAAGAATAAATGAGTCTGGAATAACTGATTTTATATGTTTTTCCGTTGGTAGGATAGCATTTTGAATTCGCTCGGCATATTTAATACTGTCTAGCATATTTTTATTCTGTATTTCAAGCTCCTCACGTTTTTGTCGTAATTCTTTAGTTCTATCTTCTACTTGAATTTCAAGCGTTTCTAATGCTTCCTGTTGAATGTTTTCTTTTTCTTCTTGAAGTTCTTTGTAACGTTGTGCCATTGAGAGGCTTAGCGCTAAAATCTCTAGGCCTGAGCTTATTTTTAATGAAAGTTCAGAGATCATAGCGTCTCCAAAAATTCCTAGGTTACCTAAAATAAATATTGTAGAACCTACGATTAAAATAATAAAACCGAGTGAAAAAGCTTTGTTGACTTTGTAACCTTTTCGGTTTAGTGAAATAATTGCGATAATAATGGACACAGTTCCTACTAAACTTAAAAGATTAACTAAAGGATAAGCAAAAGCATGCGTTGGTCCTGGAATTAAACTCATGATAACAATCAGCAATAAGGCAAGTAAAATTCCATTAAAATATTTATTCCATTTCTTACTGCGTTGCTTAATTTTTAAAAAATTAGCAGCGTATAGAATGACGAAAATAACTGCACCAGCTGCTGAAAGTAGAACACTTATGCTTGAAAGGTAGACTGAATTCGGGAAAAAGAACTGATGGGTAAAGCCTTCTAAACTAAACTGAAGCATAAATTGAAATGCAACGTATAAAATATAATAGAGGAATGAGATTTCCTTTAAAATTATATAGAAAAAGAAAAATATAATAACAACAACGGCTAATACTCCAAAATAAAAACCGTGAAATAAATTATTGCTGTAATCATCAATATAAAAACTTCTTTGTTCCCAAAAAGTAAGTGGAAGGTTAATCATTTCTCCATCACTTTCCAATACTAAGTAGAAATGTTTGGTTTCATTTTTTTCAAAGTCAATCGGAAAAATATTCTTCCTGTGTTTAACTGTTTTGTCAGCAAAAGGCATGAAGTCTCCGCTTTTCCATGTATTTACAATTTCTTTATTCTTTACCTCATAGAGATTTACTTTATCCGTGATTGGACGACCAGTTTCTAAAGCTAATTTTTTTGCACTAAATGGATTACGGGCATTGAATTTGACAATCCATCGGGAAGAGGTGAAATCTATGGTTTCAATTGGCTTGTGTATGGAATCATATTTCAGCGTGTCATTTATTATCAGTTGCTCAATATTAATGACATAATCTTTGTCTTCGTATTTTAGAGCCTTGTTAGCAATACTCTTGTTCAAGAATGATTCATCAAGAATAATTTGTGTGTATGCACAATTGAAAAATACAATTGAGAATAAACCAAAAAGCAGTATGTGATTAATTAACTTCACTATAATATTTGTCTAATAAGTAAACCAAACTTGAGATTGCTGCTGCTCCTAGATGTAACTCTCTTTTGTTCACATTTTCAAAAACATCGTTGGCATTATGATGAAAATCGAAATATCGTTGGCTATCAGGAACGAATCCTATTAACCCAATATCTTTATATTCTTTTTTCAGTGGACCTATATCAACCCCACCATAGCCTTCTTCAAAATAGTGAACGAAATAGGGAGCGAATATTTTTTCAAAAGATTGGATTAACGCTAAATGTTTTGCTTTCCCATCCACAGAAAACCCACGTGGGGAAAACCCACCTCGATCACTCTCGATCGCTAAAATATGTTCTTCATTTTCTTTTTTAACTTTTTTGGCGTATGTTTTTCCTCCCATATTTCCATTTTCTTCATTCATGAAAAACACCACACGCAAGGTATGCTTTGGTTTATAATTTAATTCTTTAAGGATTCGCAGTGCTTCCATGGTATGAACAATTCCTGCACCATCATCATGTGCACCTTCACCAACATCCCATGAATCTAAATGCGCACCAATGGTAATAATTCTATTTGGATAGATATTTCCTGTTAACTCTGCAATAACATTATGAGATTTTTTTTCTGGAAGCACTTTGCAATCCATTTCAAAATGAAAGTTAACGTTTCCATTGTCTTTTTCCATTACCTCTTCTAATGCTGTAGCATCTTTTGTAGAAATTGCAGCTGCTGGAATTGCTTTGAGTCCTTCCTGATAATTCATTGTTCCGGTATGCGGATGTTCATGTTCGCTCAAACTTAATGAGCGTATAATAACAGCTTTAGCTCCTTTTTAGCAGCGTCAATTGCACCAAATCCTCTAATTGGATAGCAGGCTCCATAAGCTTTAAAGGTTGTAATCATCTTTTGATCCATAGGTTGTGAAATGAAAACAATCTTATCTTTAATTTCAGATGTTTCTGCTTGCAATAGTTCTTCTCTGTTTTTGAACATGACCAATTCGCCTTGCATAATTCCTTTTGTGGATACAGAACCTCCTAGCGCTAATAAATTTACTTTGTAAATAGATCCGTCTTCTCTTACGAAATAGCCGTTTTCCTTTGTACCTCTTTCCCAATGAGGAACCATTACTTCTTGTAAATAGACTTTGTCAAAACCATAAGCAGATAATTTTTGATATCCCCACTTTACCGCAAGTTCTGCACTCACTGATCCCGATAGTCTAGCGCCAATATCTTTACATAAACTTTTTAAATCTGTATAAGCTAATCCATTTTCTAAAGCTTCATTGTAAATGGTTTTTACCATCACACTGTCAGCATCAGAGTAGCGTGTTTGAGCTTGAAGGTTAAGTCCTAAAACTGTAAGAAGCGTTATAAAGAAATAAATTCTTTGTTTCATAAGAATGATTCAGTTTGAATCTTGAAAATTAATAAAAAAAACGAGTAACTGCGAAAATAATTTAGGCATCATCTATTATTTAGTCCATTTTTACAAGTAAGTTTATTAAATTTACACTTAAATTTTACAGCTTTGATTAAAATGAATCGATTTTTTACCTATGTGTTGTTAATTGTTTTAATACTAACTTCTGCTTATGTTTTTATCTATTATTTAATGGCAGATAGCATTGGAGAGTTAAGAACTTTGCCTACCTCGTTTCTTATTGCTATTGTCTTTTATATACTCGCGCAATTAATTAAACGTTTTCTTCAAAAGAAAATGCCGTGGTATAATTGGTTGTATTACCTTGGGTTATTAGCGGTTATTATCCCTTTGCCCTTGTTCTCTGTTCAAGGAAACTGGGTGTTTAGTCTTACACGTTACGGTTCTTTGTTTTTAATGTTGCCACCTGTAATAGAACTCGTTCTATTGATCAGGAAAAAATAAGCAATTTTTTATAGTCTTACTTTTTGCAATGTAATTATTGATTCTTAGATGGTCAGTATCTTTTTTAAACCCCGTTTTTCAAGCTTTTACATAATATCTTCATTTTTTAATTAGAATTCTCTTCGTTGTTTTATAATTATCTCTTACTTTAGGGCTTAAATTATATTATAAAACTACTATTCTTATGAAAAGTAATTTAAAGAAAGAATGCATTTTGTTTTTTTGATGTTGATTACTTTCACAACACATGCTCAAATATTTTGGTCAGAAACCTTTGGTAGTGGATGTAACTCCGGTACAATTGCTAATGGTTACACAACCTCAAATGGCGAATGGCAGGTAGATGCGTTGCCGATGAATAATGGTGCAAACGCAAATATTTGGTATATAAGTGCAGAAGAGAATGGTGAAGGAATTGGTAATTGTGGAGCAGGATGTGGGAATAAACCTACACTCCATATTGGTAATAATTCAATTGATGATGGAGCGAAATATTCAACTGCATCAACAGCGAATACTGAAGCAAGAGCTATATCACCAATTATTAACGCATCAAATTATTGTTCCATTTCTCTAACCTTTGAATATTTAGAATTTGGAGACGGTACGAATGATAACTTAACAGTTTGGTATTTTGACGGTTCCACATGGAGCCTTTTAGAAGATCCTCCAAAAACAACAATTGGGAGTTGTAGTCCAAACGGGCTCTGGGAGTCCCGCACGGTTAATCTACCTGCTTCGGCAGACAACAATCCAAATGTACAAATCGGGTTTCAATGGGAAAATAACGGAGATGGAGTAGGGACAAATCCGTCATCAGCGATTTATAATATTCAGTTATCTTCAGGAGACGTTACAGCCCCAATCATAGCATGTCCCAGCGATCAAACAGTAAATAACGGAACGGACTGTGCCTATCAGATCACGGACTTTAGTTCTTTAATTACCTATTCTGACGATTGCGGAACTGCCACTTTAACACAAACACCTGCAATAAATACAGAAATCGGTGTGGGAACGCATGTTGTAGAATACACAGCAGAAGATGCATCAGGAAACACTTCAACTTGTTCTTTTAATCTTGAAGTAATTGAAACCTTACCACCTACGATCACATGTCCATCCAATATTAGCTCATGTGATTCAATCGTAAATTACGACGACCCAATAGTTGTGGAGAATTGTACTGATTATACAATTACACAAATTGATGGTACAGGATACTCCTCTGGTATTGCTTTCCCGGTAGGAACAACCATACAGCAATATCAGGTTACTGATGGATCTGGAAACGTTGCATCATGTACTTTTGAAGTTGAAGTTTTAGTTAGTCCCGATAGTGCAATAATTATAAGTAATGACGAGGAGTTTTGTGAGACTTCTAGTGCAACAATTGAAGCCCAGCCAATTTCTAGTGGAACGGGTGAATGGAATGTAATATCAGGAAACGGAGTGTTAGATAATGCCTTATCACCATTAACAGATGTTAATAATCTATCGTATGGAGTAAATACTTTTGTTTGGACCGTTTCTACGCCTTCGTGCGGTTTAACTTCTGATACAGTTAATATATTTGTTTATGAAACACCTTCTCAAGCCAATACACAATCTAAGCTTACCTTGTGTAATGATACTTTGATAAATATTGTTGCAACAAATCCTATTGTTGGATCAGGATCTTGGTCTGACATAGATAGTTCGGCTCTTTTTACAAATTCGACGTCTCCTAATACGGTACTTTACAATCTTCAAGAAGGGATAAATGAAATTGTTTGGACGGTAAGTAATGGTGTTTGTGAAAGCAACTCAGATACAGTTCTTGTATTTAATAAAACCATTGCAAGAATTTACACGCCCGATACATCAGTTTGTATTTTGTCTGATGATTTTGAGATTCAAGGAAGTCCTGTTGTTGATGATGTTTCAGCAATATGGTATGTAATTTCTGGAACTGTTGATTTCGAAAATATCGGAAGTAGTTCACCAACAATTACCTATATCGATGCAGGAGAAAATCAGATTGTTTATGGACAAAACCATCCTGTTTGTGGAACAACTACCGATACGATAACGATAACTGGAGAGCAGTGTGAGACATACAACCCAATTATTCCCACAGTTATGACGCCAAATAATGATGGGAAAAATGATTTGTTTATTATTCAAAATTTAAATGCTGTTTTTCCTAATTCAGAGGTCGTGATTGTAAACCGATGGGGAAATGTAGTGTATGAGTCAACCGGATATGAAAGTCCATGGAATGGTACTTATATGAATGAAGGAAAAGAACTTGACGCAGGTACTTATTTTTATCGTATCGTTCTAAACGATGCTGAAAGAAATGAACTGTCAGGGTCAATAAGCATTATTAGATAAACGACTATGAAAATGAAACTTATAACGATTATTGGATTTTTGTTTTTTGCCTGGACAATCTTCGGCCAGCAAGAAGCTCAATTTACACAGTATTATTCAAATCCATATCTTTTTAATCCTGCATCGGGTGGTTTGAAAAAAATTATTGACATTGATTTAGGATATAGAAGACAATGGATTGGATTATCGGGAGCTCCACAAAGCTTCTATGCAACTGCACACACTGAAATAAGTTTTGACAAACGAAATACGGTGCTTAACGAACATAATTCGGAAGACGAGTCTATTTATGCAACGCCTACAAACAGTGTGGGAAAGAATAAACATGTTGTAGGGGGGAAGGTTTTTGCAGATCAGATTGGGCCTTTTCAAAAAATAAATGTAATGGCAAGTTACGCTTATCATTTACGTTTTACTCAAAAAACGATGCTTAGTTTTGGTGTGAATGCTGGTTATTCTAATTTTGGTATTAATCCCAATAAAGTTATTCTATTGGATAATGATGATTATAAATATGAAAACTTTTTATCGAGAAATTCCAATCAATCCATCTTTGATTTAGGCGCGGGCATGACTTTTTATGGAAAAGAATTCCAATTTGGCATTTCTAGTTCACAGTTACTCAATAATAATTTAAAACTTGGAGAGGTTGAGACATCTGCTCATTTTAGCTCTCATTTCTTTTTATATGGAATGTATAACTTTAATTTGGAAGATACAAAACTTAGTGTAGAACCTCATTTTATGACTCAGTTTGCAAGTGGTGCTCCAGCTTCTGTAAATATTGGTGCTCGACTCCATTATGATAAAAGATATTGGGTAAATGTTTCATACAGGTTGCAAGATGCAATAGCATTTGGTGTTGGGCTTAATTTTGCGAAAAATTTGCATTTAGGATATAGTTATGACGTAGCTATAGGTAAAGTTCAACGCCCAAATAATTATGTTCATGAGATTTCGTTAGGATTGATGTTTGGAAGTAAGAGTAGCAAAGAAAAAGACTTACAGGACGATGAAATGATGTGATTGGTCGAATAGTTATTAGATTTTTCACTTTATAGTGTGTATAGAATCAGTGTTTTAATTAATTTCATTGTCGTTCTACATGCTTATGAGTAAAAAAGAGATTCAAAATATCGACCTGAAGAACTTCAATGAAGGAGATGCCCAATCTTTTTTAATTGACGTCATTCATAAATTTAGTCAAGATATTATTGCTGCAGAAACTACTTCCGATATTTTTCATGTTCTTGTTAATGATGTTGCTAAACAAATGGCTCTGAAGGATTGTGTTTTATATAAAGTGAATCGCGAAATCAAACAAATTGAGCAAATTGCAACATATAGAGAAAATAAGTTCGAAGATGGTCAGATAAAAAATGCACTTACGCTTAATTTTGGAGAAGGACACGCTGGATTAGTTGCAGAAACAGGAAGCTCTTTGTTAATTAAAGATGTTTCAAAAAGTAAAAACTACAAGTTTGATGTTTCAATGGCTGGCTCAGAGCTGGTTATTCCTGTGAAGATTAATGATGAGGTTTATGCTGTTATTTCAAGTGAACACCCAGAACCGTATTTTTATACAGAGTATCATTTAAAATTATGGGATGTAATTGCTTCTATTGCTACAGGAGCGCTTGTGAAAATTCACAAAAAGGAGGAGCTCGTTAAAATCCAACACCGTTTAGAAGATCTATTAGACAAACAAAGTGAAGATTTAGACAAAGCAATTGAGATGCTTTCAGATCAATTTGCAAAGCTTAAGCAATACCGAGAAAAGCAAGAAACCTTGATGCAAGAAATACATCACCGGGTAACTAATAACTTACAAATTATCTCAAGTATTCTTAGGTTATACATGAGTAAAGATACTGTAGAAAGCGTAAATACACTCAACGCAATCCACAATAGAGTTCAAGTTATGGCACTCATACATCAGAATATATACAAAACGATGGAATCAGGAATGGTTGGTTTGAATTCTTATATGTCTGATCTCTTGAATTATTTAAAAAGTACCACTTCTCGGTTTGTAATCGGTACAGGATATGAAGTGGAAATTAATTTTTTAAGTATTGATGTTTTGGTCTCTTTTGGTCTTTATATCACAGAGGTTTTTTATATGTGGGTCGATTTGGCTGATCAGCATGGTTTAGAAGCTATTGAATTAAGGTTTGAAGTGCTTAAAACTAAAGATGAAAGATCCTTTGAGATTAATATTTATGATCAATCCAAAATTGCTTTGTTTGAGAATGTCGATTTTCATTCCACAGATGAAATGGGATGCATTCTCATATCTGCATTAACCGATCAATTAGAAGGTGAACTTAGTTATACTTACGAGAACCAAAATCGAATTCGATTGACAATTATGTCTTAGTTTGTATTTGGTTTAAAAGCAATAAACAGCGCAACCAATTCCTTTTTATCTTAATTTGACATGATGAATAATTATACAAAGATTAAATTTGTATTTTTGCCTTTTTAAATAATTATCACATCGGTTATGAGGCCATTATATTTTCTTTTAAAATTTACATTGAAAATTACGCTTTGGGTTTATTATCCACGATTTAAAAATATAAACCCTCCCAAGAAAAGGTTTTCACGTACTATTTTTATGTGTAACCACGCATCGTCATTTATGGACCCTCTAGTAATCGCGAGTTCACAGAAGCCAATTGTGTTTTTTATGACGCGATCTGATGTGTTTACTCCACTTTTAAAACCAATTCTTTGGGCTGCCCACATGCTGCCAATATATCGTAAACATGATGGAGAGGATACTAAAAAAAAGAATGAAGAAGTTTTTGAAAAATGTGCTAGCATCTTAAAATTCGGAAGAGGGTTAATTGTCTTTTCTGAAGGATTTACGGATGATGTTTTTGTGCGGCGACTAAAACCGGTTAAGAAGGGAGCGGTAAGAATTGGATTTTTAGCTTTAGAGCGCATTAATTGGAAAAAGAAAATTTACGTACAAGGCGTTGGTGTTAATTATTCCGATCCCAAAGTGCTGGGCAGTGATTGTTTAATTTCTAATGCAGAACCTGTATGTTTAAATGATTTTAAGGAAGCGTTTGAAGAAGATCCTAATAAAACCATTCATGAATTAACCATGCGACTTGAGGAGGATATGAGAAATCAAATAACTGATGTTAGAGACCTCGATTTTACTGATTTCCATGAGCATGTGATGCGTTTAACACGAAAGGGAATGCACAATAAAGATGCTGATAAATCTAAAACATTAATAGCCAGGTGGAAGTACTCTAAACGACTTGCGGACTGGATGAATGAAAGGGATTTAAAGGAAAACACTCAGATTTTAAAGTTAAAGAATCGATTGTCACAATATTTTGATCGGCTTAATGAAGTACAAATTGAAGAACATATTTTATACAAAACGATTAGAAACAAAAGAAATAGAAGTCAAGAATTATTCTTTTTAATAACGCTTTCACCAATTGTAGTTGTTGGTTTGTTGCTTAACTACCTTCCTTATAAACTAATCAAAAATTTTGTTGAAAAATCCTTTAAAAGACCTGTGTTTTGGAGTAGCGTGAAGATGCTTTTAGGCGCCGTTGCAGTTTTTGTTTACAATTTAATTCTTGCGGTTTTAGTTGCCTTTATCTTCGATACTTCTTTGTTTCCTATCTTGTTAATAGGATTGTTTATAATCCCTCTTTCTGGTGTAATTACGAGAAATTGGTTTGATACATTAAGTGAGTTTAAGAAGTTGAAAAGGGCACAAAACTTGAATCACTCAGCCTTGGCTATGGAGAGGGATGAGTTGTTATCAACAATCTATAAATTAATACCCGTAGCTTAATTGTTATTGCGTATTTTCTTTTTGTAAAACCAATGAAACAACAATGCAATAGAACTTCCCCATATTGCACCTCCAATGATGTCTGAAGGATAATGAACACCTAAATACATCCTGCTGTATGAAACTAAAATAGCCCAAAATATAAGTACAACTGAAATGTATTTGTATTTACTTTTTAGCTGTTGTATAAACATTACAGCAATCGCGAAAGAATTGGTTGCATGACCAGAGATAAAACCATATTGACCTCCTTTGTAAAATTCATTGGGTTTCATTTCATAAAATCGAAGTTGTTCTCCAAGCGTGAGGTGATGTGAAGGCCGATAACGCATAATAGTGTGTTTAAATCCAAAGTTAGCAGTGAAGTCAGCAATACCAACCGCTGCTAATCCAAAAACAGTAAACCATATTGCGTGTTTTAAGGAATATTTTCTGTACACTAAAACAAAAAGAAGAAGATAGAATGGAAACCAAATAAACTTTCCGCTCACTAACCACATAAATTCATCCAAAAATGGAGTGTGTGCACCGTTAATAGCAAGTAAAACTACTTGTTCTATTTCTTTAAGCCATTCAATCATTTTGTCGTTTGTTCAATGTCTCCCAAATTAAATCTTTAAGCGCTGAGAGGTTCTTTTGTGTTACTGCCGAGATAAAAAGTGTTTTAATTTTTGGAAGATCTTTTGCTATTTCTTGTTCAAGCTCATCATCAAGCATATCTGATTTCGTAATTACTAAAATCCTTTCCTTGTCAAGCAATTCAGGATTGTAGAGATTAAGTTCGTTAATAAGAACTTCATATTCTTTTTTAATATCATCACTGTCAGCAGGAATCATGAATAAAAGCGTAGCATTTCTTTCGATATGTCTTAAAAACCTAAGACCTAATCCTTTTCCTTCATGTGCTCCCTCTATTATCCCTGGGATATCTGCCATGATAAATGAACGATTATCTCTGTAGTTGACAATTCCTAAATTAGGTCTTAACGTTGTAAAGGCATAATTTGCAATTTCTGGTTTTGCAGCAGTTAAAACGGAAAGCAAAGTACTTTTTCCAGCGTTTGGAAAACCAACTAGTCCAATATCTGCCAAAACTTTTAATTCAAGAATGGACCAACCTTCTGTAAAGTCTTCACCCGGTTGAGCATAATCGGGTGATTGATTGGTAGAACTCTTAAAATGAGTGTTTCCTCTTCCTCCTTTACCACCTTTTCGCAATATTTTTTCTTCTCCATCTTTACTGATTTCGAATAAAATCTCATTGGTTTCTCCATCTCTTACGATGGTTCCGATTGGAACGTCAATATAAGCATCCTTACCTTCACCACCTGTTTTTTGCTGTCCTGATCCGGCTTTACCATGTTCTGCTTTGATATGTTTATGAAACTTTAAGTGAAGCAGTGTCCACATTTGGCTGTTTCCTCTAACAATTACATGACCTCCACGTCCGCCATCACCTCCATCAGGTCCACCTTTTGGAATGTGTCTTTCTCTTCGCATGTGGCGAGAACCTTGCCCACCTTTGCCAGAGCGTGTATGGATTTTAACGTAGTCAACAAAATTGTCTGAGGCCATAAATATATTTTTACGCAGTAAATTCTTGAATCGTTTTGATTATTTCGTTTGAAATATCTTCAATACTTCCCTTACCATTAATCAAATGCAGTTTGTTTTGCTGTTTGTAGAATGCTTTTACTGGTGCAGTTTCATTGTTGTAAACAGCAATTCGTTGCGCAATAATAGTTGGGTCTGCATCGTCTGTTCTTCCTGAATTAATAGCTCTTTTGCGTAAACGTTCTTTGAGCTCTTCTTCTGGAACTTCAAGTGCAATCATTCCTGCAACTTTTGTTTCTTTTTCTGCAAGATAGTTGTTTAAAGCTTCTGCTTGTACTTTTGTTCGTGGAAATCCATCAAATATAAATCCCTTAGGATCTTTGTAACCGTCAACTTCAGATTTGAGCATGTCGATAGTAACTTCATCTGGAACTAGCTGACCTTTATCAATGTAAGATTTAGCTAGTTGTCCTAACTCAGTTTCATTTTTTATATTTGCGCGGAATATATCTCCAGTCGATAAATGGATGAGTCCAAATTCTTTTATGATATTTGAGGATTGTGTACCTTTTCCTGCCCCTGGAGGGCCAAATAATACTAGATTTAACATATTGTATTTTTATTCTATAATTTGATATATATCACGTGTATTTCTGCCTTCCTCAAGATAATCCAATCCATACCCAACAATAAATTTGTTCGGAATTTCTAAACCAAAATATTTAGGAGGAATCTTTCCTTTAAAGGCAGTCGGTTTGTAGAGTAATGTGGCAACCTGCACTGATTTTGGCGCATGGTGATCAATCATTGAATATATTTTACTCAACGTTAATCCAGAATCAACAATGTCCTCTACAATAACAACGTGTTTATCTTTAATATCTGTGGTTAATCCAATTAATTCATGGACTTTCCCTGTACTTGAAACACCTTTGTAAGATTGTACTTTTACGAAAGATATTTCGCAAGGAAGATCTACTTCCTTCATTAAGTCGCTGGCAAACATAAAGGAACCGTTAAGCACACCAACAAAAACAACCTCTTCATTTTTATAATCTGAATTGATTTTTCCTGCAACTTCTTTTATTGCGTCTTGTATTTCTTTTTCTGAAATGTAGAGTTCAAACGATTTGTCTTTAATTTGCACTGTAATATGAATTTAATTCGTTGCAAAGATAATATTTTAAATGCATTTTTTTGTATGTAAACTTTTTTATGAATGTTATTGTTTCCTGTTTAATGCTTCTTTATCTTCGCAATGATTTTCAATAAATAGAAAACATGAGAAATAAATGGTATGGTGAAGGTTTTAAATTAGGTGTTTTGGGCGGAGGTCAGCTCGGAAGAATGCTTATTCAATCAGCAATAAATTATGATGTTCATGTATATGTAATGGACGGAAACGAATCTGCGCCATGTTCTCGCTTTGCTTATGAATTCACAAAAGGTGATATACAATCTTATGATGATGTTCTTCAGTTTGGTGCCGATAAAGATGTACTCACTGTTGAAATTGAACATATTAACGTTGATGCTTTGGAAGCGTTAGAAAAACAAGGCGTTAAGGTTTATCCTCAACCTCATGTATTGCGAATAATACAAGATAAAGGAAAACAAAAAATGTTTTATAAGAAACATAATATTCCAACAGCTTCGTTTGAATTAATTAATAATGCAAATGAATTATCTAATTACGCAAATCAACTCCCACTGATTCAAAAAATGAGAACGGGTGGCTATGATGGAAAAGGTGTTCAAGTCCTTAATAGTTCAGATGATTTGGCTAAGTCCTTTGATGCCCCCTCATTATTAGAAACAAAAATTGATTTCAAAAAGGAGCTCTCTGTAATTGTGGCAAGAAATGAAAAGGGTGAAATTAAATCTTTCCCTGTTGTCGAATGTGAGTTTAATGAAAAGTTGAATTTAGTGGAGTTTTTATTTAGTCCTGCAAACATATCTATGGAGCTGGAGAATAAAGCGAAATTAATAGCAGAAGACGTTATTCAAAAACTTGAAATGACTGGCTTGTTGGCTGTGGAGTTGTTTTTGACTCAAGACAATCAACTTTTGGTTAATGAAGTCGCACCACGTACTCACAATAGTGGACATCACACCATTGAATGTAATAAAACCTCTCAATTTGAACAGCACCTTAGAGCTATCATTGGATTGCCATTAGGAAGCACGGCTTTTGAGATCCCTGGAGTTATGGTAAATTTATTAGGAGAGCAAGGCTTTAATGGGTCAGCCTACTATCAAGGACTCGAACAAGTAATTGAGGAAGAAGGTGTGTATGTTCACCTGTATGGGAAAGAGCAAACCAAACCATATCGTAAAATGGGACACGTAACAGTTACCAATCAAGAGCTAGAGGCAGCTAAAGCAAAAGCTAGGAGATTGCAGGATGTTATAAAAGTAATTTCTAGTCAAGAATAGTGATAACTTCCATTAAAAATTCATATTTTTTTGTAGATTTATAATCTGTCTGTACTAATATGAAGCGATACAAGGTTATTTCTCTATTTGTTTTTTTTCTAATTTCAGTTTACTCTGTTGTTGGACAGATGTATACGTTCAGACATTATGGGCACAAAGATGGTCTAATTCTTTCGTCATTGTTAACAGCAGTCGAGGCTCCAAATGGGTTTATCTGGTTAGGAACCGATGGAGGTGGGATTGTAAAATTTGATGGTAAGAATTTTAAATACTTAAATCAACAACAGGGGCGAACTAATCGGCATGTTAGTAACATTTGCGTTGATAATAAACAACTATACTTCTCAACTATGTATAGGGGAGTATTTAAGTATCAGAATGATTCCATCTCAAAGGTAGATTATGTTCAACAATTTGGCAGGAATTTATTTTTCTCCAAAAAAAACAACACTTCTTTAGTTCTTCAGGATAGTGGTCTTAAGATATACAAGGACAGTTTACTCGTTGAAGAAAAGCTCTCCTACCCTTACAATAAAAAAACAAACTTTTATGGGAAATTCAGCTTCTTGGATAACTTCTTTGTTTTTAGTTCTAAAGGGAATTACATTGTTCAAGATCAAAAAATTACTAATATCTATGAATGGATTTTAACAGATGAGACGGTAACTTCAGATTTAGTAGCCGCATTTAAAAAAGGAGATAGCCTCGTTTTTATTGATAAATACTTAAGAAATGAAATTACTGTTTTATTAGAAGGTAGTAATCCACAGTTCTTCATTAAAAATAAAATCCAAGATTCTATTCTTAACTCCAATGAACATGTTGTAAGATGGGATAAGCGCGGTGATATGATGGTTTTTATAACCAGCCAAGGTAGAATAGTGAAAAGAGATCTTAAAAATCATGAATATACGCATATTCAACATAATTCTGATGAAGAGATAAGAAAGCCAACAGATATTTTAATTGATAAGAATCATGATATTTGGATAACGACTTTAATGAATGGTTTGTTCAGGATATCTTTAGAGCCCTTTACCATAATAAGAAATAATCCTGTCTTTCAAAATCCACTCATAATTTTTATAGGAGGAGTGGAGAACCGATTTGCCGCCATTTCAATATCAGGAGAAGGAACATACGTTACTGATGAAAGCCAAAAGGTTGATTTTAATTTAAATCCAGATATATATTGTGATTCTTACACATTTCATAATGATGAAACTTTGTTTGGTACAAACAAAGGGATTTATAAGTTGGAAAATAAAAAATTAAAACTTCATGGTGCTTTTCAGCATTTAGAAAATGAAAGAGTTACTTTGATTCATTCTATGCACGGTGAATTGTGGTATGCTATCGCGAGTAAAGGATTGTTTAAGAAAAATGATAAGACTGGAGAAGTTGAACATTTTAACAAGGCACCAGCTTATTTTTATAATATTCTAGTAAGTCCTGATTCGACTGCCTTGTTTTTTGGGACAAATAACGGTGTTTATAAATATAGTTACTCGGACGGTAGTATAAAAAGACTTAAAAGCAGCGTTAATGGGTTTGATTTAGGCTCTTATGTTGGTAACTCGACAATTGATGCCTATGGAACGATGTGGTTTAGTTTTGATAATGGGTTGTTTGGATTGACTAAAGCTGGAGATAAAGTTGCAATAACAGAGGAGATTTATTTGCCTTCTTTGTTAATCTACACCCTTAACTCAGACGCTTTTGGGAATTTGTTGGTTGGAACAAATAAAGGAGTGACTAACATTGAAGTAGATGAGAATGGAAGAGCTATTTCAAGTAATACTTACGACAAAAACAATGGTTTTTATGGTTATGAAACACACATGAGATCCGCTCATAAAACAGAAGATGGAACCATTTATTTGGGAACATTGGAAGGGTTAATAATGGTTAAACCTAAGTTTTTAAAAAAGAAAAATACGCCCAACAAGCCAGTAATCAACTCTTTTAAAAATAAAAACGTAGATAATTTGTTAAACACTGGAAAGCCAATAGTGCTTGACTCTGAAGATAATCTTTTATTGTTAGAGTTTTCGAGTGTTAATAGTAAGTCAAGTTTTGTTTCTTATAGTTATAGGCTAAAAGGCTTTCAAGAGAACTGGTCAAAGTGGTCTAAAGAAACAACGGCTTATTATAATGATTTACCCAGTGGAAAATACGAGTTTTTAGTTAGAGCATCTATAGATGGAGAAGGAGTTAGTGATACAACTGTTTTGCCATTTAAAATAGTAATTCCGTTTTATAAAAATAAATGGTTTATAATCAGTGTGATAGTCTTGCTCATCATCATAGGTATTGTTATTCTAGAACTAACAAGTAGCTTTAATAAAAACAATATTATTTTATCTCGAGATGTTGGTGCCGATAAGAAGACATCTTTAAATATGTTACTTGTAGGAGGATTGGTTAATCCAGCGGTACATTTATTTGCTCCAAGAATCGATGAGAGTATTGCATTCCATGATATTGGAGCTTTGATTTCAGGGGCTCTTTTATTGATTTTGTTTTGGATGGTGCTCACAACTGAGTTTGCCAAAAAACGAGCGAGTAACTTCTTGGTTACAGGATTTTTAATTTTACTTGCATATAATTTACTGTACATCTATCTTTCAGGAATTCATCCATTTTATATTATTGTTCTTTTACTGGTGTTCTTTGTCACACCTTTTGTTTTTAAAAGATTGCGCTCTGTTGTCGTATTGAGCCTATTATTAGGTGCGTTAAGTGTACTCATTATCTTCTTTGTTAAAGAACCTGTTTTTAATCAATATTTATTTGTTATGGCTATTGGTGTGATTGGTTTTCTAGCCATTTTTATGAGTTACATAAGAAATAATTCTTTTGAACATTTAATATTTACATCCGGCGTTGTCAATAATGGTAACGCTCTAGTAGTTGCTTTTAACACAAAGGGTAAAATTTCTTTTGCTAGTGAAAACATTGAACGTATTCTTGGATTATCTAAAGAATTGAAAGGTAAAGACATTTCTTACTTAAATCAGTTTTTACCGCATGATAATAAAGACAGGAGGTTTAGTAATATCGATCTAATTTCCCAATTTCAAGAAGGAGCTATATTCGTTACTCCTTTAATGACCTTTAATAATGAAGTAGTCTATTATCAATGGTCATGTAAAGAATTTTCGAAAGAAGTAAGGGTGATTCTTGGTCAGGATGTTACAGAAAAGATAAATCTTGAAAATTATTACGAACTTATTGTAAGAAATGCAGATGACTTAATCTTTCAAACTGATACGAATGGAAACTTTACTTTTGTGAACGATAAATGTGAATTCATTTTTGGGTTTAGCAAAGAAGAGTTGTTGCAAACATCTATTTATAGTTTTATAGATATTAATTATCAAGAAAAAGTACGTAAGTTTTTCTCAAATTGCCTAATTGATAGAAATAAAGGTGTTTATATTGAATTCCCCATTAAATCTGCTGATAATTCAGAGCGTTGGCTTGGTCTAAACTTGACAGCGATGGAAAAACCAGCAGCGGAGAATCTAATTATAGGGTTTCTTGGTTTAGCAAGAGATGTTACTGAAACACTTCGATCAAATAGGATTATAAAAGAACAAAATAAAGATATTACAGCGTCAATCAACTATGCGAGAAGAATTCAGTTCAATATGTTGCCACGTTCAACAGAATTCGATGATATTTTCGAAGAGAACTTTATCTTATATAAACCAAAAGATATCGTTTCAGGTGATTTTTACTGGTTAAACAATGTGAAAGATAAAACGATCCTTATTGTATCAGACTCAACAGGCCACGGAGTACCAGGTTCATTTATGACTTTACTCGGAATAAATATTTTAAATCAAATAATTCTTGAAGAAGAAATTACAGATCCTGGTGAAATTTTAAATCGTTTGGATAAATACCTGATGTATGTATTGCCTCGCGATGGACAAAATAAGATACAAGACGGTATGGAAACTGTTGTTTGTGTTTTTGATAATAATTCTGACCAGATGGAATATGCTTTTGCTGGCGGACGATTCGTGATAACTGATGAACAAAACGATAAACTGAAAGTAGTTAAGGGCCAAATGAAACATATAGGCGACGAGGCTGTGGAGGATAAGTTTACATATACCACCCATAATATGACCCTAACAAAAATGCAAACGCTTTATATTTTTACGGATGGGTATCCAGATCAGTTTGGTGGTGAAAAGAATAAAAAATTAACTATTAAGAAATTCCTAGCCCTGATTGATGCTATATCACCACAGTATTTAGCAGAGCAAAATAAAATTCTTCAAGAACACCTTGGTGAGTGGATGGGTGATATTCCTCAAACAGACGACATCACTGTGGTGGCTGTTCGAGGATTAATTGACAAATAAAAGAGCTCATAAACATCATTTTTTTAGATCGAAATTTGTAAATAATTGAATATTTTTCTTATCTTTAATTGTAAATTAACCATCTAAATCATGCAAGAAGAGTATTTACATTACGTATGGCGTATGAAACGTCTTGACTTTAATAAACTTTATTTATCCAATTCTTCTCATTCCAAAGTTCATGTAAAAGAAATAGGTTGGTATAATCTAGATGCAGGTCCAGATTTTTTTAATGGAACGGTGGATATTGATGGGATTTTGTGGTCAGGAAATATTGAAATGCATATTAACTCATCAGATTGGTATGCGCATAAACATCACCTAGATCCAGCTTATGATAACGTAGTTTTGCATGTTGTGTATAACCATGATCAGGAAGTTTATGTAGATGATAGAGCTTTGCCCACCATAGAGTTAAAACATTTAATTGATGAGCAACACCTTTCACTTTATGAATCTATAGCTAAGGCTGACTTTCGTGTTCCTTGTTATGCGCATGTTCCAAAGTTAAAGTTTTCTTTACTTCAGCAAATTAATGTTTCTTTTGTTCATCGTATTGAGCGTAAGGGTTTAGCATTACTTCAAGATGTTAGTGAAGTAAGTAAAAATAAAGGGGGTTTGTTTATGGCTGCATTATTTAAGGCTGTGGGAGGAAGAACGAACAAGCTTCCAATGTTGGAACTCGCTCAACTGATTCCGTTGAATGTCTTCTACAAAGAAAAATGGGACCTCACACGGTTAGAAGCACTTTTGTATGGTTGTGCCGGAATGTTAAATGATGATATTAAAGATCCTTATTATTTAGAGCTTGTTCAGCAGTGGAATTTAATCAAAAACAAACATCAACTACAAGAAATGAGAAAGACAGCTTGGAAATATAGTGGAATGCGGCCACCAAGTTTCCCGACTTTTTTAATTGCTCAACTTGCAGCAATATTTTACCAACTTGATTATTCAGATTTAAACCTATCAAGTTCAGAACAAATAATTAGCAAGATATCGAATATGGATTCGGGATGTATTAATAGTTATTGGAAGAACCATTATGTTTTTGGTAAAATTTCTAGGTCTATTAGGGCATTAAAGTTTTCGCCTATTTTAAAAAACAATCTTATAATCAATGGAATTGTTCCGTATTTGCTTGCACTTAAACATCATGAAAGTGTTTTTTCGTATTCAGATACTGCAATAGCTTTATTAGAATCTTACCCTGCAGAGCAAAATAAAGTTACTAAATATTGGGGGAAGTTAGGTTTTTTGGCTCAAAATGCCTTAGAAAGTCAAGGATTATTGGAATTAAATAATGAATTTTGTAAATTTAACAAATGTCTCTCATGTAAGGTTGGTTGTGAAATTTTAGAAGGTAAATAATGAAAAAACTCATACAAAAAATTGTGTTCTTCTTCGAGATGCGTTCCTTTGGAGTAAGTGAATGGTGGGCAAAGAAGTTAGGTGTAAGGACTGCACGAGTAAGGTTGTTTTTTATTTACAGTTCATTCATAGCCTTGGGTTCACCATTGATTTTATATATTTTAATGGGTTTAACACTTGAATATAAGCACGTGTTTAAATTAAAGAAAAGACGAAAATCAATTTGGGAGCTTTAGTTTTTATAAAGAAACTTTGTTAAACTTGATTTGATTACAATTCACGCTACTCAAAATGCATGAATTTAATAAAAATATACTTTAAATATTGTATGTGATTTTTCTTTATGTTTAAGTGGTTTCTTTTATCTCGCACCAAACTGTTTTATTTTATATACCCTTTGGTTATGAGTTGTTTTGCATTACTAGACATAAAACTTTTAGTACATTCACAACAAGAATCACATAAAATTTATATTTTAGCAAAACTAGAAAACTAGAATTAACGCAAAAACGTTAATGTTTAAGCACCAAACAAATATTTATGAAATTAGCTAAGGTTGTATTTATCTTCTTTATGTTGTCAAATTTTCTTTATGGACAAGATGAAACAATAACAAATGATAATAGCTTATTTACAGCAGATATTGAGTTAGAAGACGTCTCACAAGCTATAGATGATATTTCAGTTAAAGTCACGCCTAAAGGTGGTAGGAAACCCTATAAGTACATTTGGAATAACGAAAATATCTCCATTTATAACAGCTCTTACACAGGTTGGTCTGAAGGAGATTCTGTTAAAGTTATTGTGATAGATGCAAATGACGATTCTGTTGAGGTTAAAGGTTATATCAAGCCAAATAGCTTTTCTGAGTATGTTAATAATGCCATGAAACCAGCTGTTGAGCACCTACAAAACATCTTGTTTGCTAGTGTTTGGTCTGATACCGTTTCAGTTGATGAATATGTGTTAAAAGCCCCTTTCGCATTAGATGCAGAAAAGAAAGATTATCGACTCAAAAAATGGGTGAAAAAGAACGGTGAAAAGGTTAAGCATTTGGAGGTAATCGCCATTTTAAAGGATGGTGATAGAGAGTTTCCGTTTTATGCGATAGGTGACGGTACCTTACAATATGGTAAACATGATGGAGAGATAATATCCAGCAATGATTTAGTGTATTTTACCAATAAACGAGGAAATAGATCAGAGAAGAAACTTGGAGTTATTAACTATGATTCACCTCAACCTTTTTATTTTAAAAATTTAACCAATAAGTCGCAAGGGATTCCCTTAATTGTTGTTTGGTTAGTATGTGGAGCTTTATTTTTTACTTTTAGAATGAAGTTTGTTCAATTCTGGGGGGTGCGTCATGCCATTGAGCTTGTTCAAGGAAAGTTTGATGATCCTACAAAAGAAGCTGGGGAAGTGACTCATTTTCAAGCGTTGGTTACTGCCTTGTCTGCAACTGTTGGGTTGGGTAATATCGCAGGAGTAGCTATCGCTATTAGTATGGGAGGACCTGGCGCAACGTTCTGGATGATTTTAGCAGGGTTGATAGGAATGGCTTCTAAGTTTGTTGAATGTACCCTAGGCGTAAAATATCGCCACATAAAAGAAGATGGAGAAGTTTTTGGAGGACCCATGTATTATTTGAGCCGTGGACTAAGTAGACGAGGTGGAGGGTTTAAGCAATTAGGTAAAATCTTAGCCATTTTATTCGCAATCTTATGTGTTGGTGGTTCTTTAGGCGGTGGCAATATGTTTCAAGCCAACCAAGCGTTTAATCAATTAGCCGAAATCCCAGGATGGGAAGGCTTTGCTGCTTATGGGTTGTATTTTGGAATAGCAATGGCTATTCTTGTTGGAGTGGTAATTATAGGAGGAATTAAAAGTATTGCTAAAGTTACCGATAAAATTGTTCCAGCAATGGTGGCTATTTATGTTATTTCTGCACTAACTATAATTGGATTTAACTACGATAATTTAGGACATGGATTCAATACTATTTTCACTGGAGCCTTTAGTCCCGATGCTATTTATGGTGGATTTATAGGGGTTTTGATATTAGGTTTCCAAAGAGCTGCCTTTTCGAATGAAGCAGGAGTTGGGTCAGCTCCAATCGCGCACTCAGCAGCGAAAACAGAAGAGCCGGTAAGTGAGGGGATTGTTGCTGTTTTAGAACCGTTTATCGATACGGTTGTGGTGTGTACAATGACTGCGCTTGTTATTATTTTCACAGGTTATGCTCAAGATCCTGAAGGATTGGAAGGCGCTGCTCTAACCTCTGCTGCTTTCTCTTCCTCTTTAGGAGATTGGTCTCTTTATGTATTGTCTTTTGCTGTTGTACTATTCGCATTTTCTACGATGATCTCTTGGTCTTATTATGGGTTAAAGGCATGGACTTACGTTTTTGGAGAAACAAAAACTGCAGGGTTGGTATATAAATCGATATTCTTGATATTTGTTGTCATAGGTTCTTCAGTTGGTTTAGGCGCTGTTATAGACTTTTCAGATTTAATGATTTTAGGAATGGCATTTCCAAATATACTTGGTTTACTGATAATGTCTGGAGAGGTGAAAAATGATATGATTGATTACTTTTCTCGAATAAAATCAGGTGCGATTAAGAAATTTAAATAAATATTTTGGCAAAAAATCAATGGGATAAAGAAAAAGTTCATTTTACAAAAAGAGCTAGGAGAGGACTTTTTGTTTTATTAATCCTTTTTATTCTTGTTGCTGTTTTTCCTCGTTTGTATTACAATTATATCTATACGCCTAAAGATTACAATGTTTCTTATATGGAATCTTTAAGGCCTAAAAACGAACAACAAGATACTACTGAAAAATACAATAGATATCAGCAGCCTTCAACAGCTTTTGACCCGAATACATACCTCTTGGAAGATTGGATGGAGATCGGTTTATCTGAGAAGCAGGCCAATTCAATTTTAAATTATTTGAAAAGTGGCGCAGTCCTAAAAGTGAAATCTGACGTTAAGAAACTATATGTTGTTGATGAAGAATTGTATGAAATTTTAGAGCCTAAAATTGACTTACCAGAAGCATTACCTTCAAATACAAATTATAAAGAAAAAGCGTTGAAAGCCAAAAAAGATAATCCATTGAATTTAGATTCTCTGAATTCATATGGTGAAGGAAATGACCCTGCTAAAGAAATGAAGCCGATATCTATAAATCTTGCATCAAAACAGGAGCTCATGGCTATATCAGGTATTGGTAAGTATACCGCAGATGAGATTATTAAAATGAGAGAAAATTATGGAGGTATAATCTCTCCCAATCAATTACTCGATATCTATAGGGTCGATCAAGAAAGATTGGATAAGATAACCCCGTATTTAATCTTTGATAAGTCCGAAGTTAATAAGTTAAATATCAATACCGCCTCGGAAGCACAATTGCGTAGACATCCACTAATAACAAGAGATATGGCCAAATCAATTGTTTTTTTTAGAGAAAATCACAGAAAGTATGAAGAGTTAAGTGGATTGTTGCTATCGCCATATATCGATAGGGAAAAGCTGAACGCCTTAACACCATATTTAAAAACTGAATAAATTTATATATCCTAAGGATTAAGATATAAAATGTATTATATTCGCTTGTTTAATATTATTTTTATTTAAAACTATACATTAGAATGAATTTTGACCTTAATGAAAATCAATTAATGATTCAGCAAATGGTGAGAGATTTCGCTGAAAAAAATATAAAGCCTCATTTATTAGAATGGGACGAGAAAGAACACTTTCCAGTTGATGTAATGAAAAAACTTGGTGACTTAGGTCTGCTTGGAATCTATATACCCGAAGAATATGGCGGTAGTGGGTTTTCCTATGACGAATATGTTACAGCTTTAATTGAATTAGGGAAGGTTTGTGGTGGTCTTGGTTTATCTGTAGCGGCTCATAATTCATTATGTACTGGTCACATTTATTATCACGGATCTGAAGCACAGAAAAAGAAATTTCTCCCAAAGTTAGCATCTGGTGAATTTATTGGTGCATGGGGGCTTACCGAACCAAATACGGGATCTGATGCGATGCGAATGAAAACTACTGCAGTAAAAGAAGGAAATGAATGGGTAATAAATGGAGCTAAGAATTGGATCACACATGGTTTGTCTGGTGATATTGCAGTTGTGCTTGTAAGAACTGGAGAATTGTTGGATAGTAAAGGTATTACTGCATTTATCATTGAAAAAGATATGCCTGGATTTTCTGCTGTGAAAATTGGGGATAAATTAGGAGTAAGAGCTAGTGAAACTGCGGAGCTTATTTTTGATAATGTTCGTGTTCCTGAAGAAAATGTTATAGGTGAAGTAGGAATGGGATTCGTACAAGCTATGCAAATATTAGATGGAGGTAGAATCTCTATTGCTGCTTTAAGTTGTGGAATTGCTCGTGGTGCTTATGAAGCATCTGTTAAGTACGCTAAAGAACGTGAGCAGTTTGGAAAACCAATAGCCTCATTTCAAGGAATTAGTTTTAAATTGGCAGACATGGCTACAAATGTAAAAGCTGCAGAGTTGCTAACATTTAATGCTGCTGCTCTGAAAAATAAAGGGGCAAAAATGACAGAAGAAGGAGCTTATGCAAAGTATTTCGCAAGTGAAACTTCTGTTATGTGTGGAAACGAGGCCGTACAAATTATGGGAGGGTATGGGTATACAAAAGAATATCCTGCAGAGAAATTTTTACGTGACGCAAAGCTTATGACTATAGGAGAAGGAACTTCAGAAATACAAAAAGTTGTAATTTCTAGAGAAATTTTGAAATAAATATTGTTCATAACATTTATCTTACTATCTTTGCCGACCTATTTAGAATTGAATTTATAAACGAATTAATTATAGAATATGTTAACAGTTCCTGTAAAAGAAGGAGAGAATATTGAAAGAGCTCTCAAAAAATACAAAAAAAGTTTGAAAAAACGGGTAGAATGCGCGAAATTCGAAGAAGAAAAGAGTTTATTAAGCCGTCTGTTCAAATGCGTCAACAACGTATTAAAGCTGGATACAAACAACGTATGATTTCGAAAGAAATATAACAAGCAACAAAAATATTTTTTGAAAAGGAGTTCTTTATGGACTCCTTTTTTTATTTTTATAATATGTTGAATTTATTTATCACATATTTAAGTACAGAGAAACGTCTTTCTTTACATTCAATTGTTGCCTATGAAAATGATGTAAGTTCTTTCCTCAGTTTTGTCGGTGTTGATAGCATAGATGATGTAGGCGAAATATCTTATCAAAACATAAGAGCTTGGATAGTCGAGTTAATAAATGAAGGATGTTCCAATAAAACAGTTAATCGAAAGCTCTCTTCTTTGAGGGGGTTTTTTAAATGGTTAATGAAAGGCAGTTTTATTGCTGTGGATCCTATGCAGAAGATAAAGGGGCCTAAGCAACATAAGAGAATACCAGAGTTTGTTAAAGAAGAGGAGATAGACATAGAAAGAATTAATGAGGTTTTCCCTGACTCAATATCAGGTTTGCGAGATAGATTGATTCTAGAGGTTTTTTATCAAACAGGCATCCGTTTATCTGAATTGATCAATCTTCGTGTGAACGATGTCAATTCTACTTCAATTAAGGTGTTGGGAAAGCGCAACAAGGAACGATTAGTTCCCTTGTCAGGTCAATTGTATGAAGATTTATTACGTTACATAAGATCTCCGAAAGTCGACCGGAGCCAATCTGATCATGTTTTTCTTACTGATAAAGGAGACAAGATGTATCCCAATTTTGTATATAGAAAAATGAAATTTTACCTTTCTTTATTAACTAACTTGTCTAAAAGAAGTCCACACATTCTAAGACATACTTTTGCTACTCACATGTTGAATAATGGAGCGGGATTAGAAACATTGAAAGAGATATTGGGGCACGCTGATTTAAGTGCAACACAGATTTACACACACAATTCATTTGATGAAATATCAAAAATATACGATCAGGCTCATCCAAGGGGAGGTAACGAATGAGGTTGTTAGCGAATGAGGTCATTGTAGAAGATATTGGTTTACTAATATGAATTTTAATAGATGATTTAAAAGTGATTGAAGTGAGGTGTGTTTTTAAATTATTTTTTTTTATTTTTTTTTTAAAAAAGTGCTTGTTGTAAATTAATTATTTCATACATTTGCAAACCCGAACGCGTTAACAGAAACAAGTACGGGAGTTCTTTAAAAGATTATTGTACCAAATATTAATTGCCGATGTAGCTCAGCTGGCTAGAGCAGCTGATTTGTAATCAGCAGGTCGGGGGTTCGAGTCCCTCCATCGGCTCTAAAATTTTTGGGGGGATACTCAAGCGGCCAACGAGGACAGACTGTAAATCTGTTGGTTTTTACCTTCGAAGGTTCGAATCCTTCTCCCCCCACAAGATTTTAGCAATTAATAAAAATAAATAAGCGGGAGTAGCTCAGTTGGTAGAGCGTCAGCCTTCCAAGCTGAGGGTCGCGAGTTCGAGTCTCGTCTCCCGCTCTTTTTATAGTCTTTTAAATAACTCGCTGCCGATGTAGCTCAGGGGTAGAGTGCTTCCTTGGTAAGGAAGAGGTCACGAGTTCAATTCTCGTCATTGGCTCGAAATAAGTTAGTGTATTGGGAATCACTCATTTTTTGGGTGATTATTTGTGCATGTACAAAGAGATGTTTATTCATCTTGAATGATTATTAATTAAGTATATTAACTAAGTAACAAATAAAAAATGGCTAAGGAAACATTTAATCGTTCCAAACCACACTTGAACATTGGAACACTCGGTCACGTCGATCATGGTAAGACAACTTTAACTGCTGCTATCGCTGCGGTTTTATCAGCAAAAGGTTTTGCTGAAGCTCGTGATTTTGACACAATCGACAACGCTCCTGAAGAAAAGGAACGTGGTATTACAATTAACACGTCTCACATTGAGTACGAAACAGAGAACAGACACTACGCACACGTAGATTGTCCAGGTCACGCCGATTATGTTAAGAACATGGTTACGGGAGCTGCGCAAATGGATGGAGCAATATTAGTTGTTGCTGCAACTGATGGGCCAATGCCACAAACACGTGAGCACATTCTTTTAGGACGTCAGGTTGGGGTTCCAAGAGTTGTTGTTTTCATGAACAAAGTTGATTTAGTGGATGATGAGGAGCTACTTGAATTAGTTGAGTTAGAGATCAGAGAATTGCTTTCTTTCTATGACTACGATGGTGACAATTCTCCAGTAATTCAAGGTTCTGCTTTAGGAGCACTTAACGGTGATGAGAAGTGGAGTGAGAAAGTTATGGAATTGATGGACGCTGTTGACTCTTGGATTGAGTTGCCAGAGCGTGAGGTTGATAAGCCTTTCTTAATGCCTGTTGAGGATGTATTCTCTATTACAGGTCGTGGTACTGTTGCTACAGGTCGTATCGAAACTGGTGTTATAAACTCTGGTGAAGAAGTTGACCTTCTAGGTATGGGGGACGAAAAGTTAAAATCTGTTGTTACAGGTGTTGAAATGTTCCGTAAAATCTTAGATAGAGGTGAAGCAGGAGATAACGTTGGTCTTTTATTAAGAGGTATTGACAAGGCAGATATCCGTCGTGGTATGGTGGTTTGTAAGCCTGGATCTACAACTCCTCACGCTAAGTTTAAAGCTGAGATTTATGTATTGAAAAAAGAAGAAGGTGGACGTCATACTCCATTCCATAATCGTTACCGTCCACAGTTTTACTTCCGTACAACTGATGTAACAGGTGAAATTCACTTAAGTGAAGATCGTGATATGGTTATGCCTGGTGATAACGTAACAATTACTGTTGATTTAATTGTTCCTATCGCAATGAACAAAGGACTTCGTTTTGCTATCCGTGAAGGTGGAAGAACAGTAGGTGCTGGTCAGGTAACTGAGATCTTAGATTAAGATTTAATAAATTATAAAGACGGGGAGTTGATAAAGCTCCCCGTTTTTAACTACGGGTGTAGCTCAGTTGGTAGAGTACTGGTCTCCAAAACCATTGGTCGTGGGTTCGAATCCTACCGCCCGTGCTAATAATATAGAAAGTGGCAAATATTGTAAATTATATTCAAGACACATACCATGAACTAGCTCACAAAGTGAGTTGGCCAACATGGACAGAGTTACAGAATAATACTATAATTGTAGTTATTGGTTCTGTAATATTTTCCTTACTTATATTTGTAATGGATTTTATATTTGGAATAAATCCATCCACATACTTTTGGAAAGGTGTGCTTGGACTGATTTATCCATAATTGTTTTACTGAGGTATTAAGAGGTTAGCAGTGGAAGAAGTAAAGAAAAGATGGTACGTTGTTCGCGCAATAAGCGGGAAAGAAAACATGGTTAAGGAATATCTTGAGATGGAAATTAATAGACAAAAACTGTCTGACTATTTCGGTCAAATTTTGATTCCAACTGAAAAGGTTTTTCAAATACGTAACGGTAAAAAAATATCCAAAGAGAAAACTTTTTTGCCAGGTTATGTTCTCGTCGAAACTGCACTTGTTGGTGAGGTGCCACATGTTATAAAAGGTGTACCGAACGTTATTGGTTTCTTAGGAGCCGAAAAACATGGTGATCCTCTTCCTATGCGTAAATCTGAAGTAAACAGAATTCTTGGTAAAGTTGATGAACTGACGGAAAACGAAGAGGAGATGAAAATACCTTTCGTAGTTGGTGAGTCAGTCAAGGTAGTAGATGGACCTTTCAATAATTTTAACGGTACTATCGAAGAAATTAATGAAGAGAAAAAGAAGCTTAAAGTTATGGTGAAAATTTTTGGGCGTAAAAACCTTGTTGAATTGAGCTATATGCAAGTTGATAAAGAAAGTTAATAAGTATTTTAACCAGTAGGAGTGACGGTGATGATTAAAGCTTCCCATCGATACGGTCATGTTAGTACTACACAAATTATATATAAATGGCTAAAGAAGTAGCAGGTTTGATCAAATTACAGATCAAAGGTGGTGCAGCAAATCCTTCTCCGCCCGTTGGTCCCGCACTTGGTGCAAAAGGGGTTAACATCATGGAGTTCTGTAAGCAGTTTAACTCAAGAACTCAAGATAGGGCAGGAAAAGTATTACCCGTTGTAATCACAGTTTATAGTGACAAGTCGTTCGACTTTATCATTAAAACACCCCCAGCAGCAGTTCAAATTTTAGAAGCAGCTAAAACTAAGAAAGGTTCAGCTGAACCAAACCGTGTTAAGGTGGCAAGCCTTTCATGGGATCAAGTAAAAGCAATAGCTGAAGATAAAATGACTGATTTAAATTGTTTTACAGTTGAGTCAGGTATGAAAATGGTTGCTGGTACAGCAAGAAGTATGGGAGTAACTGTAAAAGGAGAATTTCCAAAAAACTAAAAAACATTAATCATGGGACGTATTTCTAAAAAAAGAAAAGAAGCGCTTTCTAAAATTGATTTTGGAAAGACGTATTCGTTGACTGAAGCATGTGATTTAGTGAAGGAAATCACTAATGCAAAATTCGATGCTTCTGTTGATCTTAGTATTCGTTTGGGTGTGGACCCTAGAAAAGCGAATCAAATGGTAAGAGGAACCGTTGCTTTACCTCACGGAACTGGTAAGGATATCAAAGTTTTAGTGCTTTGTACTCCTGATAAAGAAGAGGAGGCTAAAGCAGCAGGTGCTGATTACGTTGGTTTAGACGAATATATTGAAAAGATAAAAGGTGGATGGACTGATGTCGATGTTATTATCACTATGCCATCTGTAATGGGTAAAGTTGGTGCTCTAGGTCGTGTATTAGGACCAAGAGGACTTATGCCAAACCCAAAAACTGGTACTGTTACAATGGATGTAGCAAAAGCTGTTCAAGAAGTTAAAGCTGGTAAAATTGATTTCCGTGTTGATAAATACGGTATTGTTCATACAAATATTGCGAAAGTTTCTTTTGATGGAAATAAAATATTGGACAATGCTAATGAGTTATTAACGACGTTAGTTAAAATGAAACCATCTGCAGCTAAAGGAACATATATCAGAAGTATATACATGAGTTCTACTATGAGCCCAAGTATTCAAATTGATGCGAAATCTATTGTCGCTTAAAATTTTTAATTATGAATAGAGAAGAAAAAGCGCAGTACATTGACGATTTAACAGCAGATTTAAGTGAAGCAGGTGTGTTCTATTTAGCGGATACATCTGAACTTACAGTTGAGAAAATCAACGAACTTCGAGGAAGATGCTTCAAAAATGGTGTTAGTTTAAGAGTAATTAAAAATACTTTACTCGAAAAAGCTATCGACCGTGTTGAAGGTAAAGAACTTGGAGAATTGGTTGGGGTTCTTTCTGGACCAACTTCTATTATGTTTGCTGAAGTAGGTAATGCGCCTGCTAAAGTTATCAAAGAATTCCGTAAAAAGAACGATAAGCCTATTCTTAAAGCAGCTTATGTAGAAGAAACGATTTACCTAGGTGATGAAAATCTGAATACATTAACTGAAATTAAGAGTAAGGATGAGCTTATTGGAGATATTATTACCTTACTTCAAAGCCCAGCTAAAAACGTTGTTAGCGGACTTAAAGGACAGGGTGGTAAAATTGCTGGAATCCTTAAAACGCTCTCGGAAAGAGCTTAAGTATTATTAATTATTATAGAACCTTTTTAAAATAAAATAAAATGGCTGAATTGAAAGAAATCGCTGAAACATTAGTTAACCTTACAGTAAAAGACGTTAACGAATTAGCAAACATCTTAAAAGATGAGTATGGTATCGAACCTGCAGCTGCTGCTGTAGCTGTTGCTGGCGGTGGTGCTGGTGGTGGTGATGCCGCTGAAGAAAAAACTGAGTTTGACGTAATCCTTAAAGCTGCCGGAGGTAGTAAATTGGCTGTCGTTAAATTAGTGAAAGAATTAACTGGTCTTGGCTTGAAAGAAGCTAAAGAATTAGTTGACAGTGCTCCATCTCCATTGAAAGAAGGAGTAGCGAAAGACGAAGCAGAAAGCCTTAAATCTTCATTAGAAGAAGCAGGAGCTGAAGTTGAAGTTAAGTAGTAACAACACTTATTTTACAGTACAGGCATCCTCGATTTTCGGGATGCCTTGTGCTGTTTTAATGCATTTATACGCATACGGTACTTTTTTCTAACAAAAATACGTAGTCTTGGCAACATCAAATAATATCGCTACAAGAATTAATTTCGCTTCTAGCAAAAGTGTTTTTGAATATCCTGACTTTTTGGATGTTCAATTAAAATCATTTCGTGAGTTTTTTCAACTTGAAACAACTCCAGATAATAGAGAAAAAGAGGGACTCTTTAAAGTTTTTTCTGAAAACTTCCCCATTACTGATACAAGAAATCAGTTTGTCCTTGAGTTCTTGGACTATTTTATAGATCCGCCTCGCTACTCTATCGAAGAGTGTATTGAACGTGGATTAACTTACAGTGTGCCATTAAAGGCCAAATTAAAACTGTATTGTACTGATCCAGAACATGAGGATTTCGAAACTATTGTTCAAGATGTATATCTTGGAACAATTCCATATATGACCCCAAAAGGTTCATTTGTTGTTAACGGTGCTGAACGTGTTATCGTTTCTCAATTACACCGTTCTCCTGGTGTTTTCTTTGGTCAATCCAGACATGCTAACGGAACAAAATTGTATTCCGCTAGAATTATACCTTTTAAAGGTTCGTGGATTGAATTTGCTACTGACATTAATAATGTCATGTATGCTTACATTGATCGTAAAAAGAAATTACCTGTAACCACTTTGTTTAGAGCAATTGGTTACGAAAGTGATAAAGACATTTTAGAGATTTTTGACCTTGCTGATGAAGTTAAGGCAACTAAAACTAATCTTAAAAAAGTTCTAGGTAGAAAACTTGCTGCAAGGGTTCTTAAATCATGGATCGAAGATTTCGTTGATGAGGATACTGGAGAAGTTGTTTCCATAGAACGTAATGAAGTTATACTTGATCGAGATACTGTACTCGATAAAGACAATATTGAAGAAATAATTGAGGCCGGAACAAAAACTATAATCCTTCATAAAGAGGATGTTAATTCTGCTGATTTTACAATCATATATAATACTTTACAAAAAGATACTGCTAATTCCGAGAAAGAAGCAGTAGAAGTAATCTATAGACAATTACGTAACGCTGAGCCGCCAGATTTTGAAACAGCACGTAGTGTTTTTGAAAAATTGTTTTTCTCAGATACTCGCTATGACCTTGGAGAGGTTGGTCGTTTCAGAATAAACAAAAAATTAAAAATATCAGACGACGAAGAATCACGTGTTCTTACTAAAAGTGATATTATTAAAATCATTAAATACCTTATTGAATTAATTAATTCAAAAGCAGAAGTAGATGATATCGACCACCTTTCTAATCGTCGTGTTAGAACAGTTGGTGAACAATTATTCTCTCAATTTGGAGTAGGTTTGGCCCGTATGGCAAGAACGATCCGTGAGAGAATGAATGTGCGTGATAATGAGGTTTTTACACCGATTGATTTGATTAATGCGAAAACATTATCTTCTGTTATTAATTCTTTCTTCGGAACGAATCAGTTATCTCAGTTTATGGATCAAACAAATCCACTTTCTGAGGTTACACACAAAAGACGTTTCTCTGCTTTAGGTCCTGGTGGTTTATCTAGAGAACGTGCTGGTTTTGAGGTGCGTGATGTTCACTATACACATTATGGTCGACTATGTACTATTGAAACTCCCGAAGGACCAAACATTGGTTTGATTTCTTCCTTGTGTGTATTCGCTAAGGTGAATAAATTAGGCTTTATTGAAACACCGTACAGAAAAGTAGTAGACGGTAAAGTTCAATTAGATGAAGAACCGATTTATTTGACTGCTGAAGAAGAAGATGCTAAAATGATTGCACAAGCAAATGCCCCATTGAATGACGATGGTATGTTTACTGGTGAAGTTGTTAAAGCTCGTGAAGAAGGAGATTTCCCTGTTGTTGAACCACAAGAGTTAGATTTAATGGATGTTGGAGCAAATCAAATTGCTTCTATTGCAGCTTCTTCGATTCCATTTTTGGAACATGACGATGCCAACCGTGCTTTGATGGGATCAAACATGCAACGTCAGGCGCTACCTCTACTAAAACCACAATCTCCAATTGTTGGTACGGGTATTGAAAGGTTAGTTGCTAAGGATTCACGTGTATTGATTAACGCTGAAGGAGCTGGAGTTGTTGAATATGTTGATGCTAACAAAATTGTAATTAAATACGATCTCTCAGAAGAAGATGAGATTGTATCTTTTGATGGTAACACCAAAACATATACGCTTACTAAATTCAAGAAAACAAATCAAGGTTCAACGATGAATCTAAAACCTATTGTTAAAAAAGGTGATGTTGTTGAAGCAGGTCAAGTATTGTGTGAAGGTTATGCAACTCAACAAGGAGAATTGGCCTTAGGTCAAAATATGAAAGTTGCTTTCATGCCTTGGAAAGGGTATAACTTTGAGGATGCAATCGTTATCTCTGAAAGAGTTGTTCGCGAAGATGTCTTTACTTCAATTCATATTGATGAATATTCCTTGGAAGTAAGAGATACCAAACGTGGAATGGAGGAGTTAACTGCTGATATTCCTAACGTTAGTGAAGAAGCTACAAGAGATCTTGATGAACACGGTTTAATCAGAGTTGGTGCCGAGGTAAAAGAGGGAGATATATTAATTGGTAAGATTACACCAAAAGGTGAAACAGACCCATCTCCTGAAGAGAAGTTATTACGTGCTATTTTTGGTGATAAAGCTGGAGATGTTAAGGATGCTTCTTTAAAAGCTGGACCTTCTTTAAAAGGTGTGGTCATAAATAAAAAGCTGTTTTCTAGAGCTGTCAAAGACAGAAAAACAAAAGCACAAGACAAACCAATTCTTGAAAATCTTGATGCTGAGTACGAAAAAGATTTAGCAGAATTAAAAAATATTCTTGTTAAAAAACTATTGGTTATTTTAGATGGTAAAAAATCTGCAGGAGTAACTAATAACTTTAGAGAAGAAATCATTAAAAAAGGTTCTAAATTCTCTGAAAAAGCATTAAGTATTGTTGACTATGCTATTGTAAATCCAAGTAAATGGACAACAGAAGAAGATACCAATGCTCTTATTCAACGCGTGATTCATAACTTCACAATTAAAGCAAACGATTTATTAGGTAACTATAAGAGGAAGAAATTCCATATCTCAGTAGGGGATGAATTGCCTTCAGGAATTGTTAAATTGGCGAAAGTTTATTTAGCGAAGAAAAGAAAGCTTAAAGTGGGAGATAAGATGGCAGGTCGTCACGGAAACAAAGGTATTGTTGCTAATATTGTTCGACAAGAAGACATGCCTTTCCTAGATGACGGTACACCAGTTGACATCGTTTTGAACCCATTAGGGGTACCTTCACGAATGAACTTAGGACAAATTTATGAAACTGTTTTAGGTTGGGCTGGTGAAAAACTAAATGTGAAATTTGCAACCCCAATTTTTGATGGTGCAGAACCTTCTGAAGTTGCTGAGTATTGTGATAAAGCTGGTGTTCCACGTGCAGGTAAATCTTATTTGTATGACGGAGGAACAGGAGAAAGATTCCATCAACCAGCAACGGTTGGTGTGATTTACATGCTTAAACTTTCTCACATGGTGGATGATAAAATGCATTCACGTTCTATTGGACCGTACTCTTTAATCACACAACAACCATTAGGAGGTAAAGCACTCTTCGGAGGTCAGCGTTTTGGAGAAATGGAGGTTTGGGCACTTGAAGCGTTCGGTGCATCTAATATTCTACAAGAAATCTTGACGGTTAAGTCTGATGATGTAAATGGAAGAGCAAAAGCTTACGAAGCGATTGTGAAAGGTGATAACCTGCCAAAACCAGGTATTCCTGAATCTTTCAATGTATTGTTACATGAACTTAGAGGACTCGGTCTTAACATAAAGATGGATTAGTAGTCAACGTTTAATTGAAAACATTTGAATAAAATGGCGTATAAAAAAGATAATCAAAATACGGTAAAAGACTTTAATAATATTACCATTTCGCTTGCTTCACCAGAACAAATTTTGGAGCAATCGAGTGGTGAGGTTTTGAAACCGGAAACCATTAACTACAGAACCTATAAGCCTGAAAGAGATGGTTTGTTCTGTGAACGTATCTTTGGACCTGTTAAAGACTACGAATGTCACTGTGGTAAATACAAAAGAATCCGATATAAGGGGATTGTTTGTGATCGTTGTGGTGTTGAAGTAACAGAGAAAAAAGTAAGACGTGAAAGAATGGGTCACATCCAATTGGTTGTTCCTGTTGCACATATATGGTACTTTAGATCTTTACCGAATAAAATTGGTTACTTGTTAGGTTTACCAACGAAAAAGTTAGATCAAATTATATACTATGAAAGGTATGTTGTCATCCAATCTGGTCTAGCTAGAAATGCAGACGGTGAAGAGTTGGACAAAATGCAATTTCTAACAGAAGAAGAGTATTTAGATATTCTTGATGAATTGCCTCAAGACAATCAATACCTAGATGATACCGACCCAAATAAGTTTATTGCTAAAATGGGTGCTGAAGCTCTTTTTGATTTATTAAAAGGATTAGATCTTCATCAATTGTCTTTTGATTTAAGGCATAAAGCCAATAACGAAACTTCAATGCAACGTAAAAATGAAGCATTGAAACGTTTACAAGTTGTTGAAGCTATGCGCGATTCTCAGGACAGAATTGAAAATCGTCCCGAATGGATGATTATCAAAGTTGTTCCAGTTACTCCTCCAGAATTGAGACCATTGGTACCATTAGATGGTGGACGATTTGCGACATCTGATTTGAATGACTTATACAGAAGGGTTATTATTCGTAATAACCGATTAAAAAGGTTGATTGAAATTAAGGCTCCTGAAGTTATTTTGCGTAATGAAAAACGTATGCTTCAAGAATCTGTAGATTCTTTGTTTGATAACTCTAGAAAATCGAGTGCAGTTAAAACTGAATCAAACAGACCTTTGAAATCGTTATCTGACTCTTTAAAAGGAAAGCAAGGTCGTTTCCGTCAAAACCTTTTGGGTAAGCGTGTTGATTATTCAGCACGATCTGTTATTGTTGTTGGTCCTTCATTGAAACTTCACGAGTGTGGACTCCCAAAAGATATGGCTGCTGAACTTTACAAGCCTTTTGTTATTCGTAAATTGATTGAAAGAGGAATCGTAAAAACTGTAAAGTCTGCCAAGAAAATAGTTGATAAAAAGGAAGCTGTTGTTTGGGATATTTTAGAAAATGTAATTAAATCTCATCCAGTTCTACTTAACCGAGCACCTACACTTCACCGTTTGGGTATTCAAGCGTTCCAACCTAAATTGATAGAAGGGAAAGCAATTAGTTTACACCCGCTTGTATGTACCGCTTTTAACGCCGATTTCGATGGTGACCAGATGGCGGTTCACTTACCTTTGGGGAATGCTGCTATTCTTGAGGCACAGTTGTTAATGTTGTCTTCTCATAACATTTTGAACCCTGCAAATGGTGCGCCAATCGCTGTACCATCTCAGGATATGGTTTTGGGATTATACTATATGACAAAAGGTCGAAAATCAGACGAGGAACGTACGATGATTGGAGAAGGAATGACTTTTTATTCTCCAGAAGAGGTTCGTATAGCTTTAAATGAAGGTGGTGTAGATTTACACGCCCATATAAAGGTTAAAACTGAAATTCTTAACGATGAAGGTGGATTCGAACAAAAAATTATCGAAACAACTGTAGGAAGGGTTTTATTTAATGAAATGGTTCCTAAAGAGGTTGGTTACATCAATGATGTATTAACCAAAAAAGCACTTCGAGATATTATTGGTGTCGTATTGAAGATTTCAGGTACTTCAAGAACAGTTCAATTCTTAGATGATATTAAATCTGTAGGATATGATATGGCCTTTAGAGGTGGTTTATCATTCAACTTGGATGATATTATCATTCCAAAAGAAAAAGAAATATTAGTAGATAAAGCAAACGCTAATGTTGGTGAGGTTATGGATAACTACAACATGGGGCTGATTACTAATAATGAAAGATACAATCAGATTATTGACATTTGGACACGTACCAATTCACGTTTAACAAACACGTTAATGGATCAATTGAAATCTGATAAACAAGGTTTCAACTCTATTTACATGATGTTTGATTCTGGAGCACGTGGTTCGAAAGAGCAAATTCGTCAGTTGTCTGGAATGAGGGGGCTTATGGCAAAACCTCAAAAGTCTGGAGCTTCAGCACAAGAGATTATTGAAAATCCAATTCTCTCTAACTTTAAGGAAGGTCTTTCTATTTTAGAGTACTTTATCTCAACACACGGTGCACGTAAAGGTCTTGCCGATACGGCCCTTAAAACTGCTGATGCTGGTTACTTAACAAGAAGGTTAGTAGACGTAGCTCAAGATGTTGTAGTTAATGAAAAAGATTGTGGAACCTTAAGAGGAATTATCGCAACACCATTGAAAAAGAATGATGAAGTTGTTGAACCATTATATGATCGAATTGTAGGTCGAAGCGCTGTACATGATGTATACGATGATGAAGATAATTTGTTGGTTGAAGGCGGAGAACTTATAACAGAAGACATTGCTAAGTCGATTGATGAAGCAGGAATTGACGAAGTTGAAATCCGTTCGGTTCTTACTTGTGAGTTAAGACGTGGTGTTTGTGCTAAATGTTACGGTCGAAACTTAGCTACGAACCGTGAGGCTCAATTAGGAGATTCAATTGGTGTGGTTGCTGCTCAGTCTATTGGTGAGCCAGGTACACAGTTGACATTACGTACTTTCCACGTTGGGGGTACAGCTTCTAATATTGCTGATGAAAGTGATTTGAAAGCAAAAGCAACTGGTCGTTTAGAGATTGATGAATTAAGAACAATTACCAAAACGGAAAAAGACGGTACCAAAAAGGAAATCGTTGTAGGTCGTTCTGCTGAATTAAAAATTATTGACGAAAAAACAGGCTTAGCTGCAATGACAGCCAATGTACCTTATGGTGCAGAAATGCTTGTAAAATCAGATACAGATATTACAAAGAACGATGTGATTTGTAAATGGGATCCATATAATGCGGTTATTATTTCCGAATATAATGGGTTTATTGAATTCGATAATGTTCTTGAAGGAATCACATACCGTGAGGAGGTCGATGAGCAAACTGGGTTTACCGAAAAGGTAATTACAGAAACTAGAGATAAGAAAAAGAATCCTACGATTATTATAAAAGATAAAAAAGGTGAAGTTTTAAAATCTTATCCAATACCGGTTAATGCTCACGTTTCTGTTAAAGAAGGTGACGAAATACATCAAGGATTCAGCTTGGTTAAAATACCTAGAGTTGGAGGTAAAGGTGGTGATATTACTGGTGGTTTACCACGTATTACCGAGCTTTTCGAAGCTAGAAATCCATCGAATCCAGCTGTAGTTTCTGAGATAGACGGAATTGCAAGCTATGGTAAAATCAAGCGTGGTAACCGTGAGGTGATTATTGAAGCAAAATCAGGAGAAAAGAAGAAATATCTTGTTCCATTGTCGAAACATATCTTGGTACAAGAAAATGATTTCGTTCGTGCTGGACAATCATTATCCGATGGAGCAATTACTCCAAAAGATATCTTAAATATTCAAGGACCAACAGCGGTTCAAGAATACTTAGTAAATGAAGTTCAAGAGGTGTATCGTTTACAAGGTGTGAAGATTAATGATAAACACTTTGAGGTTATCGTTCGTCAAATGATGCTTAAAGTAGAAATTGATGATGCGGGTGATACTAAGTTTTTAGAGAATCAAGCTATTCACAAGGCCGACTTTATGGAGGAAAACGATCGTATTTTTGGTCAGAAGTATATTACCGATGCGGGCGATTCAAAAAACTTAAGTGTTGGTCAAATCGTTTCTGCTAGAAGATTAAGAGATGAAAACACACAATTAAAACGTGAAGATGCTAAGTTAGTTGAAGCACGTGATGCAGTGGCAGCAACTTCTAAGCCTATGCTTCAGGGGATCACACGTTCTTCACTTCAAACACAATCATTTATTTCTGCGGCTTCCTTCCAGGAAACAACAAAGGTTCTGAATGAAGCTGCAATTTCAGGTAAAGTAGATCATTTACTTGGACTGAAAGAAAATGTAATTGTTGGTCATAAGATTCCGGCCGGAACTGGAGTTCGTAAATTTCAAAATATAGAGGTAGATTCTACTGAAACTTATAGCGAATCAACTGATAAAGTTGATTAACATCTTATAAACTGAAATAATAGGCTATCAATTTATATTGATAGCCTTTTTTTATTACCTTTATTCTTATGGAAGATAACAATAACAAGGAAAATAAAATTAACATAGAATTACCTGAAAACGTTGCTGATGGAGTTTACTCAAACTTAGCGGTAATAACACATTCGCAAAGTGAATTTGTATGTGATTTTGTGCAAATAATGCCAGGTGTTCCTAAAGGAAAAGTTAATTCTAGGGTTATTATGACCCCTGAAAATGCAAAACGATTATTAAATGCTTTGCATGATAATATTCAAAAGTACGAAGCAAATGCAGGGAAAATAAGTGATAATAATAATGATGTACCTCCTATTAATTTTGGTACACCACCTACAGAAGCATAAAACTTACATTTCTATAAAAATTTAATATACATTTATTATGAGTAAATACGACATTACTGTCATTGGTTCAGGACCAGGTGGATATGTTGCGGCTATTAGATGCGCGCAACTGGGAATGAAAACCGCTATTATTGAAAAATACGATACTTTAGGAGGAACTTGCTTAAATGTGGGGTGTATACCTTCAAAAGCTTTATTAGATAGTAGTGAACATTTTCATAATGCTAATCATTCATTTGAAGAGCATGGTATTGAGCTTGAAAACTTAAAACCTGACTTTTCTAAAATGGTTGAAAGAAAAAATAAAGTGGTAGATCAAACCTGTAAAGGTATTGACTTTTTAATGGATAAAAACAAAATTGATGTACTTCATGGAGTAGGTTCTTTTGTTGACAAAAACACCATTAAGGTAACTGATAAGAAGGGGCAAGAAAAAGAAGTAAAAACAGATAAAGTAATCATTGCTACAGGGTCAAAACCAAATTACTTTAAAGGTATGGAGCCGGATAAGGAACGTATTATTACTTCTACCGAAGCTTTATCTTTGAAAGAAATACCTAAGAAACTAATAGTTATTGGTGGTGGTGTAATCGGACTTGAGTTGGGCTCCGTATATGCACGATTAGGAACAGCAGTAGAGGTGGTAGAGTTTGCCGATAGTATAATTCCCACTATGGATAAAACCATGGGGAAAGAACTTACCAAGGTGTTGAAAAAATTGAAAATGAAATTCAATATGAAACACAAAGTTCAAAAGGTTGAAAATACTGGAAAAGGTGTAGTGGTTACAGCATTGGATAAAAAGGATAAAGAAGTCACTTTTGAAGCCGATTATTGTTTAGTAGCTGTTGGAAGAAAGCCATATACAGATGGTTTAGGTCTTGAGAATGTTGGAATCAAAACCACTGATCGAGGACAAATTGAAGTGAATGAGGATTTGCAAACTTCGGCAGATAATATTTATGCAATTGGTGATGTTGTCAAAGGTGCAATGTTAGCACATAAAGCCGAAGAGGAAGGAACGTTTGTGGCCGAAAAATTGGCTGGTCAAATCCCACATATTAATTATAATTTAATTCCTGGTGTTGTGTACACATGGCCTGAAGTTGCAGCTGTCGGAAAAACAGAACAAGAAATTAAGGATGAAGGAATATCTTATAACGTTGGATCTTTTCCAATGAAAGCATTGGGTAGATCTAGAGCCTCTGGTGATATTCAAGGCCTTGTAAAAATCATAACCAATAAAGACACCGATGAGATTTTAGGTGTTCACATGATTGGTGCAAGAGCAGCCGATCTAATCATGGAAGGCGTTGTTGCAATGGAGTATAGAGCTTCTGCAGAAGACCTAGTACGCATGTCACATCCACATCCTACCTATTCTGAGGCGGTTAGAGAAGCTGCAATGGATGCAACAGGGAAAAGAGCAATCCATATTTAAGTATCATGTTATTTATAGGTTGAAAAAATAAAATATAAAGATGTCTCTAGTAATTATTTATTTGAGACATCTTTTTATATCGTTATATGACTGATCAAAAATGTCGCATAGGTTATTTTTGTCCTTCTAAAAGTTGGGGTGGTTTAGAAATGAATCAATTGAGAAATGCTCAATGGATGAAAAACCGCGGTCATGAAGTTTTTCTATTCGTTCAAGAAGGTAGCAAGATTGAAGCAGAGGCTCACGAAGTAAATATACCAACAATATCAGTTCTCCCACATAAAAAATATTATGATGTTTTTCGGGCGCAAGCATTAAAAAGAAAAATAGAAAGCTTTGGTATTTCTCACCTTGTAGTCAGAGACCCCAAAGACATGAGTGTTTGTGCATTAGCTAAGACTTTTAGTCGATCTAAGTTCTTTCTAGCCTACTTTATGGAAATGCAAATTGGAATGGCTAAACGCGACATATTACATACTATTCGATATAAACAATATGATCTTTGGTCTTGTCCTTTGCCATGGCTTCAAAAACAAGTGCACACCCTTACCAAATTTCCACCCGAACGAACAGTTGTTATTCCATCAGGTTTAGATTTGGATAGATATTATGATGCTCCACCACCTTCAATTGCAAAGAAGAAACTAAAGTTAGCTACGGATGTTGAATATATTGGGTTGGTTGGTAGGTTTGACCCGCAAAAAGGGCAATTGCTGTTATTAGAAGCATTCAATCAGATTAAAAATAAGATCAAACACAACTTAGTTTTGCTTGGTGAGTCAACCCATGGTGAAGCAGATGAATACTTTCATCAATTGCGCGATTTTGTCAGATCAAATGACCTGGAGGACAGGGTGTTTTTTCGATCTTTTAGAAAGGATGTTGAGGTTTTTTATTCTGCAATCGATGTATTTGTTATGGCTACCGAGTCTGAAACCTTCGGTATGGTTACAATCGAAGCACTAGCTTCAGGTTGCAGAATTGTTGGAAGTAATAAAGGAGGTACAGTTGAGATTCTAAATCATGGTGAGTTTGGAAAGCTATTTATTTCTAAAAATGTAAATGATTTATCTAATCAAATCATTAATGCTATTGAAGATCCCGATTTTAATCCTCAAGAAGTGATTGAGGAATCAAAAAAATATAGTGCAGCAAAAATTAGTGCATCTGTTGAAAAAGTTTTTGGTTGTAATTAATTTATAGCTCTATCAGTGCACCAAACCTTTGTTAATAACGTTACTTAGAGGGATGAGACCTTTATTAAGATTGAATACTATTCTTGTTGTACTACTTACAGTGGTCACCTTGCCGCTTCTGAGTCAGGTTTCTAATTTAAGATGGAAAACTATTCCCGTTTCCAAAGACACGATAATTATTGACTCTTTAACCATTTATCAACCCAGTTTTTCAGCTTTTTGTAATTCGAAAAAAATTGATAATAAAAATTATTTCTTTGATGGAAATTCGCGTAAGTTCTATTTAAAACACAGCTGTGATAGTATCATTAAATTGCGCTATCGGGTTTTTGACATGAATTTTCAACAAGCCATACAATCAATTGATACGAGCTTGATATATCAGGATATTGGAAAGCCAAGAGAATATTATTATAATCAACCTAAAAGTAATAATGACTTTTTTTCAGACGATGGAATTCAAAAGTCAGGCAGTATTTCAAGAGGAATTAGTTTTGGAAATGCACAAGATTTATCTGTGAATTCGACATTAAATCTACAATTGTCAGGAGAAATAGCTGAAAATATGAATATCCTTGCAACGGTTACTGATGATAACCTTCCAATACAGCCGGATGGAAATACAAATCAGTTACAGGAGTTTGATCAAGTTTTTATCCAATTATTTGGAGAAGAATATAAAGTTATTGCTGGTGACTTTTGGTTAAAACGTCCCAAAGGCTATTTCATGAACTACAATAAGCGGGCACAAGGTTTATTGGGGCAATATACATGGGGCGATGATAATGCAAAGTGGAATGTACAGGGTGCTGGTGCGTTGTCAAAAGGTAAGTTTGCAAGAAATACAATTCAAGGCTTAGAAGGTAACCAAGGACCTTACCGCTTAAAAGGAAATGAAAATGAACCATTTATCATCGTTTTATCAGGTACTGAAAAAGTGTTTTTGGATGGTAGGTTGTTAGAACGTGGGCAAGAATTTGATTATGTTATAAATTACAATACTTCAGAAATAACATTTACCCCAAGAAATCAAATTACAAAGGATGATAGAATAGTTGTTGAATTCCAATATACCGACCAAAACTATGCACGTTCACTTTTTCAAGGAGGGATTGATTATGAAAGTGAACGCTTATCTTTCTGGATTAATTTATACACAGAACAAGATGCAAAAAACCAATCTCTACAGCAACAATTAACGAACAACGATAAAAAATTATTAGCTAATATTGGAGATACACTTTCTTTAGCGCGTTCATCTTCCATTGATAGTATTGGATTTGTTGATAATCAAATTACATATAAACTTATTGATAGTTTAGGACAGGATTCTGTATTAGTTTATTCTGTTCATCCAGACTCCGCTATTTATAGAGCGAGTTTTACTAATGTAGGAGAAGGGAATGGTAATTATATTTTTGATCGTTTTACAGCAGTTGGAAGGGTGTATAAATGGGTAGCACCTATTGGTGGAGTTCCACAAGGTAACTTTCAACCTTCAAGATTAATAGTAACACCAAAAAAATCAAGTTTAATTACAGCAGGAATAGATTATAAACTTAACGATAAATGGCGTTTCTTCTCTGAAATAAGTACTTCTAACTCAGATTTGAACACTTTTTCAAGATACGACAGTGAAGATGATAGAGGATTGGCTCATAAAACTAAAATTGAGGGTGTGTTTGACTTAGGAGCAGATTCTGCGTCAAACTGGCAACTTACAACAGGGTTGGATTTAGAATATCGAACTAGGAATTTTAATGAAATAGAGAGGTATAGAGGAGTCGAGTTTGATCGAGACTGGAATGTGAGAAATAAGGAATACACAGGTCAAGAAATTTTAGCTCATCTTTCAGGAGGAATATTAAATAGAGATTATGGAGGACTAGAACTTCAAGCACAGAATTATACCTTAGGTGAGGAATATCAAGGTAATCGCGCAAAACTTCTAGGCGATTGGAAAAAAATGGATTTGAAGCAAATGTTGATGCAAGTTACTTAAATGCCAATGCTGAAAATAAAAATACTTATCTAAGACATCTTTCTGAGGTTAGTCAAAGTTTAGGACCTATAAAAATTGGATTTGAGGATGACCATGAATTGAATGAATTTGTGACAGATAATCAATTTTTAGATCCGATTTCATATCAATGGTATGATTGGAAGGTGTATTTGGCAAACTCTGATAGTTTGAAAAACTCATTTAAATTATTCTACAGCGAAAGATACGATCGGAAAAGCGATTCTTTAAATTTAAAACTAGCAGCTGTAGGAAGAAGCGTAGGTGCTGATTATAACTGGATAACAAGTAATAAGCATACATTATCGACATTAGTGAGTTATAGAACTTTAAAGATTAAGAATAATTCGCTGATTGATCAAGCTCCAGAGAACACCTTTGTTGGTCGTGTTGATTATCGTCTCAACTTGTGGAGAAACGCATTAACTGCAAACACATTCTATGAAGTTGGTTCAGGGTTGGAGTTAAAAAAAGAGTTTTTATATATAGAAGTTAATGCAGGGCAAGGTGTTTACACCTGGATTGATTATAACGGGGATGGTGTTAAGGATTTGAATGAATTTGAAACTGCTCAATATCAAGATCAAGCAAATTATATACGGGTTTTTACACCTAGTAACGAATATGTGAGAATACATTCCAATGAGTTTAATCAAACATTGTTTTGGCGACCTGAAAGACTTTGGAGTAGTAAAAAAGGAGTTCTAAAATTTTTTTCAAGGCTCTCAAATCAGGCACGGTTTAAGATGAATAAAAAAATGGGAACTCAAAGCCTCGAAAGTTATAATCCAATCGCACGTAATATCACTGACTCTTCATTGGTTAGTTTTAATTCAACCGTTAGAAACACTTTGTTTTTTAACCGAACAAATCCTGTTTTTGGACTCGATTATACCATTTCAGAAACTGCATCAAAAACGTTGTTGGCAAATGGATATGATTCAAAGAAATTAAATTTTAATGCGGTAAATATGCGGTGGAACATATTCCGAGTTTTTACTATTAAATTAAATACTGAAATTGGTCAAAAACAATCCATAGCTGACTATACGACTGGAAGAAATTTTGACATAGATTATTACAAAGTTGAACCAGAATTTATTTATCAGCCTAATACAACATTTAGAATTTCTTTAAATGGTCGATATGAAGATAAGAAAAATAAAATCGAATTTGGGGGTGAGAAAGCAAGAATTGGAGACCTCGGAATAGGTGTTAAGTGGAATCAAATCGAAAAAGGGAGTTTAATGGGAGATTTTAAAATTGTAATTATTGATTTTAACGGTGCCACAAATAATGCCCTTTCTTATGAGATGTTGGAATCTTTAAAACAAGGGAAAAACTTAACATGGAACATTAATTATCAAAGAAACCTTAATAAAAACCTACAAATCAATATTCAATACAATGGCAGGCAATCAGAAGATAGTAAAACAATTCATGCAGGTGGTGTTGAGGTTAGGGCTTTTTTCTAAAATTATGCCTTCATATGAATAAAAAAAAGTATTTTTACATCAGAGGTGCTTCTAAAATTAACATAATCATCTTTATTTTAGAGCAACCCTTTTAGTTTTTTAAACGTATATATAACAGGTTAGATTATTTAATACATTTACTATGATGATGAAACTACATAAATTACTACTTCCGCTTGCCCTTTTACTTATAGGATTATTTGCTAACGTGAATGACGCAAACGCCACTCACGTTGCAGGTGGATATATTCAATTCGAGTGCACTGGAACTCCAGGTCAATATTTAGTAAGAATGATATTATATAGAGATTGTGGCGGGGCAAATCTTGGAACTGGTAATCGTGGAATTAGATTAACTAATAACTGTGGAGGAGTAGCTAATTTTAATCCTGTTTTAAATTATCAAAATCATACTGAGGTTTCGCAGGTATGTACAGCACAGGCAGGAAATACAACATGTAATGGAGGGCCTGTTCCAGGGTATGAAGAATATGTTTATGAAGCTATAGTTACTTTAGATGATTGTGATACATGGACTGCTAGTTATGAATTGTGTTGTAGAAACACAACAAACAACTTAGTTAATCAACCTAGATTTAATGTAACTACCCAAATTAATACAGCCACTGATAATTGTAATGATTCTCCTGTGGTTACCGCTCAACCAGAGCCTTATGTTTGTAGAGACCAACCTGTTTCCTATAATTTAGGAGCGTTTGAACCAGATGGAGACTCAATTGCTTATTCTTTAGTAAGTGCAACAACTTCTCCAGGTAATAATGTGCCTTATTCTGGTGGTTTTAATGGTGGTACTCCAATTCCTGGTGTGACTATAGATCCCGTTTCAGGAACAGTTACTTTTCTACCAACTACGGTTGGAGCTTATGTTTTTGTAATTCGAATGACAGAATATAATAGTAATGGAGATATTGTTTCAATTACTAATTATGATTACCAAACTTATGTTGAAGCTTGTTCGAATGAACTTCCTCAACCTCCGTCTTCGACCCCAGGCGGTGGAGTTACCAATGTAACAGGAAGTATTGTTCAAAACGGACCGAGTAGCCTTACCTTATGTCAAGGTTTTGAAGGTTGTTTTGATGTTGTTTTTACAGATCCTGATGCAGGCGATGTGCTTACAGTAGTTTCAAATCTTACTTCAGTTTTGCCTGGTGCAACAATTTCTGAATCTGGCGTGAATCCAGTAACTGTTTCTGTTTGTTGGACACCTATTACCACTTCCGGAACAGTAACCTTGAACTTTTTAGTTGAGGATGATGCTTGTCCAATTACAGGTCAAAATAATTATGGGGCTACAATTAATGTAATTAATCCAGGTGTTCCCAATGTTGTTACCACAACAGAAGCATGTGGTGGAACAGATGAAGGTACTGCCACAATTTCAATGGCGGGTGGAGCTCCTCCTTTTACGTATAATATAACAGGTCCAGTTAATGATAATAATACCTCAGGTAACTTCACGAATTTACCGCCCGGTAATTATGATTACACAGTAAATACTGGGGGTGGATGTGATTTAACAGGAACATTTACAATTGATCCAGGGCCTCCTTTACCCGTTACGGTGACTGAAACACCTTTAACTTGTAACGGAGCTGGTGATGGTTCTGCAACAGCTACACCTGGAGGGGGAACTGCGCCTTATTTTTATGAATGGTCTCAAGGTGGGACCCCAATTGGTCAAACATCACAAACTGCTTCAAATCTTAGCGCTGGAACTTATGATGTTTCTGTAACCGACGGTACTGGTTGTGTCACAGTTGCTACTGTTACTGTTACAGAACCAGATGTGTTAACTGGAGCATTAACACCTCTTGACGCTTTATGTTCTGGTGATGCGAATGGAGAAATCGATGTAACAGGAGTTACTGGTGGTAATACACCGTATACTTATAGTCTCAATGGTGGAGCGCCGCAGGCAGGAACAAATTTTTCAGGTCTTACAGCTGGAAGTTATCAAGTTGATATTATTGATTTTAAAGGATGTACCTTAACTTTAAATACTACTGTTGGAGAACCTACTCCCGTTTCAATTACTTTAGATAATGTAAATGATGCAACGTGTGGTGCAAATACAGGATCTATAGATGTTTCTGCATCAGGCGGACTAACGCCTTATCAATTTTCTTCAGGAGGACCATTGCAAGGATCTGGCAGCTTTACTAATGTTGCGCAAGGAACATATACTATAACTGTTACAGATGATAATTTATGTACTGCAGATGTTCAGGCAACTGTTGGTGCAGTTGCAGTGCCAACCGCTTTTGTTGATGATCAAACAAATTTAAGTTGTTTTGGGGGTAATAATGGAGAGGTTATTATTGGAACTACTGATGCAGCAACACCTATTTCCTATTCTTTAGATGGTGGCCCCGCACAACCTAGTAATACTTTTACAGGTTTAACAGCAGGTTCTTACTCGGTAGAGATAACAGATGGTAATGGTTGTACAGCAACAACAACCTTTACGTTAACTGAACCAAATGCGCTTACATTTACAAGTAACGCCACTCCTGCTTCATGTGCTGGTGAATGTGATGGTGAAATTGATATTACCGTTTCTGGTGGAACGACTCCGTATGAGTTCTCAAGTGATAACGGACTCTCTTTTGGAGGTAGCCCGAATTTAACTGGATTATGTGCTGGCGTTATCAATGTCGTTGTTAGAGATGGTGGAGGTTGTGTGTCAAACGCTACCGTTAACCTTGTGGAACCAGGTGCTTTGTCAGCTACTTTTGTTAATACCGATCCGACATGTAAGGACGGTTCAGATGGTCAAATTGAAGTAACCGCATCAGGAGGTTCACCTGTTTATTCGTACAGTGTTAATGGAGGGGCCTTGCAATCCGGAAATATATTGACAGGTTTACCCGCAGGATCACATGATGTAGTAGTTGAAGATAGAAATGGTTGTCAATTTACTTCGACTGAAGTGCTAAACAATCCTCCAGGTATTGATATTGATACTTTATCTATGACGCCTTCGAATTGCGGTTTCAATGATGGAGCAATTGAATTTATTGCTACTGGTTTAAATCCACCATTTCAATATTCTTTAGATGGTTCACCAAATCAAGCAAGTGGATTGTTTACAAATAGAGTAGCAGGAGCTTATCAGGTGGTTGTTACAGATAGAGAAGGATGTCAAGATTCAGTATTCTTTGGGATTAATGATATTCAGATGGACGGTGACCTAGTAAGAACGGAAAATGTTTCTTGTTTTGGAGGGTCTGACGGTGAGGTAGAGGTAATTAATTATGCAGGAGCTCTACCAATTACTTATGAACTTGATAACAGCGGAACAACTCAAACAGCTCCGTCATTTAACGGATTGCAAGCTGGAAGTCATATTGTAACGATTTACGATAGAGGACTTTGTGTATTTACGATTCCTTTTACATTAACAGAACCTGATCAATTAGATTTTGACGCTACAATAACTGATGCTTCATGTAATGGTGGTAGTGATGGAGAAATTGAAATAATCAATCCAAGTGGAGGTACCGGAAACTATCAATATAGTATAGATGGTGGATTTACTTTCCAAAACAGTACAGTGTTTAACGGCCTGGCTGCTGGTGCTTACACCATAACGATCATGGATGATAATTTCTGTTTCGAATCTAAAACATTTAATGTAGATGAGGCGCCATTAATTACTTTCACAACAAACTTATTTAACTTGTCTTGTAATGGTGATAATACTGGAGTAATTCAAGTTGTAGCTTCAGGTGGAACAGGAGGCTATGAATACAGTAACGATAACGGAGTAACTTTTCAAACTCCAAATACATTTGTAAGTTTAGCTGCTGGAACATACGATATTGTTGTTGAAGATGATAACAATTGTCAGGTTTCAAACACGGCTACAATTACAGAGCCTGCACCTCTAACTGCTGTTTATGCAGTGACAGATACTGAGTGTTTTGATGCATGCGATGGTGAAATAGCTATAACAGCATCAGGCGGTACAATAGACTATAAATATAGTGTTGATAATGGAGTGAATTATACCACAAACGGTGTCATAGGTTCACTTTGTGATGGAACTTATGACGTCTTAATTGAAGATGATAATGGTTGTGTGATCAATTCAACTCAAATAGTGAATGAACCTTCACAAGTTACATTTACATCAACGGAAACTCCGTCAACTTGTAGTGATCCAAATGGTGAAATCTCCATTACAGCAAATGGAGGAACTCCAGGATATACTTACAGTATTGATAATGGAGCAACTTTTGTCACGACCAATAACTTTACTGGATTAGCAGAAGGCACTTATGATATCATAGTTCATGATGATTTTAATTGTCCTGCAACTGGAACACAGACTGTAACAGACCAAGCCTCACCAGTTATTACCATGCTTTCCGGAACTGATCCTTTATGTAATGGAGATGCCAACGGAGAGGTTGAAGTAACCGTAACTGGCGGTAACCTTGGTTTATCTTATTCTGTAAATGGTGGCGCACCTCAAGGGAGTCCAATTCTAACAGGTTTGCCTGATGGAACACATACTATTGAGGTAATAGATGGAAATGGATGTACGGATACGGAAGATATTACCCTTACACATCCAGATCCTTTAACATTTACATCCGTGCCGACAGACTTATTGTGTTTTCAAAATTCTACGGGTAAAATACTAGTTACGCCAAATGGTGGAACCCCTGCTTACACATATTCTTTTGATAACGGAGCGAACTTTAGTTCTTCTCCAGCAAATGATTTTATTGCCGCTGGAACATACGATATTGTTGTAAGAGATCGTAATGGTTGTGAAATAACAGGAACTGAGACAGTAAATGAACCTGCTGAATTAGTATTTGATAATATAGTGGGTACAGACGCTACGTGTAAAAATACATGCGATGGTGAAATTGACTTAACTGTTTCAGGTGGTACAACTCCTTATACTTATAACTGGGTTCAAGGTGTTGGTGGTCCAAATGATAATCAAGTTAATGGTTTATGTGATGGTACTTATGACTTTATAGTAGAAGATGATAAAGGTTGTATTATCAGCGGTGATCAATTCATTGATGAACCGGATTCAGTTTTAATTACAAATATTGACGTTGATAATGTTAACTGCCATGGTGATTGTGATGGAGAGATTACATTGACTTCACCTACTGCTGTAGAATATTCTGTTGATGGCGGTGCAACATTCCAACCCAATAATACATTTCAAAATCTATGTGCAGGCGATTATAATGTAGTTGTACGTGATGCCGCTGGTTGTATTACAGAAAGAACCGCGAATGTATGGGAAGCAGACCCTTTAACATTATCCATTACAGATGATACAACTGTATGTTATGCATACAACTATCAGGTTGTTGCAAACCCAACTGGAGGTATTCAACCATATACTTATCAATGGAGCAATGGAGGGTCTACAACAGATACACTTGAAGTTATTGCAACAAATACGGATACTTATACGGTTCAATTATTTGATTACAATGGATGTACATTGCCTACTGAAAGTATGACCATTACTGTTATTCCATTGGTTGATATTGAAGTTCTTCAAGATACAACCATTTGTCCTGAAGGAACCGCAACTTTATCAGCAACAGGTCTTGATGGTTTACCAGGATACGACTATGTTTGGTCAAATGGAGAAACAACCAATACAATTAATGTTTCTCCGTCAGAATTGACTTCATATACAGCTACAGTAACAGATCAATGTGGAGATCAGGCCTCAGGTGATGTAACTGTTGATTTACATGGACTGCCTGAAGTGCTATTTGAAGGTGATTCCCTAGAGGGTTGTATTCCACATACTGTTAACTTTACTAACTTGACGAATCCTAGTGATGTGGGTGCAAATTGTTTATGGACAATAAATGGTCAGACATTTACCGGTTGTACAGACCTTGAATATACTTTTAATGCAGCTTTCTGTTATGATGTATCACTTCAGGTTGAGTCACCTTTTGGATGTATAAGCGATACTACTTTTGTTAATTATGTATGTATTGATGAATACCCAACTGCAAACTTTACCTTTAATCCTAATACACCAACAACTGTGAATAATTTAGTTGATTTTACAAACTTGTCCGTTGGTGCAGAATCATATAATTGGACTTTTGAAAATCAGGGAGGAACAAATGAAACTAATCCAAGTGTAATCTTTGATAATGTTTTAGATCCTTCTGAAATTCAAGTATGCCTAGAGGCAATATCTGAATATGGTTGTATTAGTGAAACTTGTCAAGATATTGAATTTAAAGAAGAGTTTGCTATCCATGTTCCGAATACTTTTACTCCTGATTATGATGATTATAATCAGACTTTTAAGCCCATTTTCCCACCTAAAGTTGAGGTTGATTCATATCAATTATTGATCTTTAACAGATGGGGTGAGATTGTTTTTGAATCTTTTGACTACCAAGTAGGGTGGGATGGAACCTATGGAGCCGATTCAGAAAAAATCGTTAAAGATGGGACGTACGTTTGGAAGATTAAAGTTACAGACGGAATTAATAGTGAGCCTAGAGAGTTCGTTGGACATGTAACCTTATTAAAATAATTGCGTATTACAAACACGTTAAAATAACTTATGAGAGATTTATCTAAAATTATAATTGTGCTGTTCCTTGGAATGGCACAATTTGCTATTACTCAAACTACATGTTTTCAAGCAGACAATAATTATGTTTTTGAAGGAGGATCAAGTACCAAAAGTATTGCTTATGGGGACTTCAATAATGATGGTGTTCTTGATGTTGTTATGGGAAACACGACAGGAGCCTCAGCAAATCCATCTCTACAACGTTTAATCTATATTGAAGGAAATAGTGGTCGTTCTTATGCTTTGCCAATTAATCAAACAAGTGGTGAAAGAGTAATGGATGTAGAAGCTGGAGATATAAATGGTGATGGTGATTTAGATGTTGTATTGATAAATTTTATTTCAAACAAGGTTTCCGTTGTATTTGGAAATGGTGATGGAACTTTTCAGACACCCGTAAGTTATACTTCAGGTTTTGGTCCTAATTCATTAGAAATAGCAGACTTTAATAACGATAGCCACCTTGATGTTGCTGTAATTGGAAATGGTAATGAATTAAATATTTTTTTAAATGATCCCGGAAATGTAGGAACTTTATTGCCTCAACCTTCTATTGGTTTAGGTGGAGGTACCAGTCCTTCAGGCATTGTTTCAGCTGATTTTGATAATGATGGAAATATAGATTTAGCAACCTCCAACTCTGCATTGGGAAATGCTTTTATCCTTAAAGGAGATGGAAGTGGTAACTTTACCAACGTGGCAACTATTACTACTGGTCTTGGTTCAGCCGATATTGCTGCTGATGACTTAAATGGAAATGGTTCTACAGATTTGGTAGTTGTAAATGAAGATGCTAATAATCTTTCAGTCCTTTTAAATAATGGATCGGGAACATTTTCATCTGCTGTAAATTATTCGGTAGGAACCAAACCAACCGCTGTTCAAATTGCTGATCTTGATGCTGATGGAAATAACGATATTGTTTGTATTAACGTTTTTGACAATTCTATGTCTATACTGGAAGGAACAGGTGGAGGTAGCTTTGCTAGTCAAAACGTAATTCAATCTTTTGGAACTCCCGAAGATTTGGTTATTGCAGATTTTGATGGTGACGGTTATTTAGATATTGCAAACGCCTCAAGTATAGGAGCGCAAATGCCTGTTTTTTACGGATTTGGTGATGGTAGTTTTGATATCGGAAAAGCAATTCCAGTAGGGAATAGTCCACGTGATGTTGCAATTGGAGATTTCGATGGAGATGGAAATAATGATTTTGTGAATGTGAATTTCAATGACAATACGGCGTCTATATTCTTAAATAACGGAGCAGGAGATTATTCTTTTTCTTTAAACCTAACAACAGGTGCAAATCCATCTTCAGTGACGGTGGGTGATTTTAATGGAGATGGTCAAGACGATATTATAGTTTCTAATTACACCGATGGAACAGCTAGTGTTTATTTAAATTCAGGTGGTGTGTTTTCTTCACCTACAACAATTAATGTCAATGCAAACCCTCTAAAAATTAAAAAAGGAGATTTTAATAGCGATAACAATTTAGACTTGTTTGTGCTCAATGAAGCTGATCAAGTAAGTGTATTGCCAGGTAATGGGGCTGGTGGGTTTTTGACGCCTATTACGTCATCTACAAATAGTACACCTAGAGATATTGCTGTTGGAGATATAGATAATGATGGAGACGATGATTTTGCAATTGCAGCTTTTGGAGCCAATAATGTGCAAACTTTTAAAAGTGATGGAATTTCAACTTTTACAGCTGCTCAAAGTGTAAATACTGGAAGTGGACCTAGCGGTTTGATCATGGCTGATTTGAATAGCAATGGTACCCCTGAACTTATTGTTGCATGTGAATCTACGAATCAATTGAATGTGAAAATTAATGGTGGATCAGGATTGTTTTCTCCTCTACCAGCTTTTAATAAAGTTTATCCAACTACTGAAGCCGATCCCGTAAGTGTTACCGCAGGAGATTTTAACGGAGATGGTTTTATTGATGTCGCCGTGGCGCATCGAATTTCTACTGGTTCTACAGGAAATGTGGTTTTATACGTTGGTGACAATGCAGGAAACCTTACGAAAGACAATAAATACGTAACAGGTCTAAATCCTGTTGCTATTGTTACTGGATTTTTAGATAATAACACAAGCTTAGATCTTGCAGTGGTCAATGAATTAAGTGACTATGTTTCTATTATGTTGAGTTCAAGTAGTAGTCCCGTAATTACAGCAAGTGGCTCACCAACAATTTGTGGGTCGGGAAGCGTAACGTTAACCTCTACTGCAGCTGGACAATATTTGTGGTCAAATGGTGCGACATCACAATCAATTACGGTGTCTACCGCTGGAGCTTACTCGGTTACAACAACAGCCCCAGGAGGAGGTTGTAGTGCAACATCAAACATTATAAATGTTACCGTTCAACCTAGTCCAACCCTTACCTTTACAGGAAATACAAATTTATGTATAGGAAATAGCACGTCGATAACAGTTTCAGGTGCTGATAATTATCAATGGTCAGACGGCTTAGGTACAGCAGCAACACAAAACTTAACACCGACAGCAAATAAAACATATCAAGTTGTAGGGACAAACGCAAATGGTTGTACAGATACCTTGGAGATCCCAATCACTGTAAATCCTCTTCCTGATGCTTCTTTTAATTCTTTGGCTAGCCAATATTGTGAAGCAGCAGGTGTTGTAAATTTAGTCCCAACAACTTCAGGAGGAACCTTTTCTGGACCAGGTACTTCAGGAACAACCTTTGATCCTTCAATTGCGGGTGTAGGAACGCATACCATTATTTACTCTATAACAGATGGAAACGGCTGTGTAAACACTTCAAGTCAAAGTGTTCAAGTTACCGCTGGAGGTGTCGATGCTACTTTTACAACTTTAAACGCTCAATATTGTGAAGATGACGCTCCAATAACACTCGTTCCTGTAAATTCTGGAGGAACATTTTCTGGTGATGGTGTTTCAGGTAATGTTTTTGATCCAGACGATGCAAATATCGGGACCAATACAATTACCTATTCAATTACTAGTGGCGGTTGCTCAGGTACATCTTCCCAAACTGTTACCATCAATGAAGTACCAGATCCTGATTTTAATGGGTTAAATAATGAATATTGTTTAAATGATGCCGCAGCAACTCTAGTTCCAGATGTTTCAGGTGGAACTTTTAGTGGACCAGGTATATCAGGGCTAAACTTCGATCCATCTGTTGCAGGTGTTGGTACACACTCAGTGGTTTACAATATTACCGTAAATGGTTGTACAGATTCAAAAACTAAAACCGTAACCGTAACCCCACTTCCAGATGCTACTTTCGCAGG
>NZ_PJNI01000015.1 GCF_002844555.1 Brumimicrobium salinarum
GTGGGAGAGTAAGACGACGCCACTTTTTTAAAACCTCATACATTTATTTGTGTGAGGTTTTTTAGTTTATGGAGGTTTTGTATTTGTTCGTATAAGATAATTTGGTATTTTTAATCTCTAAATATTGAATACGTTACTTCTTTTAATTTTGATAACAGTATTAATCCTAATGTATAAAAATGTATAAAGATGAGAAACATTTCTATTTTTTTAAGCCTGACATTGTTTTTAATAATTTCTATTACTTCTGGTTGTAAAAAAGAAAGTATTGAACAAACAACAGGAGACCTTATTGTTAACGCAATAGATATCAATGGTACTCCATTAGATAATGAAACAGTTTATTTGTATAATAATGAGGCCGACTTTAATAATGTGATTTATTCCAAATCCCTAATAACAAATAGTAACGGCCGGGTAACATTTTTGAATTTAGTTCCTGGAGTTTATTATGTTGATTGTGATTTTGAAAATATGAATGGTGGAGTAACTACAATTACTGGCCAAGGTTCAGTTTCTAGCGGGTATGAAACGGAAATAACGATTCAGCCGTAGTTACATTTTTTATAAAATTCTTTTCTGAAGAATGATCAACAAAAAAGAGATAGTTTAATATCTCTTTTTTTGAGGACTTTTAAATACTTGTTTAAAAAGGATTTGTAGCATGTACAGTTACTTCAGGTATGTATGCTCTTCTATCCATTTCTAAAGAGTTTACAATTGTTTTGGCAATATCGTAGGGTGTTAATTTATTCTCCTCTAAAGGACGCTCTTCTCTGTTTTGCTCATCTCCAAAAGCTGTTGGAACCTCACTTGGATTTATTTGAATTACTCTAATATTATTTTTTCTTAATTCTCCTTGCCAGCATTGGGTCATACCTCTTAAAGCAAATTTTGAAGATGCATATATTGATCCGGTTGGATACCCCTTGATTGACGCCGTTGAAGCAACATTTATAATATCACCTTTATTTTGTTTAATAAACAATTTTGCAGCACCTTGTGCAACCATTGCGGCACCAAATACATTTACATCATATACTTTCTTTAATTCAGCTCTTGATAGTTCCGTTAATTCTTTTTTAATTCCAATTCCAGCATTGTTTACTAATACATCTAAACCGTTAAATTCTTTTTGAATAAAAGCATATAACTCATCAATTTCTTCATCTTTAGTTACGTCACAATTAAATGAAGTTACTCCTAATTTTTTAGCAACAGCTTCTGTTTTGGCATCGTCTCTTCCGGTAATGATTACCTCAGCACCTTTTTCCATACACATTTGTGCAGTTGCCTTTCCTAAACCAGAATTGCCACCTGTTATTAAAACAATTTTATCTTTTAAATTCATTATTTTATTTTTAGTAATTGATTTAAATATAAGAATATAATTGGGTTACCAAGATAAGTCGTAATTATTTAAAAAGAGATTCCTCGTCGCCCCGAGTTCTCGGGACTCCATCGGAATGACAGGTGTTTGTTGGCTTTGGCGGGGTAAAATTTGCTCAAGCTTTGCTTGAGCAAATTTTACCCCGAAGACCTCCTTATGAGCTGTCATTCCGATAGTTGTTAAAATCTAATATTTTAACAACTGAGGAATCTCTTCTTCCTTTTTTTGATAAAGTGTAACACTAGATAAAATTAATTGATATAGTTCTCGGCTGTAATTATTGAAAAAACATAACCTTAAAACTAGGATTAACAACCTAGCTTGGTAGCCCAGTAATATAATAATAGTTTTGTTTAAAATAGCGGAGAAGAATCTAAAAAACTTTATGTATTGAATTGTAATTGAGTTGTATTAAATTTACCATACAAATAATTTAAAGTAGTAGGAGTTTTTGAAGGTCATTCAATTTAATGTTTGATTTTTTTTAATCAAAAAAGGGAACCTTTTGGGCTCCCTTATCTTTAATCTTATCTATGGTTATTACGATAACAATTCAGCCATTTTCTCACCAATTTTAGCTGGGGAATCAACTACGTGAACGCCACTTTCTCTTAGAATCTTTTTCTTGGCCTGAGCAGTATCATCAGCTCCACCTACAATAGCACCTGCGTGTCCCATTGTTCTTCCTGCTGGTGCTGTTTCTCCAGCAATAAATCCAACCACAGGTTTAGTACCATTTTCTTTAATCCATTTTGCCGCTTTTGCTTCAAGATTACCTCCAATTTCACCAATCATTACGATTCCTTTTGTGTCAGGATCGTTCATTAATAACTCTACAGCTTCCTTGGTAGTGGTTCCAATAATTGGATCTCCACCAATTCCTATAGCAGTTGTAATACCTAATCCAGCTTTTACAACCTGATCTGCTGCTTCATAAGTTAAAGTACCTGATTTAGAAACGATTCCGACAGATCCTTTTTCAAAAACGAAACCAGGCATGATCCCTACTTTTGCTTCACCTGCTGTAATAACTCCAGGACAGTTGGGTCCAATTAAGGTACAATCATAAGCAGCAATATACTCTTTTGCTTTGATCATATCATTAACAGGAATTCCTTCTGTAATACAAATAATAACTTTTATTCCTGCGTTAGCAGCCTCCATTATAGCGTCTGCTGCAAATGCTGGTGGAACAAATATTATTGAAACATTTGCTTCAACTTTATCTACTGCATCTTGAACCGTATTAAATACCGGTTTGTCAAGGTGAGTTTGTCCACCTTTTCCAGGTGTTACACCTCCAACTACATTTGTGCCAAACTCAATCATTTGACCTGCGTGGAATGTTCCTTCACTTCCTGTGAATCCTTGTACGATTACTTTTGAATCTTTATTTACTAGTACGCTCATTTTTTGCGGAATTTCTCTTGTTAATTATTGGCCAAAAATAGAGTTTACTGAGGTCAAAGACAAGTAAAAGACTTAAAAAATTTAAAATAGGACAGAAGAGCATCTCATAACATCTTTATTTACTTAGAGATATTGTATTAAGTAATCTCTCTGGCGTATTTGTGCTCTTGTACTTTTGTTTAGATTTAATTAAAGAAGAAAATAAGATAAATATGTTGTTGTACTAAATAATTTTATAGTATATTTGTAGCAGGTTATTTATTCATAGTGGATAATCTGGTTTTATAGTTTTAGCATGGTTTAAAAAAAAGAGGAAAAAGTGTTCAGCATTTTTTCCTCTTTTTATTTTTTATTGATGATTTATTCGAATTTTATCGATAAGAATTGAATCACCTTTATTATTTCTTATTTGAATAAAATAGATGCCTGAGTTTAATTGATTCAAATCAAGACTTGTATTTACATCTCTCAAATCATACACTTCAATTAAAGCCCCTATAGTGTTGTAAATAAATGCTTTTTCTGCCTGACTTGCCCCTTTGTTAATAATTATCTGTTCACTTGCAGGGTTAGGGTATATTTTGATTGTTGTATTTTTCGAGTTGTTTGAAAGCGCAGCTTCTTGCTCAAAAACTTCTATAGCTTTACAAAGATTTACTGTATCACATGATGACTGTACTTTTAAACAAACTTCATATGTACCTTCTTGGGGATAGGTATGTGAGGGGTTAATCTGCGTACTCGAATTGCCATCACCAAAATTCCAAATATAGGATGATCCATTAATAGAATTATTAATAAAGTTTACGTTTAAGTCTTGATTATCATGATCAAAATCGGCAATTAATGTTGGATTTGGATTTTGAGAATTTTGAAGTGAATAGTTTTTGGTGATTGAGCATCCTTCAAAATCGGTTACAATAATATCATACGTTCCCATCCCTATATTATTCCAAAGATTGTTTGAAGGCCCATTTACCCATTGATAGGTGAAGTTTGAACTTCCCGAAGCATGTACATCAATCGAACCGTCGGCTAAATTAGGACATGAAGGAGGTACTATTGTTTCACTAAGTGTTAATTCCTTTTCAAAATTAAGTTCAAAATAGATAGTTGTATCACAGGTGTTTTGGTCAGAAATATTTACAAAAAGGTTGTCAGCAGATAAATTATTAATATTTGCTGTTGTACTACCATTATTCCATGTATAGGTGTAAGGTCCATTTACTCCTGTAACATTTAATGCTATTGAACCATCGTTCACACCTTGACAAGTTGGGTTGTTAACACTTGATGTAACAGACATACCGCAAATATTTCCTGATGTAATGTTCACGCAATAGTCTTCTATTTCTCCTGAATTGAAACTACCACATACATCGGGTAAATCAAGCGTATTATAACCTTGAAACGACATTTGTATTCTCATTCTCGTTTTCCCAAGTTGCGCAGTAGGTGGAACAGTAAAAAGATCAGTAATACTACTTGTTGCTGGTGTTACCTGATCGTAAATGATCTCAGTGTTATCAAACACACCATCTTGATTTTCATCAAGCCAAATTTTGTAATAAACTTCCAAAGGTTGACCTTCAAATCCTGGTGTAAGCGTAAAACTATTAGTTGTATTTCGACTAAGCTGAATTGTAAAATCATTAAAGTAATATCCGTTATTATTTCCTGTTGTAAACTGTTGTCCGTTTATCTCAAATGATTCATTCCATTCACTTTGCTTGCCTAAAATAACTTCAGGGTTGTCACCATTATTTATAGCATTCATTAGAATTGTACCATCACTTTGTGAAATCATGACTGCAGGAATAATGATACTGTTATTTGTCCCACCCATTTCAATTGGGGCTGTTGAGACATTATTAATAACGATGACTGCCAAGGCTCCTGCATTTTGCGCGTTTAAAACTTTGTCTGTAAAGTTGCATGAACCGCGATACACAACAGCGATATTTCCATTTATATCAAGAGCATTTATTAATGGGGCACACCCTTCGTTAGAATTTGCCGTTCCATCATCAACCAAGATTAACTCACCATAATTATAACCATTTTCTATATCTCCTCCAAAATTGCTTGTAGGTGTAAAAGCATAGTTACCTGAAATACTTGCAGGTTTTGTTAATAATAAGGATGTAGCTGGATTAACCGCTAATGCATTACAATAATTCAGATCAATACAGTTTCCACATCCCGATGTAGTGAATGCTTTTGTTATGGATTGCGTACTTATTTCATTCTGACAATAAGCTGTGAGATAATACTCATAGTTCGTACAGCTTAACAAACTCGGAATAGTAAAAGAATTTCCTGTGATCATGTATTCATTCCAATTACCGGAGCCAGCAACTTGAATACTTAATTTTACGCTGTCTGTTATAGGTTCAATGTCAAATGTAATATGTGCATCATTTTCATTAATTACATTTGTAGTGATGTTACTCGGAATAGAACAAGAATTACATACATCTGCCATAAGTAAATCTAGTGAGTTTTTCGCATTAATTCTTCCTCCTGAAATGGTCCGTGCTATTAAGTGATTGTTTTGATCCACACCATCATAAAGTGCGTTTCTAACAATATCAGCAGTTGATTGTGGATTCGATATAGCCATTGATTCTAGATCAGAACAGGGAATACTATACATCAATCCAATCAGTCCCGCTGTCAAAGGACATGCAAAAGAGGTTCCGCTTGTTGAGGTGTATCCATTGTTGGAAGCTGTGGTATATATTCCCGATCCAGGAGCAGCAACATTTATTGTTTGATTACCATATCCAGCAAAATCAATAACATCAAACTGATTAGATGCGGTAACGCCTATCATGTAATCACTCGCACACCCTGTAGGAACATCACCCCAAATATCTACATCTTGATCCTGATTTGTTGTCGCACCAACATTTAAAATTCCAGCCATTCCTAGGTCATCATAATAGCTACACCAAATAGGAAAATCATTGGGATCACTGCCGTCAGAACCCCAAGATGCACTTGTTGCAACTACAAAAGCACCGCGTGCTCCATTGGTTTGATTCCAAAGTTCTCTTGCGCTAAGCGCATAATTGTAAGCCTCTATGATATTGGCTTCAGTGTATGGGTTTGCGTATCCAGCAATATCCATAATTTTAATGTCCCAATTGATGCCAGAAACACCTTGATTATTATTGCCTTTTGCGCCAATCATTCCAGCGCAACTAGTACCATGGCTCCCAGCTCCAATGTCATCTGATTGTGTTGAAACATTCCAACCATTGTAATCATCTATATAACCATTTCCATCGTCATCAATGCCGTTATTTGGAATTTCAGCTGTATTTATCCACCTATTATCTTTTAAATCATCATGGTTGATTATGTCAGCACTTTCAATCAAAGCGACAACAATATCATGACCGCTAGGTGTTTGTCCTCCAGTTGTGATCTCCCAAGCTAGTTCTGAATCAATATTTTCATGTTGCCACTGACTACTATATAAGGGGTCATTTGGTGCAGCTCTTAATTCAATTTCACGATTGGGTTGAACATAAAGTACCTGCCTCACTTTTTGATTTCCGCAATAACCGTTTCAAGGTTAACTTGATTTGTATCAAATTTTAAAAGCCAAATATCTGACTGTGGAGAAAGCACCCTATCAATTTTAACGTTAAAATGTTGTGGTATAGATTTTAAAATGTAGGTTGGGTTTTTATCATCCAGCATACGAACCATTACTTCATTTTTTATCGCTGATTTTGATTCTCTCACCTGTCCCAGTGCGGTATTAATAAATAATATAAATAAACCAAAAAATGAAAGAATGAAAGATTTTAACATGTGAATCGAAAGTTGCTTAAAATTGAAATGTACGCATGCAATATAATGTAATTTCGTGAAAATAACATGTTTTATTAATGACAAAATACTATTTTTCAAAGCTGTTTTAAAAAAAATAAGCATGACCTGTGGCATACCACATGACTTTAAAACTAAAGTATTTATAAGTTTATGGTTAAAGCCAGTTAATTTTTACAATTCAGATTGCGGAAAATGACACTTTATTTTAAATCAAAATAATTATAAGACGAATAAGTCCTGTGGGTAATTTAAAAGAAGAAATTTCTATATTTGTTTTTGTATGTCAGAAAATATTGAAATATCAATTGTAGTTCCTCTTTTCGATGAGGAAGAATCTTTGCCTGAATTGCATAAATGGATTCAATCAGTAATGAATGAAAATAACTTTACTTATGAAATTATTTTTGTTGATGATGGAAGTAAGGATCATTCATGGAAAGTAATTGAAGATCTTAAAATAGCAGATCCTTTTGTTAGAGGAATTAAATTCCAACGAAACTATGGCAAAAGTGCAGCGCTCCAAAAGGGGTTTGAAGCTGTAGTAGGAACATACGTTATTACAATGGACGCTGACTTGCAGGATTCACCGGAGGAAATACCAGAAATGGTAAGAATGATTAAAGAAGAAGACCTTGATATGGTTTCTGGCTGGAAGAAAAAGCGATATGATCCACTTTCAAAAACTATTCCTACGAAATTATATAATTGGACAGCCAGAAAACTTACTGGGATATATCTACACGATTTTAATTGTGGTTTAAAAGCTTATCGGCAAGTTGTTGTAAAAAGCATCGAAATTTATGGGGATATGCACCGTTATATTCCAGCATTGGCAAAATATTCAGGATTTAACCAAATTGGTGAGAAGGTTGTGCAGCATCAAGCTCGGAAATTCGGAAAAACCAAATTTGGGTTGAATCGCTTTATGAATGGCCCGCTTGATTTACTTTCTGTTGTTTTTATCGGAAAGTTTGGTAAAAAACCGATGCACTTTTTTGGTGCAATAGGAACTTTGCTTTTTATCATTGGATTTGCTTTTGCCCTATACTTAGGTATAGATAAAATTGTAAGCTATTTTTCAGATCATCTTTCTCCACTCATCGCACAACGAACAGAGTTTTACATTGCATTAACTGCTATGATTATTGGAAGTCAATTCTTTTTAGCTGGCTTTATTGCAGAATTAATCGGAAGAAATTCTTCATCAAGAAACAATTACTTAATAGAGAAAGAGCTTTAACAAATAAGAATAGTAAATGTGAGTTACATTTCTTAAATAATGTAATTTTTAATTGGTAATTGCGTTATAAAAAATAGGAATTGCTTCTTTTAATCAATGATGGAATGCTTTTTGACTTTTCTTTTAAAACAACTATAACGTATGATTGAACTATTTAAAAAAACATATTCTATGTATAATTTTAAACCCTTTTATATTATTTTAATTCTTAGCTTTTCTTTTACCTCCTTTAATATCAATGCCCAGAGAAATCAAATAGATAGTCAAGGTAGGAAACAAGGTGAATGGGTTAAGTTTTATGAGAATTCATCTGTTGTAAGGTATAAGGGTCAATTTAAAGATGATGAACCCATCGGTAAATTTGTTTATTATTATCCATCGAACAGTGTTAGAACTATTATGATTCATGATAAAGGGAGTAATCGAACAGAAGCTTTCTTTTATCATGAGAATGAAGAGTTGATAGCGCATGGAATTTATAGGGACAAGAAAAAAGACAGTGTTTGGACGCATTTTTTACCTACGGGACATTATAGCTATACTGAAACTTATCGCAATGATAAACTAAATGGTAAACGAATAACTTTTTATGGTCCAGAAGTGACAGATACGAAAACCAAAATAGTTTTACGAGAAGCAAATTATAAAAATGGTCGTTTGAATGGTCCTTACATGTCGTACTTTCCAGATGGTGTAAAAAAGGAGAAAGGACAATATAAAAACGGTGTTCGTGACGGAGTCATAGAAAAATATCACCCGAATGGTAAAATCATGATAAAGGAAAGGTGGAAAAACAGAACAAAACATGGCTGGTGGAAAACCTATGATGAAAGTGGAAAGGAATTAGGTAGAAAATATTATTACAAAGGAGAAAGCTTAGAAGGAAAAAAGCTTGAGGAACATTTGCAAGACTTAAAATCACGCGGAGTTAATCCAAATCAATGATTGGAGTATGAATAGAAGCTTTTGGATATTGTTTACCATTATTTTGTTTGCATCGTGTAAATCAAAAGAAAAAGTAGACTTTGGCTATGATTATTTCCCGATGCAAGAGGGACATTTCGTAATATATAACGTAATGGAAGTTTTTCACGATGTTAACTTAAGTCCGCAACACGATACACTTCGCTATAAACTAAGAACAGAGATCGGTGAAATAATCATAGATAATTCTGGAAGGCAAGCCAGAAAATATATTCAATCTAAGTATCATCCAATTAATGACTCATTATTAGAAAAACGTGTTTGGACTAGGATTATTGATGAAGGGAGGGGAGAAGTGGTTGAAGAAAATCAAAGAAAAATTCGTTTGACTTTTGCAGTAAAGAAAGATAGGCAATGGGATGTAAATGCTTTTAATATACTACCACAAAACATTGTGCACATTGAAGATGTCGATAAAGAACGGAGGTTTGACAATTTAGAATTCGAGTCAACATCTAAAATTTCTTATGAGGATTTCTTTTCTTTAGTTGACTATCGCATGAAGTATGAAGTTTATGCAAAAGGTGTTGGCCTTGTTAAGCGTAGCTTTAAAGATTTGAGCATCCAAAACTTTGATACATTAGATATTGTTCAGGGGACTGAGATTCATTATGATGTTATTCAATTTGGGAATTAAGTGCAAACCAGAATCTTAAATCAATCAAATTTACGCATAAGATTTTTGTTATGATCGAAGTAAAACATTAATAACCTATGGCTAGTTACTAATTATGCTAATAAAATTTTATCCATAAACATAATGATAGAATGTTGCCTTGCCTATAAGTGTGTGTAGATTAAGTGATTAAAAGAAGTAAGTTAAAAAACACCTGAAAAGTTGTATTTATTTCTAGAATTCCTTTATATTTGCGCCTCATTAACGAAGAAATTGTTTTTTTTAAAGAAATAAATAAAAAAAGCGGTTTTTTTTTTGGCTAATAGGGGAAATATTATTTTCTTTGCAGCCGCTTTTGTATTTAGCATATAACTATATTTAATTATGTCACGAGTTTGTCAATTAACAGGGAAAAGAGTAATGGTTGGGAATAATGTTTCTCACTCAAATATTAAATCAAAACGTAAGTTTTACCCTAATTTAGTGAAGAAAAAGTTCTACCTTCCAGAGGAGAAAGAGTTTATAACATTGCGCGTTTCAACGTCTGCATTGCGTACTATTAACAAGAATGGTATTACTGCATGTGTTAAAGAAGCACGAGCAAAAGGTTTTTTAAAGTAGTCGAAGGTTTATCCCTAGTTAATGACTAAAAATAATTTTTAAGATGGCAAAGAAAGGAAATAGAGTACAAGTAATTTTAGAGTGTACTGAACATAAAGAGTCTGGTAAACCAGGAACTTCTAGATATATCAGTACGAAGAATAGAAAGAATACGCCAGAGCGTTTGGAGTTGAAAAAATTCAACCCTATTCTTAACAAAATGACAATTCACAAAGAAATTAAATAATTAGAACATGGCAAAGAAATCAGTAGCATCGATACAGACTGGAGGTGGTAAAGCCCACACGAAAGTAATTAAGATGGTGAAAAACGAAAAAGGATCTTACTCATTCCGTGAGGAAATGGTTCTTAATGACGAAGTGAAAGATTGGTTCGCCAAAACGAAATAATTTTCGCGTTCGAAAAATTAATATTTATTATTTAGCTTCTTACATTATGTAGGAAGCTTTTCTATTTTATAATTATATGGCATTATTTGGACTGTTTTCAAAAGACAAAAAGAAAAAGCTAGATGAGGGTCTTGAAAAGACAAAAGAAAGCTTTTTATCAAAATTAACCCGAACTGTTGTTGGGAATTCAAAGGTTGATGATGATGTTTTAGATGAACTCGAAGAGGTTCTCATTACTTCGGATGTGGGGGTTCAAACTACCTTGAAAATTATAGAACGAATTGAAGAACGTGTTGCTAAGAATAAATACGTAAACACCTCAGAATTACAAACGGTTTTGAGAGATGAAATTGCGGGTTTATTAGAAGAGAACAATACCAGCGACATCGAATATGATATTCCTACGCATGAAAATGGGAATCCACATGTGATTATGGTAGTTGGGGTAAATGGAGTTGGTAAAACAACTACTATCGGTAAATTAGCCTATCAATTTAAGGAAATGGGTAAGCAGGTTTACCTAGGTGCCGCTGATACTTTCCGAGCAGCTGCAGTAGATCAGTTAATTATTTGGTCGGAACGTGTTGGAGTACCTATCGTTGAGCAAGGAATGCAGGCAGATCCCGCTTCGGTTGCTTATGAAACATTGCAGGTAGCCAAATCTAAAAATGCCGATGTTGTAATTATTGATACGGCTGGTCGTTTGCACAACAAGGTTAATTTGATGAACGAGTTAACTAAAATAAAACGTGTTATGGAAAAAGTTGTTCCTGGCGCACCTCATGAAATTTTACTTGTTCTCGACGGATCAACAGGTCAGAATGCTTTTGAACAAGCAAAACAATTTTCTGCAGCTACAGAAATCAATGCATTAGCCATAACTAAATTAGATGGAACAGCTAAAGGTGGTGTGGTGATAGGTATTTCTGACCAAATGAAAATTCCAGTGAAATATATCGGTGTTGGTGAACAAATGAAAGATTTACAGGCCTTCAATAAACAAGCTTTCGTGAATTCATTATTTGGAGAATAATGCCTATATATTGTATTATTTCAATATTACTTTTTACATTGCAAACTTAAATTTTTAAATACATTTTATTTATATGAAAAAAATATTTTTTATCCCCCTATTAGCGCTTTTTGCAGCATGTGAATCATCGCCTAAAAACATTTCAGAAATTGATTTAGATAACTTTAAGCACCGTATTTCTTATGCTTTAGGAGCAGATATGGGAGCTAATTTATATAATATTCCAGAGGAAATTTATGAACAGCTTGATAAATCTGAACTTGAAGCTGGATTTTATACATTACTTACTGATGAAAGTTTAAAATCTATTGAATGTCGCGAAATTTTAGAAACAGCATTATCTAATCCTGCTGGAATTGATACTAGTAAACACAGTATGGGTGAGGTTTCAAATTGTTACGGGTCTGTTTTTGGTGAAATGATGCGAAACTCTTTAACTTCAAAGGAAGCTATGGACGAAATTAATCCAGAGGTAGCAAAAATGGGATTTGCAATGGCGCTTGATAAAACAGATACCTTAATTGAACTTGAAGAAAGACAAACAATGATCATGAATTTCAATAACGACCTGAATAAATTTGTTGGAGAAGAATTCATGATGGATATGGCCAAAAAACACGCAGATGACGTTAAAGATGATGAGTATATCTTAATTGAAAATGAAGCTGGAAATGGAACGCCAATTGATTTATCAATGGAGTATGATGTGGTTTATACTTTAACTAATATTAAAGGAGATACAATTATATCAACTTATCAAGACCCAAGCCTTCCAGAGGCACAAAATTCTCAAGTTGTAAACGCAGATGATATCGTATTTCCTGAAGTGTGGAAGAAAGCAGCTGAATTTATGGAAGTTGGCGGTAGTTACACTATTTATTCTTCTTACGAATACGCATTCGGTGAAGAGGGATTACGTGCACCAAACTCACCAACTTATGTAATTCAACCTTACGCAGCTATAATTATTTATTCAAGAGTTTTAAGTCAAGATGAACGTTTTGCTAAAGTTAAAGCCCAAGGTAGAAAGGTGATTGAAAACGCTAAAAATAAACCAAACACCTTTGTTGATCCATCAGGTTATATTTTAACCACCATAGAGGAGGGGAAAGGAAAGAAAGTTGAGGAAGGTGCTGATGTTCAAGCACACTATATACTTTCTAATTCAAATGGTGAAGTTATTGAAAATAGTTACATGGGAGCAGCTCAAAGTAATCAACCTGCACCTTCATTTTCATTAAATGGTGTTGTGAAAGGGTGGCAATTGGCTATTCCACAAATGCGTGAAGGAGGTCGTTATAAATTAGTATTGCCTTATGATTTGGCTTATGGAGAACAAGGGAATCAAGGGATACAACCTTATGAAACCCTTACATTTGAAATTGAAGTAATAAAATCAGGAGAACCTGGTTCATTGGTTCAGCCTCGTCAGCAACAACAACAACAGTTTACTGAAGAGCAAATGAAACAATTGCAAGAACAACTGCAAAAGCAGCAGGGTGAAATGGAACAGCAGTAGTTTTAAGTACCATTGATTTATGGACGAATTAAATACACTACAGCATATTTTTAGATGTCTTAACGAAATACTTTGAACACGTCTAATTCAATTATACAAAAAGTTCATCTTCCAATTCAGGGAGGTGAACTTTTTTCATTTGATGTAAAACGCGATGATTTAATCGACCCGATTATATCCGGCAATAAATGGAGAAAATTGGAGTACAGTCTTGAAAAGGCTAAACAATTAGGGAAATCAGGGGTGTTAACCTTTGGCGGACCTTTTTCTAATCACTTAATTGCAACTGCAAAAGCCGCTGCCGATGCAGATTTATCTGCTGTTGGTATCGTTCGTGGTGATGAACTTAATGTTGAAAGTAACCCAACATTGCGCGCTTGTAATCGTTATGGTATGAAGCTCATTTTTATCTCACGAAGCGAATACAAACGAAAAGATGAGTTAGATTATCAGAAAGAATTGGCAAACCTTTATTCATCTTATTTTATAATTCCAGAAGGAGGAAAGAATTATTTTGGGGTTATTGGTTGTCAACATATCCTCAACGAAGCAACTATTGTTTATGATCATGTATACTTAGCCGGAGGAACGGGGACAACTGCAGCAGGCGTTTTGTTGAGCGCTCCTGAAAAAACCAAAGTGCATGTAGTTTCTGCTTTAAAAGGCAATTTTATGAGGCAAAATGTTAAAGAATTACTCATGATGGTTTTACAAAATAAGGCATCAGTCGAAGAGTATATGTTATCATTATTTGAGGTTAATGCATATCATTTTGGAGGATATGCAAAAGTAAATGAAGAGCTAATTGATTTTATCAACTATGTGTTTCAGGCTACAAAATTGAAATTAGATCCAATATATACTTCAAAAGCTTTATTCGCAATGGTAAGTGACTATAAATCGGGCAAGATTAAATCAACAGATAAAATACTCTTTATCCATACTGGAGGCTTGCAAGGAGCAAAAAAATGGATTGATAAGATTGATTATTCTATTGATATTCTTTAAATATAATTGATTCTCCGCCTTCTTACCACTAAGAATTTTAATGGATATCTTGCTTGATCGTTAACCTTTAAGTTAAAATCTTCAATCTGTAAGACTTTTATTGTAAAAAATGAAATTCAAAAGATATATATAAAGATTTCTCGTCATCCCAAAAATCAAAGATTTTGGGATGGAGAAATCTATAAAAATGTTACTGTTATAGTCGAAGGGAATCACAAAAATAATTATGATTTGAATTTTATAAACTTTCAGATGCATGTCTCAAGAAATGTATTCGGAGTTAAAGCATATTATTTTTTCGTAAGCCATTATTGTAATGTTTGTACAACATCGAAAATCAATTTAAACAATTTCAGTAGTAATGTGTTTTATATAAAAAGCGAAAAGACTGACTAAAAGTCAATCTTTCCACGCTAAACTATACTATAAAAATATTCTTACTTTTACTTTCGGAAGTAAGGCGTAAGCACCTTGTGTTTTTAACACCTTTGATTTAGGGAACAGTATATTTTTAATATTTTAATTTTCGTATTTGTTTCATAAGACCTTTTCAAATGTAGTGAATACTTATTGATCATTCGGGGCTAACTTCGTGACTGGTGCTTCTTAATTTTCCAACGTACCGTTTTACTTATCGAAGGGCGTAATTTTTTGTTTAAAAAAAGCATTTTCACCCTGTTTATGTTAAAAAAACGTTTCTATTTATGCTGTAAATTGTTGCTAGTGAGAGAAGCGGTTTAGGAGATATATAATTAATCATCCATTCCAGACAAAATGCAAATAGATTTTAAAATATAATATGCTAAACACAGTGCAAGCTTATATCAAATTGTAATAGATGGAAGGATGATATCACTAAAATAAAAATGAACAGATCAAACGCGTTAATCTGTTCATTTAGTTAATCGAATTAATTTAACTCTTCATATTTCTCTAATTCTCGAAGTACTTCTTCAAATCCTTCATCGCCTGCTTCAACTATAGCACCGACAAATAAGATTCCGATTATGATAACGATTACCGAAATGATTATACCAATTATTCCTGTAATTAAACCAGCTGTAGCGGCACCTGATCCGCCCATATTAGGATCTGTTTTTATTTTATTTTTCGAAATTATGCCTAATACTACGCCAAGAATACCGCAGATTAAACCAATAAACCAGAAAAAACTGAATACAATTGATACGATTCCCAACACTAGAGCTGCAGTAGCCATACCATTGTTGGTTTTTTGAACATCTAAATTTTCACTCATAAATAAATAGTTTTAATTAATTTTAGGATAAAACTAATATAAAAGATGAATATCTCAATGAATTATCGTTTTATTTATCAGGTAATTATACGATGGGTTGAAGTAGATAAATGTTTGACTTTGCGACAATCATTTATCTACTTTTTTATACAAATGTCATATTCAATTGTAATTTCACACGTTTAACCTAGCTGATTTTTTAATGTGAATATTAACAAATATGAACTGCTTGTTATACAGCCTAAAATTTTACCGTAGTAATATTTATTCTGGAAATGTACTTAATCTAAAATCTCAATTTTATCAATAGTGTCTCCCACTTTTATTTTGTCAATTACGTCTAATCCTTCAGTAACTTTTCCAAAACAAGTGTGGTTTCCATCTAAATGTGCCGTATTATTTCTACTGTGACAAACAAAAAACTGAGAACCACCAGTGTTTCTACCGGCATGTGCCATCGATAAAACCCCTCTTTCATGATATTGTTTTTCACCATCTAACTCGCAATCGATGCTATACCCTGGACCTCCTGTTCCGGTGCCGTTTGGACAACCTCCTTGAATTACAAAATCTGGAAGGACACGGTGCCATTTTAATCCATCGTAAAATCCATCTTTTGATAGTTTTACAAAGTTCTCTACAGTTTTTGGAGCATCATTGTCATAAAAATCAACGTGCATATCTCCTTTGTTTGTTCTTATAATTCCTTTCATAATATTCAATTTTTGCAGCAAAGATACATATTTCAACTATAATTATAAACTATAACGGCTTCATACTTTGATTAAAGCTTGCATTTTACAAATCGAATGATGAATTCTAATTAAAGATTGCTTTTTCTGTTCATAACATCTCTATCCTTTACATTCGTCGGAAACTTAAAAAAAACATATTTATTTAATAACATAAAGAATGTGGATTGACTTAATATTATAATAAATACAGAAACCAAGGTGGAAATAATCAACGTAAACGTGTAATGCTATGCATGAACAAATTGTTCTTTACATTCTGAAAGTTAAAGAATTAACCCATTATCATTTTCACGGATAGAAATTCATTCTTGTATTCCTAAAATTTAGATTTATCTATATTTTTTATTTTCAAACATTATCCTTCTATCTTTGTAATCATTCAAAGAGCAAAGCGATTAAATTTTATGAAAACAATTACGATTAACCGAAGAAGCACCACTTTTTTTAGTGAATTAGCCAATCAAATTAATGATCATCAAGAAGGTTTATCAAAATATATCCAATCTCCTTTTAATCTTGAAACTTTTGGAAATCAAATAGCGCTTAAACAAAATCAGTATTCAAGTGACCAACGTGCTTTACTTTACGATGTGGTGAAAGAGCAGATGACCAATTATTTATCAATTGAGCCAGTAGCGCAGCATGTAGAATTGTTAAAAAAGGAGAATACATTTACCGTAACCGCTGGACATCAATTAAATTTATACGGAGGGCCGTTATATTTAATTTATAAAATCATGGATACCATTCGGTTGGTAGAAGAGTTATCTATTAAATATCCAGAAAATCATTTTGTGCCCGTTTTTTGGATGGGGACTGAAGATCATGATTTTGAAGAAATCAATCATGTTCATCTGTTTAATGATAAAATATCTTGGAATACAGAGCAAAAAGGACCAGTAGGAAGATTTAGTTTAAAGAATATTGATCAATTTAAAGGCGAACTCAAAGAGAAGTTCACAAATAATCCAGATTTTGTGAATTTTTTAGATCAGTTTTATACCGAAGAAAATTTAAGTCAAGCAAATTCTTCATTTTTAATGCATTTATTGGGTCAGTATGGATTAATAATACTTGACGCCGATGATGCGCGACTTAAGCAATCTTTTGCACCCATACTTCAAAAAGAAATTGAAACTCAATTTTCAGAAAAAGAAGTTACGAAAACAACAAAACAGCTCGAAGAAGATGGGTTTCATGGGCAAGCCATGGCAAGACCTATTAATTTATTTTATATTAAAGATCAGTTTAGGGAACGCATCATTCCTATAAATGAAAATGATTTTGAAATTGGAACAAAAACACTCAGCAAAAGCGAATTATTACAAGAATTAAAAGAACATCCAGAACGATTTTCTCCGAATGTGATTCTAAGACCTTTGTATCAAGAATATATTCTACCGAACCTCTGTTATATTGGAGGAGGAGAGATGGCTTATTGGCTTCAATTTAAAGGTATGTTCGATCAAACGAGCGTTCCATTTCCACTTTTAAAGGTACGTAACTCTTTGCAATGGTTTGATAAGGGCACCAATAAAAAGATTAATAAACTAGATTTAGCGTTTACAGATGTCTTTCGATCTATTCATGAAATCAAAAAGGAATATGTCTTGGAAAATGCTGAAGTTGAATTAGATTTTTCAGAATTAGATCAAAAAATGAAAGATCTACAACGTGTTCTTGAAGCGGTTGTCGTTTTTACAGATAAAAATTTAGAGCAATATGCTAAAAGCGAATCTACTAAAATAGAAAAGCAAATTTCAAGCATTGAAGAAAAGCTAATTCGTCATTCAAAGAAGAAAAACGAGGATGCTATGAAACAAATTGAAAGTATTTATAAACGTTTGTTTCCAGAACACGGATTGCAAGAGCGTTATGAAAATATGATTCCTTTTTTAGCGAAATACGGAGCGAAAGAATTTGTTCACCAACTTCATGAGTTAATTAATCCGTTTGAGAAAGATCTTATTCTTGTAATAGAAGAATAAGCAACTAAATTTTACTTTTCTAATTGTAAGTTGAGAATGATTTCATCGTCGTAATCGTAACATGTTTCATCGCAATTTTTGTATGAAATCGCCGCTAACTTATCACTATCGATAACAATAATTGTATCTCCATCTTTCACGTATTTGGCTGTAGCGGTATATCTTTCGTCAACAGGCATTAAATGATACTCATTATTGTTTGCAGAATAGTAATTATCGTATAATTCACCATCGTCCAAGTTGCCTATGTAAAGTTTAACCTCCACTGGTTCAGAAGTGGGAGTATTGGTGAGTGCTATCTTAACATACAATTCATCTGGCTTTTGCGTATAACAAATTTGACTTGCATCACAAATGTCATTTTTTGTTTTTGAACATGATGCGATGAGTATTAAAAATAGGATTAATGGAATTTGTGTAAATCGATTCATTTTAATGAGCTTTTATTTATTGCGTGTCTTCACTACCGAAATAAAGACTTAATTTTAAATTGAAAGTATGAGGATTGGCATAAGGATTTTGATTAAAATAAAGATATCCTGCAGAAATTCTAGCGTTAGAGGCAAACTGCCATGAAAGACCTCCACTTGGTGTAATTCCAAAATGTTGATTTCTGTTTTCACTCAAACCTTTATATGTTCCATAAAAGAAACCAACTTTTAAGTGCGCATAAAGTCCAAACTTATTTCTATTCATAAACTCTAAGAAATAAAATCGCTTTTCTAAGTCTAAAGAAAATTGAACTACTTTTTCCTCAATTTGCCAATATAAATTTTGAGATTGTTCAATAAAAACAGTTTTGTAATAAGGACGAAAACTTCCATTAAATGTGGCACTAAAATCATAACCCAATTCTTCTAATCCGATTCCAAAGTCAAGTAAAAAATCTTCATGATTAAAGAAAGTGGCAGCATTTATACCAAATTTGGGTTGAAAATAACTTCCAGATAAAGGATTGGTAACAATTGGCTGAGCTTTTAAATGGTTAGCATTTTCTATCAATTGGGTTAGAATAAGAACGCAAACAATAATTCTAAATGGCTTTTTAAGTAGCATGTATTCAATAAATTATAGAATTTAAACACAAAAATAGTAAAATATGTGGTTTTCCAAATTGAATAGCCGTTTTTCCTAACGAAATTCATTTTATACAATACGTACAAGCGTGTATTTTGTTAGCTGATAATAGCGATTAAATATAACCCGCTTTATTCACCAATCTTAATCTTTAAATTTATAAACCAGTAATATTCTTGTATTTGATTGTGTTTCATTCAATTTTTAAGAACCCCAAATTTGGGTACTAATAATTTTGCAAGATTTTGATTTAATTTTGACCTATTTGTCGTTACAAGCCCCGTGAAATATGCATATATTCCTTTAGGGCTTGTGCCTAAAATAGATTCAAAATTAAATGCATGAATAATGCGGGATAATACTTATTGGTTCATAAATATTTACAAGTATACTCCCAGATGAGCATTAGTTGTTTTGATCAATCGAATTTAAACCAAAACCACTAGCTCATTCCACGCTCTTTTTTTACGCTTTCATAAGCTTCTTGAATTCTCTGGAACTTCTCTTTTGCTCCTTTCTGATATTCTTCGCCCATTTGTGCTACTTTATCTGGGTGATAACGAATGGCCATTTTTCGATATGCTTTTTTGACTTCAGCATCTGTGGCATCTTTACTTGTTCCCAAAACTTTATAATCACTTTCTGTGTCTCTGTGGAACATGTTTTGAACGCTCGTAAAGTCCATGTTTGGAATACCCATCATGCTGGCCAATTGCTGTAAAACAGACATTTCAACTTGAGAAACAGAGCCGTCTGCTTTTGCAATCCCAAAAAGATAATGCAACAATTGAACACGTACTTCTGGACGTGTTCTTGCTCTGACATCGCTACATATCTCTTGAAGTGGTAGCGCTTGAGGTTGATCAATAAATGTCTTTAGCGTTTTTAAATGATTCGTGGTAAATTGATTGCCGAATTGTTGCTGCAAAAATGCCTTAACATATTCCAATTCTGATTTCATTACTTTGTCATCTGCTTTCATAACTGCTGCAGATAAAGCCAAAAGCATTGTTGGGAAATCATAACGTTGAGTCTGACGTTGATAAAAATCAAAAATGTCTTGCGAAGATCTGAAGTTCTGTTGTCTGCCTTGACCCTGCCTTTCGTTGAGGTAAGTTGCAGCTCGCGAGAAATTATCGATAAACGTACCGATTAAAAAACCGAAAAATGCACCAAAAAAACGAAATCCAGTCAGGTAAAAACCTAATCCTGCTCCAATCCACTTAAAATATCCTGTCATAACACTAAAAAAAAAAGAGCGAGTTTCATCGCAATGATTGGAACTCGCTCCTTTGTAATTTATACTAATTCAATACTTCTATTCACGAAGTTGGTAAGCGCTTCACCTTTTAACATGCCTTGAGAAAGCATTGCTAAATCGGTTAATTGTTTCGCTTTTTCCGATTGTTCATCACCTTTTGCCGCTAAAATAGCTGAAATTTTCGGATGATTACTGTTTACAATCATATTATATGTTTCTGGAAAAGCACCCATAAATCCTGCGCCTCCCATTTGCTGCTGTTCTTGCATTCTTCTAATGAACTCAGGCTGTGTTACCACAATTGGAGATTCACTTTCAGACATGCTTTCGAACTGAATTTTGAATTTGTCTTTATCAACAATTCCTTCAAAAACTGGCTTTAATTCTTCTTGTTCTTTTTCGCTTAATTTCGATGGAATATCTTCTTCTTTGTTGATTAATTTATCCAAAGTGTCCGCATCAACACGCGCAAAACTTACATTTTCTAATGAAGTTTCCATTTTCTGAATCCAGTGTGCAGTTAATGGACTTTTTAGCTCTAAAACTTTATAACCTCTGTCGTTTGCTGCTTTCACAAAACTAAATTGCTCTTCTTTGTTACTTGTGTACAAGAAAATCGTTTTGTCGTCTTTGTCTGTTTGCGTAGCTTTAACTTCTTCTTTAAATTCCTCAGCAGTAAAGAATTTTCCGTCTGTAGTTTCTACTAAATGGAAAGCTTTTGCTTTGTCTGCGAATTTATCGTCTGATAACATTCCGTATTCAGAGAAGATCTTTAAATCTGGCCATTTTGCTTCAAAGTCTTCACGGTCCTTATTGAACATTTGCTTCAATTTGTCCGCTACTTTTTTCGTAATGTGAGAACTAATTTTCTTTACATTACTGTCACTTTGTAGGTAAGAACGAGAAACATTCAATGGAATATCTGGCGAATCAATCACTCCGTGTAAAAGTGTCAAAAATTCAGGTACAATTTCCTCTACATTGTCTGTAATAAAGACTTGATTAGAGTACAATTGAATTTTATTCTTTTGAATTTCTACGTTTTCTTTAATCTTAGGGAAATATAAAATTCCGGTAAGATTAAATGGATAATCTACGTTTAAGTGAATATGAAACAATGGATCTTCAAAGGTCATTGGATACAATTCTCTGTAGAAAGATGAATAGTCTTCTTTCTTTAAATCCGCTGGCATTTTTGTCCATGCTGGAGAAGGATTGTTGATTTGATCTGGAACAACATTGTCAATTTGCTTAACATTTCCTTCTTCGTCTTTCTCACCTTTTGGATCGTCAATTTTTTCTGTTCTCGTTCCGAAAATCACAGGAATTGGTAAGAACTTACAGTATTTATTTAAAATCCCACTGATTCTAGCTTCTTCTAAAAACTCAGCCGACTCTTCATTGATGTGAAGAATGATGTCAGTTCCGCGTTTTTCCTTTTCTGTTTCCTCAATTGTATATTCCGTCGTTCCGTTACTTACCCATTTAACAGGTGTAGCATCATCGTGACGACCAAGAGAAATGATTTCAACTTTTTCAGCCACCATAAAAGCAGAGTAGAACCCTAAACCAAAGTGTCCAATGATTGATTCTTTGCTATCTGAATCTTTATATTTTTGAACGAATTCTTCGGCCCCAGAAAAAGCGATTTGATTGATATATTTATCAATTTCTTCGGCAGTCATCCCGATTCCGTAATCTCTAACCGTAAGCGTTTTAGCGTCTTTATCTAAAAGAATTTCCACTTTTAAATCTCCAACCTCTTTGTTGTATTCTCCACTTTTAGATAAAACCTTAAGTTTTTGTGAAGCATCTACAGCGTTGGAAACCAACTCACGCAAGAAAATTTCGTGATCTGAGTATAAAAACTTCTTAATGATCGGAAATATATTTTCCGTTTCTACATTAATATGACCTTTTTTCATTGTTTTTTAATTTTTTGTTGACAATCCTCATTAGTCAATCTTTGTGCCAGTGGGTTTGGACTGTCAAAATGGCAAAAGTTGTGATCATATTGTGCGAAACTCGAATGTTAAGATTTTGTTTTCGGACTTTTTGACGATTGTTGTTTTTAGAAAAGAATATGCTGATGTTTTATCGAAGATACAAACATTTAGATTTACGTTAATGTAAAATCGAAGTTTTTTACAGGCTGACGACAAAGGCTATGTTAGTGGCTGTTTCTTAATCAAAACGGTAGTGTTGTAATTCTTTGTTTAAACTCCCCATTCTCAATTATCCACAAAACTGCATAACCACCGGCTCCGTCACTATTTAATGCAGAAACATAAATAATATTGTTTTTTTTTATCAATGTAAACAGATGTAAAATCAAGATTCGGTTCAAATAGATTGTCTGTTGGCAAGTTTACCATATCGCTACCTATCTGCAGAATGAATTTCCCATATTGCATTTTTGGAATCTCTCCATCTGTACCCCAAATCTCTTCATCATTAATTCTTTCCAAGTAAATTGCTACATTTTCTGAAGGATTTGCCTTGTGATATTCTAAGTTGTTTACTTTTGGATTGAACGCAACTTTTGTAATTCTGAGTGTAAAAGCCTCAGTTTTAAAAGTTATTGAAGTGTCTGTTATTTCACTAGCCTGAAAACTGTCAAAATCTTCAATAATTCTTACACGTGACTTATGAACATAACCACTTTTATTTTGTCTGCTTAAATCATAGTCAATAGGAAACCATTCTCCTTCTAGCTCAAAACAATAAAGTATTTGTCCGCTTGCCAAAGTGTCGATAATGTTCTTGGATGAGCTTCTAATATCTAATATTTACATATCCGTCTTTGTCTTCAGTAAATCCAAATTGTCCAAATATCGTTTGGTTTATGATAAACGTCAATATTATTAAAGTTGCTCTCATAGTATTTGAGTCTTCATCTGATTGCCACTAACGTTTTGCGTGTATGTGCAGTAGCGGATTAGAAGCACTATCCTGTCCATTTAGCACAAAGTTTCTTAGAAGCACAGACCTTCGATTTACCACTTCACCCGCCATTGAGCCAAACGCCTGTTAGCAACAGTAATTAATTGTCTGTCAGTACGAAAGGTAAATGGTCTTTTTGTTTTTCGTATTCATTTTTCAACATCTTTTTCAGGTTTTCATTATTTCTCATTAGTAGAAACATCGCTCCCTGAGCTCGTAATAATTTTTCGTCTTTGTCTATTCCGAGATTTACTTTATACAGTTCTTTTATTGCCTTTACAAATTCATCATACATACTATACTCTTCACTTTGGTAATGTTTAAAAATTGATGAAAATGAAAAAGCTTCAATAAATGGTTTCCTTTCACTTTCTGTCTTCTTAATGTCGTTTAAGCCAACACAAACTTTACCAACATAATGTCCTTCGTCAGTAAGTCTCATTATTGAAAAGTATTTCACAGCCACATTTAGCAATTTATCCATAGAAATTCTGTCTTTGGGTGTCGTCTTGTCAATTGTCTTATTAACTAAATCCGTCATAACAGAATTAAATAAACTGTCCTTTTTAAGGTCATTGAAATACCTGTTTCTAATTGCTATACTGTCGGGTAAGTCTAAGAGGTTTTGGTAGTTTGCATTTGATGAAAAGTTTGTCAGTAAGTAATCGATGAACATAGGGTTATTATTCACTAAATCTGAAAAACAACTTTTCTTCTGCGTTTCAATAACTCCCTTTGTCAAATAAGCTTTTTCATTGTAAATGGATTTCTGAATCGAAATGAAGTCTTCATAATGAGTCTTGATGTCGCACTGTTTTTGTCCATACCCTTGAATTGTTATAAGGGTCAAAATGATGGTTGTTAAGATTAATTTTTTCATTGTTTTGTCGTGTTATTATTGTTGATAACGGCAGTCTGTCTCATAACCACCAATTCATCCTATAAAAATAAGAAAATTTCGATGATTTACAGCGTTTTCAACCCCAAAGCTAATGATTTGTAAAAATGAAACTTTAGCACTTTTAGAGCGGTTTTGGGTAAAAAGAACCGCTTTTTGAGCCGATTTAGCACATATTTGACTATTTCCTTGGCTGTAACTCCCAGATTCAGCACTCTTTTTAAGTTGTAAGCCAATGCAATTAAACCAAAATCTGCTTCTGCTTTTTGAAGTCCTTTTTTGGTCATGATGTGATCAAATCCCCACTGTCTTTTTATGGTTCCATAAGGATGTTCAACCAATGCTTGCCGTTGTTTGTATAGTTCAATGTTTTCAGCCACACGTTTGGCGTTGTTCAGTATGTTTTGAGTAAATTCAGAGCGCTGAATAACTTTTCCGTTTACTTTTGAAGTGGTACACTCACTGCGAACAGGACAGGTTTTACATAACTTGGTTTTGTATTGTTTAAATCGGTAGTTTCTAGCTTTGTATTCGATTGGGAGTTGACCAAGACCATGCATACGCATTTAGACTAACCCGAATTAAACGAAGTGAATCATGAATACAAATAAAAATAAACAAGAATGAATAATGGGAGGATGGGCAGTCGCACAAAGTCCTATTTTATTGACAACAATCACTATTTCAAGGCTGAAGAAGCGTGGTTATGTAGCAATGTTGGAAGTTAGCTCCGCTACTGCCTTCGGCGGTCATTTATCGCTTAACCCTTCAAGGTACGAACCGCCGTATACGAGACCCGTACGTACGGTGGTGTGAGAGGCGCAGTGGCGACTTTTAAGTCGTCACCCGTCTACTCGATTGTGGCTAGTGTTTTTTAAATTTTAATTCGAATCTGTTATCTGCAAAGTCAAAACCCATTTTACTTGTTTTTATTGGTCCGAAATCGGCATGGAATTTCCCATCATTAATTTCCATCATTTGATTGATACGCCACATACCAATTCCATCTCCATTTGCATTCATCTTGCGAGCCATAATACCCGAAACGCCTTCTTTCATTATTTCTTCTTTTTCTTCAGGCGAAACATATGCGCTAGTCATTTCAAATATCAAGCTGACAAACTCTCCATTTTCATTTGCGGAGACCGTAACCTTGGACTTTGGAAAGGTATATTTAGCTGCATTTTCGAGTAAGTGATAAAAAGCAACTTGAATCGTTTCATAGTCAAATCTTAATTGAAAAAAGAAGTCAGTAACTTCAACATAGACATCTCTTTTTGAGAAATCAGAAAAAAAGGTATGTAAAGTATTTAGCAACACATTTCTTAATTTGTGCTGTCTCTTTTCAAGTTGAGATTGCTCATCCTTTTCAATCTTTTTATAAATTGAAAACTCAGATTTCATATGTGTATTATGCTTTGCTATTCTAAGGAACATCAAAGCTGCTTTATCAGGGTCTTTAGTAATTTCTTCTTTGATATATTTTAGTTGACTTTTCCAATTTTGAGCTAATACATCTTGTGGGACTAAGTCGTAGATTTCTTGAATATTATGTGCGTTTATTGAAGTCAAATTATGCACTAGTCGATTAACCTTTTTTTGTTCTTCCGCTTTTATTTGTTCGATAGGAAGGCGTATGTCAGGGTAGGAGTAGCATAAAGATTCTATTTTACCTTTGAAAAGTTTGGTTGTCTTCGTTTTGTCGCAGCAAAAAAAAGTTTGACACTTACTAGTTGACTTTATCCCTTGTCTACGTGTTCCCCCATATTCAGGACAATCAGTGATTTGTCTACCTTCAAAATCACAGTTTGCTAGGCAACTCCTGCAATTATCAGTTAAATTATCTACGATTAATTCTCCCGAAGAACTTAAAACTTGGAGGTGTTTCATTTTATGAAATATTGCTGTATTGTTCAATGAGACTGATAAACTCATACGGCTCAGCATTTTTTGGGAGAGAGTCATCAACTTTCTTTAGTTTTTTGTCAAATCGGTCTCCTGTGGGTTCAGCGGAGTATAGAATTATAGTTTTCTTTGGATACTTGTTCTTTAAAGCTGCTGCGAGGCCTAAGCCCTGATCTTCAAACATTTGTGTTCCTACACCATTTATATCAACAAAGATTATTGAAGCTTCTCTTGCTTTTATGTCGTCAAGGTCAGTGAGGTCTTTAATAGCTTTGGTATTTGTCCAACCTGCTTTCTTTAGAATTGAAACCATTTTGAAATCCGTGTGATTGTCGTCTATAAACAATATGCGGTAGTCTTCTTTACGTTGTAAGTCTTTTGACTTTGAATGTTGTGTCGATTCCGAGTGACTTGTATTTCCATTGTTTATGGTAATTACATTGTTATTTGTTTGATTTGTTTTGTTGGTCTTTTTATTCTTGCTCTTGGTAAATGCAATAATTATCCAACCAATTAAGGCTACTCCAATTCCACTAAATATCCATTCGTAGTTGTTCATTATATATTCCATTTGTCTTTTTTTACATTAGCCCCAACAATTGGCTATACGCAATTACGCATATATCACCTATATATTTCCCCACCAAATATAACATTAATTTCAACACAAAACCTCAACTACAACAGGTCTTTTCAATTGATTATAAAAAAAGTAAAATATTTAACCCACTTCCTACCCGAATAATTATACGTATAATAAACGTTTAATTCTACGCTTAATATTCCAACACGAAGCTTCGATTTCCACCCCGACGAAAACCGGTAGCTTTGTGAACTTCTTTTTGTTTTGCAAGGCAAGTGAATTTGTGGAGCGACCTTGTGAAGCTCCCACAAATTGCATTGACTGCCAAAAAGAAGGAATAAACTTTAGGTTGTAGGCGGAATTGGTGGCCAAAAAATGAATTAGATAAACTGAAATTCCTTTCTACAAAACACACATTCACAAAAGATATGTTTATTTTCGCAACTCATCAAAAATGAAAGAAATGTCGAAAAAACGTCCGTTGATTTTGGTTACTAACGATGATGGTATTCAAGCGAAAGGTTTGAAGAGTTTAATTGAAGCGGTAGAGCCTTTTGGTGATATCGTGATTGTTGCGCCAGATAAACCTCAGTCAGGGATGGGACACGCGATAACGGTAAATGATGTTTTGCGATTGAATCCTTCGCCTTTGTATGAAGAGTATAATGCTTTTACCTGCACGGGAACGCCGGTTGATTGCGTGAAACTTGCTATTGCTGAGGTTATAAAAGGCAAACCTGATTTGTTGGTTTCTGGAATTAATCATGGTGAAAATAGTGCTTCAAATGTGTTGTATTCTGGAACAATGTCGGCAGCGGTGGAAGGTGCGATGGAGGACATTCCTTCAATCGGGTTTTCGCTTTTAGATTTTGATACAGATGCAGACTTTACAGGTTCGCAATGGGCGGTAAAGGAAGTTGTGAAACGCGCATTAGGTGGTGATTTTCCTAAAAGCATTTGTTTGAATGTCAATATTCCGCAACTAAAGACGGAGGAGATTCAAGGAATTAAAGTTTGTCGACAAGCAAAGGCGTATTGGAACGACAGTTTTGATAAACGACATGATCAATTTGGAAAACCTTATTATTGGTTGAAAGGTGAGTTTAATCGTGATGATTGGCGTGAAGATACCGATATCTGGGCGCTGGATAATGGTTTTGTAAGTGTTGTGCCTACACAATTTGATATGACGGCTTACCATACGATCAGCGAAATAGCGGAGTGGGAGTTTTAAAAAATTAAACAGAATAAAAATAAAATGGGAGTGATTAATAAATTAGGAAATAAGTTAGATCATCGTGCGGTAGGTCTCATATTTGGAGTTGTTTTGCCAATCATCGGCTTTATTGTTTTTTGGCAATGGAAACATGGAGAAAGGACCATAAATGAAGTGTTTAGTTTTATGGCGTCAAGCTCTTCTAATCGAAATTCCTTGCTTATTTTTCCTATTATACCTAATCTTTTGTTGTTTTATTTTACCAATTTTCAATGGCGATGGGATCGGTTTACGACTGGTTTAGTTGCTGTAACGATTGTTTTAACGGTAATTGTTGCTTTATTAATTTTATTGTGAAAAAACTATACATCATAGCAGGAGAAGCTTCGGGAGATCTTCATGCTTCCAATTTAATGAAGGAAATACGACGCGAAGATAATGATATTGACTTCCGTTTTTGGGGTGGAGATCACATGTCTGCAGTGGCTGGAAAACCAGTTAAACATATTGCAGATCTTGCTTTTATGGGCTTCATTGAAGTGGTAGCAAATCTGAGAACCATTTTAGGGAACATTAAGTTTTGCAAGAAAGACATTGAAGAATATAAGCCAGATGCTTTGGTTTTGGTTGATTATCCTGGATTTAATTTAAGAATTGCAAAATGGGCAAAAGCACATGATATTCCGGTGATTTATTACATTTCTCCGCAAGTTTGGGCTTGGAAACAAAACCGTGTCCACAAAATCAAAAAGGTAGTCGATAAAATGATGGTTATTCTGCCTTTTGAAAAAGAATTTTATGCCAAGTTTGACATGGAGGTTACTTACGTAGGACATCCGCTTTTGGATGCCATAGAATCTTTTAAATCGAAGGCTGAAAAAGTTGATTTGTATGCTAAACACAGTTTGGATGAGCGTCCTGTAATTGCGCTTTTACCCGGAAGTAGGAAGCAAGAGATTAATACTTTACTTCCAATTATGTTAGATAGTTTATCCGCATTTGATGATTATCAATTTGTGATAGCAGGAGCGCCAGCCTTGCCTGATACTTTTTATGCACCATTTTTGGAAAGTTCCGAAAATGTTAAAATTATTTATGGAGAGACTTACGACTTGCTCACCATAGCCACAGCGGCATTGGTAACTTCTGGAACTGCGACTTTGGAGACGGCATTGTTTGAAGTTCCCGAGGTGGTTTGTTATAAAGGTTCTGCTATTTCGTATCATATTGCAAAGCGCTTAATTAAAGTTGATTACATCAGTTTAGTCAATTTAATTCTTAAAAAAGAAGCAGTTAAGGAGTTGATTCAAAATGAGTGCAATGCAAAGCAAATAGAACAAGAGTTAAAGTTGATTTTACCTAGAGCAGAAAAACATGATAAAATGAAGGCGGACTATACTGAATTGTTGAAAGTTCTAGGAGAAGGAGGTGCGAGTGCTACTGCAGCGAAAGAAGTACTTTTGCAATTGACAGACAACATTGACAATTAACACTTAAAAAAAGTACTATTTTCGTAGCATGAATCGATATCTTTTATTGTTTATATTTTTTGCTCTTTCACTAGCTGTTTCAGGAAACGATATAAATATCGGTGTATATCGAGGGCATAATATTTATCATATTGATTTTTCCTACAATAAAGGTAGTTATATGATTTACGGAGATTCAGTTTCCTACGGGGCTTTATTACCAAATGAATATATTTCAGTTATAAAAAAAGGAGACAAGGTTGAATTAAGAAAAGGAGTTAATCACTTAGGTTTGTTTGATCAAGTTCGATTGATACCAACCGCTAAAAATCATATTATTCGGTTGCGTCCTAGAAGTCCTATCGTTAGAGAAAGAAAATATAACGATGCTTTCTCTGTTTTTTCTGGTGAAAAAGGACTCACGATTGTCAATAAGGTTTCTTACAATAACTATTTAGGTGGAGTAGTGGAGTCTGAAGGAGGAGGCGGGAAACACATTGAGTATTATAAAGCCCAAGCCGTAATTTCACGTACGTATGCTCTAAAATATTTGAATAGACATAAAGCGGAAGGATTTAACCTGTGTGATCAGGTGCATTGTCAGGCTTATCACAATAAATTGATTTACACAGATGATATTCGAAAAGCGGTAAAGGCTACAGAGGGAATTTATATTGAGGATACTGTAAAAAATCAATTGGTAGAAGGTTTTTTTCATGCCAATTGCGGCGGTCAAACGAGTAGCTCTGATTATGTGTGGCGAGAAAATATTCCATACTTACAGCCATTTAAGGATACATTTTGTATTTATACCCGTCAAGCAAAATGGGAAAAACGTATTCCAAAAGTTGCTTGGCGAAAGTTTTTAATTAATAATTATTTTTATCCGATTGAAGATAGTGCGTATCGGGCTGTAATTTATCGTTTTACCCAACAAGATAGAAAAGCCTTTTATTTAAGTCCACGTTTAGGAATTCCGCTGCGTGATTTAAGGTATCATTTCAAATTGAAATCAACTTTTTTTTCGTGTTATCCAGAAGGTCAATATGTAGTTTTGAAAGGAAGAGGATTTGGTCATGGAGTTGGATTGTGTCAGGAAGGTGCAATGAATATGGCTAGTAAAGGCTTAACATATCAACAAATTCTTTCTTTCTACTTTGAGGGCATTGCTTTTAAACATTACTTTGAAAAACTGTTTTTTAATCAAAAACCTTATGATGTTGTTGATTTTTAATTTGAACATTTCATCGATATTATACTGCAAGTAGTATAAAAAAACTGTAATCGTATTCTGATAAGAAAGAAGAAATTAAATGGAACTTCAAGTTTTGATACTGAAGAAATCATAATATGTTTTTCGGTATAAAACCATTTGAAATACAGAAAAGCGATTTTAGAGATTTGGCAACATTGTATGCAAATTTAAAAATGATTTATTCTAAATAAAAAACACCGTCGTCATAGTTAATCATATCCTCGTCCATCATCCAGTTTAAAAGTCCAGTAAGGTTAGGGCGTTCTACTCCTTTTATTGCACTTAGCAATTCATCTAAACTGTGTTTTTTTTCTTTTAATAAACTAAGGATTATTTCTTGTAGTTCCTCAGCAGTATAATTTGATCGTTCTTCAGCTAGACAAACATCACATTTTCCACATGCTTCTCCTTGCTGACCAAAATATTTTAACAAAAGAATAGAACGACAAGTAGGTTCTTGCACAAAATTCAGCATGGCTTTAAGTTTTTTGTAAGCAGTATCTTTTCTGTTTTGATATACCTTCTTATCAATTTGCATATATTCATCCGGTAAACGTTCATGCAAAAGTGTAACTTGAGGAAGTTCAGATTGCCAAGAAATATCTGCTAAACCTTGTCTTTCTAAGTATTGTAATTCTTTTATAATTTGGGGTTTAGTTTTCTTTAAGCGGTGTGCTATTTTACTTTCATTAAGTTGATAATAATTTGAAAAAATTCCAGGGTTGGCACGTGATAAAAAAGAAATTAATGGATCGTATTTTTCATTTTTTAATTGAAAATTATAGAGTGTTTTATTGCTTACAATGAATTTTAATTTTGTAGGATGAAAAACGGCTTCATTTAAAAGAATTGATCCGTTAAGCGCTAAAATCTTTAAAGCGTTATATGTGCTTAATGGTTCAAAATCATATTTTGCAACCAAATCTTTGATTTCGAGTCCATAACTTTCGTTAAGCCCTGAACCTATGGCAATGTTAAAATGATTACAGAGTGCTCTGTAAACTGTTTTAATAAAATCTATTGGCGGGAATTGTTTCGCAATACGCTGTTGAAGTTTGATAAGGTCACTAGGCGCATAAAAAGCCATGTTTCGAGAGGCTTTTCCATCCCTACCTGCTCGGCCTGCTTCTTGAAAATAAGCTTCAATATTATTCGGAATTTCATAGTGTAAAACAAAACGGACATCAGGTTTGTCTATTCCCATTCCAAATGCATTAGTTGCAACGATGATTCTAATTTCATCCTTTAGCCATGCCTCGAGCTTTTTGTTTCTTTCTTCTGCTAATAAACCTCCATGGTAAATTCCAGCAGAGAAATTGTGAGCAATGAGCAATCTGGCCACTTCTTTGGTCTCTCTTCTGGTTTGACAATAAACGATTCCCGTAGTACCATTAAATCTTTTACATGCTCTTAAAATTGCATTTCTCTTATTTTCGACAGCATATACTTCATAAGAAATATTGTCTCTGGCGAAGTCACCTTCAAAATATTTGGGTTCCTTCATTTGAAGTTGCGCAATAATGTCTTCACGAACTTCAGGTGTTGCAGTTGCCGTTACGGCAATCATAGGAACAGATTCATGAATTTCTCTTAACTTATAAATCTCTAAGTAAGGAGGTCTAAAGTCATGTCCCCATTGTGAAATGCAATGTGCCTCATCTATTGCGATTAGAGAAACATTCATTTGTTTAAAACGAGCGATAAAAATATCAGTTTTTAAACGTTCTGGAGAAACATAAAGAAAGTCTAAACCGCCAAATTTAGCATTGTCCAAAATAATGTCAATTTCTCTTCTAGACATGCCTGAAGTGATCGCTGCAGCTTTTAATCCTTTAGATTTTAGGTTGTTTACTTGGTCTTGCATAAGCGCAATCAAAGGAGAGATAACCAAACAAATTCCTTCTCTTGCAATTCCAGGGACCTGAAAGCAAATGGATTTACCACCGCCTGTAGGCAATAAAGCAAAAGTATCATGACCATTAATTGCACTCTGAACAATGTCTGCTTGTTGCATTCGAAAGCTGTCATAGCCCCAATATTTCTTTAGAATTTCTGTTGCTGTCAATGCTTGAAAATTTACGTATTGTTAAGGTTTTTTTTGTGGATATTATAAGTCATCTGATAAGACAAAAGTAGTTAATTTTATGTAGTAAATATAACGAGTCGTTAGACAATCTATCGAAAAATCAGTATATTCGCAACATATCAAAAAAAAATATGGAAACATCACAATATACAATCAAGAAAACAAGAACGAAGAATAGTAAAATAAACGAAGTGGATTGGGATAATATTCCTTTTGGGAAGTTATTTTCAGATCACATGCTTATCATGGATTACAAAGACGGAGAATGGGGAGAACCAGAAATCGTTCCTTTTGAAGACTTATCATTGCATCCAGCTACATCTGCAATTCACTACGGACAATCCATCTTTGAAGGAATGAAAGCCTATAGAACAGTTGATGGAGATCCTGTGACATTTAGGCCAGAGAAAAATGCACAACGTTTTAGAAAATCGGCAGAAAGAATGTGTATGCCAGATATTCCAGAAGAGCTTTTCTTATTTTGCTTGAATGAGTTACTGAGTTTTGATGAACAATGGGTGCCTAAGAAGGATACCAATTCAATGTACATTCGTCCATTTATGTTTGCAACTGACGGATATACTGGAATTAAACCTTCAGACACTTACCGTTTCATGATTTTTACTTGTCCAGTAGGTTCTTATTACACCGAGGCAATTAACTTGAAAATTGAAGAAGATTACACGCGTGCTGCTCACGGTGGAGTTGGATTTGCAAAAGCAGCAGGTAACTATGCAGCTTCCTTATATCCAGCAAAATTAGCACAGGATGAAGGCTTTCATCAATTGATTTGGACAGATGCTGATACTCATGAATATGTAGAGGAAGCTGGAACAATGAATATTCTATTCGTTATTGATGGAAAACTCGTTACACCAAAAGAGTCTGATACGATTTTGGCAGGAATTACCAAACGAAGTGTTATTGAAGTTGCCCAAGACTGGGGGATGGAAGTAGAAGAGCGCAAAATTTCTGTAAAAGAAGTTGTAGAAGCTATCGAAGAAGGAAGAATGACAGAGGCTTTCGGAGCAGGAACTGCAGCAACTATTGCCCCTGTAAAAATGATCGGCTACAAAGGAAAAGAATATAATCTTCCAGGTGAAGAAAAACGTACTTTCTCGAAAAAAGTTGTGGAAGAATTAGACAACATGAAGTACGGGAAAATCGAAGATAGATTCGGTTGGATTAAGAAGATTTAATCCTAATGAAAATATAAAGAATTAAAAACGACCTGGTGGATAGGTCGTTTTTTTAGTTTTGAATAAACTTTTTTTGCCTGAAGTATTCATCAAAGAAATATTCCATATTTAATTTCTTTTTCTAGAAGTATTAAGATTTATCTTTATATTTTTGAAACTCATGAAAAACATTTTAGTCTTTATTCTGTTTAGTTTGCTAATTATTGGCTGTGGAATATCTATGGGGGACCGTATAGATACTAAAAACTTAAGTGTTTATTTTCTCGACGAAGTACCCAAAGAAAAGGCTTTGGAGTTCGCACGTTTTTGGAAAAGTAACGGTTTTATAGGGACAAAAAAACAAACCATTCAATTAGAAAAAAAAGAACGACAAATAATCGTAAAACTAATTGAAAATGAAGAGTTTCATAGTGATCATTTGACAATTACTGAAGAAGCTTTGTTGCAAGATTTAGAACGAGAGCTAAGCAAAGAAGTCTTTCATGTCAAAACAAAGATTTTAATAACAGATAATACCTTCCGCCCGATTTTAAAAAAATAAATATGAAAATTTCAGGATCAATATATTCCGATAAAAATAGAAGTTTAAAAGAGACTATTCAAGATTTAGAAGCACATCAAGTAGATATGCTTCATGTAGATTGTAATGATGATTTAAGTGTTTTTGATGATATTAAACAAATTAGAAATTGGTGTAACTTACCCATTGATTTACATATCATAACAGAAACACCAGAGAAATATTTTCAACCACTCAGAGATTGCCCTGTTGAATTTGTAACCTTTCAATATGAGCAATTAAATGAACCGCTCAATATCCCGGAAGACATTAAAGGAGAAAAAGGATTAGCCTTGATAACACCTACACCTATTTCTGCTTTTGATGAGTACAGTTCGTTTGATTTTGTACTTTTTATGGCCACCATTCCAGGCCAAAGTGGTGGGGTTTTTGACGCAGAAAACTTTCGTAAAATTAGAGAATTTAAGAAGAAGTATCCACAGAAAAATGTGCATGTGGATGGAGGTGTTAATGGAGAAGTCTCTTTTATTTTACGCAATATGGGAGTCCATTCTTCCGTTTCAGGCAGCTTTTTATTTAAAGGAGCGAGTGTTGGACAAGCAATGATGGATCTTACAAAACGCGCCATTCAATCTCAATTTAAAATTAAAGACTTTATGATTCCACATAAGGAATGTCCAATTGTGGCCATGGAAAGCATGACTTTTAAACAAGTGTTGGAATCCATTGATAAAGGGAGGTTAGGTTTTACAATTATTGAAAAAGAGGGTGAATTTGAAGGGATAATCTCCAATGCTGATGTGCGCAAATCAATGATTAAGAATTTTGAAGATATCGCAGGATTGGCGGTTACTGAAATGATCAATCACAATCCAATAACAATTGATGCAGAGGCGAATGTAGATGATATGTTGAAACTTATTCGTCAACAAAGTTTTCCGGTAATGTATTTACCAGTAATTAACTCAGATAATAAAGCCGAAGGAATTGTTACCTTTGTAAACTTAATAAAAGGTGAAATATGATTTTAAAATTAAATACTTCAATAGATGAAAAGGAGGCTTCAAAATTAGCCGAAAAACATAAAGCTTTTCATATTAATTATCAAGAATCACAACATTTAATTACTTCTTCTTCTGTTAAAGAAGTGCCAGATTCACTTAAAGGTAAGGTAGACAAACATTGGGTTTTTGATAATGACATGCAATTGGCATCGCGTGAATTTCAGGCGGAAACTCGGACAATAAAGATTGGAGATTTAACCATTGGTGGAAATACCAAGAATACAATCTTGATTGGCGGACCATGCTCTGTAGAATCTTTAGATCAAATTCAAGAAAGTGCACGATTGATAAAATCACAAGGACTTACTACTTTACGTGGAGGTTGTTATAAGCCGAGAACGAGCCCTTATAGTTTTCAAGGATTAGGTTTGGAAGGCCTGAAATTGTTAGCACAAATGAGGGAAGAGCACGGGTTAAAAGTAATTACAGAAGTACGAGATGCAACTCATGTAGATGAGGTAATTGAACATAGTGACATTATTCAGATTGGAGCAAAAGCAATGTATGATCAGGGGATTTTGCGTGCCTGTGCAAAGATTAATAAACCTGTTTTATTGAAAAGAGGCTTTGGTACTACTTTACAGGAGTTTGTTCAAGCCGCTGAATTTATATTGTCTGGTGGTAATCATCAAGTCATTTTATGTGAACGTGGAATTCGTACTTTTGAAACCAAAACACGATTTACTCTTGACTTGTGTGGCGTAGCTTATTTGCAAGAGCATACCAATTTGCCTATCATTCTTGATCCAAGTCATGCGCTAGGATACCGATATGGTATTGAAAAATTAGCAAAGGCTTGTGTTGCGATGGGAATTGATGGTTTATTGATCGAGGCACACCCAGATCCAAGTGTAGCTAAATCGGATGCAGCCCAACAACTAACACATGAACAGTTTATTGAGTTAAAATCTGCCATATCACCTGTAGCTGCAAGTGTAGGCTATAAAATAGTTTGATGAAATTACTATCCTCCAATCTTAAGGCATTATTAAATCGTAGAAATACTACGCTTGAAGCATTCTTAGCTGCTCATAATGCACGAAAAGTTGCAGATCTCACTTTGGGAGATTTAATGTTGTTTTGTCATGAAGAAAACATTGATTTTCAAAATTTAATGGCTTATGACTTATCGGTAGATAAAGAAAAAGCAAGAAAGATCAAATTACTTATTCTTGATGTTGACGGTGTTATGACCGATGCTGGAATGTTTTTTACTGAAAATGGTGATCAAATTAAAAAATATAACGCCAAGGATGGAATGGCGATTATGGCCCTTAAAAAAATAGGGGTAGACGTGGGGATTATTTCATCTGGATTTAAACTAGAGATGGTAAAAGCGCGCGCTGAACTTTTAAAAATTGAACATTTGTATGTAGGAAGAGATCCAAAGCTTCAAATTTTAAATGAATGGTGTGAAAAACTTAACATAAACCTTTCGGAGGTGGGGATAATTGGGGATGATATTAATGATTTGAAGGTCATGACAAGTGTTGGTTTTTCTGTAGCGCCTTCAGATGCAGTTCCTGTTGTTAAAGAAAATGTAGATTTAGTGTTGCAATCAAAAGGAGGCAGGGGGTGTGTTCGTGAATTTATTGACTATTATTTGCTAGAGCAACCTTTAATCACTCCTTAGATCATTTTATTTGATCGTGGAGTTTGATTCTTTGAGTAGGAGATATAATTTCTTTCTTTATTTTTTTAGCGTTTAAAAACTCACCATTTGCTCCTAGCTGCTCAAAAGCCTCATCGAATGATACCTGTTTACGCTTTTCTTGTTTTATCTTCCAAATCGGTTTTTTCAATTCTTGTAATTCCATAATTGTTTTTATTGTTGTATTTACAATAATGATTCCAAAGAATATGGTTGAACGCAAAAGAGCTTTAGGTTATTGATATTACTAGGGGGTTGTGATTTCTTAACCCGTTTATTCTTAATAATCGCATAGAACTGTTAGGGTAATCGTGTCTTTATTTTCTTGGTATTTACAATTCACTTCGTAAAAAGATGGTGATGGCCCTTAATATCAGTAATTTGGAATTAAGGTAAAATCAGAGAATAATATTCTTCTAAATGACTGAAAAGTCAGCGTTTATAATCTTTAAAGAATCTCTATCGTTATAACTTTTTAATCTATTTGTATGATCAATACACCTAGTTGAGAACTATAGCCCATTACCGGTGCTGCTGCATAAGTGTGTCCTTCGAAGGTATGACTGAGGGCTTCTTGAGCTTCCACCAACTTTTTGTTCGTAAACTGTGTTTTTTCGTCCTTTTTGTTGGTACTTAAAATTACTTCACTTGTTTTTCGATCAACGAGCATAACTTTTTCAACATCAAATGTTTTTAATGTCTGTTCAAAGTATTTGTTCACTTGATTGACATTCTCTGCAATCAATTCACTTCTAACGGCGAGTATCAAGGTGTTTGTTAATTGCTTGATATGCGCGGTTTTCATTTCTTTTAATTCAGCAGTATGCGTCTCTTTTAGTTCAGTGATTCTTTTTTCATATTGTGAAACTGTAGATCTATTTTGAAAATATCCCCAAGCAACGCTTACAACTAATAATAGGAGTAGTAGTAATTTTAAAAAATGTTTCTTCCAAAATGGTTTTTTTGTAGAAGAATTTACTTTTTCTGATGATTCTTGTTGACTTGTCTTTGCTGGTTTATTTTCTGTTGACATTAATCTACTTTTTTAAGTTTAATAATTCCTTTGGTGGTTTCTAAAGTTAAGTATAGACCGTCTATTCGATAAAACGGCTCACTTCTCAGTAGACCTAAAATTTGGTTTTCAATATCCGATGCATCTCCACAGTACATACGTGTTGACACAAGTTCGCTAATCTTAATTCTGTTATAAGAAAAATGTAAGTTTCCGTTTACTTGATTACACCCTGCGAAGCCACTCATTTTTTTGTTGTAAGATTAAATTCAAAGTGTGGTAATTCTTTTGGGAATTGTTCTGCTTTAATCTCTTTGCCATTTATAGAGTGCAGAGCCCAAATATCATGTAATTGAGGTGTGCCTCTATAAAAACCACAGCCAGAATAATCATTTCCTTTTTTAGCATCGATTTTACGCAACATGATATTAATTTTTTTGCCTGATTTCATACAATCAACAATATCGATGTTAACATTTATAAGGTGCGTTTCGTTTTGACTAGAAATCTGTATTACGTTTGCACCTTGTGCTACATTTTTTACTAAATTTTTAGAAACATAAGAAATTTCATTTTTAGTATCAGTAAAAACAATTTGTTCATCATATATAATGGAAAGTTTCCATCCTTGTTCCTCGTTTTTAGCATAAAAATCAACTGATTCAATAATCGGGTGAAGTTCTGATTTTTTTGAATCGTTCATTGTCGCGTCTGAAGCTTTCGCTTCTACTTTTTGACTATTGCTGCAACTTATTCCAAAAAATAAAATACTAGCAAAAAGTCCTAAATTTAATAATCTCATATCACTTTTAATTGAATCAAATATAATCTTTTTTATCTAAATCAAGCCATTCTAGGGCAGCATTAGCAAAAATATCCTCTTTTGTTTGTTGTGAAAATTCACTATCGGCTATAAATTGTCCAATCTCTAAATCACCTAGAGGAAAAGGGTAGTCTGAGCCAAGACAAATTCGCTTGCTGCCTTGTTTTTTTAACATATAACTTAACATTTCTATGTCATGTGTTATACAATCAATCCAAAATTTACCTAGATACTTTCTTGGATTTACTTTGTTGTCTATGGCAACTAAATCAGGTCTGCAATTAAAACCATGTTCTATCCTTCCAATTGTAGGTATAAAAGAACCTCCTGCGTGGGAGAAACACACCCTCAAGTTAGGTAATTTTTCCAAGGTGCCACTAAATATTAACGAACAAGCAGCACGAGATGTTTCTGCAGGCATTCCAACTAGCCATGGCAACCAATATTTGCGCATCTCATCAAAACCCATCATGTCCCATGGATGAATCATAACGGCTAAACCTAAAGCTTCACATTTCTCAAAAATTGGGAAAAAACGCTCTTCACTTAAATTTAAACCATTAATGTTTGAGCCTATTTGAATTCCCTTCATCCCTAGTTGTTGAATTCTTTCTAATTCTTTAATGGCTAGGTCAGTATCTTGCATTGGTATTGTACCTAGCCCAATATAATTTTTAGGGTATTTATTTACCAATTCAATAATGTGATCGTTTAAAAACTGACTGACTACCAAACCGTCTTGTGGCTTCGCCCAATATGAAAAAAGAACGGGAATAGTACATACTACCTGAACTTGTGTGTTGAAGTTTTGGTATTCATCGATTCGAAGTGTTTCATCCCAAGCATTTTCCTTAATGGTTCTAAAATACTTACCACCTTGCATCATGTCTGCTTTTCCATCATCACGTTCTTTTAAGAATATAAAGTCACCATAACCAAACTTCTTTGTCCAATCAGGCAGGGTTTTAGGAATGATGTGCGTATGCATGTCAATTTTTAACATATTTCAATTTTATTGGATTGCTCACAAAATACCAAAAAATATAATTTGCACTTAAAATGTGTCATTTTTTTACAAAAGAATTAACTTTAACTGATTAAAAGCTCGATTTTTACATAAATTCCTTATTTTCGCAACGATGAGTAAAATAGTATTTTCTTTTACACTTTTGATATTAGTGTTTTTCTTTTCAGCATGCGGTCCAGCACGATTTGTTGAACCCTTGAAGAAAAGAGAAAATGCTGTAGCTATTGATTTGGGAGGTCCACTGGTAAATATACCTGGTGTAGCTCCTATGCCAATGCCATTTTCGTCTATTACCTATGGTAGAGGAATAAGCAATAACTTAACTCTACATGGTAGTTGGTATTCTACTGCTGCAATATTTGGAGTTGCCCAATTTGAAGTTAATGGTACATACGGCTTTTGGAGAAGTCGGGACAAAAAGCATGGAGCATCAGCAATATTAGGATTTAACACAGCGATGGATGTGTTTGAAAATGAAATTAAATTTTGGCCAAAGTTAGATGCACATTATTATTTTAAGTATAATTTTAAAGCACTCAAACAAGACGATCTATTGACTTCTGGAGGGAAACCTGCTGCAAATTTATTGTATGCTGGTATTGGAACTTGGTATGAATTGGATAAAACTAGAGCCCACAATGAGGAGCAACAAACTTTTGTCGTTCCGATGTTAAATATTGGACATGATTTAAACTGGAAGAGGTGGACTTTTAAAACTGAAATTAAATTAATTGCTCCTTTTACTTCGAATGAGGATATTGTTTTAGATTACATTAGTTTGACAGGAAAGAAAGGTGCCACTGGTTTATATTTTGGATTAATCAGAAAGTTTTAAATTTAAAAAGATGAGAAAAATAAGCTTATTCTTATTGGTAGTTGTTGTGCTGTTTACAGGATGCAAAAAACGATTAGATTCTTTTCTTTTCAATAACGATAATAATATTGATGCATATTACCTGGATAGTTATTCTGGAGATTCAGAATTAGATTTGCCTAATAGCTTTTATGTACCGGAAGAACAGATTCACCAATTCGAATATACCATATTGGATGAAGGAGAAGAATTATCAATTTCCGCAATTTTTGTAGGAGAAATTTCGGCAATTGCAACAGACACAGTAATTTTATATTGTCATGGTAATAAAGGAAATATGGATAATTACTGGCCACGACAAAAGCTTTTAAGTCATGTTGGAGGACAAGGAAATTATGGTGTATTGATGTTTGATTACCCTGGGTACGGCTTATCTGAAGGTCAGCCAACGGAAAAAAACATGTATGCTGCAACAGGAGGTGCAATACATTGGTTAAAAGGTAAAGGTTTAACTGAAGAACGTTTTGTTATGTATGGATATTCTTTGGGGAGTGCGCCAACAAGTAAGGCAGTTGGAGACAAACCATTTGAATTGGTTCCTAATAAAATCATCTTAGAAGCACCTTTTGCCAGTAGCGAAGTGATGGTAGAAGATGCTGCAGTTTTGAATATGCCAGCTTCGTATTTTGTAAATTTAAAAATTGATAACGCTGAACAAATGAAAAAATGCAGTGTTCCATTGTATTGGATACATGGTATTGATGATGACTTCCTTTCTTTTGATACGCATGGTGCAGTTGTTTACAAAAACCATATAAAATCGTGGAAATTGAAGTCTGCAATTGAAGGTGCTTCACATAGTAATGTGCCTACTTTTATGGGGTATGAAGCGTATATATCCAATGTTTACAGTTTTATATTAAAAAATAATTAAATTAATTATATTAAATAAACAACCTTTCTGAATAAGAAGCGTTAATTATTTAAGAACAAAAAATAGTATTGATGCAATTTAGAATGTTTATCATAGGAATTTTATCATTTTTCACACTGACAGTTAATGCTCAGAGTGATATCTGTTTAGGTAACGATACCATTGTCTGCCAAGGTGAAAGTTTGGTCTTGGAGAGTTGTAGTGGATTACAAATTCCAGGTGGGTTAGGATCCGTTTTAACAAATCCTACTTCTGTTAACTTAAGTGATGACAGATGGTCAAATCAAATACCAATAGGCTTTAATTTTGATTTTTATGGAAATACTTATAATCAAGTTGTTATTGGGTCTAATGGTTTAATTTCATTTGATTTGTCTCATGCATCAACGCATAACGCTTATTCTTTTGCTGGGTTAACGAGTTTACCTGATGCGGGCTTCGACGATGCACACAATGCTGTGATGGTAGCTTATTCTGATATTAATCCAAATAGTGGTGGTCAAATACTATATGAAACAATTGGTACAGCTCCTAATAGGTCTTTTTATGTTGTTTATGTTAATATTCCAATGTTTAATGCAACAGACTGTAACTATATGTCTATAATTTTACATGAAACAAGTAACACAATAGAAATGCACATTTCTAACAAAACTGTAAACGCAGGTTGGAATGGAGGAAAGGCTATTCAAGGGATACAAAATAATGATGGTTCCATAGCGCATATTACTCCTGGTCGAAATGTAACGCAATGGACTGCCGTTAACGACGGTAAACTATTTACACCAGTTTCTCCAACAAACACAAGCGATTATAGAATCTCAGATGTTCCGTATCATTTAATTGTTTCGGGGTCTGCAACTTTTGAATGGGAGAATACAAATGGGCAAACTTTTCCGTATAACAATGGTTTTATAAATATAAACAATATACAACAGGGAACAACGGGATACTTTTTGACTGTTTCGGGGGCAAACTGTAATTCACAAGTTGGTGCCGTTTCAGATACAACTTTTATTACAGGTTTAACCTCTAGTGTTGCAGCAACAGCAACAGACGATATGTGTTCTGCAGGTATCGGTAGTGTTACAGCGACAGCTACTTCAGGAGACGCACCATACACTTTTAATTGGCCAGGTTTAGGAAATGCAACAACTGCCACCGTTAATAACGTGAGTAGTGGAACGTATACAGTTGAGATGACAGATGATAATGGATGTATGTCTACAACAACAGTAACCGTTGGAGATACACCAGCTAACTATCCTTCAAGTACAACACAAGTTTCTTGTCCTGGAGGTTCAGATGGGACCGCTACTGTGGTTATGGATCCTCCTATCGGAAATGTTACTTATCAATGGAACGATCCAATGAATCAAACAACGAGTACGGCTACTGGGTTACAGGCTGGAACATACGAATGTTTAGTAACTTCAGATGTAGGATGTTCTAATACAGTGACCGTTACCGTGACAGAAGTTCCTGGTATGGATATTCAAGTAATTAATCAAAATGACGTAACTTGTAATAGTGCTAATGATGGAATTGTTGAAGTAAATGTGACAGATGGTAATCCTCCATATAGTTATAGTTGGACAGGTTCAGCTTCTACAACTTCGTTGGCAGATGATTTATATGTAGGAACAACCACGGTGACCATAACTGACGATGAGGGGTGTGTAACCTCTGAAGACATAACTTTAGGAGAACCTGATCCACTTTCATTTAGTGCTTTATCTCAAGACACTGTAATCTGTATTGGTGATTCCGTAATGTTATTTGCTAACGCTTCTGGTGGAAGTAGTGCGTATAACTTTAATTGGGAATCTAACGGTAATGTTGTAGGAAATTCAGATACTATTTATGTTACACCAACAACCGCTTTTACGGAGTATTGTGTAACGCTAACTGAAGCTTGTGGATCTCCTTCCGTTACGCAATGTGTAAATGTTGAATATCCAGGTGAAGTTGACCCAATGATTAGTCCAGATACGACGGGAGCTTGTTTTCCAGTAGAAGTGAACTTTGATAATATTACAAATACAACCGAAACAATTGATTATACTGTGTGGAAATATAGTGATGGAGATACAGATACAATTGGTAGTCTCAATTCTACCACACATACTTTTTATAAAGGTCTGTATGATGTTGATGTAAAATTAGTATCTGATAGAGGTTGTGAATATGAAAAGTCTTATCCTGATTTAATTGAAGGATATCCTTATCCAAAACCTAGTTTTTATATTAATCCAAACCCTGTTACTCTTTACGAACCATTTGTAGATGTTTTTAGTCAATCAAGTAACGATATTGTTTCATACAAGTGGTATGCAGAAGGGGCTAAACCTGATTTTTCAACACTCAAAGATCCAAGTTTTGAGTATCCAGAAGAAATAAAAAATCACCCACTTCTCTTAGTTGTAGAAAATAGTTTTGGGTGTGTTGATTCTTTGACAAGATTAGTACGTGTTGAAAATGAAGTAACTTTATTTGCACCTAACACTTTTACTCCAGATGCAAACGGACAAAATGATAAATGGAAGGTGACTATTCTTGGAGTGGATGTTTATAACTTCAAATTAGAAGTATTCAACAGATGGGGTGAAAAAGTATTTGAATCTCATGATCCAGAAGGTGCTTGGGATGGTTCTTATAATAATAAAATAGCTCCTGAAGGTACTTATGTATGGAAAATTAGAGCTTTAGATTTTGATACAGACCAAGTATATATGTTCAATGGTTATGTCAACTTACTAAAGTAATCCGATAAATAATATTGTAAAAGCTGCATTAATTTGCAGCTTTTTTTATGCCATTCATTTTATTTGTATAGTTTTATATTTTAATTTTTAGTAATTGGAAATATGGATTATTTGACCCAAAGTGAAGAAAATTATATAAAAGCTATTTATTACTTACATGCTAAAATCAAAAAGCCAGTTGGAACAAATGATTTAGCTAAAAGAATGGAAACAAAAGCAAGTTCGGTAACGGATATGGTGCGTAGACTTTCAGAAAAATCTTTAATTATTTATGAAAAATATAAGGGATGTGAACTGACAAAAGAAGGCGAAAAAGCAGCTTTAAAGACAATACGTAAACATAGATTATGGGAGACTTTTCTTTTTGAAAAACTAAACTTTGGATGGGAGGAAGTACACGAAATAGCTGAGCAATTAGAGCATATTCAATCTGTTAAATTGACCAATCGTTTAGATGAGTTCCTAAACTTTCCGAAATTTGATCCACATGGTGACCCAATACCAGATAAAAATGGAGAAATCATAAAGAGAGAAGAAACCGTAACATTAATCGATTTAGAGGTTGGTGTAGTCGCATTAATCATTGGTGTAGCCGATAGTTCCGCATCTTTTTTAAAGTACTTAGATAAGTATGATATAGAACTTGGGTTAACCGTTAAAGTAATTGAACGATTTGAATTTGATTTATCAACTGAAGTTGAAATAAATGGAAAAGTGCTTAATCTGTCGGAGGCAGCATCTTCTAAAATAACGGTTCAAATAAAATAAATAGTATTTTTATATTCTAAACCTTAACAGTACCATGACTCTTTCTTCTGTAATCTTAAAAGATCTAAACAATAATACATTCCTTCTTCCTGAATTATTGAATAAAGAGGATTTGAATCTGCTTCTCTTTTACAATACCAATTGTTTAGGTTGTACGGGAAGAGCTCTACCACTTGCGCATGAATTGAACATAAATCACGAGAAAGTTAATTTGATTATTCTACATTCCAATTTCAAAACAACGCCAATTTCAGTTGAAGAAATCAAGTCAGTATTTACAAATCAAGCTCCTCCATTTAAAATCTATAGAGAAGATTTTCATGATTTATATGATTACTTTGGGTGTGAAGGAACGCCACATTGGATTTTGATGAATGGATCTGGCGATGTATTAAAATCATTTTTTGGATCTCAGGAAGGGGCACAAATGAAACTGAGTTACGCGATTCAAGAATTTGAAGACCAATTTTCATAAAATAGATTAGAAGAACATTACCTAGTTTTTCTCGCTGTTAGCAGAAATAAATTAAATTTGTTGTGTTCTCAATGTAGTTGAGTTAAAAAATTATCTAAATGAAATTCATTTTTATTCTATCTTTTTTTTGCGTATCAATACAAGTTGTTATTGCTCAAAAGGTTAAAGATACATTGGATACCCCGAACGGTAAAATGATAATTTACGAAAATAGAACTTGGGAGTATTTAGAGGATATTAATTTTGATGGCGTACTTAATGATTACGTTCATAATTATTTTGTGAACGATTCGATTTTAAACTTTCAATGGCCATGGAATAACGATTTGTGTTACTCTTCTAATCGAAAGAACGATTTATTAAAACTCAATGATACTTTGTGGACTTGTCTTACTGATTCTGTATATTCAGATTTTGTTATGCCGTTTGACGGAAAAGTAACTTCTCGGTATGGTTACAGAAGAGGCCGATATCACAACGGAATTGATATTGACCTGCAAACAGGAGACACTGTGGTTGCTGCTTTTGATGGTAAAGTTAGATATTCAAAATACAATAAATCTGGTTTTGGAAACTTGATTGTTATTCGACATTACAATGGTTTAGAAACCTTCTATGCGCATTTATCAGAATTATTAGTTGTTCCTAATCAATGGGTCAAAGCAGGAGATCCTATTGGACTAGGAGGAAATACTGGACGTTCTTATGGAGCTCATTTGCATTTTGAAACACGCTTTTATGATGCCCCAATTAACCCTGAAGAGGTTATTGATTTTAAAAATAAACGTATCGTTGATGAAAATTTGTTTATCCACAAAGGGTTATTTTATCCTGGGGCTGCACCAAGTTTTTCCGCTGCTAAAACTGAAGCTTATTACCGGATTAGAAAAGGAGATACTTTAGGACATATTGCAAGAAGGAATAAGACCACCATTAGTCAAATTTGTCGCTTAAACAATATTAGCAGCAATACGATATTAAGATTGGGAAGAACCTTAAGGGTGCGATAGCCTATTTGAAATTCAACAATAGGTTTTCTTTAAGAATTTGATTATATTCATATCATGCTTAATGAAAATGTAAAAATTGTTGTGTCTATAGACGGCGGTGGTATCAGAGGTGTATTACCTTTGCTATTACTCGATCATTTGAATAACCTATTGATGAAACAGCAAATTTGTGAAGACCTGAGTAAAGAAATTAGTTTAATTGCGGGGACTTCAACTGGTGCTATTATTTCAGCGGGATTGATTGTAAAAGAAGAGGATAAGTATTTATTTTCTATCCAGGATCTTTTAAATCTTTATAAATTGAAAGGGCCACAGTTATTTAATCTATCTAATCCAGGGCACGAACAATCTGAAGGGTTAAAATTAGTCCTCAAAAGAAAGTTTAAAAATATTAAATTAGGTCAGTTAGATACTCATTTCGCTTTTGTAAGCTATGATAAGATTTCACGTAAACCTTTTATTTTTGATCATACAAATCCGCTGGTAAAAACAATAAATTTAAGCACAGCGTTATCTGCTTGTAGTGCAGTACCAGGCTACTTTCCTTCAGTTCGATTGGATAACTATGAATTGATTGATGGAATTATGGCGGCCAAAAATCCTAGCAAAATCGCTTATGATATCGCTCATATTCAATATCCAAATACTCGAATCATCTTGTTAAGTTTTGGTACTGGTAAGTTAAAAGGAGATATGTATGACGATATCGAAGAAAAAGTAACAGAGGTTGATATCCAGTTGAATAGTTTAGTGGAAACTGATCCTTATTTGAAATATTATAGGTTTCAACCTGAATTAAATATTGCTGATCCACAAATGGATAATGCTACACCAGACAACATTAATGCATTAATAAAGGATGGAGAAAATTATATTCGTCAGCATTCGAACTTATTTGAACAGTTAATCAAAGATTTAAAAAAGTAATAATAAAAAAGTCCCGACAAAATGTCGAGACTTTTAATACATTAACCTGTAGAAGTTAATATTTGATCCGTACTGTAGTTTACGGATGAATTAATTTATGGTTTCATTTTTCAACTTTATTTTTCAAATAAAGCAATTGCTTCGATATGACTGGTGTGTGGAAATTGGTCTACTAAGCTTACTTTCTTAGTTTGATAACCATATTCCTCCAAGGTCTTTATATCTCTAGCTTGTGTTGATGGATTACATGAAATATAAACAATTCTTTCCGCACCAAGTTGAATAACTTTCAAAAGTGTTTTTGGCGCTATACCAGCTCTCGGAGGATCCAGAACAATCGTGTCTATTTTACCTGCGTAATCAGGATATGCTTTTAGGAACTTCCCAACATCGGCGGCATAAAATTCTACACCATCAATATTGTTCCTTTCTGCATTTCGTTTTGCATCTTTTATGGCGTCTTCTACAATATCAACCCCTATAATTTTAGTGTCTTCTGTGCGTTGTGTTAGTAATTGTCCAATTGTTCCTGTACCACAGAATAAATCCATAACTACTTTTCCTTCTAAAGATCTATTTCCTTCAAAAACATAATCTAGGGCTTTATTATACAATCGTTCCGCACTTTTAGGATTGGTTTGAAAGAAACTTTCCATGCTAATTTCAAACAGAAGTCCATTTAATTCTTCTGTAACGTGATCTTTCCCAAAAGCTAAGGTACAATCTCCATTTTCTATTTTAGCCCTATCTGCAACATTGTCGTTAATGGTATGTTGGAATCCAGCAATTCGGTCTCCCATTTTTTCTTTTAAAAAGTCGGCCACTTTTTGTAAGTTAAAATCAGAAATACCCTGTGAAGAGGTTACTAAATTGATTAATAATTTGTCTTCGTAGAATGACTTCCTGACAACGATATGTCTAAAAAAGCCTTCTTTTCGTGGTGGATGCCAAGCTGGAAGTCCAGTTTTTTCAAGAAATAATCTAAACTCCTTTAGAAAGACTTCCCATTTTTCATCAAATAAACCAGAAGCTTTATTTAGACTTTCAACTTTCCACCATGTACCTCGGTGTTTAAAACCTAATGCAAAAGCATCATCAATATCTTCGTCTGTTTCTAAATCATGTTCAATACATGAAAAAGAATATTCCATTTTATTTCTGTAATGATAATGTTCTGGTGATGGAATAAACTCATCAAACAATTCATCAATATTTTGGAGACCAGCAAGTCTTCTATAGACTTCCAAAGTGACTTTTTGCTTTTGTTCTTCTTGAATTTTAGGAGGAACATGAATGTAAGGTGCGCCGCTTATTTCCTGATAGCTTGAAAGCTCTTCTTGTGGTGACCTTTTTAAAACTTTAATTAGACTACATTCTGCGTGTTTCTTTCTTTTCTTTTTAATTTGAGCACGAACCCGCTGACCTGGAAAAGTATTTTGAACGAAAAGTACATATGCGCCATTTTCGGTATTTATTCTTGCGATACCTTTTCCGCCAAAGGCTAAATCTTCTATGTCTAATTCAATAATTTGACCTCTTTTAATCAATTGAAAATGCTTTTAGAATGAGTAAATAAAATGTAATTGGCTTACATTAATCCGCGAATGATTCCTTTTTCGCTGTTTTTTACGAATTGTGTTACCTGTTTCTTAAGTTCGCTCTTCGGTAATTCGTTTTCTAGCGCCTGTAGTCCATTTGAAATATTATTGTTTTGAACAAATAAAATTCTATAAATATCTTCAATGGTTTTTATGTCTTCCTCAATGAAATTTCTACGTCTTAACCCAACTGCATTAATACCTGCATAACTCAAAGGTTCTCGAGCTGCACGAACGAATGGTGGGATGTTTTTACGAATTAAACTTGCTCCAGCAACAAAAGAATGTGCGCCAATGTGAACAAACTGTTGTGCTGCGGCTTTACCTTCAATTATGGCATAATCATCAATGGTAACATGTCCTGATAATCCTACATAATTTGCTAAAATAACATTGTTTCCTAGTTGGCAGTCGTGAGCGACGTGCACATATCCCATCAGTAAACAATTGTCACCAACAGATGTTTTCATTTTATCAGTGGTTCCTCGATGGATAGTGACACACTCTCTAATAGTTGTATTGCTTCCAATTTCAACAGTAGTATATTCTCCTCCAAATTTTAAATCTTGAGGAACAGCACCAATAACTGCACCTGGAAAAATTTTGCAATTTTCACCAATTCGTGTACCCGGATAAATGGTAACATTGGGTCCAATATGGGTTCCGTCTCCGATTTTCACATCTTCATAAATTGATGTAAAAGCCTCGATAGTAACATTTTCTCCAATTTTGGCATTTGAAGATACAGAAGCAAGGGGATTAATCATTTTCTACTTTGTCTTTAATAACTTGTGCTAACATCTCAGCTTCAACAGCTAATTTTCCGTTAATATAACCTTTTCCTCCCATATTTACTAAACCTCTACGCATTGGAGATAAAAGTTTTAACTCAAATACGACAGTGTCACCTGGAACAATCTTCATTTTAAATTTAACATTGTCAATTTTCATGAAGTATGTTGAGTAGAGGTGGGCATCATCTACTTTACTTAGTGCGAAAATACCTCCACATTGTGCCATTGCTTCGATTTGAAGAACACCAGGAAAAACAGGATTACCTGGGAAATGACCTGTAAACTGAGGTTCATTCATGGTAATGTTTTTAACCCCAATGATACTATCTTCTGTGATTTCCATCACCTTGTCCACCAATAAAAATGGATAACGGTGCGGTAACATTTTTTCAATATCGTTAATGGTGTAAAGCGGATCTTTTTCTAAATCAAAATACCTTGGTTTATTCTTCTGTTTTTTAATTTGTTCTTTTAAAACCTTAGCAAACCGTGTATTTCCAGAATGTCCTGGTCGAGCAGCTAATATATGCGCCTTAATTGGTTTTCCTACGAGGGCTAAATCTCCAACAATATCTAGTAATTTATGACGTGCTGGCTCATTTTGAAACTTCATTTCATAGTTGTTCAAAGTACCAATTCCTTTGTATTCAACTTGAAGCTTTTCTTTGTCTAATATTTTGGCTAAATGATCTAATTCTTCTTGTTTTACATCATCACGTTCCACTAAAATTATGGCATTGTCAATGTCGCCTCCTTTTATTAATCCGTTTTTTGCTAAGAATTCTAATTCACGTAAAAAAACAAATGTTTTACATGCCGATATTTCATCTTTAAACTCATCAATTTTGTAAATAGTAGCGTGTTGTGTTCCTAAAACAGGTGAATTGTAATCTACCATTACGGTTAATCGATAAACACTATCAGGAACAGCCAAAAATTCGATACCTTTTTCTTCGTCTTCCCATGGAATAACTTCATCTAACTCCAAATATTCTCGAATTGCTTTTTGGTCTTCGAAGCCTACAGATTCAATAGCGTCAACAAAAGGACGCGAACTTCCATCCATAATTGGAATTTCTGGACCTGAAATTTTAATAAGGGCGTTGTCTACTTGCATTCCATAAAGGGCTGCTAAAACATGCTCTGTAGTATACACTTTGGTACCATTTTTTTCCAAAGTTGTTCCTCTTTCTGTAGAAACAACTAGATCAGCATCTGCTTCAATAATAGGCTCTCCTTCTAGGTCAGTACGTTGGAATTTATATCCATGATTATCTGGAGCTGGACATAATTCGATAGTTACTTTTTCTCCTGTGTGTAAGCCAATTCCAAGTAGCTTTACCGTGTTTTTTAATGTTCTTTGATGTTCGATCATATCTATAAAATATCCGACAATAACGGAAATTATTTAAGTTTTTGTTCTATTTCTTGTAAACGTTTTAAAATTTGTGGTAGACGTCTAAATCCTACGTAAGATCTTTTAAAATCATCGATGGGAATTCCAGGAGATCCCATTAAAGTTGTATCAGGTTTTTTAACGCTACCAGGAATTCCAGATTGAGCCACAATTTGTGTTCGGTCTGCAATTTTAATGTGACCACTTACGCCAACTTGCCCTCCAATGAGTACATTTTGACCTATTTTTGTAGATCCAGCCACTCCTGCTTGAGCAGCCATTGCAGAATTTGTACCGACTTCAACATTATGAGCGACCTGCACCAAGTTGTCAATCTTAACTCCTTTTCGCAAGATTGTAGCCCCTAAAGTAGCTCTGTCAATGGTGGCATTCGCACCAATATCAACATGATCTTCTAAAATGACTTTTCCAATTTGGGGAACTTTTTGAAACTCTCCTTTTTCATTGGGAGCAAATCCAAATCCATCTGATCCGATAACTGCTCCAGCATGAATCAGACAAGATTTACCTATTACACAATCATGATAAATTGAAACATTGGCATGAATTGTTGTATTTTCTCCAACTTTTACATTGTCACCAATAAATGTGTTGGGGTAAATTTTTGCATGGTCACCAATTTCAGCGTCTTCACCAATGTATGCATTCGCACCAATATAAACCTCTTTGCCTATCTTAGCAGAATCAGCGATGTGAACATTTTTCTCAATTTTTGGCGATTTTTGACGCATTTGATCATAAACCTCAAGTAATTTAGCAAAACAGCTGTAAGGATCTTCTACTTTTACTAATGTTAAACTTGATGGAAGTGTTTTACTTGGTTTAAAACTTTTTGCAACTATAGCTATAGATGCAGATGTTTCATAAATATATGATTCATATTTATTATTCGCTAAAAAAGTTAAGGTATTGGGTTGACCTTCTTCAATTTTTGAAAGTCCAGACACTTTTACGTCTTTATCACCTTGAACATCACCTTCTAGGATGCCTGCAATTTGTTCTGCTGAAAATTCCATTCTTCAAAAATATAAAAAGAGTTTATTCTAGGACGCTCGATTTGCTTTATTTTTCCACAAAGCTATTCACAAATCTACCTTTATATCTAAAGTTGTGAAAGAAAAACAATTTTAGTTTCTTAAAGTACTATCATAAAGCCCATTTTTCGTGGTTTTATTTTTATGTCACAAAATGTGAAGGGTAGCATAAAAAGTACTTTTCTACAGGCTCAGATAAAGCATGAATGTTTAGATTATCAGCTGCTTGGCTCACATCTTTTACCGATCCATCCTTCATTAAAAGGTTTATGTTTTCTTTTTTTTCGTTGTAGGCATTATTGCGCAGCGCATCTGTATGAACGAAAAATTGCGCTTCTTCTTCAGAAAGATTGAAGTTTTTTTGAACCAAATCTAATTCATATTGAATTCTCTTGTCGGAAAATCGCTGTGTTGCAATTTCAATTTTAAACAATTTTCGATTGATTAACTGCGTAGCCAACAACGAAAGAACTTTATCTTCACTAAATTGCCATACTTTCACAGCGCCCATTATATCAAAGTCATCTAGCAGAGCGAATTGATGAAGTAAGTCGGCGTTATCTTGAAAGTCAGATAAAGAAGGTTCTTGTGCTAGGAACATTTTAAAAGCAGGACTCGCAAATAATTCAGTACCTGATTGTGTTAAGTATTTTGCTCTTTTCAGAATGAAAGTCAGCATAACCTCTGAAGATACAACTGTTTTATGCATATAAACCTGCCAATACATCAATCGGCGAGCTACGAGAAATTTCTCAATTGAATAAACACCTTTTTGTTCAACAACCAATTGATTGTCCACGACATCTAGCATGGCAATAATTCTATCGCTACCAATTACACCTTCTGAAACTCCAGTATAAAAACTATCGCGATTGAGATAATCCATTCTGTCCATGTCTAATTGACTAGAAACAAGCTGGTGTAAAAAACTTTTCTTGTATTTATCTTCAAATATTTGAATCGCAAGGTCTAATTTTCCATCAAATTCAATGGATAGTCTGCGCATAAAAAGTAAGGAGATTTCTTCATGACTTACACCGCTTACGATATCGTGTTCTAAGGTATGGCTAAATGGACCATGTCCAATATCATGAAGAAGAATAGCGATTAACACAGCGGTTTCTTCTTCTTCTGTGATAGGAATACCTTTATAGCGTAAAGCCTGAATTGCTTTTGTCATCAAGTGTGTTGCTCCTAAGGCGTGATGAAAACGTGTGTGTAAAGCTCCTGGGTAAACAAGGTGAGACATTCCCAATTGTTTGATTCTTCGTAAGCGTTGATAGAATGGATGTTCTATTAAATCGAAAATTATATCCTTAGGTAAGGAAATAAAACCGTAAACTGGGTCGTTTATAATTTTCTTTTTATTATTTATGTTGAGGTTTGGACGCAAATCTTTACTTTTATATTATTACGTAAAATTAAAAATAATCAGACAATGCAGGTAAAAATTCTTTGGGCAGATGACGAAATAGATTTATTAAAACCGCATATTTTATTCTTAACTCAGAAAGGATACGAGGTAGAGACGGTTCGAAGTGGAGGAGAAGCCATAGAAAAATGTGAAGAAGAATCTTATGATATCGTTTTTCTTGATGAAAATATGCCTGGAATTTCTGGCCTTGATGCTTTGTCTAAAATTAAAGAGCTTAAACCGCTTGTTCCTGTGGTGATGATCACCAAAAGTGAAGAAGAAAGCATAATGGAGGAGGCGATTGGTGGAAAAATAGCGGATTATTTGATAAAACCCGTTAATCCTAATCAGATCTTATTGAGTTTAAAGAGAAATTTAGATCAAACAAAATTAGTTTCGGAACAGGTAAATACCAATTACCAAAGGGAGTTTCGACAGATCGGAATGGAGCTAGGAGATAGCTTATCTGTTGATGAATGGAAGAGTATGTATAAAAGACTTGTGAATTGGGACTTGGAGTTTTCAAAAATGGAGGACCAAGGTATGCAAGAGGTTTTTGACATGCAGTTGAAAGAAGCGAATAGTTCATTTACGAAATTTATAGAGAATAATTATTTAGATTGGTTGAATGGAGTAGAAGAGGGGCCACAGTTTATTCACACGCTGTTCAAGAATAGAATTGCTGAACACTTAGAAGAGCAAGTTTACTTAATTGTTATTGATAATTTAAGATACGATCAGTATCAAGTTCTGCGTCCTGTTTTAAGTAAATATTTTTCATTTGAAGATGAAGATATTGTCTTTTCAATTTTACCGACAGCGACTCAATATGCACGTAACTCATTTTTTGCAGGCCTGTTACCAAGTGAGATACAAAAACGTTATCCGAACTTGTGGGTAAGAGAAGAAGACGATGGAGGTAAAAATAACCATGAAGAGGAGTTGCTTCAGAAGCAATTGGAACGTCTCGGAGCAGATAAAAAAATTGGATACAGAAAAGTTACAAATCTTGAAGCTGGAAAGAAATTGGCTGATAATTTAAGTCAATTGAAAAATAACGATTTGAATGTGATTGTATATAATTTTGTTGATATGCTTTCTCATGCAAGAACGGACATGAAGGTTATAAAAGAACTGGCAGATGACGAAGCAGCTTATCGATCACTAACAGCAAGTTGGTTTGAACACTCTCCTTTGCAAGATATTTTAAAAGAAATTTCTAAAACAGGAGCAAAAGTCGTCCTCACAACAGATCATGGTACCGTAAAAGTGGATAATGCGATAAAGGTGATTGGTCCAAAAGAAACCAACACAAATTTAAGGTATAAAATCGGTAAAAACCTGAACTACAAGGAGAAACAAGTATTTGAAGTTAAAGATCCCAACGAGGCGTTTTTACCCAAAGAAAACATTTCGGATGTGTATATCTTTAGTCGGAACAATGACTTTTTTGTTTACCCAAATAATTACAATCATTTTGCAAAGCATTATATGGATACATTCCAGCATGGTGGGATATCCATGGAAGAGATTTTGATTCCCTATGTTGAAATGAGAGGAAAGAAGTAAGCTTTAAGTTTAATTTATTAAATAAAAGATGTATGCTTAAATTTTACGTTCGCAAAGAATCAGATTTGATTGCAGTTAGCACCAAGATACTTGAAAAAAAGGAGATCATACCGTTTTCGCTTTTAAGGGAGATATGGGTTCGGGTAAAACCACTTTTATTTCTTATCTTGCTAAAGCAATGGGAATTGAAGACGATGTGAGTTCTCCAACATACGGTTACGTGAATGAATATCAGAGTCCGTTTTATGGAACAGTATTTCACTTTGATTTATATAGAATTGAACAGGAAGAGGAGGCGTATGACATTGGTATAGAGGAGTATATTTATGGAGATGAAATTGTTTTTATAGAATGGGCTGAAAATATTCAGAACCTTTTGCCCGAAGATTGCGTATGGATAAATATTACAAAAATTGATCAAGATGATCGTGAGATTGAAGTAGAGCTATGAAAACAGATCCAGAAATAATGAAAAGCCTAATGAAGGAAGGCCGTTTACTTCCACAAGAGGAAATGCTTGAAATTGCCCGTAAAAAAGGGAGCTTAAAAATTGGCGTACCTAAAGAAAATACCTACCAAGAAAGACGCGTTGCTTTAGTTCCAGAAGCAGTTTCTTTACTCGTTGCCAACGGTCATGAAATTCTTATTGAAACCAAGGCAGGTGAAAATGCAAGCTTTTCAGATCAAGCCTATTCTGAGGCAGGAGCAGAAATTGTTTACGATCGGAAAGCAGTTTTTCAGTGTGATATTGTATTTAAAGTTTCTCCGCCAATAGAAGAAGAGGTTGAAATGATGAAAGTTGGTCAAACTTTAATTTCAGCTCTACAGATCAACTTGCAGCCCGAGATGATCTTGCAAAAGATGAAAGAAAAAAAGATTACTGCAATTGCATGGGATTACATGCGCGATAATGACGGTCACTTTCCTGTTGTTAGTGCTATGGGAGAAATTGCAGGAAACACCTCTATTCATATTGCAGCAGAGCTTTTAAATGCTTTTAAGAACGGTAAAGGGGTAATGTTGGGTGGAATCGCTGGAGTTCAACCTACAGAGGTAGTAATTTTGGGTGCGGGAACTGTAGGTGAGTTTGCAGCAAGATCAGCTCTTGGATTAGGATGTTCAGTAAAGGTGTTTGATAATTCTTTGGGGAAGTTGAGACGATTACAGACAGGAGTTGGAAATCGTATTTACACTTCTATTATTCAGCCAAAGGTATTGAGCAAAGCACTGATGAGAGCAGATGTTGTAATTGGTGCAATACGCTCTTCTTTTGGTAAAACGCCATGTGTTGTTTCAAGTGAAATGGTTAGCAATATGAAGGAGGGCGCAATTATTATTGATGTTAGTATTGATCAAGGTGGATGCTTTGAAACTTCAGAAATAACCAATCACAAATCACCAACCTTTGATAAATATGGGGTTACTCATTTTTGTGTACCTAACATTGCATCTCGTGTTTCGAGAACAGCATCTTTTGCTATATCAAATATCTTCGCTCCAGTGTTGATTGAAATGGGAGAGAAAGGAGGAAGTAAGGGGCTGATTAAACATAATTATGGCTTTAGAAGCGGTGTTTATATGTATAACGGAACATTAACAAGTGAAGTGCTCGGTAAAATTTTTGATTTGGATTATAAAGAAATTGAACTTTTATTGATGGGGATGTAACTTAACTCCTATTTTTGTGCTTTAATATTATGGCTATGCAAGGAATTTGGAGAAGGTTTAGGTATTATTTAATTGGCTTCCTGATTGGAACAGTTTTCGTGAGTATTTTATTTAAAGACAGAGGGTGTTCATGGACGCCAACAAACCGTGTAAAAAACTCAATTCAAGATAAAATTATTGTGTTCCCAGAGAATCAATTAAAGAAATTGGAGCAATTAGGAATAAATAAATCTAATATTTATAAATTTCTTGTACATGGTGATGTAGATTTCTCTAATAGCTTAAAAGATCGTTTTCCCAAAGTGTATATTATCGAAGAAAATGATTCCATAAACAAAAAACTGCAATTCTCGCTTTATGAAGATAGTTTTATAAGCATTGTTCATGTGCTTGATCAAGAAGAATCTCCGCAACGTTATGAGCAATTAGAAGGTTTTGGCGTAATGGCTCGTCTGCCGAAGGATTCAGCTTTAGTTTTTATAGATAAATCTAATTATACTCAATGTAAAGCACGAGGTCTAGCATCATCAGAGCAAGGAGATATTATCACTGCCATGAAGGAAACAGGAAAAGTTGATTTTTCAAATAGTAATTTAATGCTTACAAAGGCAACGCAACGGATTCAATTTTTACAAAACGACACCTTAACTGTCAATGCAGAAACAATCTGGCTTGAATCTCGCATAACCTTTAAAGACTTCTATTGGGATTATGAATTAGACTGTGAATAAAGATAAAATGATTTAGTTTGGATTCTTAACTCCTGCATTTATCTTTACATCAATATGGTTTTCCTCGGGTGTGATTGGGCAAGAATACCTGTATGAGTAAACACAATATGGATTATACGCTTTGTTGAAATCAACGCGAACATGTTTTACCCCATTTTCAATTTCTAAATCTAAATACCGACCTCCACCATAGGTTACTTCTGGCGCATTGGCATCTTTAAAAGGAACGAAAACAAGGTTTTTATAATCGTCTCCAAAAAGGCCTAGGTTTTTGTAAACGGCTAATTTGAACTTTTCTTTGTTCCGCTTAAAATGTAAGTAACCAATGCGTTTGTATTTGGGAGTTCTGCCTGTAGTTGTGGGCATTCCAAATGTTTTTCCTTTCTTCTTTTTAAATTTAGCGGTCAAAACCCATGTGGAATCTATTGGGAAGTAATTTAGTTTGTTAATTTTTTTCTGTTCATCCGTGTTAAGAATTGAATCAGTATGAAGTAATTTTTGTTCAAAATCTGACCTTTCTTTTTTTATTTCATCAAGGTAATTATCTTGAGCAAAAAAGGAACCTATTGGAATTAAAACTGCAAGAAATAGTGTTTTTATATTCATAATTATTTATTATTATGTGAATAACATAGTTCGTTACGGCATTTCAAAAGTTTTCAAACCTAAAGTTAATTTCTAGCACCAAAAATAGTACTTCCAATTCTCACCATATTGCTACCTTCTTCAATGGCTATTTTATAATCGCCACTCATCCCCATAGATATAATGGAAAAATCGTCTTTAAATTTAAAGAAATGACTTCTAAAAACCTCAAAATAATTATTTAAAGTTCGAAATTCGTCTCTAACTTTTTCCTTGTTTTCTGTAAAGGTTGCCATTCCCATAACGCCTTTTACATTAATATTTTGTAATTCTACAAATTCATTGCTTTCAAACATTTCTTTTGCTTCTTCAAATGAAAAACCGAATTTGCTATCCTCTTGAGCAATATGAAATTGAATAAGAACATCAATTGTACGTCCTTCGTTTTTAGCTCTTTTATTAATTTCGATTAACAGTTTGAAGCTGTCTACACCATGAATTAAGCTTACGAAAGGGGCAATATACTTCACTTTTTTTCTTTGCAAATGACCAATCATGTGCCATTGAATATCTTTTGGAAGTGAGGCTTGTTTATCGACCAATTCTTGAACTCTATTTTCTCCAAAAATACGTTGACCTACTTTGTAAGCTGCCAATATATCTTCATTAGGTTTAGTCTTTGAAACAGCTACTAACTCAACATCTTCAGGTAATTCATTCTTTATCTTGGTTAAATTCTCTTTAATCATTCGTTTATTTTATAAATGGTTAATCCACTGCGCATTTTTGGTTCAATCCATGTTGATTTTGGTGGCATTATTGCATTTTCATCAGCAACAGCCTTAAGTTGTTCCATGGTTACAGGATAGAGCAAAAATCCAACTTCATTTTTTCCTGAATTCACCGAATGTTCGATATTGAGTATTTCATTTTCTCCACTTAAAAAAGAAACATTAGGGTCAGTTGTTAAGTCATGAACTCCTAAAATTGGGGATAAAATGTAACGTGTTAAAATTTCAGCATCAATACTAGAAACAGCGTCAAGTTTAGTGTGCTTTTCAATATCTAAACGCAATCTATACCACGACCTGTCAACAAACATGTGAATATCATGCAATTGCACTGGAGGATAAGGTCTGTCTAAGGCTTTAATAGAGAAATGTTTTTTAGTTAAGGAAAGTAACGTCTCTTTAGAATGTCCGTTTAAAGACTTACATAAACGATTAAAAGGTAATATGTTCAAGCGTTCTTCATCGATGAAAAAGCTTAAAAAAGAATTGTAGTTCTTGTGTTCATCATAATTTCCACGACCTGATATTAAATCCTTTAGTCGAACAGAGGATGCGGATCTGTGATGTCCATCTGCAATATAGCAAGTATCAATTTCTTCATAAGCTGCTTGAATGTTTTCCACCTCAGTCGCATTAGCAATCCACATTTCATGTGTTATTTGGTCTGTTGTTGTAAATTCATATTCAGCACGCTTCTCAACGATTTTAGCTAGAATTTTGTCTAGTTGATCACTTTTTTTATGACTTAATAAAACCGGTTCAGCATTCATACCTACTACATCCAAGTATTTTGTAAACATTTCTTCTCTTGATGCTAACGTGGCCTCGTGTTTTTTAATTTGATTATTTTTATATTCTTGTACACTCGCTCCGCCAATTACACCAAGATAAGTGTGGTTTGGAGTGGTCTGACGATAAACATACAATGATTCTTCTTCATCTTGAGCAAGAATACCACGTTCAATAAATTCTTCGTACTTGCTTTTTACTTTTAAAAAACGTTCTTCTGAATTGGGCGCAGTGCGTGTTTCATCATTTTCAAAAAATTCTGGATGAATAATGTGTATAAAGGTGTATGGATTAGATTCTAACTTTGCTTCAAGAATTGAGTTTTTATATGCAGCAACTGCTCTAGAGGCTACTAATTGTGCCTTACTTCTAACAGGCCGTATAGCTTTAAAAGCTTTAATTTTTGTCATCGTCTTTATATTTCATTTTATTGTATAGTAAGCAGCTTTTACAAAGATATAAATTTGTTTGATACCGAATACGCACAATCATTTTCTATTGATTTTAATACTTTTTTATAGAGAGTGCATGAAAATCTTATTTAAGCTGTAACTTTGCATCATGAAGACGAAAACATTGAAAAAAATAAGGTAAATGTTGTTACCTTAGGATGTTCAAAGAATATTTTTGACTCAGAAGTATTAATGGCTCAACTGAAAGCCAATAAGTTTGAGGTAGAGCATGAAGCAAAGCAAGATGATTCTGAAATTGTAATCATTAACACATGTGGCTTTATTGATAATGCCAAACAAGAATCAATTGACACCATATTGCGTTTTGCAGATGCAAAAAAGGAAGGACAAGTAGATAAAGTTTACGTTACGGGGTGTCTCTCTCAACGATATAAAGATGATTTAGAAAAGGAAATACCAGAAGTAGATGCATATTTCGGAACACGTGAATTGCCGAGAATGCTCAAAACATTAAAGGCAGATTATAAACATGAATTGGTAGGGGAGCGGTTATTAACTACTCCTTCGCACTTTGCTTATTTTAAAATTGCTGAAGGTTGTGATCGACCGTGTTCTTTTTGTGCGATTCCTATAATGCGTGGTGGACATAAATCTACTCCGATTGAGGATTTGGTGAAACAAGCAGAGAGTCTTGCTGCTAAAGGCGTTAAAGAGTTGATGTTGATAGCCCAAGATTTAACTTATTACGGTTTGGACTTGTACAAGAAACGCGCTTTAGCTGAATTAGTAGATCGATTAGCAGATGTTGAGGGAATCGAATGGATTAAATTACACTATGCTTTTCCAACAGGTTTTCCTATGGATGTTTTAGATGTAATGAAAAACAGAAGTAATGTTTGTAATTATTTGGATATGCCATTACAGCACGGTTCTACTCGAATGCTAAAAGCAATGCGAAGAGGAACGACGCGTGAAAAAACAGAAAGACTGATAGAAGAAATTAGAAACAAAGTTCCTGATATTGCAATCCGAACAACATTAATCGCAGGATATCCTGGAGAAACAGAGGAAGATTTTCAAGAAATGTATGATTGGGTAGAACGTTCTCGCTTTGAAAGGTTAGGGATTTTTACTTATTCCCATGAAGAAAATACACATGCTTACAATTTTGAAGATGATGTTCCTGCTGAACTTAAGAAAGAAAGAGCGGATACAATCATGGAATTACAATCTGGAATCAGTTATGATTTGAATCAAAAACATATAGGTCAAGTAAGAAAAGTCTTATTTGATAGAGCGGAAGGAGATTATTTTATCGGAAGAACTGAGTTTGATTCTCCTGAAGTGGATAATGAAGTTTTAATTAAAGCGGCAGACAATTATGTAAGAATAGGCGATTTCGCACCGATTTATATTACTTCAGCAGACCATTACGATTTGTATGGTAAATTGGCAGATTGAAGTTCTAAGTGCTAAGAACTAAATTTAAATCATAAAAAAATGGACTACTTGTTAGTCCATTTTTCAATATACTTATCAACGTAAGCGGATATAATCTCGGTTAAATACGGTTTATTATTACTATACAATCGATCAACAAATGATCTAGCAATAATTCGCCAATCTAAACCATTACTTTTTTCTACTGAACCTTTCAATAATTGATAAGAAACTTTTTCATATAGAAAGTCTAAGGATAGGTTTATTAAATACTTTTGTAAATCAAATTTACCTGTAAATTCATGACCAAAATTTTTACCTAACTCTTCTTCAAAATAACCATATAGGTTGGCAGGAGAAAGGTATGACTTTATATTTGTCTCCAAACTTAAACGCCTCAGGGCAATTTCCTTTTCAATTCGTTCTTCTTCTAATAATAAATCTTTGTAACTTTCTATTTTACTCATGATCCTTTGTCATTATTCGGGTGAAAAAATTAAGAAGTGCTTGCAGGGTTTGTCTGTTGAATATTCGCATGAGCAAAATCGCCAGAAATGGAATTGCACCAACTATTAAAAAGCCCAAAGGATATGATTCTAATAAACTTCCTAAATAAAGCGCCAAAGCAAAACCAAAAAAGGAAATGCCCATTTTCAGTAAAATTGTGTTTAATAAGTTATACGAAACTTTTGTAAAAACACTTGCTGTTTTTTTTATTCCTCGAACTTTGATTAATTCGAAGTATGAGTTTGCTAATTCCTTAGCATCATCAATTCCTTTTTTGGTTGTATTACGCTCTCTCATTCTTTCTTTAAGGTGTTGAATTTAATAGGTGGTTATGATTTATTAGTCGCTTTTTTAAGCAATTCATCACCTTTGTCAACGATTGCGTCTTTTGCATTTCCAAGTGCGTTTATCGTTGCATCTTTGGCGTCTCCCACCTTATCAGAAATCATTCCTCGTGTTTCTTTACCACTTTGGGGTGCAAATAATAATGCTACTCCTGCTCCAACTGTTGCTCCTGCTAATGCTGCTAATACTACTTTCGATGTGTCATTCATAATTTTAAATAATTTTTATTGTTAATAATTCGTTTTCACCAATATACTGATAATTCTCGCTTTAGCATAATTTAGAGTCTTAAAAAAGATTAAAATTTAGTATTACTGCCAAAATTGATACAGCCTCAAAATCGTTTTGTTAGAATGGATATAAATCATATTATATACTTGACACATCTCAGGTATAGATTTAATGCTCAACTATAAACTGACGCCTATTTAATAGGACTCCTTTGCTATCATAAATTGAATAAAAGTAAACTCCTTTTTCTAGTTTATTAATATTGATCTTTCGACTGTGATTTTCGAAGGTGGTATTAATGACCTGCTTACCGAGAAGTGATTGAATGATTATTTTCCCGCTTTGCTCTTTTTCTACAAAAAAGTTAATGACATTTTTAGCAGGATTGGGATACATGACGATTTTTTCTTGATCATACTTCTCTTTTTTAGTTCCTAAATTGTTACCGATCTCTATATTATCTATGCTTATTGTTGATCCAGGTTCAATTGGTTCTGTAGCATTAACAATTCCTTCGGCAGCACTACTACTGATAGAGATAATATACTCTTCAGGTGTACCTTGATTGAACGTAGTTAAATTGACGGTTACAGAAGAAAATTCAGATTGGGTTCCTGTTAATTTTAACGACCCATTACTCAATATGTTGTTATTGACATCAATGGATTGAATTAATATCAACGCTGCATCTCCTGGCTTTACGTCGTATTTGACATCCATTCTTAACTCTTCAAAGATTAAATTGGTACTAACGACCTGTCTAATAATAGATCCGTAATTTCCATCAGGATGAGCTGGTGATGTGGAGGAATTTAATTTGAAAGAGTTGAGTTTGACATAATATTCACCCTCCGTAGGTGAATCACTCATTTTTTCAATGGGTAGAATAGGGTTATTATTTTCATCAAATAGATCTCCATGAAATTGGTAATCAAAATAACTACTCCAGTCATTTACCAACGCTGAATTCCATTCTTCAAATCCAGGATTTGCAATTTGTGCATTGGTATTTAATGATAAAAGCCCTAATAATGTAAAAGTGTAAATTTTCTTCATAGTAATAAATTTGGTTGATAAAAAATTAACTGTTTTTTGTGAGAAATCAAGATCTTACTTATTTAACAGTTGTTTTTGTTGATTTTAATCAAAATACTTTATGATTTTTACTTTGTGTGATACACCATTGCGAGATGCATTGTTGAAACATAATGATATCATTTTATTGTGAATGAAATTATTTCTCAAAAAAAAAGACCGTTCTTACGAACAGTCTTTTTTATTTAATTTTGATTGAATTTACTATTTGCTAATAACCAATTTGTTGGTTTTAACAACTTCACCATTTACATTACTTACAGTATAAATGTAAACACCATTGTTTAAATTGCTTACATCAACTTGTTTACTGTTGCTGATTGTTGTATTTACAACCTCTTGTCCAGTAATTGAGTTAATAACAATTTTACCATTTTCTAAACCATCAACTTTAAAGTTAACAACGTTAGTTGCTGGGTTAGGGTAAACATTGATAGTTTTTGTTAAACTTAAAAGCGAAGAAGTTGCAGACGTCAATGTTATCGTATTTGATGGACCAGCAATTTGGTTTGTCGTTGCATTTGTACCATCAGCTATAGAATATATATAAACATCCATTGCCTCATCTTCTACAATTGCTTGTGGAGCAACACTATTACCGCCAGCACTTGCAAGGTATTGGTCTGCAGATGTCAATGTCACGGAGTAGTTAGCAGAACCATCTGGTGCAACCGCTGTATATAGTTGTGCCGGTACTGCACTCCAATCAGTTAATGCCACACCTTGTTCCATTACAATAACTCTGTACTCAGAAACAGTACTTTCATCAGCTGCTGCATCAAATGTTACTTGCAAGTCAGATCCATCACCGTTGTCAGAGATGTCAGACGCTACAATGTTTGTTGCTGGATCAGCTTCAGATAAAACTGTACCTAATACAATGTTATCAACAGATAATTTAGAGCCAACTCCAATCGTTGAATTCGCAGACTGCTGAAATATTTGCCCTTCACTACTTGCAATAAACATTGTGTAGGATGCAACTGTACCAATGTATTGCATAGGTATAGTAACTGTAGTAAAAGTAGCTTGTGTTCCCGCAAAAACTTCAATTCCAACACCAACTAAGTTGTCGCTTGCATCATAAGCTTGCAAAGTAATAACAGCTGTATCGTTCGCTTTTATGTCATACATCACATCTACTGAAAAATCTTCGTATTTATCTGTTGAGTTAATGTCTTGAGTTGCTATCGACCCATAATCTCCATCAGGAACTTGTGTATTGGATGATCCAGCTAAATTAAAAGAAGTAAGTGTAATAAAACTATTTCCATCTGTAGCTCCTGTTGTAACTTCCAAAGCTGGCGTTACTGGATCAGAGTTTTCATCCGTTACAGTACCAATACCCGTAACTGCATTTAGAGTTGTCCAATCATCTGGTGTTCCAGTCGTCCAATTCTCAAAACTAGGATTTGAGACCTGAGCATTAATTCCAACACCTAAAACCAGTGCTAATGCCGATAAGTAAATTTTTTTCATAGTATTTATATATTTTTGATTCAGTCAAATATACTAAAAATTATCTTTTTAGCTAATTATATTATCTTAGATTTAATGTTTCTTTAAATGTATGTTAAATGTTTTTTTTTAAGTAATTGTTACGGAGGTTTTTTACATGCGTTGATCATCCACCTCCTTCAATTTTACTTGCTGCATTACTTCCAAACTATAATAATCAAATTCCTGAGTTACTTTTCCGCGCAATTGATAAATACCTCTTCCCCGAAATGGATAGGATTTTATACTTGGTGGAAAGTGAACGGTGTCGAAAACTTCTCCCGTGTGATCTTGAAATGTACCGAAATTCATTAAATCGCCACGTTTGGTGCGGGTTGTTTTTACAGTCACTAAATAACCGTAAAGTGTAATAAACTGACCATGGTACTGTTTTAAATCTTTAACGGAAATTTGATTTTGAATCGGCGCTGCTAATAAATCAAAAGGATTGCACAACGGAAAACCCAACAATTCCAATTCTTCAAAAGATTGCTCTAATTCATCAAGCTGTAAAGTGGGTAATTCATATTGCTTGGTTTCTTGTTGAAATAAAAGTTCTTGGTGTTTTACTGCTTTAGATTTCTTGTAGAATAAATGCGCTTGCCACTTCAAAGCTTGCTTGTTGACGGATAGTAAACGAAATGCATTAACGCGAATCAATAATAAAAGGTTCTCCAAAGAAGGATGTAACATTCTCAAATAATGATCTAAAGATTTGAAATTCCCATTTTCTTCTCGAAAATGCAATAAACGAACGATTTCTTTGCTGTCAATGCCCAGAATGAGTTGAAATCCGAGGTAAATGGTCTTTCCTTTGATCGTAGTTTCCCACCGACTATTTTGAATGCAAGGCGGTTCGATAATCGCGCCTAATCTTCTCGCTTCATGAATATAAAACTCTGTGGTATAATAACCACCAAAGTTATTAATCGTGGCAACCATATATTCTAAAGGAAAATAAGCTTTTAAATATAGACTTTGGAAACTTTCCACAGCGTAAGAAGCAGAATGTCCTTTAGAAAAAGCATAACCGGCAAAACTTTCAATCTGTTTCCAAATGGTTTGAGTGAGTTGATCCGGATAGCCTTTCTCTTTACAATTAGAAAAGAATTGATCTTGAATGGCGGTAAATTCGCTGCGAGAACGGTATTTCCCTGACATTCCGCGACGTAAAATATCGGCCTCGTCTAAAGTAAGTCCTGCAAAATGATGCGCCACTTTTATTACATCTTCCTGATAAACCATAATTCCGTACGTTTCGGGCATTATGGAGAGCAAGAGCGGATGACCTTCTTTTCTGCGTTCCTTGTTTTTATGTCGCAAGATGTATTCTTTCATCATTCCAGAACTAGAAACACCTGGACGAATAATAGAACTCGCAGCCACTAAATCAAGGTAAGTTGTCGTTTTGAGTTTCTTCATTAACATGCGCATGGCAGGAGATTCAACATAAAAACATCCCATGGCTTCTCCGTTTTTCAATAAAGATTGAATTTTCTTGTCTTGCTTAAAGAAAACCAAATCATGAATGTCGTGCATTTTCGTTTCAGGCTGATTGTAAGCAATAATGTCCAAGCTTTCACGAATCTTACTTAACCCACGCTGACTCAAAATATCGAATTTGTACAAACCTACATCTTCTGCTTCAAGCATAGAAAATTGAACCGTTGGAAATCCTTTGGGCGGCATAAAAGTCGGACTGAGCCAAGAAGTTGGTTTTTCGCTAATGATGACGCCGCCCGCATGAATACTCAAATGGGAGGGAAGTCCTTCGATGTATTGACTGTATTTTAAAACCAAACGATTCATTTCATCGAGTTCGCTCATTTTAAACTTTCCTTTGGACAATTTATCAATTTCCGATTTTGGTAAACCCAAGACCTTTCCAAGCTCACGTACACAACTTCTATATTTAAAGGTGTTGTAAGTACAAATTAAAGCCGTATTAGGGAAACGATTGAAAATATATTGGAGTACATCATCGCGTTCTCGCCAAGAAAAATCAATATCAAAATCGGGTGGGTTTTTCCGATGCAGATTGATGAAGCGTTCAAAATAAAGGTCTAGTTCTAAAGGATCAACATCTGTAATGCCTAATAAATAAGCGACGATACTGTTGGCGCCACTTCCTCGTCCAACATGAAAGTAAGTTTGAGATTTGGCGTAATGAATAATGTCCCAAGTCACAAGAAAATAAGCCATGTAACCTTTTTGTTCAATGACACTTATTTCTCTTTCAATACGGTCGGTAATTTCTTTGGCGGTATCGTTTTCGGTGGAAAAATCGGCCCAAGGATAACGCTTTTTTCGACCTTCCAAACATAAAGATTCAATCAGCGTTTTGTCTTCTTGATGTGTTCCTGTATAAGTTTTTATGTTTTGTGGTTCAGCGTTATCATTAAAACCAAAATGAACATGACATTGTGCTAAGATGTCAAAAGTTTGCTGCAAGACAAATTCAACCTTGGCATATTTTGATTTGAGTTCTTCTAAAGTGTAAAACTGCTCCGTTTTTGGTGCTTGCTGACTTTCGGGCAACTGAGAAAGTAAAGTGTTTTGATCAATAGCACGCAGCAAACGATGGGTGTTGTATTCTCGTTTGGTCTGAAAAGTCATGATGGGAGCGGCCAGCAGTTTTTCCTTAGATATATTTTTAATAAAAGCTACTTTGTTGACTTCATGCGGTTGAATCCCGACAAATTCATTCGGTCGTAAAGTCTTGGGTTGCTGATTTAGTGGATAAATGACTTTGCAATTGGCCAGATACGGAGCAATTTTAGGGAAATCGAGTTGCTCATGTAAATGTTGTGTTAAAAAGGCATTCATTTCATGAAAACCTCTGTTGTTTTGCGCAATGATGAGGTAGCAGTGATGCATTTCGTTACGTACATCTACACCTGCGGCAATAGGAAAGTTGATTTCTTGTGCATATTTCAAACTGCTTAAAACTGCTGTTGTAGAATTGATGTCGGTAATCGCCAAAAATGGAAAACCACAATCCTTAGCCCACTGAATTGTTGCTTCAGGGGATTTTACGCCGTAGCCTATGCTGTATTTTGTGTGGATATGCATTTTTGAAGGTTTAATGTCTTTTTTTTGTGTGTCTTCGATTCTTTTACTGCTTTTTTCGTGTGCCTTCGACAGGCTCAGTCGCCGAAAAAAGCTTAACGCTGATAAGTGGAGTAACCCGCTGACTGCGATCCCTGAGCTTGTCGAATGGGTCGAAGTCAGCAGATTATTTCGACCTCGCATACATCACACTTTCCTTTCCAAAGCGATTTCGAATCTTGTCCATCGCTTGATAGAGGTTTGAATATTTCCCATCATCTGTAAATAGGCTGATTTGTTGTCCGCCTTGCACAAGGTGACTCAAGCGAACTCCCACTAAACGAATCCTAACTCGGCGTTGGTAGAGTTGTTCGAATAATGCTACAATCAGTGGAATAATTTCATGATCTGCAGCCGTGTAATGAATTTTGCGTTGTAAAGTTTTCGTCTGGAAATCAGAATAGCGGATTTTTACCGCAACGCAAGCTGTTACTTTATTACTGATGCGTAATTTATAAGTCAATTTTTCGCCCATGGCACAGAGAAGCGAACGCATTTGGTGAACATCTATACTGTCTTTTTCAAAAGTATGTTCTGCCGACATTGATTTTCTTTCGCTGTACTGAACAACAGGAGAGTTATCGATTCCATGTGCTTTTTTCCAAATCGTTTTTCCTGATTTCCCAAAAACTTGTTCCAACAATTCTACGGGCATTTCTTGCAGCGTTTGAATTTTCTTTACGCCTAAGCCACAGAATGTCTGGTAGGTTTTTAATCCCACCGAAGGAATTTTACGAATGGATAAAGGCGCGAGAAAATGGCGCTCTGTACCGTAATCAACATTAATGGCGTTATTCGGTTTGGCTTCTCCTGTTGCAATTTTAGAAACCGTTTTGTTTTCCGACAAGCCAAAAGAAATCGGCAAACCCGATTCTCGAATGATGCGTTCTCGCAATTCTTTAGCGTATTGTAAACAGCCAAAAAATTTGTCCATTCCCGAAAAATCCATGTAAAATTCATCAATTGAACTCTTTTCATAAACAGGAGCAGCCTCTTTCACGATGTCGGTAATCATTCGAGAATATTTGCTGTATGTTTCCGAATTCCCAGAAACAACAATTGCTTCGGGACAGCGTCTCATGGCAAGTTTCATTGGCATCGCAGAATGAATTCCAAATTCACGGGCTTCATAACTGCACGCAGCTACTACACCTCGGTCGGATGGTCCGCCAACTAAAATGGGTTTGCCTATCAAACGACTGTCTGTGAGTCGCTCGCAAGAAACAAAAAATGTGTCCAGATCCATGTGGACGATTGCACGGTGTTGTTGTTGCATTGTTTTTCAGTTTTACTGTGTTTGAATTATAAAGCCCAATATCTGCGTTGCACTTTATCTTGAAAGCAGTCATTGACAAAAGTCAACTCCTTGGATTTCAAAAAAAGTGCGCCTTGCTATTGAACTTTATAATTCAAACACTTCAATTATTCTTAAATAAATCAATAAAACTGCATATCGTTTTGAGGAATAGAAACTTGTATTTTTACCAAGAAACTACAGGCACAAATGTAATAAATGTTTATATAATAATCTTTATTTTGGTTAAAATATAATCAATATATATTCTTGAAGAAAAGGTTTAAGTTTAAACTAACTGTAGGTTAACCGCAGAGAGAAAGAAACCGCGGAGAGCGCAGAGGTTTCGCAAAGGGTGAAGAGATTTGAGGGCGCAAAGAATTCACTTTTGGTAAATGTTGGTTTGGTGGGTCGTTCTTTAAATTAACCGCAGAGAGGAAGAAACCGCAGTGAACGCAAAGCTTTCGCAAAGGGTGCAGAGATTGAGGGTAAGGAATTTGAATATCCATTCAATTAATTCCACAACACCTCCACAAAATTTGTTTTTTTAAAACTCCGCTATCTCCGCGAACCTCTGCGATAAAAACCTCTGCAAAATTCTTCGATAAAAACCTCCGCGAAACTCTGCGGTAAAAACTTCTACGATAAACCTCTTGCAATCTCCACGAAATCTCCACGTCCTCTGCGATAAAAACCTCCGCAAACCTCTGCGGTAAAAATCTCCGCGAACCTCTGCGGTAAAAATTTCTACGATAAACCTCTTGCAATCTCCACGAAACCTCCGCGAAACTCTTCGATAAAAACCTCTACGGTAGAAAAAACTATTTCTGCATTTGAACTACAGCTTATTCACAATCCGCCGAATTCCTTTTTTTAGTAAAAGCACATTAAAATTAATCAATAACCCCAGTTTATAATTTCCCAGTTTTAAATAAGTGATTGTTTGCGCCATGTGGAGATCATGTAAAGCATCAACGCTTTTTAACTCAATTACTACTTTGTTCTCTACTAATAAATCGATTCTGTAACCACATTCGAGTTGTACTTCTTCAAAGATTAACGGGATGGGTTTTTCTTTTACTACTCGTAATCCTTCCTTTTTTAACTTATAAAATAAGCATTGTTGATAGGTGCTTTCTAGTAATCCTGGACCTAACGCTCGATGAACTTCAATTGCACATCCAATTACTTTGGTTGCTATTTCATTTTCTGACATAATTTATGGTGATTAAGGTTGATATTTAGATTTTAAAACGGTCGACTTTAAATTAAGATAATGAAATATATGAGTTTAAGAAGTGCATTGAGGAGAAAGATAGCTTTAACAATTTTAACCGAAGTGGATGTTAACCGCAGAGGACGCAAAGCTTTCGCAAAGGGGTGCAGAGATTTGAAGACTCCCAAAGAATTTGAATATCCACAGAATAAACTCCACAACCTTTGTTTTTTTTAAACCTCCGCTATCTCCGTGAACCTCTGCGATAAAAACCTCCGCAAATCTCTGCGGTAAAAATCTCCGCGAACCTCTGCGGTAAAACCTTCTACGATAAACCTCTTGCAATCTCCACGAACTCTCCACGTCCTCTGCGGTAAAAACCTCCGCGAACCGCTGCGATAAAAACCTCTGCGAACCTCTGCGGTAAAAACTTCTACGATAAAAACCTAAATAACCACTCGAGTAGAATACTTCAACTCCTCCAACACAATCTGAGATTCAATATCACTAATGTTAGAAATCGAGGCCACGTCATTCACTAAAAAGTCACGGTATTCCTTAATATTTGAAAACCTAGCCTTGGCCAAGAAATCATAAGAACCAGAGATGTGGTAAAATTCAGTGATTGAAGCTAAAGACTCCATTTGTTGAACAAATTCTGTTCGTTTGGAGGCGTGATGGTCCTTTACAGTTAGGTTGAGGAAAACAACAATCGATTTTCCAAGTAAATCTGCATCTAATAAAGCGACATATTCTTTTATATATCCTGCTTTTTCCAGCTTTTTTATCCTTTCATAGATCGGAGTGGTGGTTAAAGAGAGCTCAGATGCCATTTCTTTTGCCGTTTTTAAACAGTCCGTTTGGAGAATTTCAAGGATTCTTTGATCAATATTATCCATGTTTAGTTGTTTTAACTTCAAATATACTCATAAACAGTAAAATATACTAATTTTTATTTAATAGTATTTTATATCACTTTTTTAGGGCAAATTTGCAGCGATTTAATCTTTTAATTAGGTGAGATTTTTTTAACCAATTTTTTTTTTTGAAATAAAAAATGAAAAACAAATATCAAGATTTAATAGAACAAACATTTGACTTTCCTCAAGAGGAGTTTAGTGTTGAAAATGGTGAATTGTCCTACAGAGGAATTGACATGAATGCGTTGATTGAAAAGTATGGAACTCCTTTTCGTTTTACTTATCTTCCTGTAATTGGAAAGCAGATTGAACGTTGTCGTAATTGGTTTCATTCAAGTATGAAGAAGCAAGATTACAAAGGAAAATATGAATACTGTTACTGTACGAAAAGTTCACACTTTAACTTCGTGTTGGAAGAGTGTACAAAGCACAAAACCAATATTGAAACGAGTTCAGCTTTTGATATCGATATTTTAATTGCTTTACACAAAAAAGGAAAGCTAGATAAAGACACTTATGTTTTGTGCAACGGATATAAGACAGAAGTTTATATTAAGAAAATCAAAGAATTATTGGAATTGGGCTTTACGAAAGTGATTCCTGTAATTGATAACTTCCAAGAATTTGATATTCTAGATGAACAAATTGACCAAAAACTGGAAATCGGTATTCGTATCGCCTCAGAGGAAGATCCAAAGTTCGAGTTCTATACTTCTCGTTTAGGAATTGGATATAAAGATGTGGTATCGTTTTATAACTGGAAACTAAAAGACCACAAGAAATTTAAACTGTCAATGCTTCATTTCTTTGTAAATACTGGAATTCGAGACAATGCATATTATTGGAATGAATTGCATAAATTCTTAAGTGTTTATGAGAATTTGATTAAGAATGATGCAGATATTACTTACTTAAATGTAGGTGGTGGATTCCCTGTGAAAAACTCTTTGGCATTTGATTTTGATTATGAATATTTAGTGGATGAAATTATAGGACAAATAAAAATGTCGGCAGACCACGTAGGAGCAATTCACCCAGATATTTTTACAGAGTTTGGCTCTTTCACAGTAGCAGAAGCAGGGGGAATGGTGTATACTATTCTCGACCAAAAGAAACAGAACGATAGAGAGAAATGGAACATGATTAATAGCTCTTTCATGACAACTCTTCCAGATTCATGGGCAATTAACAAGCGTTTTATTATGCTGCCAATTAACCGATGGAATGAAAAATATGAACGGGTGTTTTTAGGTGGTTTAACATGCGATAGCGATGATTATTATAACTCAGAACAACACGTCAATGCAATTTATTTGCCAGTTTGGAATAAAAAGAAACCAATGCATGTAGGTTTTTTTAATTGTGGAGCGTATCAAGAATCAATTTCAGGATATGGAGGAATTAAGCACTGTTTGATTCCAAGTCCAAAACACATTTTATTGAGTCATGATGAAAACGGAGAATTAGTAGATGAACTATTTGCTCCACAGCAAACAAGTGAAGAAATGCTTAAAATTTTAGGATACTAATGAGAACATTTGCCGGAATCCCAGAAGAATTAGGGAAATTAGAAAACGCAGCGGTAGTAATTATCCCTGTACCTTATGACGGAACTTCAACCTACGGGAAAGGTGCCGACAAAGGATTTGAAGCTTTAATGGACGCTTCAGAAAATATGGAATTGTACGACATTGAAACAAATTCTGAGGTGTATGAAAAAGGAATTTTCGTTGCTCCAGCAGTTAAAGAGGACAAATCACCAGAATTAATGTGCGACGCAGTAGAAAAAACTACTGATAAATATTTAGAGACAGGGAAATTTGTAAGTCTTTTTGGAGGTGAACATTCGATTTCAATTGGAGCGATTCGTTCATTCAAAAAGAAATACGAGAATCTTTCTGTTTTACAGTTGGATGCGCACTCAGATTTGCGTCCAGACTTTCACGGTTCGGCCTGTAATCATGCTTGTGCAATGCATGCAGCTTCAAAAAACACGAATTTAGTTCAAGTTGGAATTCGCAGTATGGATTCAGTAGAATTACCATTCGTAAACGAAGACAACTTCTTTGATATGTACCGCATTAATTCATCTTCAAGCTGGATGGATGAGGTAATTAATCAATTAGGTGAAGAAGTGTATTTGACAATTGATTTGGATGTTTTTGACCCTTCAATTATGCCATCCACAGGGACACCAGAGCCAGGCGGATTGTATTGGTACGACGTAATTACTTTGGTGAGAAGAGTAGTAGAAGAAAAAACCTTAGTTGGTTTTGATATTGTTGAATTGGCTCCAGTAGAAGGAGTTCCAGCGCCAGATTTCATGGCAGCAAAATTATTATATAAAATATTAACTTATAAATTTAATTCATAATGGGAAAAGTTAGAGAATTTATTGAATACAATTACAGACATTTTAACGCTGCAGCACTTGTAGATGCTGCGAAAGGATACGAAAAACACCTTGACGAAGGAAAGAAAATGTTGGTTTCACTTGCTGGTGCGATGAGTACGGCCGAATTAGGGATTTCTTTGGCAGAAATGATTCGTCAAGACAAAATTCATATGATTTCAACAACAGGTGCAAACTTGGAGGAAGATTTAATGAATTTGGTTGCGCATAAAAGTTATAAGCGTATTCCAAATTACCGTGATTTGACACCACAAGACGAGTGGGATTTATTGGAGAATCACTTGAATCGTGTAACTGATACATGTATTCCTGAAGAGGAAGCGTTCCGTCGTTTGCAAGATCATGTCTTCAAAGTATGGAAAGATGCAGAAGATAAAGGAGAACGTATGTTTCCGCATGAATTTTTGTATAAATTGATTAACTCAGGAGTTTTAGAGCAATACTATGAAATTGACCCTAAAAACTCTTGGATGCTTGCAGCAGCGGAGAAAAACCTACCGATTGTTGTCCCAGGTTGGGAAGATTCAACCTTAGGAAATATTTTCGCTTCATATTGTATTAAAGGAGAATTGAAAGCTTCCACGATGAAGTCAGGAATTGAGTACATGATGTGGTTGGCAGATTACTACACAAACAACGCTGGAGAGGAAGGAATTGGTTTCTTCCAAATCGGTGGAGGAATTTCAGGAGATTTTCCAATCTGTGTTGTACCCATGTTAGCGCAAGATTTAGAACGTGAAGACACACCATTCTGGAGTTATTTCTGTCAGATTTCAGATTCAACAACTAGTTATGGTTCCTATTCTGGAGCAGTTCCAAATGAAAAAATTACTTGGGGGAAATTGAGCATCGATACTCCGAAATTCATTATTGAATCGGATGCAACGATTGTAGCGCCGTTGGTGTTTGCTTACTTGCTGGATCAGTAGGAAAGAGGATTTATATTTTTAGGATAGCGTGGGACTTAGGTTCTGCGTTATTTTTTTTGGGAGTGATGGAACGCAGATGACGCGGATCTACGAACGCTGATTTTTGCTGTTTTTTTTAAATCCGTTATAATCCGCGCTGCTTGCATCCGCGTCATCCGCGTTCCAATACAGCGCATGGGTAATTATTATTATCATCTAATCCCAATCCCAACTATAAACCGTAATTTTACACCATGAAATTTGAAGATTATAAAATAGCAAAAGTAATAAAGACTGAAATCAAGAATTTAGGTTGGTCAAGACCTACAGATATTCAGTTTAAAGCCATTCAACCGATTCTCAATGGAGAGGATGTTTTAGCTATTGCACAAACAGGAACTGGAAAAACAGCCAGTTTTGTGATTCCTATTTTAAATCAAATTCATAATCAGCTTGAGAAGAAAGATGAGCATTATGTTCGTGCCTTGGTTATGGTACCAACACGAGAGTTGGCTGAACAAGTTGAACAAGTTTTTATTGAAGTAGGGAAGGGCGTTCAAGTTCGTTCTCGCTCCTTAATGGGAGGTGTTTCGCAAGATGATCAAATAGAAGACCTAGACAATGGGGTGGATGTAGTGATTTCTACTCCTGGAAGAATGTTTGATTTAATTTCTCAAGGAGTTTTAAAGGTTGACCGCTTGCAAACGCTTGTTCTCGATGAGGCAGATCATATGCTGGACTTAGGTTTTATTAAAGACATAGAGGACTTGATGCGTCATATTCCTCAAAAACGTCAGACTTTGTTCTTTTCGGCAACGATTGATAAGAAAATTAAGAAAATTGCCTATAACTTGGTACGAAATGCCATTCGTATTCAAATCTCTCCGAAAGATCCTGTGGCTAAAAACATCGAACATGCGGTGACTTTCGTTGAAATGGATGACAAGCGTTTCTTTTTGGAGAACATCATTAAAGAAAATGATGATTTAAAAATCATGGTATTTGTGCGAACAAAAGTAAGAGCAGAACGTGTCAAAAAAGCCATGGAACGTGTCAACATTCAAGCCGTAACTATTCACGGAGATGTAGAGCAAGAAGACCGATTTAAAGTCCTAAATCAATTTAAAAACAATGAAGTGTCCGTCTTGATCGCAACAGATGTTGCAGCCCGAGGAATTGATATTCCAGGCATTGGCGCGGTAATTAATTACGATTTACCTGAAGAACCAGAGAATTATACGCACAGAGTTGGTCGTACAGGTCGTGGAAAAGAAAAAGGCGTGGCCATTTCATTTTGTAGCGAAGATGAAAAGATTTTACTTTCCGCAATTGAAGCTTACAATGGAACCGAAATCGCTGTTTTTGATTTAACAAAACAAGATTACAAAGCCATATTAGAAGATTCTGAAGACGGAACGGATAATTGGAAACAGCTGATTGAAGAAGAGAATGAGAGGACTGGTAAAGAGAATGAGTGGTAAAGGAAATTACGAGTTAGGATAGAAATTACGAATTACGAATTACGAATGTGACAATTCGTAATTCGTAATTAAATCATTCGTAATTCCTAATTAAATCATTCGTAATTCGTAATTAAATCATTCGTAATTCCTAATTATTATATCCCTATTCTACAATCTCCATTTCCTCGATTAAGTTGTGTGCTTCACCGTATTTTTCAATAACGAATAACACGTATCTTATATCACATGAAATCGTACGTTGAATATCTTTTTCAAAGAAAATATCTCCAGACATAGCTTCCCAGTTACCATCGAATGCTGTTCCGATGAGGTGTCCATCAGCATTTAAAACTGGAGAGCCAGAGTTACCGCCAGTGATATCATTGTTACTAATGAAATTCACTACCATTTCTCCTTTTTCATTGGCATAACGACCGTAATCTTTGTTCTTATGCAACTCTTTTAATTTATCCGAAACATGAAATTCGGGATTATCAGGATCTTCTTTTTTCAAACCTTCTTCCAATGTTGTGTAAATATCGTATTCGACACCTTCTTTTGGTGAGTAGGGTAAAATTGAACCATATGTCAAACGTAAAGTACTATTGGCATTAGGATAGAACGTTTTGTCTTTGTCCATTTCTCTGTAACCTTTTACAAATAATCGGTTTGCGCGCTTAATGTCGTTCATTGCTTTTACATATTCTTCTTTTTCCGTAATTTTTGTGTAAGCATCATTTATGGAAACGACCAACTGGAAGAAAGGGTCTTTCTTTAATTTATCAATTGGAAATCCTTTTGATTTTTCCCCTGATTTCTTTACTAGTTTATCGAATTTTTCAAACTTCTTTTGAGAAGCAAAAAGTGACTTTTTTCGTGCCTTTTCCACGAGTTTATCAAGCTTTCCTTTTTCTCCAGCTACTCTTATTGCTTCAGGAAGCATATCTTTGGGAATGTCATTGTAATACATTTTCAAAACAGTAGCAACCGTTTCAAATTCCAAATCTAAATTCGCTGTTTCATAAAAATCCATCATTCTTTCTTTGAAACTAGCATAGGCCATCATTCCCATTCCTTGCTCCTCGTACTCTTCTATAAACGAAAAGCGAAAAACATTAAGGTTTAAATCAACGGAGTAGATAAATTCACTTTGATAGACATCAAAATAAACACTCTTTTCCTTAATTTTATACGTTTTTTCTATTGTATTTAAAACATTCTTATACTCAGGATTCTTTTCAGCAAATGCTGTGAACCTAGCTTCTAATTTACGCTTTTTATCTGCAACTTTATTGTTTTTCAATTGTTCAGATTGACCGATGAAATACTTCCAGTAATTGGCAACTTGTGCATGTTTAGAGGCATAATTAAGTCTAACAGATGTACTTTCTTTCATGTATTTCTTCATGATGTCAAGTTTCGCCTTTCTAATTTCAACACGTTTTGGTTGTTCTAAATTTACGGCTTGCTCCACACCAAATGAAGATAAATAGCGATCAGTAGATCCAGGGAATCCAAAAACCATTGCAAAATCTCCTTTTTCATAACCTTTAATTGAAACAGGGAGAGAATGTTTGGGGTTGTATGGTTTGTTTTCTTTGCTGAACGGAGCAGGTGAGTTGTCCTTTCCTGCGTAAATTCTGAATAGTGAAAAGTCACCCGTGTGTCTTGGGTACATCCAGTTATCAGAATCATGACCAAATTTCCCAATAGATTCTGGAGGCGTACCAGCTAAGCGCACATCTTGGTAGGTTTCCGTTACAAACAAATAAAATTCATTACCTTCAAAAAAGTCACGAACAAATGCTTTATGTCCAGATTCACCAACAGCCTCTGCTGTTAAGTCTGCAGAGATCTCTTTAATTTTAATAGCGCGCTCTTCCTCCGTCATCTCAGGAGTAAGATTGTTTGTGATTTGTTCTGTAACGTCGGCAATAGATATTACAAAAGTGGCGGTTAATCCTGGAATTGCAATCTCTTGGTCTAGTGATTTTGCCCAAAACCCATTATCTAAGTGGTTGTTCTCTTCAGTTGAAGCTTCTGCAATAGCATCGTAACCACAGTGATGATTGGTGAGCAATAAACCTTTTTGTGAGATTACTTCAGCAGTACAAAATCCACCAAAAGATACAATGGCGTCTTTAATGGAGGAATTATTAATGCTGTAAATTTCTTCTTGGGTTAAATTTAACCCATGTTTTTTCATATCTTCATAATTTCTACCTAATAAAAAAGGTAGCCACATTCCCTCATCAGCTTTAGCAGCACCAGAGAACAGAATGGTAAATAAGAATAAAAATGCGATTGTCTGTTTTTTCATATTGTTTTTATTAAAGTATTGAACGACTCCAATGAAGTCACGTGCAAAAATAATATAATTAAAGTATATTTTTAACCATAAACTAAACTCTATTTAAGAACATGTATAATTGGGGTTTTTGCTTCGACCAATGCAAAAATAACACGACGAAATTTTTGAAATGTCAAAAAAAAATGAATATCAACTTAACTTTAGGTTGTGTTTAATAAATGATAATTCTATATTTGCCAGCTATTAAATAATAAACGACACTTTAACTATGCGTAATAAAGGATTTTTTTGGTTTTTCACCATCTTGCTTTTGGTAGTAAGTATATATCAAATCTCATTTTCCTTCATAGGAAGCAATATTGAAAATGAAGCGGAGCAGAGAGCTATTGAGAAAGTAGAAGAGCTTAAAGCCAGTGCTGAGGGAGATTCGGTAAAGTTACCTAACGGAACTTATGTGAATTTTGAAACAGACAGAGAAGCGTATGCTTTAGCGAAAGCAGCATACATCAACGAACTTTTGAAAGAAAAAAACGACGAAGAGGTTTTTCTAGGGAATACATTTAGCGATGTAAAAAACAAAAGTGTTTCTTTAGGACTAGATTTAGAGGGGGGAATGTCAGTTACTCTTGAGCTTTCAATGTCTGATCTTGTGAAAAACGCAGCTTTGAATCCAAGGGATTTACATTTTGTTAAACCATACGAAAGCGCATTGGAAACGTATAATTCTGAAGGAGGAGATTTTATAGATCTTTTTGTTGCTAAGCACCAAGAAATGTATCCAGATCGTTTATTGATTAGAGAATTTTCTACTGAGGATGTTGTGTCTAAAATTTCTAATAAGGCAACAGACGAAGAGACAAAAGCATATTTGAGAAGCCTATCTGATGGAGCGTTAGATGGTGTTGAAACAATTATGGAGAATCGTATTAATCAATTTGGGGTTGCTCAGCCAAATATTACAAAAGATAATAACGTTAACCGTCTATATATTGAACTACCTGGTGTAAAAGATCAAGCTACTGTTCGTCAACGTTTGCAAAGTACTGCAAACCTAGAGTTCTACCTAGCATTTAAAGGTCAAGAATTAGGTGGTTTCTTTAATGAATTACTTATTGAAAAATCCGATGAAGTAAGTGACGATGAATTAGAAGACTTATTTAGCGATGAGGAGGAAGAAACTGATATTGACACTACTTTAGCTGAAGAAGCAGATACATCTAGCATAAGTTTAGAAGAGGAGTTAGCCATGGAAGAGGAAGCTTCAGATGCAGATACATCATTCCAACTTTCTTCTTTTGGAAGAATGTTCCAAGTTAATTTAGATCAAGACAATCGATTTATGGATAGTCCACGTTTAGGATTCTCTAAAGCCAGTGATACTTCTAAAGTTAATGAAATTTTAGCCGAGAAGACAGAAGAGCTTATGATGGAGAATGTAAAGTTCGTTTGGGGTGCAAAAAATGAAGATTTCGGTATTCAAGATACATTATATTATACCTTATATGCTTTAAAAATTCCAGAAGACTTAAAAGCTAGAGTAGGTGGGACGGACATTGAAAATGCACGTTTGTCAATTGATCCAAATCAATCTGGAAGGGGCGTGAGTATTGATATGAGTGATAGAGGTGCTGAAGAATGGGCAAAGATGACTTCAGAAAATGTAGGTAATTTTATTGCGATTACCATGGACGAGAAAGTATATAGTGCACCCGTAATAAACGGACCTATTACTGGCGGACAAACATTGATTTCTGGTGATTTCACAGTTGCAGAAGCGCAAAATTTAACCAATTTACTTAATGCAGGTGCATTACCCGCACCGTGTGTTATTGTCGATGAAGCTGTTGTCGGACCAACAATTGGAGAAGAAAATTCTCGTTCAGGTTTAATATCTTTTGCTTTTGCTTTAGCACTTGTTCTTATTTATATGGTCTTCTATTATGGTCGTGCTGGTCTAGTTGCTGATATTGCATTAGTAATGAACATTGTTTTAATTGTTGGTTTCTTAGCCGCTTTTGGAGCTGTGTTAACTTTAGCAGGTATTGCAGGTATTGTACTAACGATTGGTATGTCTGTGGATGCGAACGTTCTTATATTCGAGCGTGTTCGTGAAGAAATTAGAGAAGGGAAGGGAATGAAATTGGCCATTAAAGATGGTTACGGAAATGCACTTTCTTCTATTATAGATGCAAACGTGACTACTTTATTAGTTGCAATTGTGCTAAAGACTTTTGGTACAGGACCAATTGAGAGTTTCGCAACAACTTTAATCATTGGTATCTTTACTTCTGTTTTTGCAGCAGTAGTAATTACAAGGTTGATTTTTGAATCGCAAGTTTCAAAAAACAAAGGATTCGCTTTCTCCACACCATTAACTAAGAATTCATTTACTAAAATCAATTTAAAGTTTATAAAAAATCGCAAGAAATTTTATATAATCTCTGCAATAGTTGTTTTGGGTGGTATCATCGCTATTTCAACACGTGGATTGAAACCTTCAGTTGAATTTGCTGGGGGTAGAACTTATGAAACTGTTTTTGATAAGCCAGTTGGTCAAGATGTTGAAGGCTTAACAGATGTGCTTAGAAATGCTTTAATTACTGATGAATCTAAAGCTTCTGTAGAAGTTAAAATTAGAAATTCAGATTATCGAGTTGAAATTGCTACTGATTATTTACAAAATGTACCTAATTCGGAAGCAACAGTAAGAGAGGATTTATTAGCTGCTTTGAGCACAGTAGAAAGTGAATATGGTGTGGCTACAATTGAGAATAGTCGTTCTGTTTCACCATCTATTTCTGAAGAATTACAAAGATCTTCAACAATTGCAATTATTCTTTCTTTGATCATCATATTTGTTTATATCCTGATTAGATTCGGTAAATGGCAATATGGTTTAGGTGCTATTATAGCAATGGCGCACGATGTTACTATCGTTCTTGGGTTATTTGCTTTATTGCACGGAGTTCTTCCTTTCGATATGGAAGTAGATCAAGCTTTCATTGCTGCAATATTGACCGTTGTTGGTTATTCGATTAACGATACCGTGGTCGTATTTGATAGAATTAGAGAATTCTTGAAAAAGTACCGCAGAAAGGAACAGAATGAAATTATTAACAGTGCAATCAATTCAACTTTAGGACGTACAATCAATACCTCTTTATCTACATTTATTGTATTGTTAACTATCTTCTTATTTGATGGTGGTGCAATTAAAGGGTTTGTATTTGCCTTGATGATTGGTATTATTGTGGGTACATATTCTTCAGTTTGTATTGCAACACCAATTGTTGCTGATTTATTAAAGAAAGACAAGTCTAAGATTGATGAAGCATAATTAAAATGAATATATTTATTTTTAAAAGTCCCGGCAATTTGTCGGGACTTTTGTTTGTGTGCCGTGCATGGTAATTAACTAGGTGGTGAAAGTCCACTGTGGGGG
>NZ_PJNI01000016.1 GCF_002844555.1 Brumimicrobium salinarum
GAATGGCGAAGCACTTGTATAAGAATAACATCCTGTTCTAGGTGTTGAATAGGAACTTTCAAAACCCGTATAACCCAACCATTTATTTCTAAACCATATAGTGTCAGTTACTCCTTGACAATTAACGTTATTAATATCTAATTTCAACTCCCCATACGGCACCGCGTAAAAATCTGCATGCATGGTTTTGCCTTTATCTTTGACGGGTAACTGACCAGGTAGGATTTCACCATTTTGATACCAGCCTATGTTGTAATAACCTTCTTTATATACTGAAAAGTCATATCCTGACTTTTTAAATTCTAAGACAAAATCTCCATTTGTGTCTGAAGTGGTCTCTCCTACTGGTTTTGCGCCTCCGGGCAATTCCCAAGTGTCTGCGCTAACAGCAATGGTAAACCCTTCTATTCCTTGGTTGGTAACGGGGTTTAAGACACGTCCTTTTAGTGTAACTTTTTTGTTGCAACCTATCAAAATAATAGTTGCTAAAATAAATAATAATAACTTTTTCATTTGATCAATAGTTTTCTGTTAAACACTCTTCCTCCTGAGGTGATTTTTAATAGTCAATATTATAAATTGCCTGCCCATTACCAGGAACGCTTAAAATATGAGAATAGGTATTGCTGACACCACTTCTTATTACCGTCCATTCCAATTTGTAGTCTCCACTCGGAACTTTTGCAAAAGCACCATAATTATCATAACAACCTGTAAAAGTAAAAGGTTGAAATACAGAGTTATTTGGGTCGAGCTGATAAATTCGTTTAAAGATCAAAGTATCTGTTGAACCACTACAATTAATATTATGCACACTTGTTTTTATTTCCCCATACGGCACCGCATAAAAATCTGCGTGCATGGTTTTGCCTTTATCATTGACGGGTAACTGACCAGGAAGGATTTCACCATTTTGATACCAGCCTATGTTGTAATACCCTTCTTTATATACTGAAAAATCATATCCTGACTTTTTAAATTCTAAGACAAAATCTCCATTTGCGTTTGAAGTGGTTTCTCCTACTGGCTTTGCTCCTCCTGGCAATTCCCAAGTGTCTGCACTAACAGCAATGGTAAACCCTTCTATTCCTTGGTTGGTAACGGGGTTTAATACACGTCCTTTTAGTGTAACTTTTTTGTTGCAAGAAATTAATACAATAGTTGCTAAAATAAATAATATTAGCTTTTTCATTTGACTACTATTTTTTTGTTAAACACTCTTCCTTCGGAGGTGATTCTTATGATATAAATACCTGATTTCAAATCGCCAAGGTCAATCTCAATTGAAGTTTCCTGTCCCCCCAATTAACTTCTAGAAGCATTGACCATTTCCTCGAATATCAATAGTATATATTCCAAACTTCTGTTTCCCCAGCCCCTAAATAGATGCTATCCTTAATCGTTGTTTCAATACCATTTCTTATAACCTTACCTTTATATTTATACCAACCCATAGGAGATTTATTCATATTTCCTATGTTATCAATACATCCCACATAGATTGCAGGATTAGGTACATCATCATAATAGTCAGGTATAGAGTGTGTACGAAAAATACTCAAAGTATCACTCTGATTGAAACAATTTATGTTTTTAACATTTATCTGTAACTCCCCATAAGGCACTGCGTAAAAATCTGCATGCATGTTTTCGCCTTGTTGGACAGGTAAATAATATCCATTTTGAATTTCACCATTTTGATACCAACCGATGTTGTGATAATTACCTGTAGACACTCCAATACTTGAGGCAGATTTTTTAAATTTTAAAAGAAAATCCCCATTTGTATCTGACGTGGTTTGTTCAACTGTTTTATATCCTCCCGGTAATTCCATGGTTATTTTACTTGCTGAAATGGTTGCTCCTGCAATACCTTCACCAGTTATGGGATTCATAACCCGTCCTTTCAAAGTGGTTTTTCTGTTGCAAGACATTAAAACAATAACTACTAAAATAAATAATATTAACTTTTTCATAAGGCTATGATTTTTTGAGTTTCCGTGTGTATTCCATTTAGGATTGGCTTGTGAAAAGCCTGCATTGCTGTTCATAAAAATGGCGGTTTATAGCACGAGAGCTAATCGTTTAAGGGTTGGCATGTATGCGTGTTTCATAATAGTTGGTTTTTTAGTTTAAAGTAAATATAAAGCCATTTGTATTTAAAAACCAAATATTTAACAAATTAGACTTAAAGAGAAAACAGTTCGACCATAGAATATAGCGGTCAGAAAAAGAGGGAAATAATACATTTAAGTGATTTAAATCTGTTAACTCATTTTGGTTTCAATCCTAATAATTTAAAAAAATACAGTACCATGCATTACCTAGTACTATATAATTACTTATATTTGTGAAAAAATTTATTGAAATATGAAGATAGAAAACACAAAAGCACAAATGAGAAAAGGTATTTTGGAGTATTGTGTTTTATCTATACTTTCAAATAAAGAATGTTATCCTTCGGAGATTATAGCAAGTCTCAAGGAAGTCGAACTAATAGTAGTGGAAGGAACGCTCTATCCATTATTGACAAGATTAAAAAATGCAAAACTACTGAATTATCGCTGGGAAGAATCAAATACGGGTCCACCAAGAAAGTATTACGCCCTTACAAATGAAGGAATGAAGTTTTTAAAAGAATTAGAACAGACTTGGGGCATTTTAAAATTAGCAGTAGACAAATTAGAAAATAAAAACTTATGAAAAGAACAACGACAATAAATTTAGCTGGAATGGTTTACCATATTGAAGAGGAAGCATTTCAGATCTTAAAGCAGTATGTTACCGATATTAAAAAAGTTTTTTCAAAACAAGAAGGGGTAGAGGAAATGATTGCTGATATCGAATTAAGAATCGGTGAACTCTTTCAAGAACGTTTAAGTAAAAGCAAAGAAGTTATTACAGAAAATGACGTAAAAGAAGTGATGACTATAATGGGTTCACCTCATCAATTTGATGAGGATTATGAGCCTGAACAAGATTCTGACTTCTACTATAATTCCACAGAAAATAAAAATAAAAAACAGTTATTTAGAGATACAGAAGAAGGTATGTTAGCTGGAGTCTCCGCAGGTTTAGGGCATTATTTCAATATTGATCCTGTAATAATTCGGGTACTTTGGATAATCCTTGTAATTATGGGAGGCTCTGGTGTTTTGGTTTATATTATTGCCTGGATTGCCATTCCTGAGGCAAAGACTACAGCACAAAAACTTAAAATGTACGGTCAATCTGCTAATCTAGATAATTTTAAAGCCTTTGCTGATTCAGTAACCAAAGAGGCCAAAACAGGATTCAAAAGAGCATCAAATTCAGTTAAAAACACCTTTAAAAAAAAAGATAATACCTTCACAAAACTCGTAAGGGTCATTGCAAAAGTCTTTGGATTTATAATGTTCTTCGCTGGACTAATGGGAACTGTTGCTTTAGTGCTGATCTTTCTGACAGATTTGAGTTTTTTATTTTTTCAAAAGGAATTTCTAAACACAAATTTAGACGGAATACTCAGCCTCTTCTTTGTTGATTCCATTTTGGCTATTTGGTTGATTTTTACAATTGTGCTCATCCCTACTTTATTCTTAATTATTGCCGGTGGAATGTTACTATTTAATCAAAAGCCCAAATCACGCGGTTTTATTCTAACCTTATTAATCATTTGGTTTATCGCTTTAGTTGGCTTGTCGTTTCTGGGCGTAAAGACAGGTTTGGATTTTAAAGAAAGGTATCAAAAAGAAGAACAATTAATAATTGAGGATTCAATTCAGCGTTTAACGATTAATCTGCTTGACAATGATAATTTAATCAACAAAATGAATGACTATGATTACGATTCACATTTTTCAGTCCAAAACAACCGTGTAACAATGCGACACACTCCTATTCATGTTCACCCTACAGAAGATTCATTGTACCGTGTCATTATAAAAAAGAAAAGCAATGGCGCAACGATAAAAGAAGCGAAGCAACGCACAGAGAAAATAATATATAAATTTGAGAGAGATGGTAAGGTATTAAATTTACAAAGTCATTTTTCATTTGCAAATGATCAAAAGATACGGGGGCAACAAATTCATGTACATATTTATGTGCCAATCGGGAAGCAATTACAGTTAAATGACAATTTAGATGAATATCCAATTACCATTCAATCAAAATCAAAGTTCCCGAGTGATTTGCTGGAGCAAGCAACAATTTGGCAAGCAACAGAAGAAGGAATGAAGGTTTTAAAAACGCTTTAAAAAGGCAAGACTGCAGATTCATTTTTTTATATGGAGGATATACATCTACAAGTAAATCAACAAATAATTATCAGTTAAAACCGTCATTACCTACTTTATAACATGCAAATATTCGGCGTTTTTTAATTGCCAAGGAATATCAGAAATATTTGTATTTCTAATCACAATTCTACGCAAAGATGCGCAATGTTTTAACTCCCAAGGAAGCCTTGCTATTGGATTAGACGAAACATTCAAATAGACCAAGTGTGAAAGATACCTAAACTCCCAAGGTAGGTACTCTAGGTTGTTATTGCTGACATCAAGTTCTTGCAAGCTTTCCATATATCTAAATTCCCATGGCAATCTTTTAATATAATTATATGATATGTCCAGCTTTTTTAATTTCTTTAAATGCCTCATTTCCCATGGCAGAACGGTTAATTTGTTGTTTGAAAGAATTAAAACTTCCAGATTTTCAAGTTTTTTTATTTGCCATGGTAATCTGGAAAGGTTTTGATTACTTAGGTCTAGGACTACAACCTTTGAAGGATTTCTCAAAGCAAAATCAAGGTCTGTAAAATAATGGTCATAATAAGAGTTGTTATATTGACTATTAAAATCATTATTGTTGTGATTACAATGATGGCGAGCATCACAACAGTAATTGAATTGACCAATTCCGATGAATGAAATTAGAGAAAAGCAGAATAGTAAAATTGTTTTCATATTAAAGGTTTTTGCTCTGATTTACAAAATCGAGACCAAAAATATAAACGGAATCAAATTTATGTTTCTGCCTGTAGTTTAGAGGAGTTCGAAATGTTGAACATTTTTTATTCAGATTGACAAATATTTATGCTTAATCCCCAAAAATTAGTCTTGATCCACAAGATCCTTTTATATTTGAAAATTAAGATTTTCAAATATGATCAGGATGACAGTCGAGGGTGTTGGAAAGCAATCGAGAGAATAGAAGTAAGAACGATCTAGCGTTCTTACTTCTATTCTCTCGATTGAAATATACCCCTATTCTAATGTCATCCTGAAGTGAATTTCTCTTTTCAACTAGTTGGAAAGAGAAATTTGCGAAGGATCTTGTCAGTTAACCGTTTATTCACATGATTGACAGCTTAGATATATTTACCGGTAAAGTTTCCGATACGCATCTAGATTTAAACGAAATTGCTTATTGCGATTTAGTCTTAATCCAACAAAACCGAAATATTAGAATAGCAAAAAAGCACCTACATTTCTGTAAGTGCTTTTCATTTAAGTGGGCCCTACTGGATTCGAACCAGTGACCCCCTGCTTGTAAGGCAGGTGCTCTAAACCAACTGAGCTAAGGGCCCTTTTTTAATTGTTTCTGGAGTTTCGTTTAACCCCGTTGCGGGTGCAAATATACGTACAATATTTAAATCTAAAGCAACTTTTTAATAAAAAAATTTAAATTATTTCTTCTAACAGAAAAAAACTCCCAAAAACCAAAAGCATATCTTCTTTATTATTAAGTTTTTGCGCTGCTTCAAAGGCTTCTAAGGTGTCCGAAAAAAAATGTGATTTATTTTTTATCAGTTTTACTTTTTCCTTAAAAACATCAATTTTTGTTGAACGATTGTTTTTGAATTCCGTAAAAAAGTATTCCCATTCAAGCGGGAACAATTTTATAATTTGATCCAAATCTTTGTCATTTGAAGCGCCATATAGCACCCGTACATTTTTATCGAGGTATTTTTTTGAACATCCTCAATTAACCGTTCAATTCCCATTTCATTATGTGCGGCATCCATAATAATTAGCGGTGAAGTTGAATAAACTTGATTTCGGCCCAACAACCCTGTATTTTGATACAAGTTTTTAATTCCTTTCTTTTTAATAGTTGCTTTCTCTGGATAATCCTTCATAAAAATATCGACAGCTTTAAAAGCCAACCGCTGATTCTTCTCAAAAGTTGTTTCATTAGAATTTGGAGGAAGAAAATAAATATTTGAATGTAATTTATTCGCTACTTCATTAAAAACCTTCTCCGTTTCACTTGTATATTCACCAACAATCACGGGAGTTTTTGTTTTAATGATACCTGCTTTTTCTTTAGCAATTTGAACCATATCATTTCCTAGTATTGCAACATGATCTAGTCCAATATTTGTAATGACAGATAATTCAGGTTGAATGACATTGGTTGCATCTAAACGTCCACCTAATCCGGTTTCTACAACAACTACATCACAGTTCTGTTTGTAGAAATGTGACAAAGCTAAAACCCATGTTATCTCAAAAAAAGAAGGAGAGAAATCGAACTGTGCTTCTTGAATTTTCTGAACAGCATTTACCACCTCTGTTTCAGATATCATTAATCCATTTACTCTTATTCTTTCCCTGAAGTCTTTAATATGTGGAGAAGTAAAAAGTCCTACTTTTAAATCTGCACTCTGCAATGTACTCGCTATTATAGAACAAGTTGTACCTTTCCCATTGGTACCTGCAACATGCACAAACCTCATTTCTTGAAGAGGAACTTTAAATAGCTTGATTAAAGATAAAGTGTTTTCTAATGTCGGTTTGTAGGCTTTATCTCCTACCTTTTGAAAAACGGGGAATTGATTGAATAACCATTCAATTTTTCTTCTATACTCTTGATTGTCCATATTATCCAGGCTGAACAGTGACCGTATAAAAAGCTACCTCATTTCTTGCTCCCGGCTTTTCTTCATACCGCACTTCTTTTTTAACCAAATCTATTATTTCATCAATTAAAAGTTGATTGTTTGAGGTAGTTGCATTTCTTACTACATCTGCCCGAACGACTTTTCCTTGAGAATCGATTGTCAATTTCAAAGCAATCTGAACGCGTTCATCATTTTCTGTTGTTGGTTTAGATTGAATGTTTGTTTTTCTAATTCGGTCTCCAGCACCTCCTGTACCTTCTTCACCGTCTCCACTTCCAGGTCCTTGGTCATTTCCAAAGCCACCTCCTGAACCATTTTCACCTGTGCCTCCATCTCCATTATTTGAAAATGGATTCGAAGCAGCTTCTTCTTGCTCAGATGAATTTTCACTTTCTGTATCACCAGTCCCAGAAGCGGTCTCCACTGGCGACTCTTCTTGAGTGGGTTGTTCTTGCGGGTTCTCATTTGGAGTAGGTGTAGGATTAACAGTTTCGCTTGGCGAACCACCACCTGCATTATGTATTTCAAAATCTTCTATTCCACTCTCACTCATTGTTATCGGAATAGGAACAGTAACTTTGGGTGGATCTGGCTCACTGTATTTTATAAAAAATAATAGGAAAAGAGTAACCAATAGGAACGCAATAGCTGCGACAATTCCTTTACGATTATCCGATTTTCTTACTACAGGTACTTTTGCCATTGATAATAAAAATTAATCGTATGCTAATACTGGTTTCCACCCTTTGGCTTTTGACAGTGCTAGAATTTGAAAAACAGCTTCGTAGCTTGCTTTTCTCGCTCCTGCAATTTTAACTTTCATTTCAGGTGTTTTTTCAACTTCTTGAATTAAAAAATCACGCATTTCATCATAGCTCACGCCGTCTGTTTTCACTCCAAATGGATTATTCGAATTACTGGCGTCACTCAACATAATTTGATACAGATCATCTTCTGTAATAACTACAGTTGTCGTTGCATTCTCTTTTGAAGTATCCAATTTTTCAGTGGGCTGTGGCAATTCTACGGGCGTATTTTTCTCCGCCATGGTACTCATAATGATGAAAAACACCAACAATAAAAACACCAAGTCCGTCATGGAGGCCATACCTCCTTCAATTTTTACTTTATTTTGCGAACTAAATCCCATGTTTTAAATTATTTTGAAGGTTTATGAAGAATATCCATGAATTCCATGGCGTCATTTTCCATACGGTAAACCACTTTTGAAATCTGAGAAACTAAATAATTATAACCCATATAGGCAATAATCCCAACAATTAATCCTGCTACCGTTGTAATCATGGCAGTCATAATTCCTGGAGCGATCGTCCCTAAATCAAGAGAGTCTAGATTTTTCATATCGTTAAAAACCCTAACCATTCCAATTGTCGTCCCCAAGAAACCTATCATTGGTGCAACACCTGCTGCAGTAGCTAAAAAACTCAACCTTTGTTCTAAGCGCGAGATTTCTAATTTCCCAGTATTATCAATCGTTGAAGCAACAATATCAACAGGCTTTCCAAGGCGATCAATTCCTTTTTCTAGCATTCTTGCGGATGGAGAATCAGTTCGTACACAAAGTGTTTTTGCTTCATCTATCTTTCCTTCGGTGAGGTATCGTTTCACTTCAGAAAGGAAATTAGGACTTTTCTTAGACGCACGTTTTAACGCCAATAATCGTTCTACAAAAACATACACTGCATAAATAGACATGATGGCCAATGCCAGCAAGATTATGAACCCCATTACACTATCAGCTGCTTCAGCAATAGCTTGCCAAATGGCTACTTCTTTAAAATTCTCTTCAGCACCTACTGCTGTAGAATCTTGTACTACCTGTAATAAAAACGATCCTTTCATAGTTTCAATAACGTATTAATTTAAATTTTGTTACAATACTCTTTCTAATAAATAAAACCCTGCGCCGGCAAGATAACCAATTAATGCCAACCAAGATATATTTTTTAAATACCAAAAGAATGAAATTTTTTCCATTCCCATAGCTACAACTCCAGCTGCAGAACCAATGATCAGCATCGATCCCCCTGTACCTGCAGAATAAGCAATAAATTGCCAAATGTGATCGTCAACAGGAACATTAAACATTCCCATACTCGCTGCAACAAGCGGTACATTATCTATTACCGCAGATCCCGCTCCCAATAATATCACAAAGACATCGTCATGCATACTATTCTGAACTGATTGACCAAAGTTAAATACTAAACCGAGTGATTCTAAAGCTGCCACAGTCATCAAAATACCTAAGAAAAATAAAATTGATGGCATTTCAATTTTAGTTAACGCCCTAAAAGTAGGACTTTCATGTTTCTCAGCAGGCTTTTCTTGAATATAATCTGGATTTTTATCTTTTTTAACAATTCCTACATAGGCCATTTTAAATTGTCGAACACTTATTGTTTCAGCGAATAAAGCAACAACACCAAGCGATAACATCATTCCTACATAAGGCGGTAATTCAAAAATTGTTTTGAAGATAGGAACAAAAACAATCATTCCTAAACCTAAATACAACATTAAGGAAGCTTTAGAGTTTGCTGCCACCTCTTCTTTTGGCAACTCAAACGTTCCTTTAAACGGCTTCATAAAACTTGCAACAAAAGTTGGTATTAACATGCAAATCAATGACGGAATTAATAAATACTCCATCAGTTTTATTGCCGTTACCTTCCCTCCCATCCAAAGCATAGTTGTAGTTACATCACCAATTGGAGACCAAGCACCACCAGCATTAGCACAAACTACAATTATTCCTGCAAACCAAATGCGGTCTTCTGATTTACTCAATAACTTCCTTAAAATCGTTATTAAAACAATTGTTGCTGTTAAATTATCTATAATTGCTGAAAGAATAAAGGCCAAGAAAGAGACAATCCATAACAAAGTGCGTTTCTTATTGGTTCTAATAAAATTTTTAATGGCTGAAAAACCATGGAAATGATCAATTATTTCAACGATTGTCATTGCACCAATTAGAAAAATAAGTATTTCGGCTGTTTTCCCTAAATGATGCAGTAGCGTTTCATCCATCAAATCCCCTTTAGCTTCAATACTCATTCCAGATATATCGATTAATTCATGAGCAGCAGAGTTAAACCATGAAGTAAAATCATTCAAACCTATTGAAACTCCTGCCCAAGCAAAAGCCATCATCAATAAGGATGGAATTAACTTATCCACTTTCAGACTATGCTCTAAGGTAATTCCCAAGTACCCTAAAACAAATACAATAATAATAAATAGTTCCATAATAAATAGTATATACTCACAGCGTTAAAGTTACTCCCTGCAAGTTATTTCTTAGCATTTTTAGTTGTGTTAACATAACATTTCATAAACACAATAGACACCTTCAAAACTTATTAATGTTGAAAATATCACCAAACAAATATGAAATTCACAACAAAAGTAAAAAACTATTTAGAATCCACACTTTATCAAAAAAATTAAATTTATGGTCGTATGATTACTCCAGACGAAGAGTCACGTTTTGAACCAGTTACACTCGACCAAACATTGTTTTCCTTTCTCCACCTCAACACGCCCAAAAATGCAAATCCAATAGCTTCTTTAAAATCAATCAATTGTTCATCGGGAACAATTATTTCTTTTGAAGTGTTGTTTTTAAGGCGTTCTATGAGGAAATCATTCTTTGCTCCGCCCCCAGTAATCAAGATGCTATCTCCGTGAATATCGTTCAGTGCACGACCAATTTGAAAAGCAATATGTTCATAGATTGTTCTAACACGATTGACAATTTCTTTTTCTTTTTGAATTATTGGAACAACATTTTCTTTTACCCATTCCCATCCAAGTGAACGTGGCCCTGTAGATGTATAATAAGTCAAATTATTTAGCTCCTTAAACACCTCTTGATTAATTATACCATTTTTCCCGAAACCACCTTGATCATCATACGTTTGCCCAACCTGTTGCATTAAATCATTAACAATAATATTTACAGGACAAACATCAAATGATTGAACTACATCTTCGTTTTTATAAGACAAGTTACTAAACCCTCCTAAATTTAAGAATGCCTCAGCCTTATCAGAAAAAAGTAAATAATCTGCAACAGGAATTAAAGGCGCACCATTTCCACCAAGGGCTACATCTTTAGATCTGAAATCAGTTACAGAAGGTAAATTTGATACAACTGATAATTCAGGACCGTTACCAATCTGTAAGGTATATCCTTTATCCGGCTGATGAAAAATAGTTTGTCCATGACTCGCAACAAAATCAATTGTATTTCGTGGAATGTTAAACGCATCAATAAATGAGTTTACTGCTTCACCATAAAACCTACCCAAATCTGCACTTAATCTTGACATTTCTTCTGCTGTCAATGAGAAAGCTGAATTTAAACGCTTCTGCATTTTAGGATCAAAAGGAACGAGTTCTGAAGAGTTTACATTAAAGCTCCAACATCCCTGTTCGTTGCGTTCAAAATTCACATCAACGATATCTAACCCATCGAGTGAAGTACCAGACATTAGACCTATAACACGAAAAGATATCATTTCTTTAAATTTACCCTGAAAAATATGAATAATTACGTTAATTTTGCAACTTCAATTATAAGTAATTAAAATAAGATATTGTTTAATTAAAGCAGTTAAAACTAAAATGACTGTAAACTGTTTTTAATTCAATACTAAAAAAATAAAATATGAATTTTGAACTTACCGAAGAACAAATAGCTGTTCGAGATGCGGCAAGAGACTTTGCTCAGAATGTATTAAAGGAAGGCGTTATTGAAAGAGATAACGAACAACGCTTCCCGAAAGAAGAAATCAAACAACTTGGTGAATTAGGTTTTTTAGGAATGATGGTTGACCCCAAGTATGGAGGTGGTGGTATGGACACCATATCTTACGCCTTGGCTATGGAGGAAATCTCAAAAGTTGATGCTTCAGTTTCTGTATGCATGAGTGTAAACAATTCATTAGTTTGCTGGGGTCTTGAGACATATGGTACAGAAGAACAAAAACAAAAATACCTAGTTCCTTTGGCAAAAGGTGAAAAAATAGGTGCTTTTTGTTTATCAGAGCCTGAAGCTGGATCAGACGCTACTTCTCAAAAAACAACAGCAATTGACAAAGGCGACCACTATTTATTGAATGGAACAAAAAACTGGATCACCAATGGTTCAACAGCTTCGACATACCTAGTTATTGCGCAAACTGACGTAGAAAAAGGTCACCGTGGAATCAATGCTTTTATTGTTGAGAAAGGCATGGAAGGATTTGAGATTGGCGCCAAAGAAGACAAGTTAGGCATTCGTGGGAGTGATACACACACCCTACTATTTACTGACGTTAAAGTACCGAAAGAAAACAGGATTGGCGAAGACGGATTTGGATTCAAATTTGCCATGAAAACCTTATCGGGTGGTAGAATAGGAATTGCTGCACAAGCTTTGGGGATTGCTTCAGGAGCTATGGACTTAGCAGTGGCTTATTCAAAAGAAAGAAAAGCGTTTGGTAAGGAAATCAACAAGCATCAAGCAATTGCATTCAAGATAGCAGATATGGCTACAGCTGTGGAAACCGCTAGATTAATGGTGTTAAAGTCAGCTTGGGAGAAAGATAATGGCTTAAACTATGACCAATCTGGAGCAATGGCTAAATTATATGCCTCTTCAGTTGCCATGGCACAAACAGTTGAAGCTGTTCAGATTCATGGTGGATATGGATTTGTAAAGGAATACCATGTTGAAAGATTAATGCGTGATGCAAAAATCACTCAAATTTATGAGGGAACTTCAGAAATTCAAAAAATTGTGATTTCTAGAAGTGTATTAGATGCTTAAAACTTAAAATAAATTATAATCAAAAGAGGTGCGTTAGATTTTCGTTACCTCTTTTTTTTGAACTAATTTTTCAACTTTTAAAGAGGTTTAACTGATCTATACCACGCTTTATTTAATTAATTAAAACTCTAATTTGAAACCTTTTTTAATGATTTATGTTCATCATTAAAAATTGTTCAATATTTTTTATATATTCTATAATTAAACAATAAGATACAGAAAATAATATGAAAGTATATACAAAAAAAGGCGATGAAGGTCAAACTTCGTTAATAGGTGGTAAAAGAGTTTCTAAGAACGATTTACGAATTGACAGCTATGGAACGGTTGATGAATTAAATTCTTGGATTGGATTAGTAAGAGATCATGAAGAAATTCCTAAAAATCAATTTGAACAACTGATAATAATACAGGATCGTTTGTTTACTATTGGGTCACTTTTAGCTACCCAACCTGAAGGCACAAAGATGAAGCTTCCTTTAATTTTTGAGAAAGACATCGTTTTTTTAGAAGAAGCAATAGATGAAATGAACGAAAGCCTTCCCCCAATGAAACATTTTGTTCTTCCGGGCGGGAAACAGATCCTATCACATTGTCATATAGCAAGATGTGTTTGCAGAAGAGCGGAGAGACTTGTTGTTGGCTTGCATGATGATAGTGAGCAATACAAAATGGCGATGAAATATCTCAATCGATTGAGTGATTATCTATTTGTACTTTCTAGAAAGGTTGCAAATGATTTAAACATTGAAGAAATCAAGTGGAAACCAAAGGTTTAAGTCATGAATCTATCCTGATTTAAAATTAAATTTGGAATTACGAAAAATAAATCTACTTTTGCGCTTTGTAGAAACAAATTAGAAACAATAATAAAATTAAAATATATATACTATGTATTGGACATTAGAGTTAGCTTCATATTTAGAAGATGCCCCATGGCCGGCAGCCAAAGATGAATTAATTGATTTTGCTATTCGAACTGGAGCTCCCCTAGAGGTAGTGGAAAACCTTCAAGATATTGAAGATGAAGGTGAGATTTATGAAAACATTGAAGATATTTGGCCAGATTACCCCTCTAAAGAGGACTTCTTCTTTAATGAAGATGAATATTAATAATTAATTGATTATCAAAGCCTCGACAATTATGTCGAGGTTTTTTTATCAGTACACAACGACAGTTTGTCAGTTTTTCATAGATGGAATAATTTGTGATAAACCAATTTATCTGGAATACAACACCCCAAATAAAAGTATAAAGCTTATTTTTGGAGTATAAATAAGAGCATTATAATGATCGGAGGACTATTAAAAAAATACTAGGTGATAAATCGGTAAAAGACCGAAAGACTTTTCAACCTATTATAGATAAAGTAAACGAAATATACGCATCTATTCACGACATCAGTGATGATGAATTAAGAGGGAGAACAACTGAATTCCAAAAACGTATCAAGGAAGGAACTGCTGAAATTGAAAAAGAAATTCAAGCATTAGAAGATAAAGCGCACCATCCTGACACTGTTGTTTTAGATAAAGAAAATATTTTTGAAAAAATAGATCAATTAACGGAAGAGGTTGATAAAAAGTTGGAGGTTATTCTTGAAGAAATTATGCCTGAAGCCTTTGCAACCGTAAAAGAAACTGCTCGAAGATGGGCAGAAAATAAAGAATTGGTTGTTACTGCTACAGATTTTGATAGAGAAATAGCAAAAACCCATGATGGTTTAACCATTGAAGGTGATAAAGCCATTTGGAAAAACAAATGGACAGCTGCTGGAACTGATGTTGAATGGAACATGATTCATTACGATGTACAAATCATGGGAGGTGCTGTTCTACACGGTGGAAACATTGCTGAAATGCAGACAGGTGAAGGTAAAACTTTGGTAGCTACATTACCTGTATACCTTAATGCAATTGCTGGAAAAGGAGTTCACTTGGTAACGGTGAACGATTATCTAGCGCGTAGAGATAGTGAATGGATGGGACCACTTTATCAATTCCACGGACTTTCTGTAGACTGTATTGATAAACATAAACCAAATTCTGAATCAAGACGAAAAGCATATAAATCAAATATTACTTTTGGTACAAATAATGAGTTCGGATTTGATTATTTGCGTGACAACATGTCAAGTGATATTGAAAATCTAGTTCAAAAGAAACATCATTATGCAATCATTGATGAGGTCGATTCTGTATTAATTGACGATGCAAGAACTCCATTGATCATTTCAGGCCCAACACCAAAGGGAGATCAACAAGAATACGTAGCACTTAAACCGCTTATTGAAAAAGTGGTTAGTGCACAAAAAGCATATATCAACAAAGTTCTCGCTGAGGCTAAGAAAGACCTAGCAGTAATCAACGACCCCATTGAAGATAAAAAAGAACAAAAAAGGAGGTTAGATGAAGGAGGTCAAAAATTATTACGTGCCTTCAGAGGGCTCCCTAAAAATAAGGCATTAATTAAATTTTTGTCAGAACCTGGAGTAAAAGCACATCTGCAGAAAGTAGAGAACTTCTACATGGCTGAACAAAATAAGCAAATGCCAATTATTGATAACGAGCTTTACTTTGTTATCGATGAAAAGAACAATACCATTGATCTTACAGACAAAGGGATAGATTTAATGTCGGGTACAAATGATCCGAATTTCTATATCATGCCTGATATTGGAACAGAATTAGCTAAATTAGAAGAGGGTGGCTATGACAAAGAAGTTTTAGCTGATAAGAAAAATGAATTGATTCGTGACTACTCTGTTAAGTCTGAACGAATTCACAGTATTAACCAACTCTTAAAAGCATACACACTTTTTGAAAAAGAAGTTGAATACGTAATCGTTGAAGATAAAGTGAAAATTGTAGACGAATCAACAGGACGTATCATGGAAGGTCGTCGTTATTCTGATGGTCTTCACCAAGCAATTGAAGCAAAAGAAAACGTAAAAGTTGAAGCGGCTACACAAACGTATGCCAGCGTTTCCTTACAGAATTATTTCAGAATGTACCACAAACTTTCAGGAATGACAGGTACAGCAGAAACAGAGGCAAAAGAGTTCTGGGATATTTACGAACTAGATGTAGTTGTTATTCCGACAAATAAACCGCTTTTACGTAAAGACTTACAAGATAAAGTTTATAAAACGGGAAGAGAAAAATACAATGCTGTTATTGATGAAGTTGAGCGGCTTGTAAATGAAGAACGTCCTGTACTTGTTGGTACGACAACTGTAGAGATTTCGGAATTATTGAGTAGAATGCTTAAAATGAAAGGCATTAGACACAATGTGTTGAATGCGAAGCAACACCAAAAAGAATCTGAAATTGTAGCTGAAGCAGGTACAAAAGGAACGGTAACTATTGCAACCAACATGGCTGGTCGTGGTACGGATATTAAACTTCGTGAAGGCGTTAAAGAAGCTGGCGGATTGGCTATTGTAGGTACAGAACGCCACGATTCTAGACGTGTTGACAGACAGCTCCGTGGTCGTGCTGGTCGTCAAGGAGATCCAGGATCATCGCAATTCTTCGTTTCTTTAGAAGACGATTTAATGCGTAAATTTGGTTCTGAGAGAATCGCCAAGTTAATGGATAGAATGGGGCTAAAAGAAGGAGAGGTTATTCAACATAAAATGATCTCTAAGTCTATTGAAAGAGCTCAGAAAAAAGTAGAGGAAAACAACTTTGGTAATCGAAAACATTTGTTGGAGTATGACGATGTAATGAACGCACAACGTAAAGCAGTTTACCGTAAACGTAAAAACGCTTTATATGGTGATCGTTTAGATTTAGATATTGCCAACATGTTCTATGATACTGTAGAAAATATAGTGTCAAAATACAATGGAAAAGATGACTTTGAAGAGTTCGAATTAGAATTATTGCGAGTTGTTGGAATTCAATCTCCTGTAACTACTGATGAATTTGTTAATCAAAGTCAGGTTGACACAATTAACACAGTATATAATGCTGCGCTCGACCGCTATGAAGAAAAGAACAGTAAAATAGCCAACTTAGTTTTCGAAAATGTAAAACCACATTACGAACAACCTGAAAATAGAGTTCGTCACATGCGTGTTCCATTAACCGATGGAAATAAAGGAATCGAAATTTCAACAACCATTCAAGACGGTTACGAGACACATGGAAAGTCAATCATTAAAGAATTTGAAAAAGCGATTGTATTAGGACTTATTGACAATGAATGGAAAGAGCACTTGCGTGAAATGGATGATTTAAAACAATCTGTTCAGCAAGCAAGACATGAGCAAAAAGATCCTTTGTTGGTTTATAAGTTAGAGTCATTCAATCTATTTAAAAATATGATTGACAGGTTAAATCAGGATACGGTTGAGTTTTTAGTTAAAGCGAGTATTCCGGCACAACCAGATGCAGCTTCAGTACAAAACAAAGCTTCAAAACAAAATGACAATTATGCCCAAGCTCAAGTAAACGAAGGAGAGAGAGGTCAACAATTCCAAGGAAGTGAAGGTTACGATCAGGCGATGGCACAATCACAACAACAAAGCGCACCAAAACCGCAACCTGCTGTGGCAGAGAAAAAAGTAGGACGTAACGAACCTTGTCCATGCGGAAGTGGTAAGAAGTACAAACAATGTCATGGAAGATAAATAAAAGTGGCAAAAGTAGCAATCATTGGAGCTGGTGTTGGTGGTTTAGCGGCAGCTATTCGCTTTGCCAATGCAGGACATCAAGTCAATGTGTTTGAGGCCAATAGTCACCCTGGCGGTAAAATAAACAATTTGTCATTAGGAGATTATAGGTGGGATATGGGACCTTCCGTATTTACGGCACCTCATTACATTGAAGACTTATATGATTTATGTGGAGTAGACTTTAAAACTTTTAAATACAAGAGGCTTTCTAATACGTTTAATTACTTCTTCAATGACGGTCATTCATTCTCTTTACCTGCAAAAAAAGAGAAAATGCTCGATGTTTTTGAGTTTGAATTAGGAGAAGATAGAAAAACAGTTGAACAGTACCTAAAAAAATCGGGTGCGAATTACAATCATATTTCTCCTTTATTTATTGAGAAATCCTTGCACAGATTTAGGCACTTATTCACCAAGGATTTGTTTAAAGCACTGAGCAGGCTACCGAAATACAAGCTGAATTCGACCATGAATGATGAGAATACAGCGGTATTCAAAAACAGTAAAACAACGCAGTTATTTAATAGGTATGCGACATATAATGGGTCAAGTCCATTTAAGTCTCCAGCTATGCTGAACATGATTCAACATTTAGAATTAAATGAAGGCGTTTTTCTTCCTCAAAACGGGATGGTTCAAATTGCAAAGTCACTACACCAATTAGCAAAAGACCAAGGCGCAAAATTCTTCTTTAACACAAAGGTAACTAACATTTTATGTGACGGCACAAAAATCAAAGGCGTTCAAACAAAAGAAGGTACAGAAGACTTCGATGTAGTGGTCTCAAATATGGACGTCACTTATACATACGAGCGCTTACTTCCTAAGGAGTTACCACGACCAAAAAAGATTTTAAAACAAGAAAAGTCCTCATCTGCAATTGTTTTTTACTGGGGAATTAAGGACACGTTTCCCCAATTAGATGTACATAACATGTTCTTTTCCTCCGACTATAAGAGCGAGTTTAAAGAAATATTCGAAACAAAAACTTTAAGTTCAGACCCTTCGATTTATGTACATATAACTTCCAAAGAAAAACCTGAAGACGCACCAAAAGGAAAAGAGAATTGGTTCGTAATGGTTAATGCACCCATCAACGTTGGTCAGGATTGGGAGAAAATGGTAAATAAAGCAAAGCGAGACATTGTAAACAAATTAAATAAGCAATTAGACACACAACTTGAAGATAAAATAGAAGAAGAGTTTGTAATGGATCCTGTTTTTATTGAGAAAACTTACTCAGGAGCTCAAGGCTCAATTTACGGAAATGCGTCTAACAATAAATACGCTTCATTTTATCGTCATCCCAACTTCAGTAAAACAATAAAAGGATTGTATTTCACAGGAGTAACTGTGCATCCTGGCGGTGGAATACCTTTGGCGATTAATAGTGCTAAAATTGCGTTTGAGTGCTATAATGAAGATGTCAAAAAAGCAAAGTAAAACAAAACACTATATCCAATTCTTTTATTTGTTGAGCGGAAAATGAATACTAAAAAAAACGCCTACATTTTGCTTAATTTCAATCGATCCATCCAGTTGTTCCACTAACCCATGAACAAGTTGAAGTCCTAAAGAACTTGAAGTTTCTACATCAAAGCCTTTGGGTAAACCACAGCCATTATCCCCTATTTCTAATGTGCATTCACCATTATTTTGGGTAAAATTGAGATACAAAATCCCATTATTCATATTTGAAAAGGCATAACTTACACTATTAGAAACCAATTCGTTTACGATTAGTCCGCATGGAATTGCTTTTTGTAAATCTAGACTTACTGAATCAAGATTGTGAACAATATTAATTTCAAGCGTTTCATCACTTTGATAAGTAGTAATAATTTCACGGGTTAATTCTAGTAGATAATCAGAGAAATCAATTGAAGAGAAGTTTTTAGATTGATATAAAGTTTCATGTATCTTGGACATGCTTTTTATACGATTCACACTTTCATTGAGTACCTGAATTGTTGCTGCATCTGAAACATAATTTCTTTGCAGTCTTAAAATACTAGAGATGATCTGCATATTATTTTTAACGCGATGGTGTATCTCTTTAAGTAATGTATCTTTTTCTTTTAGGGATTGCTCAAGAGTTGTATTAAGTTGTTCAATTTTTTTAGTCTCTTTAATTTTCTCTGCTATTACCGCGTCTCTCATCACACCTTTAAACCGTAGTATACCAACACTTGCCATTACTGCTAAAACAGTTAGATAAACAAAACCGCCATTAGCCAAAATAAAAAAGAAATCAAACGGACTAAGCAAAACAATTAATCCAAAGCTAAGTAGAGATATTAAAGTATATAAAAACAGTTCTAGTGGTCGAAGAATTAGGATAATATACATAAACATAAGTACCATAGCATAGCCTATAAAGTAAATATGTAGTGCATTATTGTCGACCTTAATAATCATAAAGGTGATGATAAAACAATAGTAAAATAATTTACAAACATGCAAAACATACAGTGGCAGAGCTTCACGTTGGGTAAGTTTAAGCATAAGATAAGAGATCAAAGCACCTCCAATTCTCAAGGGTAAAAAAACGTAAAAATATTCTGGAGCAAATAAGTAATCAAAAATTATCCAGATTAACCAAAGCGGAATTGCCATAAGGCAAACATAAACTAGATGTTCTTTCGCCCGTTTATCAATTATATCATTCATTATCAATTATATCATTGCACAATAAGGTGAAAAAAATGAAATAGGACGAGTAGGAAAAGTAAAGATATAATAAAAAAGGGTTCATCACAATGATGAACCCTTTTTAGAAAGAATTAATATTCTAATTATTTTACAACTGTAGTAAACGAAGCGTTGTCTAAATACTTGATAAACTCACGATCTTTAGCAGCTTTTGCTTTTAAAGATGCATCTTCAGCAAATGCATTTTTCAAGTTAGAAACGATTTCGTCTAATTTATCTTGACGTGCTCCAACGATTGCTTTCAAGTAGTAACCTTTAGCAGTTTCAGCGCTTTCAGATTCGTCAATAGTTGACTTTGCAGCTGATTCATCTTTGTTTACTAATTGTGCTAATGCTTTATTGAAAGTTGCTTCACCTCCAAAGTTTGAAATTGCATCATCATAGTTACCATCTTGTATATCTAAGATACCTTTGTTATAGTTAACCTCATCACCAGCTCCTTCAGCTTCACCTAAAAGATCTTTTGCTTTTTGACGTTCACCATTTACACCAGCAATTGCTGCAAGGTTATTTTTAGAAACAGGATTTTCTTGAATTCCGTTAGCTTTTTTGAAGTGTGTTTTAGCTTCATCCAACTTGTTTTGCATGTACAAAACAGCACCAACATTATTTGTTGTACGGTAATCTTCAGGGTACAAACGCTCAGCTTCTTTGTAAAGGCGTAACTTTTCGTTTAAATCATCAGTTAGAGTTGCTGTAAACAATATTTCTTCTACAGTCAATGTATCAATGTTTGACTTAGATAAAGACTTTAATTCTTCATCAGAATAACCTGTTAATTCGTAGTTAACAACAATTTCTGCACGACGTTGTGCTGGGAAAATGTTTTTATCTAAGTAAAGGTAAGTACTTAAATCACGGATTGCTTGCTCTCTAGCAGCAGGAGTTTGTTGCATTTCAAGAATTCTTAAAATACGGTCTTTGTCTCCTTTATCCATTTCAGAAGCAATTAAAGCTTTTTTGAAGCCTTTGTAATCTTCACCTTTTCCAACAGTTGAATAAGAACCATCTTCTTGAGCTTTTTCGTTAGCAACATTTCTTTTCGCTGCTACTTCCATAGTTGCTTTCTTTGCAGACGCGGCACGATCACTAGAAAGCGTGTTGTTTCTGTCTTCTTCACCTTCAATAGAAGCGAAAGCCTCGATATTAACACCTTTCAATTCTATCTTTGGATTTGTTTGAGCTGCTGCCAAAAACGCTTCCATTTCTTTTATGTCTTGGTCTCTCTTTTCTGAAGAACGAACAACAGGACTTCCTTTTAGATAATTAATCTCTGCAATTTGTTTTTCTTGTGTTACTCTTTGAAATTGATCTGCAGCGATGATCACTCTGAAATCTTTTTCAACCATATAAGGAGTGATGATTGTTGCATCTGCAATTTTCATTTCTTCAACTTCTCCTTTTTCCTTTCCTTTTTTATATATTGTTCCAGTAACTTTCAATTCTGAAACCTCCATATCTGGACTATAAGCGATAACGTCTTCATAAACCACTTTTCCTCCTGGCTTATAAGGAATTACTGTTCCATTTGCAGTTGCTTTTTCACCAACAATAGTTACTGTTTCTAGCGCATGAGACCCTAGCATTGGAGTAACTTCAGCGTATGCTTTTTTGTTGATACCTTTTTCTGGTATGGTTACATCGATTTTAACTCTTACACTATCTCCGTGCATTTCTAATGGATCGGGAGTAACGGCGTAATCCACGTCTTTTAGTAAATCACAACTGGTTGTCATTAAACCAGCTGCTGCAATGAATGCTAAACTTTTAATTCCTTTTGTTTTCATTATCATTATATTATTTCTTTCGGTGTTATGATTGCAATAATAATAATTTTTACGACTCGAAAGAAGTTTTAACAATAATTAAAATGTTAATCTCTATTTATTATACAATAAGACATTGTTTTCATCGTTGCAGCGGTCTAAAAGCTCCTTAACTGACTGATTACACAAAGGATCTACGAAATTTGGAAGAATTTCAACTAAAGGTCTTAAAACAAAATTACGTACATACATTAAAGGGTGAGGAATCGTTAACTTCTCAGTTTTTATAGTAGTATTACCCATATAGATAATATCAATATCGAGAACACGAGAAGCATAACTCCCATTATTTGATTTGAGTTCTCTTCCAAATTCTCGTTCTATTTCTTGCGTTACTTCTAAAAGTTCTTCCGGTTGTATGGTGTCATCAAAAATAACACAACAATTTAAAAATAAATTTTCTGTTTCGAATCCCCATGGAAGAGTTTCATAAAATGAAGACTGCTTAAAGTTTCTTGGGAAGCGTCTTGTTAATTTATTGATGGCTTTTTCCAAGACCTGTAAACGATCACCAAGATTACTTCCTAAACTTAAAACAACCTTTCTCATCGTTTCCATCTTAAATACATTTACTTTGAATACTTCACTTTCTTTGATTTAAAATCATATACATAGTTTTAAAACTGTATTTTATTTTAATTCTCGAAAATAAATCATTTACTTAGCGTAAAATTTTATTACTACAAATTAAATTAAATTATGACGAACAAAAAAGTTTCTTTCTGGCGAATATTTTGGCCCAGTTTAATAGCAGGAATTGTATTATTCATTATTACGATGATTGTAATCACTGGAGTTTTAGGATCACTGCTCAACACAAAACCAGTCTACACTGTTGAAAACAAAACGATATTGCACCTAAAACTCGACGGAGCAATTGGTGAAATGGGTGAAAACTCAATTGATGTCGCCAATTTAGGGGTTACGAACACCATCGGATTAGCAGATCTCCAATATGGATTCAAAAAAGCAGCAGATGACAAACGTATAAAAGGTATTTTTATAGAGCTTAAAAATACCCGATGTGGATACGCAACAGCCTCAGAACTTAGGGAACAAATTCAAAAATTTGAAAACGAAACCGATAAATTTGTGGTTACCTATTTCAGTGGTGAAGCAGTAGGATTAAGACAATACTACATTGCCTCTGCAGCCAGTGAAACGTATGGATTTCATTCCTCTATGTTTGAATTCCTAGGACTTGGAGCAGAATTAATGTTCTACAAAGGATTATTTGACAAACTCGATTTAGAAATGCAAGTCATTCGAGGATCAAACAATGATTTCAAAAGTGCGGTTGAACCTTACTTTTTAAAAGAAGCAAGTGATTCGAGTAGACTTCAATTACAAACCTATCTTGACAATATATGGTCTACCGTAAAAAACAATATCGCTGAAAATAAAGACATTTCTGTTGCTGATTTAGAAATGATTGCAGATAGTGGATTAGTAAGAAGAGTTGCTCAGGCAGCCAACCATAAAATGATTGATAAAGTAATGTATCGTGACGAGGTGATGCAAATTTTAGCCGATAAAATTGGTGCTGAAAAAGTAGAAGACCTCACGTTTAAAAGTTTTGAGAAGTACAGTAGAAAAAAATTCGAAGACAATCAAAACAAAGTTCACAACTCGAAGGCAAACATCGCAGTGGTTGTTGCTGAAGGAGCTGTTGTTGTAGAAGGTGAAGGTCTGGCAAGTAATAAAATAACAAAACTACTCAGAAAAGCCCGCAAGGATGAGGACATCAAAACGATCGTCTTTCGAATTAACTCTCCAGGAGGAAGTGCCTTAGCGAGTGACGAAATTTGGAGAGAAGTTAAACTTGCAACTGAACAGAAAAAAGTAATTGTTTCAATGGGAGATGTGGCTGCTTCTGGTGGTTACTACATTGCGGCACCTGCAAATAAGATTTTTGCACAACCCAACACCATCACAGGATCAATTGGTGTATTTGGCGTTATTCCCTACACTGGAGCAATGTTAGAAAACAAACTAGGGTTAACTTTTGACCGCATTAGTACAAATCCGCATGCGGTATTGAGCACCAATAAAAAAATGACACCCAAAGAGTACAACATGGTTCAGAAAGAGGTAGATCTTATTTATAAAGAATTTTTAAATCGTGTTGCTGATGGACGAAGTATGTCTGTTGAGGAAGTTAATGAAATAGCCAGAGGACGTGTTTGGACAGGAGAAGATGCCTTAAACGTTGGTTTAGTAGATACATTAGGTGGAATTCAAGATGCCATTGCATACGCGGCGAAAGATGCAGGCATTGAGAAACCTGTTGTTAGGTATTATCCTAAAATCAAAAAAGAGCCATGGGAAGAAATTCTTGAAATGGTGAATGAAGAGAATGAAAATGGAAATAAATCAGCGAAAATTATTCCAGAAGAATTGCTCGAGACATACAATCGTATAAAAAAGATTGAACAAATGACAGGAATTCAAGCACGTTTACCGTATGAAATAATTTGGTAAATAAAAGACAAATGTTTTATGAAAGGAGAGGCAACTCTCCTTTTTTTTTACTTTTAGACACCCATAACTACATCAAGTCTAAAACTAAACTGATTGCTAAGGATTGAAAAAACAAACAACATACCTACTTTCATTTTTTATTACCCTGCTCATCACATGGAGCCTTGCCCTACTATTAATCGACAACCACCATTTTATAGAAAAATCTTGGATAATATGGCTTACTGGATGCATTAATGCTTTGCTTATTACAGCAGTTGCCGCACTTTTATTATTGCCCTTACAAATTTTATTAAAAAACTGGAAAATCATAAAAGTGATTACACATTTCCTGCTATGCGTTATTATTACCATGGAAATTATTTCATTGTTTTACTTTGATTTAACACTAGCAGCGATTGATCAATCAATTCTAAACTTCTCATGGGATCAAGCTAATTTAATCCTAGATAATTATTTTGTTTTTATGTGGTATTACCTGCTCATCCCCTTGCCGATAATCACCTATTTTCTTTTGGTCACCCTTCTCCAACCATTTAACAAAAAAATTCATTTTTTAATTCTACCCATTATTGGATTAATCATTCTTATTTTCAACCTTCAATTTACAGTTCCAGCAGGCAGTTTCTCTTCTTTACCCATCAATAAAACGTATTTTTTCATTCACTCATTTTTCACGAAGGATGAAAATACAAGTCAATCATTAACCGACGAAGAGATTGCTTTTTATCAAAAAACAGTAAATCTAGATCTAAATAATGCTGACTACCCACTTTATCACAAGGTTTCAAACAAGAATACGCTTAAACCATTTTTCGATCTCCAGGAAACACCTCCTAACATTGTATTTCTTGTTGTAGAAAGCTTATCCTCGTCATTTAGTGGTCCCGAAGCAGACGAAATAAGTTATACTCCATTTTTAGACTCCTTGGCGCAACACAGTTTATATTTTGACAATTCTTTAGCTACCTCTGAACGTTCATTTGCTGTTTTACCTAGTATGCTGGGAAGTTTACCACACGGCAAAATGGGGTTTACGAATAATCCAACAGGCTACCCGAATACAGAAACTTTAGCGACATGGTTGTTTGACAATGGTTATGAGGGGAATTTTCATTTTGGAGGATACGCACGCTTCGACTACATGGAGCAATTTATCAAAAACCAAGGGTTTAAAAATGTTTATGACCGCAAAGAATTCAATTATGAAGGCACCGGCTTAAAAACAAGTGTAGATTCGATCCCATTTGGAATACCCGACAAAGCATTTTTGAAATCTGTTTTATCTAGAACCGAGAACAGATCAACCCAAATCCCATTTATAGATGTTTACCTTACACTTTCTATGCATTACCCATATATGATTGAAAATCATGAACAGTATTATAAAAAGGTAAGACAGATAATTGAGGCAGCAAACGTTAAAAAGAAAGTGAAGCGCAAACACAAAAAATACATTTCAGAGTTAGCCACATTTCTATATACCGACGATGCATTAGCCAAATATTTTCAAGTGCAAAAACAGCGAGAGCATCATAAAAACACGATTTATGTAATTCTAGGTGACCATATGATGGGAGAAATAGCCCAAAGTAGCGCAATAGAAAAATACCGATCTGTATTAATGATATATTCTCCGCTTTTAACAAAATCAACGCATTTTAAAGGAGTAAATTCACATTTAGACATTGCTCCATCATTTTACAACCTGATTTCAAATGAGTATAATTTCTCAAAACTTCATTCAGTTGCTTGGCTGGGAGAACCTTTTGATACCTCTTCTACGTTTCAATCCAATAGAACCATTTTATTCATGCTTAACAATAGAAAAGTGAAGGACATTTTACACGAAAACTTCTACCTATCTAATCAATATGTATTTAAACTTAACGATCGTTTAAACCTAGAAGATTCACATGATAAAAAGAAAAAAAAGGAATTAAAAAAATTACTTGAAGTATCTAGAAAGGTACATAGAGATGTAGTTCAACAAAATATAATCATTCCCAGTAATCGTGCGTTAGACACTATTTCTACTGTTAGAAAAAACATAATCTTTAACGAAAAGAAAGAATTTTACAGCATTTTCAGCAAACAATTAGAAAAATCCTATTCTAGCTTTCACTTTAACTTAAAGCTCAGGTTAATTGGTGATTGGCAAAAAAACATCGATGAAAATCCATCTTTTGTATACACCTTGATGAGGAATGGTGAGAATCTAATTTGGGCGTCATTAGACCTCAAACTCCAAGATAAAGACGTCAGAAAATACAGAGAATTCCATTTTTCCATTCATGAAAATCTAGATTATCGACCAGAACCTGGAGATGAAATACGCATTTTTTTCTGGGATAAATCAAAATCAAATAAAAACTCGGTGGCCGAAATCAACAATTTAACTATTGAAGCGGCGCCAATTTCAGAAGAGGAAATGAAACATCACTCCCATTTTAAGGATTCCATTAATTGAAATATATCATCTTTCAAAAAATCCAGCGTAGGTCGAATTGAATCGTAGTTGGGTCGGGTATTAAAATACACCACACCACTCAAAAAGCGAGAAGTACTATCCGTGAGATAAAACTGGAATGGTGAAGCAACATTTCCCTGAAGTTCAAAAAATGTTCCGTAAACCTGATCATCATTTCTTATAAATGACGAATCATAAATCGCTGTTGCCATAATTTTATGTTCCTCAACTTTATCAATTGCATAGTTAATGTACACACCAAGAGAAGTGTCTACATCGATGCGACTCAAGTGCAAGGTTCCATTTAAAGAAGATAAATCCACATCTCTATTACAAGCTGAACCTTTTACGTTTTTCACATTAAAATAATTTGGCTTTAGATAAGTGTATCCACATTTATCGGTATAAGGTTCTGCATCTTTCTCTGGCAGATTAAGCTCCAAATACGTAGAAGGCTTAGGCACATAATCCCTTTGGTTATTGCACGATATAAATACAAACAGAACAGCAAAAACAAGGAAAAAATTAACTTTTATCATATCTATAAACCTTTTAGCTTACTCACTTTAACCATTTTAATTCTTTTCTTGTCGGAAGACTCAACAACAAATTTATAGTTTTCAAAAGTGTAATGCTCATTATTTTTGAGGATTTTTCCAGCATGTTCAATCAGAAAACCACCTATAGAATCCGACTCCCCCTTTACCTCTTCAAATGATTTCCCATCAATATCCAGGACTTTGTACATGTCAACCAATGAGGTTTTTCCTTCAAATAAATAAGTCGATTCATCTACTTTCGTGTAGACAATATCTTCATCGTCAAATTCATCGGTTATTTCTCCAATAATCTCCTCCAGAACATCTTCTAAAGTTACAACACCTGAAGAACCGCCATACTCATCTACTACGACTGCCATGTGCATTTTCTTCTCTCGAAACTCTTGAAGCAAATCGTCTATCTTTTTATTTTCTGGAACAAAGAAAGGTTGACGAATAATCTCCTGCCACTTAAAAGTGTTTGGTGCATTGAGGTGACCCAACAAATCTTTAACGAACAATATTCCAGTAACCTGATCAAAAGTATCTTTAAAAACAGGAATTCTAGAATATCCTGAACTAAGAATTATATCGTTTAGCTCATCAAAATCAAGATCTTCATTCACCGCTACTGTATCAACCCGCGATCGCATAACCTGTTTTACATCTGTATTTCCGAAATTTACAATTCCTTCCAAAATACGTTGTTCGTCCGCTGTTGAACTTTCCTCACGCGTTAATGCTATCGCATTTTCTAAATCGTCTGTAGATACATCTATTTGTCGCTTCCTGGCATATTTCAAAATAATCTCTGTTCCATTCACAAGGAAGTTTTTCAACCATGAGAATGGTGGTAATTTCTCGAATAGACGAAGCGGATTTGACATTATTTTTACCAATTGCAAGCTATTTCTATTGGCATAAACTTTTGGAACCACCTCTCCTATTAACAATAACACGAAAGTTATCCCTGCGACTTCGATCGTATTTCTTAAATAATCAATCCCTTCAATAGAAAGGTTTTCAGGATAAACCTGATCAAAAATATAGCTCGACAAAATGACAATGGCAACGTTTACAAAATTGTTGGTTATCAAGATAATGGCAAGCAAACTTTTTGGGTTATTCAATAACCTATTGGCGGTTTCTGTGTATGGCTCATTCTGATCATGAATCTCTTGTTTTTCTTCAGGAGACAATGAAAAAAAAGCAACCTCTGAACCTGAAATTAGCGCAGAGGAAATGAGCAAAACAACTAAAACGAGGAGTGCTATCCAAAAACCGAAACCAATATCGATATTTGGGGTTGAAAGCAAGAAAAAACTTAAGGGATCCGTGTCATCCATCAAATAAAAATATTAAAATGGTAAATCATCGTCATCCTCCTCTGACAAACCTCCGGTCATGGGCTTTGGCTTTTCAGGAGTATCTGAGGTGCTATAATTCGGTTGATTTTGTGCGGGTGAGTTTTCACTCTTAGCAGAGAGCATTGTCATGTTATCTGCAACCACTTCGGTGCTGTATTTTGTAACACCAGCTTCATCTTGCCAAGATCGGGTTTTTAACTTTCCTTCGATATAAACTTTCTGCCCTTTAGTGAGATACCTTTCCACTACATCGGCCAAACCTCTCCAGATAACGATATTATGCCAATCTGTAATGCTTTTTCGTTCGCCTGTGGTTTTATCCATGTAGTTTTCTGAGGTTGCGATAGGAAAACGCGCAAGTTTAGTCCCGTTTTCTAACACCCTAATTTCAGGATCTTTACCCAAATTACCAATCAATATTACTTTATTTACACTTCCAGCCATATATACAAAATTAAAAATTTTTACTTTAAAAAAACATACACTACAATTAAAAGCAGAAATTCATTTTAACTATTGAAAAAGATTAACATTGTTTTCTATAAACCGAGACATTAATCTCGGCAACGGAAACTTTTCCAACTGCGCTAAGTCTGCCTCTACGATTTGCGAAGCTTCTATTTTTTGATCTATTTCCCAAAAAACAGCATGTATGTGCTGATGTGTCAAAATATGCTTTTCCGCAAACAATTGATCAAGCGCATTAACTTCATATTTTTTTGAAGTTGTTTATTAATTTCATTTTTCCCCATAGCACCCGTTGTTTCGATCACAGGAAATTCGTACATATTTTTCCAAATCCCCTGATCATCTCTTTTAATCAATTGAAGATACTCAGATGGATAAATAAAATAATGAAAATATTTTTTTGTCACTTTAACCTTCTTTGCTTTAACAGGTAAAGTCAATGGATTTCCTTCGTTGTATGCTAAACAACTCGAATTGAGTACGCAATTCTCACAATCAGGATTCTTAGGTTTACAAACCAATGCACCCATTTCCATAATCGCCTGATTAAATGTAGCAGGATCATTAACATCTAACAGTTCATCAACATACTGCTTAAAAGTTTTTTTACCGATAGTTGTATCTATAGGCGTGGGATCATTAAAATATCGTGAAAGTAATCGAAAAACATTCCCATCCAAAACGGCATGAGGCAAATCAAATGCAAAGGAGGCAATTGCTGAAGCTGTATAATCGCCAACACCTTTTAAGCTTAAAATATCTTTAAAGGTACAGGGAAAAACACCTTCAAAATCATTGACAACTTGTTTCGCTGCCGCATGCAAATTACGCGCTCTACTATAATACCCCAATCCTTGCCAAAGTTTTAAAACTTCTTGTTCATCGGCAGCTGCTAACATTTCTACTTTTGGAAATCGTTTCAGTATTTTTATATAATATGCTTTTCCTTGTTCTACCCTTGTTTGTTGCAAAATAATTTCGGACAACCAGATTTTATACGGATTTTTGGTTGCCCTCCAAGGAAGTATTCTTCCATTTTGTCGATACCAAACCTGAATTGATAGAGAAAAATGATGCATTTGGGTAAAAGTTTAAATTTATTACTGAAAACACAAAGATATAAGGAATAAGGTAACTACCTTTGTATCTGAAAATCATTATGTTGTTAACAATCAAAAAAAAATTATGACAAAAGCTGATATTGTTGCTAAAATAGCAGAGGAAATTGGATTAGAGAAGAATGAAGTTCAAAAAACAGTAGAATCTTTCATGAGTACGGTAAAAACATCTTTAACAGAGGGTGAGAACGTTTACTTGAGAGGATTTGGTAGTTTTGTAGTGAAGAAAAGAGCTGAAAAAACAGGTCGTAACATTTCAAAAAATACGACAATCATAATTCCAGCGCACAACATCCCTTCTTTTAAGCCAGCTAAAACATTTGTAGAAGATGTAAAAACAAATGTTAAAGTAAAATAATTGAAAAATCGTTCTCTTATTGGGACTTATAAAAGTTATTTTTATCTTTGCACTCCTGTTTTATTTCCTATAAAGCAGGGGTGTTTTTTTTTGAACATCTAAAACATTGAATATTAATACTTAAAAAATATAATTATGCCAAGTGGTAAAAAGAAAAAGAGACATAAAATGTCTACGCACAAAAGAAAGAAACGTTTAAGAAAAAACCGTCACAAAAAGAAGAAGTAACACCTTCTCTTTTTATTAGACAGATTTAACAAATAACTTGGCATAAAAACATGCTAAGTTATTTGTATTTTATAAACTTAAAACGGCTTCCGTGAATTATGAATTAGTAGTTGACTCCCGAAAAGGAGGCGTTTGGCTTGCACTACTAAAAGATGGAAAGCTTATTGAACTGCACGAAGAAAAAGAACAGTCTGATTTTGCTGTTGGTGATATTTACCATGGTAAAGTAAGAAAGGTTGTTCCAAGTCTGAATGCTTGTTTTGTAGATGTAGGATATGAAAAAGATGCTTTCTTGCATTACCTAGATTTAGGTCCGCAATACAAATCCCTCAATAAGTTCACCCAACACACATTGCAAGGTAAACAAAACGTAGCCGATCTATTGTACTTCAAAACAGAAGAAGATATTGCGAAAGATGGTAAAATAACAGATGTTGTTTCATCGTCTCAACACATTATGGTTCAGGTTGCAAAAGAACCAATTTCGAGTAAAGGACCTCGATTAAGTGCTGAAGTTACATTAGCCGGCAGATATTTAGTGCTCGTTCCGTTCTCTAACAAGGTTTCTATTTCGCAGAAAATAAAAGACCCTGAAGAACGCGATCGTCTGCGCGACATTATGAAAAGTATAAAACCAAAAAACTTTGGAGTTATCATTCGTACTGTAGCGAAAAACAAAAAAATTGAACAATTAGACCAGGATTTAAAAAACTTGCTCGATAAATGGAAAAAACTTCATGGGAATTTGATTAATTCAAAACCACCCAGAAGAATATTAGGTGAAATTAATAAAGCCTCTTCATTATTGAGAGATTTACTCAATGCTGAATTTACGAATATCCACGTAAATGACGATGCATTACATGAGAAAATGAAGCTATATGTGGCTTCAATTGCTCCTGATAGAGAAAAAATTGTAAAACGTTACAATGGCAAACTAGACATCTTTGAAAAGTTTGGAATCAATAAACAAATCAAAACCCTCTTTGGAAAAAAAGTTCCATTACCGAGTGGAGGTTATTTAATTATTGAACATACAGAAGCTATGCACGTCGTAGATGTGAATAGCGGTAATAGAAAAGATGCTAAAGGTCAAGAAAGTAATGCGCTTGCAACAAACCTCGAAGCGGCTGAAGAGCTTGCGCGTGTTTTACAGCTTAGAGACATGGGAGGAATTGTGGCAGTGGATTTTATTGATATGCATGAAAAAGAAAACAACCGTGCATTATTTGATAAAATGAAGACTTTCATGAAGCCAGATAGAGCAAAGCATAACATTCTCCCTCCTTCGCGTTTTGGTGTAATCGAGATTACACGTCAACGTGTGCGACCAGAAACAGACATTGAAACATCGGAAAAATGTCCGGTGTGTAATGGTACAGGAGAAATAACGGCAAGCATACTTTTTGCTGATGAAATTGAAAACAATTTAACTTATCTGTTAGAGGATAAAAAAATGAAGAAAATTTCATTAGAAGTTCATCCATATATAGAATCTCACTTTAAAAGAGGTTTGATTTCTAAGCAAGTTCAATGGTTTTTAAAATACAAGAAATGGATTCGCGTGACTGGAGTCACAAACTTCCACTTGCTTCAATATGCCTTTAAAAATGAAAAAGGCAAAAAAATAAAAATATAAAATGGAAGGGAATAAAAAATATTCCTTTTTAGAAGCAAAACATAAAATAGAAGCTTGGTGTGCTTATCAAGACAGATGTCATAGTGAAGTGTATAAAAAACTTCGGAACTATGGACTTGATGATGAGGACACCAATGCTTTAATTTCTCACTTAATTTCTTATCAATTCCTTGACGAGCAAAGATTTGCTGAAAGCTTTGTGTCTGGAAAACACAGAATAAAAAAATGGGGCAGAAATAAAATTGTCGCACATTTAAAACAAAAAGGAATTCCGCAATACTGTATCAATAAAGGTTTAGAAACCATTGATAAAGAGGAGTATTTTGAATCTTTGGTTCATATAGCAGAAAGAAAATGGGCCGAAAAGAAAGGCACCACTTTTGAAAAGAAAGTAAAAACACAACGCTATCTAGCCAATAAAGGTTATGAATTTGATCTTATTTATTCAGTTTTATCAGATTTGGAAAACCAAGAATCAACCTAAAGAAAAAGCATAGTTCGGAATATTAAATGTTTTTCAAAACTTTCACATGATTGTGCTAATTGGTCTATAAATTTTAAATTATATTAGCACTTATAATTTTTTAGAAGTGTCAGATAGCATAATTATAATTCCAACGTATAACGAAATTGAAAACATAGAACGAATTATTCGTAAAGTTTTCAGTTACGAAAAAGAGTTTCATTTACTTATTGTAGATGATAACTCACCAGATGGAACAGCTAAGAAAGTAGCCGAACTTCAAGAAGAATATCCAGCTCGTCTACACTTACTAAATCGCCCGAAGAAAGATGGCTTAGGAAATGCCTACAAAGCAGGGTTCGACTGGTCGTTAGATCAGCAATACGATTACATATTTGAGATGGATGCAGACTTCTCTCATAATCCCGATGATTTAATCAGATTATACGATGCATGCGCTCAAAACGATGTACATTTATCAATTGGATCTAGATATTGCAAAGGCGGAAAGGTGAAAAATTGGCCTTTAATGAGAATTCTTATGTCTTATTTCGCTTCGATTTATGTGCGCATGATTTTAAACATCGGTATAAAAGACACTACAGCAGGATTCAAATGTTATTCTAGGGAAGCATTAGAGAAAGTAAATTATGATGTCATCCCTTTTAAAGGTTATGCATTTCAAATTTGCATGAAATATGGCGTAAGAAAACATAACTTAGGCATCGTTGAGGTTCCCATAACTTTTGTAGATAGACAAAGAGGAACTTCTAAAATGAGTACAGGAATATTTAAAGAAGCACTTGTTGGTGTTTGGAAAATGAAAAAAATGAAATTATGAAATATCTTTTGAAACAAGCGACACTTATCAATGAAGGAATATCTGAAGTAAAAGATGTTTTAATTGAAAAAGAACGAATTCAAAAGATTGGTCAATCTATTCAGGCAGAAGGTGCAATAGAAATCAATTGCGAAGGTAAATACCTTGTTCCTGGAAGTATTGATGATCAAGTTCATTTTCGAGAACCTGGATTGACACATAAAGCTGATATTCAAAGTGAAAGTCAGGCAGCTATTGCTGGTGGCATTACTTCTTTTATGGAAATGCCCAACACTGTTCCCAATGCCCTAACACAAGATCTACTTGAAGAAAAATATCAAATTGCGGCCCAATCAAGTGCAGCAAATTATAGCTTTTTCATGGGGGCTTCAAACGACAATATCGAAGAAGTACTTCGCACAGATCCTAGAAATGTATGCGGAGTAAAGGTATTTATGGGTTCAAGTACTGGAAATATGTTGGTAGATGAACCATCAACGCTTAACAAGATATTTAGTGAAGTTCCTATGTTGATTGCCACTCATTGTGAAGATGAGCAAACAATAAGAAAAAACATGCAACAGGCGCGAGAACAATACGGAGAAGATGTTCCGATTCACTTACATCCTGAAATTAGAAGTGAAGAAGCGTGTTATCTTTCTTCATCTTTAGCAGTTTCCTTAGCAAAAAAGCACAACGCAAGACTTCATGTTTTACATATTTCAACTGAAAAGGAATTATCTCTTTTTGAAAATAAAACACCATTAAATAAAAAACGAATAACAGCAGAAGCTTGTGTTCATCATTTATGGTTTTCCAATGAAGACTACTCAGAAAAAGAGACGTTAATCAAATGGAATCCTGCGGTAAAAAAGCCCAGTGATCGTGAAGCCTTATGGAAAGCAGTTTTAGACAACCGAATAGATGTTATTGCAACAGACCATGCTCCACATACTTTGGAAGAAAAACAACAATCCTATTTTAAAGCACCATCTGGTGGACCGCTGGTTCAACATGCTTTACTGGCGTTGTTAGAAAAATCAATTCAAGGAGTGATTAGTAAAGAAAAAGTTATTGAAAAAACGGCACATGCTCCTGCTCAATTATTTGGAATTGAAGATAGAGGTTTTATCAGGGAAGGTTATTTTGCTGATTTAGTTATCATAGACCCACAACAAACAACAACCGTAAATAAAGATAATATTTTATACAAGTGCGGATGGTCTCCTTTTGAAGGAGTTCAATTTAACCACAGTATTGAGAAAACTTTTGTGAATGGTATTTTAGCTTATGATAAAGGTGAAATCGTGCATGTTAAAAATGGGAAAAGATTAACTTTTAACAGACGTGATTAACATGAAGAGAATAAGATTAGCACTGTTCATTTCTGGAGGTATTCTGTTGAGTAATTGTTCTTACCAACTCGAATCGAATCAACCACCAAGTGATTTAATTCCAAAGGATTCATTTAAGCTGATTCTTACTGATATTATGATTGTAGAATCTTTTTATAAAAGTCAGCACGTTAATGTAGCTGATTTCTCTAAAGTTTTACCCAAAGCAATTCAACCAATTTTTGAACAGTACAATATAGATAGCACACGATATGTAAACTCCATGAATTATTACACGACACAACAGGAAGTTTTAAAAGGAATTTACGAAGAAATTCAAGACAGTATCACGTTGAACACCGTTGACTTAACAAAGTAATAACGCTAAAACTGAAGAACCGTTGCTACAGGATAATATTCTACGTTGTTTATCATGCAGTTTAACCCGTATTATTAACAAATTGACTACGTTACTAAAATCAGCTATTTTATATCACAAAAGCCCCGCTACTTTAGAATACAGGTAATATTTTGATTCACGATTTTTTTTGTCATCATTTTTGTTTTGCTACGCGACAAAAATGCCGCCAAAAAGAATTATACCGATATTTATAGCCCTGCGTTGCGCTTTGCTTACACGGGGCTATAATTACTTGACACCTTCAGCGTCAGGTGTAATTCAATCTAAAAAAATCTGACGTAGTCGATGAAGTTTGCTATTTTATGTTACAAAAGACCCAGTCTTAGAATCCGGGTTAATTATCCGAACAGTTTATTTCGTCAACATAAAAAAAGGCACTCATTAAAAACAAGCGCCTTCTTTTTATTCAGTTTTATGCTTATCAAACATGGTGCAATTGATTCTCCTTTAATAAAGAACCTACCTCTGTAAGCGGATAAATTTCGTTGTACTTCTTCACTTTATCCATTTCTACTCTTCTATTGATATGAACACGTTTAAGTTCTTTTGGCGTCACAACGCCACTCGCTGCCATTAATTCTATAAAGCTATATACACTTTGAGAATGGAAATTGGCTACACGTTGTGCTTTATTCTCGACATCTAATCCTTTCATTAAACGTTTGTCTTGTGTAGCAACACCAACTGGGCAAGTATTTTTGTGACACTGCAAAGCTTGAATACATCCCGTAGCTAGCATCATTGCTCGAGCACAAGCGACTGTATCAGCTCCAATGGCAATTAATCTAGCAATATCAAAACTACTAAATACTTTTCCTGAAGCAACTATACTGATATCTTTTCTAAGGTCATAACCACGTAAAGTGTTTACAGCGAAAGCCAATCCATCCCTTAATGGAATTCCGATTGCATTCGAGAATTCTACTGGAGCTGCTCCTGTTCCGCCTTCACCTCCATCTATTGTAATGAAATCCGGTTTTATACCCGTTTCAACCATTGCTTCACAAATATCAATGAACTCTGATTGTTTACCGATACACATTTTAAAGCCTATTGGTTTTCCATTTGAAAGCTCACGCATTTGTTTTATAAAGTACATCAATTCTGTAGCGTTTTTAAAAGCAGAATGTGTATTTGGTGAATGTACTGTTGTATGCGGTTCAACGTGTCTAATTGCAGCAATTTCCTCTGTGTTTTTTGACGCTGGTAGAATTCCTCCATGACCAGGCTTTGCACCTTGAGAAATTTTCAGTTCAATCATCTTAACACTAGGCGTATTCGCATTTTCTTTGAAGGTAACTGGATTAAAGTTTCCTTCTTTATCTCTACATCCGAAATATCCTGTTCCTATTTGCCAAATTAAATCTCCGCCATATTGCAAATGATACGGACTAATTGCTCCTTCTCCCGTATTTTGAGCGAATCCACCCATTTTTGCACCTTTATTCATGGCCAAAACAGCGTTTTTACTCAAAGATCCAAAACTCATCGCTGAAATGTTCATAATACTTGCTGCATAAGGCTGTAAACAATCTGCTCCTCCTATCAACACCCGTGGATCATGATCTATTTCTTTTCGATTTCTTGCATATATTGAATGATCGATCCATTCATATCCCACATCATAAGTGTTCAACTGAGTACCAAATGGCGTGGTGTCATTTACTTTTTTGGAACGCTGATAGATAAGTGATCGATCTAAGCGGTTGATTGGTCTTCCATCCGTATCATTCTCCACAAAATACTGCATAATTTCTGGACGTATGGATTCTAGGATAAAACGTAAGTTCCCTATAACTGGAAAGTTACGCCTAATACTATGCTTACGTTGGAAAATATCAAAATACCCCACAAGAATAAGTGGCCCTAAAACAACCATAAACCACAAAACATTATTCCAAAACGGATAAATTGCAGCAACTATTCCTAAGATTAGGATAGATAATAAAATAAAAATTTCTCTCGCCTTCATGACTTACTTTAATTATTATTTTCTATTTATTGTAATCTAAATTTTTCACAAAAATATGGGGCAAAGTTAAATTAAAAAAGACATTTCCAAGATTCATTTCAAAGTTAAATTTGATAATTGAAAAGTCTAATTTAACGAATGCCGAATTACATTATTATTCAGACATATACAGCTTCACAACATATTGGCATTGTAATATTGAGCTTCTCCTGTAACTTCCTTTTTCAACCATTTTGGACGACCGAAAGATTGTGCTTCGTTAAGCAACTCTATTTCGGCTAGTATTAAACCTGATTGTGGAGATTCGAACTCATCTACTTCCCAAACAAATTCATTTAACTTAAGTTCATACCTGGTTTTAATTATTTTCTTAGGACAAAACTCAGCAAGTAATTCCTCTGCTTCTGAAAAAGGTATTTCATATTCATATTCTAGGCGAGAAAACCCTTCTGTTGCTCCTTTAATGGTAATGAAACCCTTGGAATATTGAGCACAAGTTTTGGTTCTAATACGCACTGTTTTTTCTTTGGATTTTAATAAATATCCCTGACAAATACGCACGCCTGTTTTTGGCTTCTCATCAGCCCAAATAGCTTCGTCAACCAAAAATTTTCTTTCTATTTCAACTCCCAAACTACATCGTTTTTATTAAATCCAGCAATCGATTTGAATATCCTGCTTCATTATCATACCATCCAACTAGTTTCACAAGATTTCCAACTACTGAGGTTAGTCGACTATCAAAAATACAACTTGCAGGGTGACCAATAATATCGGAAGAAACAATAGGATCATTTGTATAATCCAGAATACCTTTCAACTCTTCTTCACTTGCTCTTTTAAACTCAGCATTGATTTCCTCAACAGTGGGTACTTTTCCTGAAACGGTAATTGTTAAATCCGTTAAAGATCCATCAGGAACAGGAACACGAATTCCACATCCTCCAATTTTACCATCTAGCTCTGGAAAAATTTTAGTCAAGGCTTTTGCTGCTCCTGTTGTTGTAGGCACGATAGACTCGGCAGCAGCCCTTGCTCTTCGCAAGTCTTTATGAGGCGCATCATGAAGTTTTTGATCAGATGTATAACTGTGAACAGTTGTAATATATGCACTTTCTATGGTACACATTTCAGCAAATAATTTAACCATTGGCGCTGCTGAATTTGTGGTACAAGAAGCATTACTCACTAAAAGATCTTCAGGTTTCAATTTTTCTTCATTCACTCCTAATACAACAGACTTTATATCTCCTCCTTTACCTGGCGCACTAATTAATACCTTTTTAGCGCCGCCTTTTAGGTGTGCCTTTGCTGTTTCTTCGGTTCTAAACAAACCAGTTGATTCGAGTACGATCTCCACTCCATATTTGGCCCATGGAATGTCTTCTGGATTGCGAAATTGCGTGAAAATAATTTTATTTCCATTCTCAAAAACAATGGAATTATCTTCTAAATGAAAATCTACTTCTAATTTCCTGTGAACAGAATCGTATTTTAAAAGATGTGCCAGGGTTTCAATATCTGCCAAATCATTTACAACTGCTACCTGAACTTTATCTTGCTGAAGACTCATTCTAGTAAAATATCTTCCTATTCTTCCGAAACCATTAACACCTATCTTTTTCATACGCTATTTTTTTTTCTATTAACAAACTTAAATAATATCGGAACTAATAAAAAGTAAAAGACAATTTCATATTAGAAATGTTTTAAAAAACTTCAAAAGCAATCAAACAACATAACCTTGAAGCTCAACAAGCAAAAGAGTTAATAGACCGTGAAAACAACCTTTGTTAGGTATTATTTTTCTCATTAAAAGTGATATCATTATCGTTTTAAGGTTCAAATTTGCTTACTTTCCACTTCATCAATTGTAGAATTTCATTAAATTCGTAATGTTATGATGCGATGGTGGATAATTTCTTTCCTTACAATTTTATCATTTGATAGTATAAGTCAAAGTGATTGGAAATGGGCTGCCCTTTCTCCATTGCCCATATCGACTACAAACAACGCTGTTGTAGCTTCGCTAACAAATGAAGAAAAATTTATCTACAATTTTGGAGGAATAACCGATCCAACTGATTACAACACCATTCATCAACGTGTTTTTAAATATACTGTGAGTAGTGATAATTGGACGGAAATAAATTGCTTGGCAGACACATTAGCGAAGATTAGCAGCGCCACAAGTTATGTTAAAAATAAAATATATATCACTGGCGGAAAGCATCTAACAAGTGATAGCACGGCAGTTTCCTCAAATAAAACTCATATTTTCAATCCTTTTATTGACACATTTGAAGTGAATGGAAATGATATGCCCGTTGCTGTTCACGATCATGTTCAAGCCGTTTGGAGGGATAGTTTGATTTTTTTAGTTGGCGGAATGAACAACAATCAAATTCTACCTGATGTGCAGATTTACAATCCATCTTTCGACTCATGGTCACAGGGAACACCAGTCCCCGACAATTCGCAATTCAAAAGCTTCGGCGCGACTGGCTATATTTTGGGAGATACGATTTTTTATTTTGGTGGAGCTCACAACGATTCAATAATCCAAACGAATAATTATTTTAGAAAAGGAGTTATCAATAAAAATGACCCCACTCAAATTGAATGGTCTTTCATATTTACTGATTTGGGAGAACCAATTTACAGAGGGGCTTGCTCAGGTCATAACAAGACTTTATTTTGGGTAGGCGGATCAGAAAAAACATATTTAACCGCTCCAAACGACATCAACACCAATTTACCTGTTTTCCCTAATCATCGGCTTGTGTCCTACAATTTAGAAACGAAACAAAAAACAGATTATTTAAACACACCTTATCATGTAATGGACATCAATGGAATTGCTAAACTAGGCGGTGGAAACTGGATCATTGCTGGTGGTCTTGACTCATTAAATAACGTTTCAAATCGAACTATTCTTTTGCACAATCCTGCGTTATCAGATCTCAACAAAGCAATAAAACCTCCTTTTTTCAAAGTAAATGAAACAGAAAACAACTACATTGTAATAACAAAAAACATTGGAGAGATAAGCGTATATGATGTTTCCGGAAAACTCCTTTATCGCTCTGCTAAACAATTGGCAGATTTATATATCTCGCGATCAAAATTGAGTAACGGCATATTACTTTTTGTTTATAATGATGGACTAAATTTACCTGTTCACCGCAAGCGAATAAAATCAAAATAAAGCATATCCTAGGATGGACAATCTATTTAAAACCCCGATTGAATACCTTAAAGGAGTTGGACCTGAGCGTGGAAGTGTTTTAACATCTGAAGCAGGGATAGAAAACGCTTGGGATCTTTTAAATTACTTCCCATTTCGTTATGTTGACCGCTCAAAATATCATCAGATCATTGATATTCCCGCAATGGAAGGACGCGCAGTCCAATTAAAAGGCACGATTACGGGGGTTCGAGAAACAGGAGTTGGCCGAGCAAAAAGACTACAAGCCACATTTCAAGATCAATCTGGAACCATTGATTTAATTTGGTTTAAAGGAGCAAAATGGATAAAAGACAAATTAAAACCAGGTGTTTTATTTCGATTATATGGAAAGCCAACCCTATTCAAAAGCACATATAACATTGCTCATCCTGAAATTACTCCTTTTAATGGTGTTGCACACGAAAAAGGACTCCAAGCGGTCTACAACAGCACAGAAAAGCTTACAAAAAAAGGTTTACACACCAAAGGCATTGAAAAGTTAACCTATCAATTAGCATCTGAAATTAAAGGTAAAATACCTGAGTTTTTACCGCTTTCAGTTTTACAGCAATATAATTTGATATCAAGGGAACAAGCCTATCGAAATATTCATATTCCACCAAGTTTTGAAGCGGTACAAAAAGCACAAATTCGCATAAAATTTGAAGAGCTTTTACTTTTACAAATGGAATTGTTATTGCGTAAAAATATAAACCTTCAAAAATCATCAGGGTATGTTTTTAGACAAACAGGTGCTTACTTTGATGAATTTTACGCAGCCCATATCCCTTTCGAATTAACGAACGCCCAAAAAAGAGTTACCAAAGAAATTCGTAAAGATTTACGCAGTGGAAAACACATGAATCGACTTCTACAAGGCGATGTTGGAAGCGGAAAAACGCTTGTGGCTGTATTGAGTATGCTTTTTGGAGTAGGGAATAATTTCCAATCTGCCTTGATGGCACCAACAGAAATTTTAGCAAAACAACATTATCAAACCATCAAGGAACTGTTGGCTCCATTAGATATAGAGGTTGCCTTACTAACGGGATCAACAAAAAAATCTGAACGGAAGATATTATTTGAAGCCTTATCCAAGGGAGAAATTCATATCTTAATTGGTACGCACGCTTTGTTAGAGCCAACAGTTGTATTTAAAAACTTAGGCTTGGTCGTTATAGACGAGCAACACCGATTTGGAGTAGCACAACGGGCCAAGTTATGGAAAAAAAACACCAAACCTCCTCATGTTTTAGTAATGACAGCCACTCCGATACCTAGAACACTCGCCATGACATTTTATGGTGATCTAGATGTCTCAGTGATTGATGAACTTCCTCCTGGCAGAAAACCAATTAACACAATGCATTTTTTTGAAAAAAGCAGGTTAAAAGTATTCGATTTAATTAAAAAAGAAATTGCATTAGGACGACAAGTATACATTGTTTACCCACTCATTCAAGAATCTGAAACCATGGATTACAAAAATCTCATGGAGGGATATGAAGCTATTTCCAGAAGTTTCCCCCGTCCTAAATATCAAATGAGTATTGTTCATGGACAAATGAAAGCAGATGATAAGGCTTATGAAATGGAACAATTTGCAAAAGGACACACAGATATAATGGTAGCAACAACGGTTATTGAAGTTGGAGTTAATGTTCCTAATGCATCTGTAATGATTATAGAAAGCTCGGAACGTTTTGGTATTTCACAACTGCATCAGTTACGTGGTCGTGTTGGTCGAGGCGCAGAAAAATCATACTGTATTTTAATGACTGGAGAAAAGCTTTCCCAAGAAGGTAAAAAGCGACTTCAGACTATGGTGGCTACAAACGATGGCTTCAAAATTGCGGAAGTAGATCTTGAAATAAGAGGTCCAGGTGATATTATGGGAACACAACAGAGCGGCATCCTTAATCTTAAACTCGCTGATTTAGCCAGAGATGGTCAGCTGGTAAGCGCCGCAAGACAAACTGCACGAGATATTTTGGAAGAAGATCCTTCTCTTGTTCAATCGGAGCATCAAAATTTAAAAATAGAACTTAAAAGACATTTAAAATCTAAACCAAATTGGAGTAAAATCTCTTAAAATTAATTCATGAAAAAACTAACATTTTTATTACTCGTTTTATGGTCATCAACAATGGCTATTGGTCAGATTAGTGGTGACATTGTAAATGATAAAAGATCCTTAACATCTGATGCTGCTTTCGTTATTGAAAGTCATTTGAATGGTAAAGTTGTTTTCAATATTGCTGTCAACAGCAAGGGAGAGGTTACTTCCACAACAGTTGTAGAAGAAGAAACTACGATTAGAAGTACACCCGCAAAGATAAAAGCTAGAAATCACGTTGCAAATTTCAAGTTCAGTCCTGGAACGTGGTATCCAAAACATCACCAAGCTAGAGTTGCCATCACCTTAGTTCAGAAAAAGTAATCTATAAAAAGTTCCTTTTTAAAAAACTACATAAAAAAAGCGATTGCAGGAATTTCACTACCTACAATCGCTTAAGTTTATATAAGCTTCTATTTTGAGGTTTTATTGATTCCCGTATATTTTTTCTACTAAGTCAGCGTGAATCTCAAGAATTTTCTTTCTTTTAAATTTCAACGTTGGAGTTATTTCTCCTTTTTCAACAGAAAATTCCTCAGGCAACAATTCAAACTTTTTGATTTTCTCAAATTGTCCGAACTCTCCATTGTATACTTCAATTTCTTCTGCTATACGTTCAATTACATCTGGATGTTCAACCAAAGATTTATTATCATCTCCAACTTTCACACCTTTTCTATGCGCCCATTCCCGCACGAAATCATACGCTGGAATAACAAATGCGGCAGGATGTTTCTGTCCTTCTCCAATTACCATCAACTGTTCAATAAAACGTGACTCTTTAAATTTATTTTCCATCATTTGCGGAATAATATATTTCCCTCCTGATGTTTTAAAGATTTCTTTCTTACGGTCTGTAATTTTCAAAAACTTACCGTCAATCATTTCTCCAATATCTCCAGTTGAAAACCATCCATCATCGGTTAACACCTCCTTGGTCTTTTCAGGCTGATTGTAATAACCCATCATTACACTAGGTCCTTTTACAATGATTTCTCCATCTTCGGCAAACTTAACTTCAACGTTATCGAGCAATGGGCCTACGGTTCCGAATTTAATTCCATTTTTAAGACAATTTACTGAAATAACAGGCGAGGTTTCCGTCAAACCATACCCTTCTAAAATTGGAATTTCTGCCGCTAAAAATATACGAGCCAATCTAGGTTGAAGAGCCGCTGCACCAGAAGCAATGGCCAATACCTCCCCTCCTAATGCTTCTTGCCATTTAGAGAAAATTAATTTTCTCGCTATTTTAAGTTTAAATTTGTACCATCCTGATTTTCCAGTTTGCTCAAATTCTTCTCCAACAGATACCGCCCAAAAGAACAATGCTCTTTTGATTCCTGTCAATTCATCTCCTTTCGCTATAATCTTAGCGTAAACCTTTTCAATTAATCGTGGAACAGCTGTAAAAACATGTGGTTTCACTTCTTTTATATTTTCGCCAATCGTATCTAAACTTTCTGCAAAATGGATTGAAAAACCGACATGCATGTATAAGTAATGAAGCATGCGTTCGTAAACGTGACAAACAGGTAAAAATGTTAAACATCTACTGTTTGAATCACCAGGAATTCTTGGCAAACTACCATAAACATTAGATAAAATATTATTATGAGACAACATTACACCTTTTGGATTACCAGTTGTTCCAGATGTGTAAATCATAGTTGCTAAATCTCCATTTTTAATAACTTTCGAACGATTTTCAACTTCAGTAATGTCAACTTTTTCGGCCTCATCCATCACTTTTGACCAATGCGTTGCACCTTCCACCTCATCAAAGCAGAAGATTTTATTTAAAGTTGGAAGCTCTGCTTTTATACTGTGTATTTTATTATATAGTTCTTCATCGCCAGTAAAACAAACCTTGATATCTGCATCTCCAAAGATATACTTGTAATCTTTTGTTGAAATATTGGGATAAACCGGCACACCAATTGCGCCAATCTGCTGAATTCCAATATCCATAATGTTCCATTCAACGCGATTTCCTGATACCATCGCCACTTTCTCTCCAGGCTCAACGCCTAAAGCAATTAAGCCGCGCGAAACCAAATTAACTTTTTCAACGAACTCTTTTGTGCTCGTTGAAACCCATTTACCATCTATTTTAGTTGAAAACATAGTTTCTTGAGGAAAATTCTCAAGCTGGTGATACACTATGTCGAAAAGTCTTTCTTGTTTTTTCATAGTTTGTGATTTAATACACTAAATCTAATAATTTTTGTCGTATCAAGTTCTTTTTAACAAATGAATTTTTTTTAAACAACAAAAATTTAATTACTTTAGACATTAATTGAGTTGAGGTGTAACTTTTACCCTCCTTAAATTGTTTTACTGTTAAACACGCGTTTTTGAATCGAAGAGAATACAATATAGCTGTCAAACTACATGCTTCCAATTTATATGGATATGTGTTTGGGTTCCTCAGAAATAGTGAGGACACACAGGATATTGTACAAGACGTTTTTGAAAAATTGTGGAAAAATAGAAAGAAAGTAGAAGTTGAAAAATGCAAAGCTTGGATGTTTAGAACTGGGCATAACGCATTAATTAATTTCTCGAAAAGGAAAAATCGAACAGTTTACAACACTGAATTAGTTCCCGAAAAATCGAAAATCGACAACCGATTTGAAACTCAGGAAATAATAGATTTAGCCCTTTCCCTTCTTCCTCCCACTCAAAAAAGTATTGTTCTGCTCAGAGATTTGGAAGGATATTCTTACAATGAAATATCAGAGATTTTAGATTTATCTGATAGTCAAGTGAAGGTTTATCTTTACCGGGCGCGAAAAAAAATTAAAAAACAGTTAGGCGATTTAATATTAACTCAATGAGCAGACCTTCTTTTGAAAATATAGATCAATGGCTTTTTGAATACACAGAAGGAAATCTTTCTGTGGAGCAAGAAACGCAATTAATGGATTTTATTCGCTTAAATCCAGAGGTCGTTTCTGATCTAAAAGCATGGAATCAAGCCAAAGTGAAACCGCTTGATACATCTGGTTTTTCTGCTGCAGGATTAATGCGTCCCACGCCTTTCTTTATGCGTCCAGTAACCTTAATCGCATTAGGTGGTATTATATTGATGCTTTCTTTAGTTGGACTAGAATTTTATCCTGTTACTCCCCAATATTCGAAATCGGAAATTGATATTGATCAAATAACAACAAATGAAACAGATTTCGTAACACCAAAGTTTACCACTAAAAACAAAAAGAACATTAAGCCCATCATACAAAAGAGAAAAGTAAATGATTTCTCTAAGTCAATTCAGTCTAGGTCAGTTCAGAAAAACGATAATCGAGCTATTGAAACCGATTTCAATAATTTAGCTGCTCAAGGTGAATTGAAAATAGTCGACCAAACAAGTGAAAAAGATCGCCTTGAAATAGTGAAGAACACTGAAAAAACAGTAGGCGATATTTCCACAGCTCTTACAACCAACATCAACGCCCCTGATTTGAATAAAATTAAAGACTACTTGAGTGGAAAAACTGACATAGAAAGTAATGATGTAGCTGAAGAACGCTCCCAAAAGGTAAAAGTCATTTCAACAAAAGGAAGTTTTAAAAAGTCAATAAAAAGTACTTTAAGAAAAATAAAGCGAATGGCAAATCAACCAGTTGCTTTGAGAAACACAAAGAACCCGAATTTCCATGCCCCCATGATGAATGGTTTTGCTGCTAATAGTGCAATGGTCGGTTCTGCACCTGGTAATAGAATTCAAAACACTACACGTCTGCAATGGTATGAACAAAAAAATGCACAATTAAAGAATGCCATTTCATGGGATGGTTATGTATATGGATTAAGAGGAGGTTTAGGAATAGATGCGAGTTTTAACACTTACAATAAAAACGATATTAACAATTATCAAGTCGCAATAACCTATTCTCCAAAGTTTTCAATATCTTCAAAAGTTTCATTTGAACCAGCGCTTAGATTCAAAATGGGCGTGATTAATTTAGATACAGAATCCGACTTAATTTCTTCAAGAATTGAATTAAATAGACACCAACTAATTCCCCTTTTCGAAGATAAAAATCAAGTAAATGGTAATCAACTTTGGTACAGAGATATTGGACTTGGATTTATGCTCAATACCGAATGGTTTTACCTTGGATTCGAAGCTGATAATTTAGGGAGACACAATAACAATTTTTATTCAAGTGACTTAAGTAAAAACTACAAAAGTAATATCCATTACACGGCTGTATTTGGAACCGAATATCAATTTTTCAACCGAGATATACGAATTAGTGGATATGGTCTATATCAAAACAATGGTTACCTAAATGAATTATGGTTGGGTGGAAATGCACAGTTTAATTGGTTGCAATTTGGTGCAGGAATTAATACACAAGCCGACGTTGGCGTATCGTTGGGGACCATATTTAAGCAATTTTCAATTCATTATAATTTAGATTATTTACAAAGTCAGTTAATGGAAAAGAAGTTATTATCACACCAAGTCTCAATCAAACTTATGCTAAAACCGAGTCGCTTAACATCTAAATTTTTAAACTTATAGAAAGGAGAGAGTTATTATGAAAAAATTATTGTTGTTTGTATTTTCAGTTCTATTACTCAGCGAGGTTTACGCTCAAGACCCGCAGTTTTCGCAGTTCTATGCCAATCCAATATATTTGAATCCGGCTTTTGCTGGAAGTCATGGTTGTCCAAGATTTGCTGTTAACTATAGAAATCAATGGCCTGCGCTTTCTGGAACTTTTGTCACTTATTCTGCATCTTATGATCAATATTTGAAAAGTATTTCGGGAGGAATTGGTGTGATTGCAACGCATGATCAGCAAGGTAAAGGTACCATTAACCATACTACTTTGAGCTTGATTTACAATTATCATTTAAAAGTAAACAGAAAGTTTACGATGATGTTTGCCGGTAAAGCAACATGGAACCAAAAGTTTCTTGATTGGGACAAACTGACATTTGGAGATATGATTGACCCAAGAAGAGGGTTTATTTATGGAACAAATGATGTACCTCGTGGAGGTTCTCGTGGTTTCTTTGATGCATCTGCAGGAATGGTAGGATTTACAGAAAATTTCTTTTTCGGCGTTTCAGGACATCACTTAAACATGCCCAACGAATCGATGATTAATGGAGATGATAGTCCAATGCCTATTCGTATAACAGGACACATGGGAGCGAAAATTGGACTTGGTGGAAAATCACAATACTCTAATGAAACTTCTATCATGCCCAACCTTATCTATCAATACCAACAAGGTTTTATGGAGTTAATGCTAGGAACATACGTTAAATATGGCGCATTTACAGCTGGAGCATGGTTTAGATCAAAAGATGCATTCATCCTTTCACTAGGAGTAAATACAGGAACGATAAAAGTAGGATACAGTTATGATGTAACCGTATCAAAATTAAATAATGGTGTTTCAGGAGGTTCTCACGAAGTTTCGCTTGGATTTGACTTAAATTGTAAAACAAGACAACCAAGTTTTAGAACTGTTTCGTGTCCTTCTTTTTAAGGTGTTTTTATAGAGGAAGTAGTTTTAATGGTTTAACAACTACTTTATTTATTTGTTGTAAAGGAATCTCATTTTGAGGTTCCTTTACTCTTTTAATACTACGAAATTCTAGTTATATTTGAGATATTCTCATAAATCAGCAGCAAAAAATGGACATTTCCAAAAAGAAACAACCCTTTCCCATCAATCAAGGATTACGCAAATATCTTAGAAAATATGGGCGTGAAGATTCTATTGCCATCACCTATGAAGATATGTTACGGTGGAACGATAGTGCTCCTGTGTATGACGCCAACGGAGAAAACACACTGTGGGAAAGCGTGATTTATGATATGGCCCTACAAGATGAAATTCTACTAGGGTTAAAAGAAATTTATGCAGAACTAAAAACAGGTGGTGACACAGGAATTATTAGCCATTTATCTGTTGGACAAATTGATTATTGTCTCTTTGGAAATTCAAATCCCTTTAGAATTAAAATTGTAAACAAATTAAATGATCATCATGATTATTTTTATATCAAAAAAGCTGACGCCTCAAGGGTTTATGGTTTAGAATTGGAACATATTCTTTCTCCCAACAGAATTGATTACATGGTAGATGGAAACACGCTCGTTGAAGCCCATATTGCGGGAATCCCAGGTGATCAATTCATGAACCACTATATGGATTCGCCTAACTTTTATCCTACTGGAATGGCGAAAGAATTCGTGAAGTTTAATGAAAGGTGCTTCGTTATGTTATTGGGCGATATGCGTTCTTATAATTATGTTGTTGCCATTACTCCAGATTTTGACAAAGAACAATATCGCGTGCGACCCATAGACTTTGATCAAACAGCTTATGAGGGACGAAAAAACCACTATTTACCGCAGTATTATAAAGAAAACAATAAGATTATCGATTTCTGTATACAATTATTGACACCGGAAACCGTGGAACAATATAGGTATGAAGAACGAACTTTAATGAAAAGAAGGTATAAATTAGCTTTAGCCCGATTAAATAGGCTCTTGGATTCCATGCTCTACCAAGAACTGTCTACCCCTGAAAAAATCGCATCTTTAGCTGCCGACTTAAATGCCTATCACAATACAAAGCGATTCTCCAAATACAAACACATGGGAAGAATTTTAAAATCACACCTTTCGCTTATGTTAGGAAAGCCTAAACCAAAAAAGCTTTCTGGAAAATCAAACTACAAAGATAAAAGAAGGCAATCCCATTAAAAGTCAAGCAAATAGGATTATCCTTTTCAAGTAAATCATGTAAAGTTGAATACCTATTCCAAGCTTTACCAGCAAATATATTATCCATCAAGATTAAGTTTTCTACAAACAAGATCCTTAGCAAATTTCTGTTTTCAATGAATAATCACATTGGTCGCGAACAGCTACTTTAACATTTCTTATAGATGCAGTTCTCGAAATATCGTACACATTTTTATAATTTGAATGGAAACTAAAAAAATTAAACATGAAAAACTTCAAACTCTATTTATCAATTATCGCTGGCGTTGGAATAATTACATTTGGATGTAAAGATGTAATTCAAGATGAAGACGGAGACAATAAAAAAGACGGAATCACAATCGATAAGGTAGAAAAACAAAAAAGTGATGCTGTGGAAATGGCTGATCCCGACAAAGTGAAAACTAAAGTTATTAAAATTGAATTACAATCCAAAAGTGAAAGTGACGCAACTGGAACAATTAAGTTTGAAGAAAAAGCAGGTCAAGTAGCCATGGAAGCTGATTTTGAAGGATTAAATCCTGGCACTCACGCTATTCATTTACATGAAAATGCAAACTGTTCTTCCGCTGATGGAAAAACGGCTGGAGGTCATTGGAACCCAACTAACGAACCGCATGGGAAATGGGGTGATGCTGAAGGATATCACAAAGGCGACATTGGAAATTTTGAGGTTGGTGAAGATGGAAAAGCTTTAGTTAATTTCGAAACCAGCGAATGGTGTATTGATTGTGACGATGAAAACAAAAATATTATCGGTCGTTCTGTGATTATTCATCAAGGTGGAGATGATTTCACTTCTCAACCCTCTGGTGATGCAGGAAAAAGAATTGGCTGTGCCGAAATAAAAGATTACGCAACAAAGTAATCAAATAAAAGTACTCACGTTAAACAATAGTAGTAAAAAGCCCTGAATTTAACTTCAGGGCTTTTTTCCATTAAAAAACAAACGTTGTGCGAATCACAAAGTTTAACCCTTGACGTTGAATCTCCATCACATCTAAATGCTCATAATATGGCGTGTCAAATATATTTTCTACGCCAATCTCAGCATGCAATGCCCTTTGATTTTTAAACGAAAAGTGTTTTTGAACTCCGAAGTTTAACAAATTAAAAGCCGGAGTAGGGTTTTCTCCATACCGTTCTGTACTTACATTGTTTTGAGCCATTGCTCCAACATGTTCTAATTTAAAATGCCATGTACTCAAGTGATATTGAATCGAATTCACTGATTTAAATGGCGGGATATAAGGTAGATAACCTCCTGTTTCGTCTACTCCGTAAGTAAAACTATTGACTGAAGAGATCGATAATGCAGAAATTGGATTCCACTTGATTGTAAATTCACCTCCAGTGAGTAGCGCACGATCAATATTATCAAATTGCTTAACTCCATCTGCTCCACCAGTCATATTACTATAACTCGGCAAAACAATTCCTGTAATATAATTTGAAAAAGAATTGACGAAACCTTCCACAGAAACAGCCCATTGCTCATATTTTAGATCCAATCCTAAATTTCCATTGATAGAAGCTTCGTTTTCAATATCTGGATTCCCAATATAATCATGATTATCAACACGATTAAATAAATAAAACCCATAGATTTCTTGCAATGAAGGAGGACGCTGTGCATAATTTACGCCTCCAAACAAACTCATGTTTTTAGACATTTTATAAGTTGCTTGAGCAAACACATTCCCTGAAAATCGTGTTTGAGCAGCGCTTCCATTGTAGAAACTTGTCAATGTTTGCTCACCGATATCAGTCGTAATATCCGAAAAGTTCATTTCCGCTCGACCTCCAAAAGAAATCCGTGTTTTTGAATTAACCAACCAAGTATCCGTCAGGTTAAGACCTGCTGTTCTACGTTGTCCGTCAGGAATAGTAAGCATAAACATTTCTGATCCTACATCTGGATACATTGTCATTTCAGCATGTAAATCATTTTGATAAGCATTAACTTGAACATTAAGAATGTGCTTTCTACTCAGCAAATATTTTGCTTTACTGAACATTCCAAACGTTCTTGAAGTTCCAGGCATATCCATGTGCATAGAAATCATTTCTGCTGGCCGTTTGGTATCATCCATAGCATGGTCAACATAATTAAAGTAAAATTTGGTTTCAACACTCCTTAATCGATTGGAACGATGGGTATAATTATGTGTTACAGCAGAAATATAAGCTTTTGCAAAGCCTACATCCATCGTTAAAGCAGGATAGCCAATGTCATATCCTTCATCTTGAATATAATCTAAAGAAAGCGTATTTCGTTCATTGAGTGCGATCCTTAAATTTGCACCAGCATTCCATTTTTCAAATTGAGAAAATAAAATCTCTCTCCTGTTGGCCGCATAGTAGTTATCAGCTTTTCGATATATTCCATTTACCAATAATGCCCAACGTTTTGTACTGTATTGAAAAGTTCCAAAGGTTTGAATATTATTGGCATTGGTTTGATAGCCCGCTCCTACTTTACCACTTATGCTCTTTGGAGCGTTAATTTCTGCTTTCATTAAAGAAAAATTAATCCCGCCTCCTACTGAACTACCTGTTTGATCTCCATTGGGAGCAGTACTCAATTGAATTTTCTCCAAATTGGTAGGCTCAATGTAAGAGCTAATTGGATCCATTCTGTCTGTACAAGCACCAAACATTTGCATCCCATCAATTGTAGTGGTTATTTGTCCTGCACTCAACCCTCTAATTGTGGGTTCTAATGCAAAATTCCCGCGTTTAATTAATGTTATGCCTGGGGTTGTGCTCAACAATTTATCTGTTGAAACTTGTAACTGTTCAGCAGTTTGATCTTTATTTTTCTTTTGTTGACCTTGAATTATAATCTCCTTATAATTCTGCTCATTTGATAAGGTATCTTCCTGAGCAAAAGCCAAAGAACCACCCAATAAAAAAGCGCATATTATAATTGATTTTTTCATCTCATCTGTATTTATTGAAGAACTCACAAGATGTGAGTTCTTCAAATGCTTATTCTTAAAATAATATGTCAATGTAAGCGCCAGAAACAATAGTATCTCCTTCATCAATCAAATCGAAGTTCAATCTCCAATCTCCTGACATGGTATAGTTTACTTTCCCATTATAATATCCTTCTCCCGCATTAGATGGCGAAATATTATTAGGTGAACCGTGTCCCATCGACGTCATCTGAGGATCCATTACAATAGTAAGGTCTTCAACAGCTGGGAAGTCCATCATCGTTTGCTTTTTATGCACCATTATGGAGAAATCATTCATTCCTACCTTCCAGTTAAATGGCTTGACAAGGGTTACAATATATTTATCTGCGCTATTGGCTCCATAACCAGAATACGAACCTACATATTTGGTTCCTGCTTTTGAATCTAGCACATTTACTGGAAAAGCAACTGAATCTCCATCAACCATTACGGTTAACTCCCAATCTCCTTGACCAGAGTGCATTGTAAACACAACCATTCCTTCATATAATTTAGAAGTTGGATTATATTCAGGCTGCTCTACAGGGCTGCTGTGTTGCATGTTCCCCATGTCCATCATGGGCATAAAACCAACTGTTGCGTCATCTACAATATTTCCTGCAAAATCTTTTACCCGAACAAATAAATTAGAATACCCAATTTCAAGGGTTGTTGTTTTGGAAAGTAATTCTACCACTAAATCATTCGCTGTAGTATCTTTCTTGATTAAGGTATATTCAGAACCACTTGTAGGTGTTTCTTCCTCTTTGTCTTTTTTACATGATGCTAATAAAACAACACCACTTAATGCTAAAATAAATATCTTTTTCATTTTTCTATTTGTTAAAATTTCTTGTAGGATATTACTTTACTACCACGCCTCAAAGCATGCGTAAAATCCTATCATTTTTTATGTAATAATTTGGGTAGCAAGCATCATTAAACTGAATCAATCAGTTCAAAACTTGCTGAATACGGAATAGAAAAATTATGCGCGTGGTGGCTGAAAAATCGTATTTGAAATTCCTGATCTCAAATTACTAATGAAGTAAAAGTTATTTTCTACTTCAAGAAAACACTCAGGTGCTTGAACAATCTCAATTCGGTTTGGAGCTTGATATAAGAGAATTTCTGTTGGTGTTTGTAATTCTTTATTTTGCTTTTGCTCTTCATTTTCTGCTAACTGATCTGCAAGATGACATTTACCATTACACTCCATTTCTGGCTTGTCTTTATTCTCACAATACAATTCTGTAAATCTTTCCACATCGGAAATGTACTCAATGAAAACACCCAACTGATTAAATGCATAACTCAGCATGAGGGTTAAAAGTGATATGGAAATTATTCGTTTCATTTACACTACAAATATAGCACGACTATTCAAATAGATAAAATACATTTTTATGACTTTAATCATTTTACAAGATGAAAAGTAACTACGTTCCTTGAACCAGCATAATGTTTGTAAAAAGAGCCCCCGTCAGTTCGAGTGATTTTATGCAGTGATAACGCAATAAAATTTTATCGAGAACTGATGATAGCACATACTTCTAACCTCTCCACACCGTTCTCGATACGCCTTCATTTCATTGCGGCCTCGAACTGACGTGCGGATTATACTGTTTCGTTTCGTCAGTTTATTGTTTTTGCCTACGACTTCGGACCAAGGTATTTCCTAAAACGCCTACAATGATTAGGAACATTCCGGCGATAGCATATAAAGAAATTACCTCATCGAAGAGAAATAAGCCAAGTACAAAAGCATAGATGGAACCTAAGTATTTAAAGGGTGTAACCGTAGCTGTGTTGGCTGCATGTAATGACTTTGTGGCAAAAATTTGGGCAATATGGGTGAAAACGCCAATAATTAAAATAATTCCCCATTCCTTGCCTTGAGGAACGACGTAATCAAAAGCGGTGAGCACGCTCATTACAGGAATGGCTATTAACGGAAAGTACATGACAACAGTGATAGGAGCGTCTGTATCTCGACATTTTGCAATAGCATTGTAGGCCATACCAGCAAAGGCAGCAGAACAAATCCCAACGATGATCCACCATGGATTAACATTAGAAATAGTGGCATCTTCACTTAAATATTTAGAAAAACTAATAAAAACAATGCCTAAGAAAGCGATAAGGAAAAACAAACCTTGTAACAGTTTCACCTTTTCTTTTAAGATGAAAATAGCCAATAAAACAGTGAAAATCGGACTTAAATATTGAATGGTCGCTGCAATCGCAATAGGAAGATTGTTTAGGGTATAAAAATAAAGTGTTAAGGCAATCGTTCCTGTAATTCCACGAATTATTAACCATTTTTTATTGTTGCCGAATAAAGGAATACCCTTACTTTTAATCACTGCGTAGCAAATTGTGAAAGTAATGATAGATCTAAACAAGATAATTTCTGGAATGGGATACTTCTGCAAACCTGAAATAATGGTTTGATCAGGACCTTGACCTAAGATTTTCACTAGGACATTTACCACAATGTAGCAAAGGCCAGAAAGAATCATATACAAGATACCTTTATTCATGGCCGCAAAGATACAATTAGCCCGGATTATTCACCAATCTTAAAGTCTAAGAATATTAACATCTGTAAGTCAATAATTTAACTATATTTCCTATAAACTTTGAGATTGGTGAATAATTTGGGGTAGATTGAATTACACCTGACGCTGAAGGTGTCAAGTAATTATAGCCCCGTGTAAGCAAAGCGCAATGCGGGGCTATAAATATCGGTATAATTCTTTTTGGCGGCATTTTTGTCGCGTAGCAAAACAAAAATGATGACAAAAAAATCGTGAATCAAAATATTACCTGTATTCTAAAGTAGCGGGTCTTTTGTAACATAAAATAGCAAACTTCATCGACTACGTCGAATGTTTTAGATTGAATTACACCTGACGCTGAAGGTGTCAAGTAATTATAGCCCCGTGTAAGCCAAGCGCAATGCGGGGCTATAAATATCGGTATAATTCTTTTCGGCGGCATCTTTGTCGCGTAGCAAAACAAAAATGATGACAAAAAAATCATGACTCAAAATGTTACCTGTATTCTAAAGTAGCGGCGCTTTTGTGATATAAAATAGCTGATTTTAGTAAATTAGTCAATTTGTTAGATAAGGTTAATAATCCGGGTTAATCTATCGTCAGGGATTGAAACTGACTCAACAAATACCAGAAGTAAAAATTAAATTGAACAAAAAAAAACAGAGCCCATAAGCTCTGTTCTTTTATTATGCTTTAAAATGTTTTCTAAAGTCGCACAGTTAAACCTAATGACGTCACAAAAACACCTGTAGGCCCATCTGCCAATTCTTTGCTAAAAACATCGTATGTTCTGTGTTGACCAAATTGGATAAAATGGGATATATCAAGATTCAATGAAAGTTTAGAATTAAAATGGTACTCTGGAGTAGCTCCAATTACAATATGAAACATGTCATCTGTTCCTTTAAATCCGCCATCTTCGAACTCTTTTCCAAGATCGTTTCTAACATAATCTCTTAATTCTGGATTAATTAAAGAGTTCCCTCCTATTCCACCGTGAGCTACGACTTCAAAAGCACGATTTTTAACTCCTCCAAAAGCATTTAACGTTCTTAAAAGTGCTTCTGCTGATAAACCAATTGAATACGAAGAATTACTACTATTCACAGTTTCTGTATTAAATCCTTGATAATCTAATCTTCCGCGAACTCCAAATTGTTCATTTATGAAGTAACCTACTCCACCGGTTAAGGACAAACCTGGTTTCATATCAGCTTGTTCTGATGTTTTCCCTAACAAACGCATTCCTCCATTTGCTTCGAGAAACCAACCGACTTTGTGCCAATTAACATTCAAATGTTTGGCATTGGTAGATTTATGCTGAGAAAAAACAAAGCTACTGAAGAATAAAGTCAATGATATGATGATAATTTTTTTCATGATTATGGTTTTTTTAACGCTGTTAATTGCGTATATTTTGTAAAAGTAATTATTTTATTTTAAACCACAATCCTTAATTGTTATTTATTTTAATGACAGACCTTTATCGGTCATTTTTAACAAAATTAACAAGACACTTTTGGGTTTATAGTTCTACCTTTTCGTATTTGTGTTTTACAACTCTATGTTGTGGAGTCATATTTTCACTTCTTCTTCTTTTAATTTCTTTCTACCGATAAGCCGACCTAAAAAATAAAAGAATGAAATTCCTACGATAATTACTAGCAAAAAGACGACTAAAAGTTGCCATTGCGTTGTTCGCATAGCCAAAAATATAAACAACGAAAGCAGGATAAAGTTAACCACTCCAATATAAAAACTTGTTCTTCTGTGGGAGACTTGAAAATGATCTATAATTAAATGGTGAATATGATTACGATCGGCGGTAAAAGGACTTTTGCGTTGCATAATGCGTATGAAAAAGACCCGACCTGTATCGAAAAGGGGGATAATAAGTATGGCAGCAACAACATAAGGCAGGTTTTCAAAATTAAAAGGAAGCCTTGATAAGTCAGCGGTATCAGTGGCTAATAAATCTACTGCCATAACCCCGATTACAAAACCAATAATCATTGAGCCTGTGTCTCCCATGAAAATTTTTCGTTTTTGAGATAGGTTAAAACGCAAAAAGCCTAATAACATGCCTACCATAACAACAGCGGTTAGCATTTGGAAATAATCTTTGAGTAGAAAAAATAGAATTCCAAATGCACTACTCATAATTACACCAACCGTTCCTGCCAAGCCATCGATCCCATCTATTAGATTTATTGCGTTCACTACAACAATAATTATTAAGACGCCTAAAATCCCTGACACAAAAACAGGCATATCCTCTATCCCCATAAATCCATGTAAACTGCTTATGTTTTCCTTTCCGTGAAATACCAAAAATAATGCAGCTGAAATTTGACCCAATAACTTTGAAAAGGGAGACAAAATGACCAAGTCGTCTTTAAGGCCCAATAAAAAAAGAATGGTTAAACCAGGTAAAATAGCAATTATGGTGTTATTTTCATCGAAACGCGAAGTGAAATAAAAGGACAGGATCAACAAAACAAAAAATGCTACACCGCCCAAATGTGGAATTGCTTTTGAATGTGAACTTCGCATATTAGGAACATCCATTAGCTTTTTATAAGTAACGATCTGTGATATCTTTGGCAACAAATACAGGCTACTTATTAGCGCAAGCACAAAAATGGGGATAATATAAAATGTTGGTGATGACATTAATTTTAGGTTTTATGGATTTAGGTTAATTTGGTCCTATACTTTTCATGAACTTAATCTTGGTTCTTGACGAAAAAAAAATTTCTACTTAACTTAATTAAATATTTACACTGTATGAAAATTATTTTAATTAACTATTCGTCACAAAAGTACATATTTTTTAACACAAAGCATAACATCACCGCTTTTCTTTTACCAACTGATAACCAATTAAATAAACAGTTTTACAACGATCTACCTAATCCCCCGTCAGTTCGAATGATTTTATGAAGTGCTAACGTAATAAAATTTTATCGAGAGCAAGGGAGAATGTGGAGATATGCAGCGCATCTAACCAATAGCCGGAGAGCTCCTCAGTCTTTGCGTTCCTTAAACTAGCATAATGTTTGTAAAAAGAGCCCCACGTCGTTCCTTTCGGAATGAACATTTGTGGTAGGATAAAAGAGATTCCTCAGTCATCCCGAGTTCTCGGGACTCCATCGGAATGACAGGCTTCATGAGAGTGAAAGTAGGAAAAAAATATGCTGAAGCGGAGCTTCAGCATATTTTTTTCCTTTCCTCCCCCGACTCACTGACTGTCATTCCGAATACCAGTGAAAATCTTTGATTTTTAATGGTGGAGAAATCTCTGAATCTCTACGTTCCTTAAACTAGCATAATGTTTGTAAAAAGAGAATCCCCGTCAGTTCGAGTGATTTTATGAAGTGCTAACGCAATAAAATTTTATCGAGAACAAGGGGGAATGTGGAGATTTGCAGCGCATTTAACCAATAGCCGGAGAGCTCCTCAGTCTTTGCGTTCCTTAAACTAGCATAATGTTTGTAAAAAGAGCACCACGTCGTTCCTTTCGGAATGAACATTTGTGGTAGGATAAAAGAGATTCCTCAGTCATCCCGAGTTCTCGGGACTCCATCGGAATGACAGGCTTCATGAGAGTGAAAGTAGGAAAAAAATATGCTGAAGCGGAGCTTCAGCATATTTTTTTCCTTTCCTCCCCCGACTCACTGACTGTCATTCCGAATACCAGTGAAAATCTTTGATTTTTAATGGTGGAGAAATCTCTGAATCTCTACGTTCCTTAAACTAGCATAATGTTTGTAAAAAGAGAATCCCCGTCAGTTCGAGTGATTTTATGAAGTGCTAACGCAATAAAATTTTATCGAGAACAAGGGAGAATGTGGAGATATGCAGCGAATTCAACCAATGGCCTGAATCTCTTTTTATTCTTACACCTATCGGTTTCGTGAACTGCATTACCCCCCATAAATCTCCATCAACTTCTCTACAATTCGTTCCGCTGCTTTTCCATCCCACATTGGAATTTCTTGGGTCTCTTTCCATTGGCCGCTAAAGAGTTTTTTCATGGCTGGTGCAATGGCTTCTGGGTTTGTTCCCAATAATTCGTTGGTTCCTAGTTCCATGGTTTCAGGTCGCTCAGTATTGTCTCTTAAAGTCATACACGGAACATTCATCATGGAGGCTTCTTCTGTTATTCCTCCTGAATCAGTAACTACGGCTTTGGCTTTTTCGACTAAATAGTTGAATTCTAAATAGCTCAAAGGCTCTACCATGTGTAAACGCGGATGTGATACGCCTAAATTCTTGAGTATTTTTGCTGTTCTTGGGTGAACAGGAAATACTAAAGGCAATTCTTGTGTGTGCGCTACAACTTCGTCCATTAATTCCTTCAGTTTCTCTTCTTCGTCAACATTTGCTGGACGATGTAAAGTCATCACGATGTATTCCTTTTCTTGGAGTTGCAACGCTTCCCAAACAGGAGGCTGAATAAAATGTGGTCGCTGAGCAAATAAGGTATCAATCATGACGTTCCCCACAAAGTGAATGCGGTCGTCGGAAATTCCTGATTTGCGCAAATTCTCATTCGCTAATTCTGAAGTGGTAAAAAAGTGATCGGTAATGGAATCGGTAATCATTCTGTTGATTTCCTCTGGCATACTTAAATCCCAAGAACGTATTCCAGCCTCTACGTGTACGACTTGAATGTTGAGTTTTTTTGCTGTATATCAATCAGTTGAAAAGCACAAATAGTTTATTTTGGTTGGAATATATGAACTCAAACTTCATGTTTAAAAGTCTAAATAAACTAATGTCTGTTTACTTAGATCAACAATGCTTAATTTTTAATTCCAGTCCATCCATAGCTCTTGGTCAAATCTATAGTCATCATTTTTAGCATCTTCTAAACTCAAATTTGAAAACACTAAAAGTTCTGAATTCTCTTCTAAGGCTTTAAATCCATTGGCATAACCTGCCGGAATGTGTAAAACCTCAGTGTTTTTAGAGTCTAAAATGAATGTTTCTGGGGGTAAGTCTTCCGAAGGAGTGGCCCAATCATCAATTTTAATTAGAGCAATTAAAAAGCGTCCTTGTGTGCATTTAAAATGTTTGGATTCTATTTTATGCCCTTGCCATGCACGAACAATAGCGGTTGAAGGATGCTGAATAACGTACATTCGTTTGATTGTTGAAAGATCAAAATCATTGATGAATGAAAGTGTACCGCGTTCATCGGTATGTTGATTGCCTTTTATAATGTGTGGAGTTGATTTATTGGTCATTCCAGAATAATGTGTTTAAATTTTCTTTGGTTTTTCCTTCATCAAAACTTTCATTGAGTAATTCCATGGAATTGGTCGAAAACTCAGCCAATTCTTCCTTTGATAATTGTATGAATTTGTCAAATCCAGTTTCGATTTCTTCAATGGAAGAGGGTAAAGCGGTAACACCTAAATTGTATTGGTTGATTAGTTCTGCGACTTCACCTTTCATAACTCCATAAATTGGTTTTTTAGCGGTTAAATAAGTTTGAAATTTAGAAGGAATCATAATTTCATAAAGTGGGACATCGACCAAGGAAATTAAAAGGACATCGCTGGCAGCGAAATAGTTGGGCATTTCACTCACAGGTTTTCTTCCTGTGAAATTAATATTCGGTAGGTTTTCCTCTTCACAAATACGTTTTAATTCTTCAAGGTATGAACCATCTCCAATAATATTTAGATAAGCATTTGGATGTTTTAAAGCAACTGACTTAAATGCGCTAACAATTTGATCTAAGTTTTGAACTTTACCAATGTTTCCTGCGAATGTGAAATTGAATCCTTCGGGTAAAATTGCCTTGTCCTCCGAAAATCCATCTATCATTGGCCAGTTGGGAATCCAGTAAATGGGTTTTTTCTTTTTTAATAGTGATTCTATTTTTTCCCTAAACCCTTTGCATGAAATTAAAATGGTATCACATCCAGAATAAATAAACCGAACTAGTCGGGTCAAGATAAAGTGTGTAAATTTAGTTTTCTTTAATCCATAAGCATAGATCGTATCTGGCCATAAATCCTGTGACCAAATGGTGATTTTATATCTAAATATGGGTTTTAAAAGAACAGGTGAGAAAGCATTGGTAAGTGGACCCGTTTGATAAATGAAAACCTTATCAAATTTTCTTCCAATAAACAGTAATATCCAAAAACTAAGAAACATATAGTTAATGTAATTTAAGATTTTCTTAAATAAACTGTTTTGATAACCAGGAATGACCAAAAAACGATGAATAATTGTGTTTTTGTAGGTGCTTTTGCTATAAATCTTGTTTTTATACCCTTCCAAAACTTTTCCATACGGATAAGATGGATTCCGTGTCAGGATTTCAAGTTCATAACCTTTGGCTAACCAACTATCCACTAGGTCATTAATGATAAAGTCTTCGGGATCGAAAACCTCGGTAATGATTAATGCTTTTTTGGCCATTAAAATGTATAGTTTTTAGCGTATAAATCTTCTTTCGCTTTCATGTCTTCATACATTTCTTGAATCATCTTCGCATAAGAAGGAACGGTGTATTCAAAATCTGATCTTTCCGATTTTAAACTTTTATCTACCTTTTTATTTTCAAAGGGTTCGATACTCAATTGATTACGGTTAAACACTTGTTTAAACAAGTTCAGCATATCGAATTTGTTGATTGCTTCTCCATTGGTTAAATTGATTAATCCGCTAAGATCTTGTTCTATAGCAGACAAAATAGCCCTTGATAATTCAAGAGTGGTTACACCTCCCCAATAAGCTTTAGAATATCCATTTATGGTTCCTTCTTGATTCAAAAACCAATGCAATAGTCCTTCTCCAGCTTCTTTTATTTCGGGTCCGATGATTGAAGTTCTGATGGTCAAAGAGTCCTCTCCAAACAATTCACCTAAACCTTTACTTCTTCCGTAAACATCATCTGCATCTCTAAAGTCTGACTCTGTATATCCACCTTTTGATCCTGAAAATACACAATCTGTACTGATGTGTATTAATTTTGCTTCATTCTCTTTAGCAAGTAAATTTAAGTAATGCGGTAAAAAGGAATTAATGTATATGGCGTTTGCAGGATTATATGTAGAACCTTTAATCAATATTCCGATACAATTTACTATGTAATCTGGATTGGCTTCTTTTATAACTTTAGCTAGTTTATGTTTATCTGTAACATCACAAATTATAGTACCATCATTTAATTTATTTCTAAACGCAACGTCAACTATTTCATAATTGTTGTTTTCTTTTACCGTGTGATAAAACACATGACCCAACATTCCTGTTGAACCTAAAATCAATATTCTTTTTCTTACTTCTTCCATACTGTACGATTGATATAGTCTGTATAAGACAAAATAATACGCAATACCTTTTTAGATACGTTTGATGTTGTATAATCTTCAACGATTCTGATGACTTCATTGTTTTCTTGATGCTGGCTAACCACCACGTTAATTGCTTCCATAACCCTATTTTTATGTAAACCTGACATGATTAGCGTTCCTTCATCCATTCCTTCTGGTCGTTCGTGTGCTTGACGGATGGTAATTGCAGGAAAACCTAAAATAGAAGACTCTTCTGTTATGGTACCACTATCAGAAATAACACAAAATGCGTCCTTCTGTAATTTGATGTAATCTAAAAAACCAAAGGGTTTCATGAAACGGATTTTGTCATTGTTGTTTACAAAATCCATTGCTTCAAGTTTCTTTTTTGTTCTTGGATGGGTCGAAACGATTACTTCTTTTCCATATTGCTCTTGAATCGCAGTTAGGGTTTCCAATAGATTCTTAAAGTTCTCTTCTGAATCAACATTCTCCTCTCTGTGGGTGCTGACGATGAAGTACTCACCTTTTTTGAGGTTTTCCTTAGCTAATACTGTTGACTTTTGAATTGAATTTGCATGATGTTCCAGTACTTCACGCATTGGAGAACCTGTTTTGATGATGGTCTCTGGTGCAATTCCTTCATTTTCTAAGTATTTTCTAGCATGCTCAGACAGCGGCATGTTGATATCACTTAAATGGTCTACAATTTTTCGGTTAATCTCCTCTGGAACACGTTGGTCAAAACAACGATTTCCTGCTTCCATGTGGAATATTGGAATTTTCTTTCTTTTCGCAGAAATTACTGACATACAACTATTGGTATCACCATAAAGTAAAACTGCATCTGGTTGGTGTTGTTCTAAAACTTCATCAGATTTAATGATTACCTGACCAATGGTTTCAGCGGCATTTACACCTGCTGCATTTAGAAATACATCTGGCTTTCTGATACCTAGTTCTTCAAAGAAAATTTCATTTAATTCAAAATCATAATTTTGGCCAGTGTGCACTAAAATATGTTGGGTGTGTTGATCAAGTTCTGCAATTACTCTACTCAATTTAATGATTTCTGGACGTGTCCCAACAATCGTCATTACTTTTATCTTTCCTTCCATGCTGCTATTTCGTCTTTTATTAAATCTAAAGTGAGTAATAATTCTTTTGTTTGCGCTAATGTTAAACGTTCTGTATTGTGAGAGTTGTAATCTTCCAACGCAGAGGTTTTTACATCTCCTTTTTCAAAATATTGTGCATAATTCAAGTCTCGATTGTCTGCAGGAATTTGATAGAAACCTAGTAAATCAATTGCCTTGGCCATTTCTTCACGTGTACATAAAGTCTCGTACAATTTCTCACCATGACGTGTTCCAATGATTTTTATTTCATTCTCACTTTCGAATAACTCAATTAAAGCCTTGGCTAAAACTTCAATGGTTGCGGCAGGAGCTTTCTGAACAAATAAATCTCCTTGCTTTCCGTTTTCGTAGGCGAATAAAACCAAGTCTACAGCATCTTCTAAAGACATCAAGTAACGTGTCATGTTTGGATCTGTGATCGTAATTGGATTTCCAGATTTAATTTGCTCAATAAATAATGGAATTACAGACCCTCTTGAGGCCATAACATTTCCATAGCGTGTTAAGCAAATTGTGGTGTCTTTTTCATCGACATTTCGTGATTCTGCAACAGCCACTTTTTCCATTAAGGCCTTGCTCATCCCCATTGCGTTGATCGGGTACGCAGCTTTGTCTGTACTCAAACAAATTACTTTTTTAACTTTATTGGCTATGGCAGCTTTGAGTACATTTTCCGTTCCTAAGACATTTGTACGGGTTGCTTCTATTGGAAAAAACTCACAAGAAGGCACTTGCTTTAACGCAGCAGCTTGAAAAACATAATCTACACCACGCATTGCACGATCTATACTGTTATAGTTTCGTACGTCTCCTATATAGAATTTGATTTTTGGATTGTTTAAAGCTACACGCATATCATGTTGCTTCTTCTCGTCTCTGGAAAAGATACGGATTTCTTTGATGTCGGTGTCTAAAAACCGATTGAGAACAGCATTCCCAAAAGAGCCTGTACCACCAGTGATTAATAAGGTTTTATTTTTGAACATTTTTTGTTATTTGTATGTAAACTTTGGAGATAAAACTAAACGTTTCACTTGCTGTTTTCTCCCAAGTATAGTTTTTAATTTCTTTAATATTATTATGCGCCATTAACGCTCTCTTTTCAGGCTGCTTCAAGAATTCAATTATTGCCTTTTCAATAGACTCTACCTCTTTAGGATTGAAATAAAACCCATTATTCTTTAAAAACTCTGGCATTGGTTGTTTATTGCTACAGACAATTGGAACACCTGAAGCCATAGATTCCATTAATATATTTGGCATATTCTCGCAATGTGAAGCAAAGATAATACCTGACGCCTTTTTATACTCATCGGAAATATTTTGATAAGGTATATGGCCTTTATTGAAAATGAATGTGTTTTGAGGATCTACTTCATTTATTGTTTCTTCTAATAATTGGCCAGCAGGTTCAAAAATTACTCCTCCAACTAAAGTCAAAGTAACAGGGTATCCTTTTTTTCTTAAGTTTGAAATAGCACGTACTACATTCCATTGATTCTTGTATACATGGACTGTAGAAACATAGAGGAAATTAAATGGATTTTCTTCAGTGTAAGAAGTTAACTTTTTTTGCTCAAGAACTTGCCCTGTAAATTGAGCAGATACACCATGCGGAATGATTTCTTGTAATTTCCTTTGAATATCTAAGCTTTTGTTGGCATATTCTTGCGCATATTTTGAAATGAAAATAAGCCCAGAAGCATTTTTAAAACAACGTTTTTGCTTTTTAAAGTTGAGCCAAAAACGTAATATTTCTTTAGGTTGTTTTATTTCTTTCCAAATGTTGCGTTCGTATAACAACATGTTTCTGGACATACCAACTACTGGATGAAACTTCCCAATATAGTCCCCTGTTAGTGAAAATAATATATCACAACGTTCTTTTATTTCTTTATCGTACTTAAATAATTGAAAGACCACTCTGCTTAGAAGCCCTTTATTTAGTTCAGGAAAGGTAAGTTTAATTAAGTATTCATGATCTTCTATTTCATCGAGTACTTTTTTCGAACTAAAAACAATGATTCTTTCAATTGAATAATCATTCACTAAGTTATCTGAGGATGAAATAATTTCTTTTAAATGCGTTACTCCACCACCACCGCCGATGTTAGAAGCATCAATACCTAGTATCATGGTTTTTGCTGTTTAAAAAACGCTAAATATTCCTGAGTAATTTTTTGTGCATCTAATTTTGTGCTAATTTTTTTTGCTTCATTACCCAATTGAGTTCTTAATTCTTCGTTGCTGCATAATTCATTAAGTTTAGAAGCTAATGCAGCCACGTCTTTGGTTCCTATTAAATAACCATTTTTGTTATTATTGATGAGATCTGAAGGACCTGCGTCACAATTAAAACTAACACATGGTAAACCAAAGGCCATTGCCTCAACCAAAGCATTTGGAAAACCTTCAGATATCGATGGAAATGCAAAAATAGAAGATCGTGCCATCCATTCATCTATGTTTTGCACAGTACCTGGAAACAACACTTTATGTGTTAAGTTTAATTCTGAAATTTGTTTTTCAAGTTCTGGACGTAATTTACCATCGCCTAATATTACAAGTTTCCAATCGTTTGCTTTTAGCTTTGAAAATGCTTCGATTAAATATTTTTGTCCTTTTTCTTCAACCATTCTTCCCGCATTCAAGATGATTTTTTCCTTCTGTATGCTGGGAAGGGACTTGATTTGTTTTAATGGATTATGAATAACTCGGATATTGGAATTTTTGGTTGTTTCAAAAAGCACTTCTTTTGCTAGTGAAGTTTGTGCAATGATGCCTGATGCATGTTTATAAGTTTGCCTTTTTAAAAGTTTTAAATTTGAACTTATGGTCTTGTTAGGATTACTTCTGTCTGAAACAAAAACTTTAAGCTTTAAAAAACGACTTGCAAGAATAGTCAATACATTGTATTTATCCATAAAACTGAGCGTTGCATCTGGATTTATTTTCGTCATTAATCTACGTAACCTAAAGAAGGTTTTAATTTCTGAAAATTTCTTTTGTATGCTGTTCTTGTTTTCAAAACCTAAACGATGAATAGTAACGCCTTTCTCTATAGTGTAAAAATCTTCATTGTCGACTAACAAACAAAGGTGAACTTGATGACCTAGCGTATTCAAATTATTTGCTAACTCACTCATTACCCTCTCAGCTCCCCCTTGTTTTAAGGTGGGGATGATTAAAAGTATTTTCATTTAATAAAGTCTTTAGAAGTAATATCTTCTTTTAATAATATTGTTATTAGGGTTGTTGAATTTATGTTAAAATAACTTTTTATAAACTGTTCTCTATACACATAAATATTTCCTAGAAGGTTTAAAGCAAAAACGACTAAAAGTATTTTTGAAAACTTTAAAAACTTACTGTAAAAATCATATTCCACTAGAATAAGTACTAAAAAGAAAAACTGAGCAACTAATATATATCTGTAATAGGTGTCTGGTGCTGAGTAGAATAAGTTTGATGCTGCAAAGCAAATATAAGTTAGATTTCTAAATATAGACTTTCTATTTATCGTTATAAAAAGGTAAGCCCAAGCAAAAAATGTCCACAATTCATAAAAAAATATTTTTAAATAATTATTAAAGTTACCGATACTAAGGCTATTTTCTATAAAGTCTGTTTCACCAAGGTAACTTTCGGTTTTGTTTTGTATTGCAGAGGGTAACTCTAATTGACCAACAAGTAGAAATAATATCTCACGGGGAGTAATAATAAAGATAAAAGAGAAGATGAATAGAAATTTATAGAAATTATATCTTTTAGGAAAAAGAATAAAAATGAAATAGAAAGGAAGAAAAATAATACAACTAAAATGTATTGCGATTGCTAATATTATATAAAGCAATCCTTTTGTTTTTTTATTATTTATTCCACCACTCAAAAAACCAAGTAATATAAACGAAAAGGCCAGGTAGTTTCTAACTCCAGATATCAAATGGTCAATTGAAAAAGAAATTAATATTAATGTTAGAAAGATAAAATAATCTTTTGTTTTTACATTGTTGTGATTTGTAAACTTCCTAAATGAGAATAACCAAATCCATACAGTTAAGGCTGTAATAAATAGAAACAGAAACTGTATTGGAATACCTGACTTTGAAAATAAATACAGGAGAGTGTAGAATAGAAAGTCTGGTTTTTCAGATAAGAAAATGAAAAAACCTTGAATATCTAAACTACTCAAGTTTTCATACAATAAGTAGTAATAAGCTTTATCATTACTCTCTAATGGTATGTATAAAAAGCTTACAATTCCAAAAGTTAACGAAATTAATATGAGACTACTGTTTTTATTGCTATATAAGTCGCGCAATATTAATGGTAATGAGAGTATAGGACTCAACAAAAACATCAGATATTTTCCAAAACTCTTACTCATTTAGCAATAAATCTCTCATTTTCTAGCTTTAAGAGTAGTTTCCTCTTCTCTTCATAACTCATCCCCTTTGAACCCACATCGTATTGTTTTATTTTTTCTACAAATTCTGAAGTTTCTCCTACAATTCTAGCAGGATTTCCCGCAACAATTTTACCGTCGGGGATCGATTTCGTGACGATGCTCCCTGCACCAACAATAACATCATTGCCAATGGTAACACCAGGCATAATCATTGAGTTATTGCCGATATAAACATTGTTTTTAATTTTTACTTTCCCGAAATAATCCAGTTTTGGATATTGATCTCGAAAAACCCAACCTCCTCCGTGAGTAAATATTTTTGTACCCGAAGTAATTTGTACATGATTGCCTATCTCAACTAAATAAGGTTCAGAACCAAATGAAACTTTTTGAATATCACAGTTTTTTCCGATTTTAACACCAGTATATCTTGCATACTTTTCTGGTGACCAAAACTTTCGTTTGTAAAAATGTTTTAATCGTTTAATCATTTTTTTAGGGTTCTTAATAAGCTAGATACATCATTTTTAAAGTTTATCACTTTTAACAATTGTACACCTAGAATAAAAATTAAAATCAACACAGGAATTAAATAAAAAGTTTGATACATTCTTAACTCAAATAGATTGTTTAAAATAAAGCCAACTAAACCCGTAGTAATCGAAATTAAAGCAACTTTAAAAACCAATATCACTTCATCCCATTTGACATTTCCTAATATTTTTCTTGAAACATAGAAATTAATAAAAAAGCTGATTATACTGGTAATAAGGAATCCGTACATCAATACTTCAATATTCAATAAAATTACCCCTATAATAATAGAAATTGATTGTATAGCCTTTTTAAAAACTTCAAGATGTAAAATTTTTTCGGTTCTGTCAAACACTTTAAATATAATTCTATTGAACATTTCTTGCATATAGAAAAACGATGACACAATCAATATTTGTAAATAAAAAACAGCGTCTATCCATTTTTCTCCATATAAGAGCATAATTATATTCTCAGCATAGAAAAATACGAATAAACAAATAGCTCCTATAATAACAGTAAAGAAGGCAACAATTTTATTATACAAATAATCAAATTGTTTAGAATCATCTTGTACTTTAGACAAAGAAGCAAAAACAACTCCAAGAGTAGTAGATTTTATAACCCCAACAGGTACTTCTTGTAGCTTTTTCCCTTGATAATACAACCCGGTTTGGCTTATAGCGAAATACCTTCCTAGTATAAGTTGATAAATATTGTCAAAAGCAGTATTTAATAATGAAGCTAAAGTAGTATTCACTCCAAACTTATATAAGGACTTAAATGAATTACGCCTAAATACCAACTTCTTAATTGAAGGTTCGAAAATCCACAATAATAAAGTTAAAATTAACGCAGTTGAGATTTGCATCAATACGATTGACCAAACACCGTAGCCGTAAAAGGCTAAAGTTATACCTATTATTGACGCACATAGAATTGCTAGAACTTCATACTTTGACTTTCTCTTGAATTTTAAATCCTTAATTAATCTAGCGTTCTTAGTAATTTGAAATGCATTAAAGAGTAATACACTAGATGATGCAATAAGTATATACTTTAATTGTGGGTCATCGTAAAAGTTAGCTATTGTACCCGAAAACCCTATGATCAATAGCATTAAAACTATTGAAATAATCAAGTTAAAAATAAACACAGTTGAAAAGTCTTCATCTGTAGCATCATTTTTCCTGATAAGTGCACCAGAAAGGCCTGATTCTGTTAAAACCTTAGCGATTACAATGAAGAACATAATTATTCCAACTTGTCCAAACTCAAAAGGAGTAAGTAAACGAGCGAGAATAATATTAGCAACGAGACCAATAATTAGATAGCCACCTTGGCCTAATATAGACCAAATGAAACCAGAAACAATAGATTTTTTTATATCGGTCATTCCCAATTGAACTTAACTGATATTAACATTTAGGTAGTCATTTTTTAATTGAAATAAAACGCCACGGATGTTTAGTATTTAAATAAGAAATAATTGGTTTTTCAAGGAAATAAGTAATCATACTAGCTATAATTATTGAAAGTATTAATGGAATGGTTAGTAGTAAGATATAATTTTCTAAACCCGCATGTATTAATTCTATCTGTATTGTATGACCAAAATTTTGGTGGACAAGATAAAGTGAATAAGAAATGTTCCCTAAAAACAATAAAGGCCTTATTTTTAAAAAAAATAGTTTATTATAAACTAATAGATAAAAAATGGCTAAAAGTGTTAGTGTTACATAAAAAAACTCAAAATTAGAGTAAAATAAGGTTAATGCTAAACACAACAATATTTGTATATGATTATGAATACTGGCATTATCTTTCCAAATTTTATAAAAGTTGATTCCTATCAAAAACAATGAACCATAAAAGAAATAGTTTGTGGGTCGCAATAGAGTAAAGGAGAGTATTCCTAAGAAAATGTAAAGGTAACCTACTATCTGATATTTTTTCTTTACGCTAAATAGAATATCAAAGAAAATAATAAAATAGAAAAACATTTCTACTTTTAAAGTCCAGTAAACGCCATCCACAGATGAGACGTTGAAAAAACTGGGTATCATTGTGAAGTTTATTAGGAATTCAGTTGGTGTGACTTTTAAATTTTCAGGACCAAAAAATGTTATGAAAATATAGCTGAATATCATTCCAATCCAGAATGTTGGATAAAGTCTAATGAACCTTTTGTACAGAAATTTGAAAGGATTATTTATTTTTTCAATGGACATGAAGATAACAAATCCGCTTATTACAAAAAACAATTCAACCCCATAATGACCGTAAGGTAAATTGAAATGATCTGTTATTTGTGTAAAACCAAACTTTTCTTCGAATCGAAATGTATAATGGTATAATACAACAACTAAAGCTGCTATACCTCGCAAAGAATCCAGTTCATCAATTCTCTTTCTAGGGTTAATAGTCATAATTTATAGAGGATTTAGCTATATTCTTTTTCAGTTTAATTTTCCGTATATTTCAGCCTTCCCAAACTCCTTAACCTCCAAAAGTCCACTATCATTGCACGCCTTCGAATACTTATTTGTTTTCACTTCTTCAATTGTCTCATTAAAAACTTGAAAAGAAATTCCATCTTGGGTATTCTCTGATTTATATTTTTTGATGATAACTCCACACCGTGCTGAGCCAGCCGAAGTATCCGAGCAAAAAGAGATCTGCCTTAAGATAGCAGCGTCTTTAAGTTCAGCGTTTTCTTTTCAACAATCCTCTCCCTCTCCCTTTCTCCCTCTCGCTAGTTTCTCTCCCTAATATCTCCCTGCGCTTCAGCGCTCTCTCCCTGAAAATCGGCGGCTGAGCGGAGTCGAAGCCCCGATTTTCCACAGCTTCGCCATCAACAGTCACATCGAATCCCTCAACGTGCTGATTATAAGCGTTTCTTATTTTAGGATAATTTATGGGTTTATCCGTACTTTTAGAAATAAAAACTGTTTTACACATTTTTTTGTGCCCAACAGCTGCATTTCCAACTACCCTTTAAACCACCTTTTTTTCTTTTTTTCACTGCCATAAACTCCGTAGCCATAACCATAATTTCCATAGCCGTAACCTCCATTTTGGCGGGTGCTACCATTGAGTACAAAAGCAATTTTATCAATTTTACCTTCCTTTTTTAATCGCTGCGGAACTGCAATTGAAGCTTTCTCCGCATGATTTGCGCGCACTACATACAAAAGTAAATCTGCATACGTTAGCACAGACATTGTATCAACCACTAAAGCCATTGGGGAAGTATCCACAATCACGTAGTCATACGTTTGTTTTAATTGTTCAAACATTTCCTTCATCCGTGGTCGTGTAAGCAACTCACTAGGATTAGGAGGAATAGCACCTGAAAAGATATAATCGTAATGAATATCGTTTTCAGGTTTCATAATCAGATCATTTAGCTGTAAATCTTCATTCGCCAAATAGTTAGAAACACCAAGTGTTCCCTCTTTATGTCCTAAATACTTCGCCAACTTTGGTGCCCGTAAGTCCAAGCCTACTAAAATCACCTTTTTTTGTGTTAATGCGAGGGTATTCGCCAAGTTCATTGCCGTATACGTTTTTCCTTCTGCTGCAATTGAGGAACTCAGAAAAACTACATGTCCCTCCTCTTTCTTTTCCAAAAGGAAATTCATATTCGTACGCAACATTCTATATGCTTCGGCAATTACGGAACGTTCAGCACCTACAGTAAACAAATCTTCTCGTTTTTTACTTTGAGGAATATTCCCAACTACTGGAAGGTCTGTTTCCTCGAGTTCTTCAACACTTCTTATTTTATTATCCAATAAATCCCGCACATAAATCAAAGCAACAGGAAGCGCAATTCCTAGGATAAACGCAGCTAAAAAAATAATTTTCTTTTTAGGCGCAATAGGATTGTTATTCGCATAAGGCCTGTCAATAATTTTCACATTTCCCAGTGTAGAAGCCATTGCAATTTCATTTTCCTCCCTTTTTTGCAACAAATACAGGTAGAGGGTTTCTTTAATTTGCAATTGGCGTTGAATTTCACGGTACCTGCGTTCAAACTCTGGAATATCAGCAATTTGTCCTTTATATTTTGAAGCTTCTTTGTTTAATTTCTTCAATTTCATCTTCAAACTTTCCTCGCTCGCCTTTAAACTTTGGGTAATACTTGGTTTTAAAGAAGCGATTTGGCGTTCTAACTTCACAGCCAAAGGATTTGATTCACTGGCACCTTGAATATATTTGTTGCGTTCCATCACCAATTTATTGTATTCCACAATCATTTGGTTTACGCTTTGGTCCATTAATCCAAGATTGGCGGGCAGTAAGGTATTGTAATTGTCAATTTCAGAAAGATAATCTACCATATACGCTGCCAAGCTCATTTGAATATTAGTGGAAACAATTTCCTTTTCTATGGCACCATCTTGTTCTAAAGAAATTTCGGCATTTTTTTGTACATCTACCAATCGGTTATCAACTTTAAATTGCTCGTTGGTTGTTTCTACATCCGACAATTCTTCTTCAATCACCTTCATTCGTTCAGAAATAAAGGCACTGGTATTTTTGGTAATTTCATTCTTATCGGCAATGGCATTTTCTTCATGCTCAATAATTAATTGATCGATAAAATCATTATTGGCTTGCTTCATCACTCCTTTTGCAGAAAGTGTAAGTACAGAAGCGTCTTTATTTACGGTGTTTACTTCAAAACTAGCCTTCCACCGATCTGTTGCAGCGGCAAGTGATTGAAATTTGTAATTGAACTTTTCTCCAAGTTGCTCATCCGTGAAATGTTCTGTTTTTATGATCTTTACTGCTCCAGCTTTTGTATTAAAAAAGTGATCATATTTCACTTCACCAATCGTGGTGGTCTTTAGCTGACCATTTTCATTCGTCTTTTGTTGAATATATACGTTCGTATTGTTGACTTTATCAATTACGAGTGTAAAATTGTGCTTATACTTTTGCTGGGTAGAATCTGCAAAGATAAAACGAAAGGGTGTTTTATTCTTGTAATAATACACATCGGCAGTTAATGGGGTATTTTTTTGCGTTAATTGTGCATTTAGACCTAATTTTCGCACTACTTTTTGTATTAAGTCGCGCGATTTAAACACTTCAATTTCGTTGTGTAAATTAGAATTTCCTTTCGCAAGACCTAAGTCAGAAAAAATATCTACGTTACTACCTAAACTTCCTTTTTTATCATCTTTTACCAATACAGAAGCCGTACTGATGTATGTAGACGGTTGAACTTTCAAGTAAAAGAAGGCCGTACCACACGTCAAGAAAACAAACAGGAGAATCCATTTCCAATGTTGGAGATACTTCCTTAGGATTTCTTGCACATTGATGTTATCCTCAGGTTGTTCGAAATATTGTTGCTCCATGTTCTATTTAACAATTAAAGTTATGGTGGTAATTACAAGTGAAGTCAGCGAAATTAATATTCCTCCGGAAGATCGCCAAAATGTTCCTTGTGAACGCTTTGCTCTGTTAGGCTCAACGTAAACCACATCGTTTTGTTGTAAATAGTAGACTGGCGAATATAGCACCTCATCTGTGGTAAGATCAATACGGTATTGTTTTTTTTGTCCTTCATCCTCCCGAATTACCAACACATTATTTCGCATACCTGTAATATCGAGGTCTGATGAAAGTCCAATTGCTTCAAGTAAAGTAATGCGTTCGTTGGGGATATTGAAAGTTCCCGGTCGTTTAACATCGCCCAGCACAGTAATTTTATAGTTTTGTATTTGAATATTCACCACAGGATTACTCAAATAGGCGCGCAGTTCATTCTCTAGGTATTGCGTAGCTTCTGATCTGCTTTTCCCGCCGAGGTGTGTTCTTCCTAGAACTGGCAAATTAACCATTCCCTCATCATCAATAAGATAGCCCGTTTTAGCAGGTGTACCTTGTGTATATCCTTGATTAGAAGAATAGGTATTGGTCATAATTGGAAAATTAAAAGGAAGCGCACTTTCTTGGTCATCTGCCGTTATCACAATCGAAAGAAAGTCATCTGTTTTTAAGGTAGGCGTAAACTCAGCCTGATTAACATGCAAACTATCAGATTCTTCCGTTTGAAAATACACCATTTTCTTGTAGGTATTGCATGATGACAACACAACAAGAAGTAGAATTGGTGTTAGAAAAAGGCTAATCTTAATCATATAAAATATATTAGACCACAAATATAAATGATTTTATCACAAAGAGTTGTAAGGAAGTCAAAGAATTAACACGAGAAATTGAGTTTCTTGAGAATTATCTTTTTATACCTAGCCTATTTAAAGAAGCTTTAAAAAAGTTAAAAGATAAATTTCTACTTTTTTATTAACCCGGATTATTCATGCATTTAATTTTAAATCTATTCTAGGCACAAGACCTAAAGTAATATATGTATATTTCGCGGGGCTTGTAACGACGAATAGATCAAAATTAAATCAAAATCTTACAAATACACAAATACCCAAAAATGGGTTTCTCAAATTTTACAGGAGATACAGTTAAAATACTGACTTACAGATGTTAATATTCTTAAACTTTAAGATTGGTGAATAATTCGGGTTAAATCTAAGGGTTACCCTTTTAACCCGGATTATTAACTCCTTTAGTCGTTGAGCTCGCAGGCTCGGTTCATGCATTTAAATTTAAATCTAATGCTTTGCGATGCAGCAGTCATAGCCTGTTGAGAAAAACTAAACTTGTGGTTATTGCTATTTCCAAACAGATAATTAAGCCCAATTAATTGTTGTCAAATTAAGGAATAGCCTTATTTTTGGTCAGCATTTATTTTGAACAAGCATAAAAATGACAGAAGAGAACTATTCCACTCAGTTTTACAAAGAGAGACTCACAGCGCTTGCTGTAGAACAAAAAAATACAAACAACGCGCAAGAATCTGGGTTTTTATACGCCTACTTTCATTTATTTCTATTGCAGTATTGGCTTATTTCACCTACCCGTATGGCGGATATTCGGCATTAGGCATTGTTGCTACAGTAATTTTATTTTTAATCTTCGTACGTAAAAGCGCCGAGAATACAGATCAGTTGAATTACGTTAACGCGTTAATAACCATCAATGAAAACGAAATCAAAGCCAGTCAGCATGACTTTTCAAACTTCGACGACGGCAAAAGTTATATCAATGCGGCACATCCCTTTAGTTATGACATGGACATTTTTGGAAAAGGAAGTTTCTTTCAGTTTTTCAACCGTACGGTAACAAAAAAAGGTGAAGAAGCCTTGGTTATAAAACTACTTAATGGAATTGAAAATCCAGAACAAAGTGCCGAAGCCATCGATGAACTCACCACAAAAAAAGAATGGTTTCAAGGATATCTTGCCCATGGAAGCAACTTAGAGAAAGAAGCAACTGAAATTAGTCTGACAGAATTAAGCACGCAAGTATTTACGGCAAAACCATGGATCAATGTTTTTAGGTGGGTTTTACCATTTTTAGCGTTTAGCATTACGGCACTTTACTATTTCAGTCTTATAGCCGGATTGGAATTTGTTTTTGGCGCTGTGCTGATTCTTATTCCTGTTCGTCAAAAATTAAAAGCAACAAACGCTTTACATAAGTCTTTATCTAAAGTAGGAAAACGAGTACAAGCCATGCGAAATCAGTTGACCAACATGGAGAAAGAAACTTTCACTTCTGATTTGCTAAAAAATTATGCGACTGTTTTATTTCATCAAGAGAAAAATGCAAAGCAAGGCCTTTCTGAATTATCTAAATTAGTAAAAGAGGCTGAATTCAGAGACAATGTATTGGTGGCCGTTGTCCTTAATTTCTTTTTAGCTTGGGATTTACGTTTGATATGGAACTTTAAAAAATGGCAAAACAATTACGCCAGTGAAGTTGAAAACTGGGAAGAAATTGTTTACCAAATGGAAGCGTTGATCAGTGGAGCTAATTTCAGGTACAATTTTAAATCCCACACTGGAATTCCTACCTTATATAATGAAACAAATGGTGAAATAGAATTAACAGCGTTAGGACATCCCATAATTCCTTTAAAGAAACTGGTCACCAATAATTTTAGTTTAGCTGCATCAGAACAATTTGCAATTGTGACAGGTCCAAACATGGCTGGAAAAAGTACATTTTTGCGCAGTATAGGCGTAAACTTAATGTTAGCACGCGCTGGATTTCATGTCATGGCGAAAAAGTTCACTTTCCCGAATATGAAATTATATTCGAGTATGCGTACCAGCGATGATTTGAAAGATGAAACTTCATATTTTCATGCAGAGTTATTGCGTTTGCGTTTTATTGTAGATGCCATAGAGCGAAAAGAGAAAGTTTTCATCATTCTGGATGAGATTTTAAAAGGAACCAATTCAAAAGACAAAGAAGAAGGTTCTGCCAAATTCTTACAGAAACTCAATCAATTGGAGGCACGTGGAATTATTGCAACACATGATTTATCATTGACACAGTTGGCAAATGTATACACCAGTATTGTAAATAAATACTTTGACACAACGATTGCTGGAGATGAAATATCCTTTGATTATTGTATTCGTAACGGCGTAGCACAAAACATGAACGCGAGCTTTTTACTGCGTAAAATGGGACTTATAGACAGTTAATCAGTTTCCTAAAAGTCTTTAAATGACAGAATGGCAATAATGTGCAGTTGGCAAAAAGTTTGTTTAACACCAATTGAACCGTTATATTTATAGATTAAAATTAATAAATAGAATTAAAAACAAATAACAATAAGAATTATGGCAGTAGAAATAACAGATGCGAATTTTGACGAAGTAGTAATGCAATCAGACAAACCAGTAGTGGTTGACTTTTGGGCAGAATGGTGTGGACCATGTAGATTAATTGGGCCAGTTATCGATGAAATGCACGGAGAGTACGAAGGAAAAGCCGTTATTGGAAAAGTAGATGTAGATGCTAATCCAGGTGTATCCGCTAAGTTTGGCGTACGTAACATTCCAACAGTTTTGTTCATCAAAAACGGTGAAGTTGCTGATAAATCAATTGGAGCAGTTGCAAAAGAGCAATTAACAGGAAAACTAGACGCGATTCTATAATAAAATCAGTCGAAAACCTGAAAAGAACAGTATACTGTTTTGAATAGGGTGGATTGAGAAAAAGTTACTTTATTTAAGAATTATTAAAATATGCCGAAGCAGAGCTTCGGCATATTTTTTTTTCACGCCTATACCTAGCCCGGATTATTCATGCATTTAATTTTAAATCTATTCTAGGCACAAGACCTAAAGTAATATATGTATATTTCGCGGGGCTTGTAACGACGAATAGATCAAAATTAAATCAAAATCTTACAAATACACAAATACCCAAAAATGGGTTTCTCAAATTTTACAGGAAATACAGTTAAAATACTGACTTACAAATGTTAATATTCTTAAACTTTAAGATTGGTGAATAATTCGGGCTAGGAAGCTTTCTTTTCTTACATTATGCTGGTTGAAGCAAAATATATGAATCGTTTCTTGTTAAAAGTTAATTGGCTTTGGGACTCCCTTGTTCTCGATAAAATTTTATTGCGTTAGCACTTCATAAAATCACTCGAACTGACGGGGGAATCTTTTTTTTCTCTCTAGGTAATTAGGTAATTGATTGAGGTGTGTTAAAATAAAAGATTCAGTTGACGGTTTGAAGGGATCTTACATCAATAAAAATCATATTTTGTCACTTTTCTTATGACAAAGTGTGAAAGAATAAGATTCCTCCATCAGTAAAAATCAAAGATTTTTACTGCTGTTCGGAATGACAGTCAGTTGGTTGGGGTTTTAGGGTAAATATGCTGAAGCTCCGCTTCAGCATATTTACCCTCTCCTATACCCACGAAGCTTGTCATTCCGAAGGAACGCAGTGATTGAGGAATCTTTTCCTTACACTATGCTCGTCCAAGGAAGGAACGCAGTGACTGAGGAATCTTTTCCTTACACTATGCTGGTCCAAGGAAGGAACGCAGTGAATGAGGAGTTCTCAGGCCACTGACTGAATCTCTTTTTCCTTACACTATGTTGGTCCAAGGAAGGAACGAAGTGCCTGAATCGTTTCTTGTTAAAAGACAATTGACTTTGGGACTCCCTTATTCTCGATAAAATTTTATTGCGTTGGCACTTCATAAAATCACTCGAACTGACGGGAGGAATCTTTTTCAACCATGCATTATGTTGGTTCAAGGAAGGATTGAACCAACGTAAAGAATCTAGGAGCGCATGAATTGATTTTTACGATTTGTTATTTAAAGATATAACCCGATTAATTTATTTCTTGGGAAAAGATAACGAGTTCATTGTTACTATTTATCGTGATATCATAAGAAGTGCAGCTAGCCAGGTTCAACACCTCTGTTTGTTCCACCTCTTCAATAATATAAATGACTGTTAACGATCCAGCAGGATATGTTTTACTCGAGGATACGCTTCCTGATGCTAAATCGGAGAACTGAACTTCACCACCATTTCCAGAGGTTAAGGTTAACGTTACGCTGCCCGTACCTTTGTTTAAAACACGTGCTTTAGGATTTTCATCCGTGCATTTTTGACAGCCTAAATTAAAAGCCAATAAAATGCTAATTGTAGTTAAGTAGTATACATATTTCATATCCGCTCCTATATTTTTTTAATAAATATAAAATTAAGAATAGATAATAAAGATTCTTCATTAAAGTAGGTACTGTTTATTGGGGTTTGGCCTCCGAATTCCGAATAAAGACTTTATGGCTGACTCAAAACTGGTAAACTGCTGCGTTGTTTT
>NZ_PJNI01000017.1 GCF_002844555.1 Brumimicrobium salinarum
TTCTCAGGTCCTGGAATCACAGGAAATGATTTTGATCCAAGTACAGCAGGGGTTGGAACACATACCATTACTTATACCATTACTGATGGAAATGGATGTTCCGCAACAACTTCAGAAACAGTGATTGTTAGCTCCGTTCCAGATGCAACTTTTTCAGGTTTGTCAGCTGATTACTGTGTTGATGCTGGATCAGTAACGTTAAACCCAGCACAATCAGGTGGAACGTTCTCAGGTCCTGGCATAACAGGAAATGATTTTGATCCCAACGCAGCAGGAGTTGGAACACATACCATTACTTATACCATTACTGACGGAAACGGATGTTCGGCAACAGAAACAAAACCTGTAACTGTTAATGCATTACCGGATGCTTCCTTTAACGGGTTGCCTAGTGCCTTTTGTGTAGATGCAAGTGGTGTAACGATTACACCTACTATTGCTGGAGGGACATTTTCTGGTGCAGGTATTTCTGGAAATAATTTTGTTCCAGGTAATGCTGGTGTCGGTTCCCATACAATTACCTATACGATAACAGTAAATGGATGTACATCTACTAATTCAAAAACAGTAAATGTTAATCCAACTCCTGATGCTTCATTCTCTGGATTGAATACTTCTGTTACTTTTTGTTCTGCAGGCAATGATGTTGTAACACTAGTTCCCAATGTTGGCGGTGGTACTTTCAGTGGTCCTGGAGTTTCAGGTAACCAGTGGGAGGTTGAAAACGCAGATTTAGGAGCAAATATAATTACTTACGAGATCACTCAAAATGGATGTACAAGTTCGTTGAGTCAAGTAGTTGAGGTTTTACTTTCACCAAATGCGTCATTCAATAACCTAGACGATTACTATTGTGAAAGTCATGACCCTGTTGATTTGACACCGGTAAATCCTGGAGGTGTTTTTACAGCTACTTCAGGTCTTTCATCAAATAAATTCTATCCATCTATTGCAGATCTTGGTGTAAATGTTATTACCTACTCAATTACGGGTAGCAATGGATGTTCAAATACCTCTTCTGATACCTTAATAATCAGAACGTCGCCACTAAATACGGTGAGTAGTTCTGATACTGTTTTAACAGCGGATGCTGTCGGAACAAATTTAGATTATCAATGGATTGATTGTGAAACTGGTTTCGATGTTCCAGGTGAAGTGAGTCGATCTTTTAATGTGGGGCAAACAGGTTCATATAAAGTGGAGATTAATGATGGGTTCTGCGTCTCCACCTCGACCTGTTTAGTAGTTTATTTTGCAGACTTAGCATCTGAACTTAATGAGAGTTTAATAAAAGTATATCCGAACCCTAATAAGGGTGTGTTTAAACTTGAGACCTATACAAGCTTAAAAGTTGAAGTAGTTAATTCATTAGGTCAACTTGTGTACCAGGATGTTTTCTCGCAAGGCGTGAATACAATCAATCTAGGAAGCTCAATTGAAACAGGCATGTATCTTATACGACTTACAGATGAATACGAAAATGTAACTTATAAAAATGTTGTAATTAGAAATTAGAAGAAAAATATGATGGTTTTCATTGTAAATTATAGTATTATAGATTTCAGATTGATTAACAGAATCAGATATGCATAAAAAAATACTTTTATATATTGTTTTATTAATAGCAGGTTTAAATTATGCTTATGCTCAAGATGCCGCTATTACAGGTATTTTAAATGTAGGGAATGGCTGTGATCTATCTAATGCAGAAGATATAGGTGTGGCAGTAAGAAATGATGGTCCTTTGCTTATCGACAATAATGTTGTTATGAACTATACAATCAACGGTGGAGCTACAGTTTCTCAAACTTTAGGTCCTGGAAATCCTGCAGCAACAGGTGCAGTTTATAATTTTACATTTGCCCAAAAAGCGGATTTATCTGCTTGTGATACCGATTTTGATGTTTTAGTTTGGTTAGAGTTTCCTGGAGATGTTAATCAAGCTAATGATACTATCAGATGGTCTGTTAGAAACGACTGTACCATCATACCAGGTCAAGTTGAAAGTGATGAACTGGTGTGCATCGGGAATAATGGAAACACTTTAAACCTAGTTGGTCAATCAAATGGAACAATAACAAATTGGGTGTATTCAGAAGACGGAGGAGCTACTTGGACAAACATTCCTAATACCTCCACAAGTTACACATTTAGTAATTTAACCGATGACACACAATTCGCTGTAGAGATTGATGGAGGTTATTGTCCAAATGATGTATCTTCACCTGCTTCGATAACCATTCAAGCATTACCAACTGCTGGTACATTGTCAGGGCCAACCGAATTGTGTGACGTTTCAGCTAATGGAGTTGTAAATTTAAATGGAAATTCAGGTAATGTTGTGGATTGGGAATTGAGTACTGATAATGGTGTTACATGGGTTAATTCGGGAAACACAACAACTACAGAGAGTTTTTCAGGGCTTACTCAAAATACACTGTTTCGTGCTTTAGTTGATGGAGGTGCGTGTGCGAATGTATATTCAGATACATTAGAATTAAGTATTGTTGAGGCTTCAGCTCCTGGATTGCTTGAAACAGATACTTTAATTTGCGAAGATGAGAGTCTTACTCTTTCACTTGGAAGTTCGGTAGGGTCTGTTCAAGATTGGGAATCTTCATCAGATGGAACTACATGGTCGCCGCTCTCTATAACAGGGACAACATATAATACGGGTGCATTGTCATCTTCAACCTATTATCGTGTACTTGTGAAAAATGGTATATGTCCAATTGAAAATTCCAATCAAGTTTACATAGAAGTTCAGCCAAATATTTCAACAGGAAGTATAAGTGGAGGAGCCTCTGTTTGTGCTACAAGTGCATCTGGTGTTTTAACACTTTCAGGTAATTCATCTACAATTATAGAATGGGAATCTTCAACTGATAGTGGTATGACTTGGGCTACAATAGCTAACACAACGACCACAGAAAATTATACAAACTTGAATCAAACGACATGGTATCGTGTTTTAATTGATGGTGGTGTTTGTCCAGACCAATATTCCGACACAGCTTTAATCAATGTTTCTCCAATAACGGATGCTGGCGTATTAGAACAAGATACTTTGATTTGTGAAGGGGATAGTCTTACCTTAAATTTAAATAGTAATATTGGTAGCATCATTGATTGGGAGTCATCAACTGATGGGAGTAATTGGACATCGTTGGTGAATACTTCAGATTCATATATGGTCGATTCTATTCTTACACCAACTTATTACAGGGTAATTGTAAAAAGTGGAGTTTGTGCTGAAGATACAACGAATATCATTTTTGTTGACTTAAATCCAGATCCAACCGCAAATGCAGGTTTAGATATTGATATTTTGGAAGGTGATACGATAATGTTAAACGGTAGTGGAGGTCAAATAGGAGGATGGACAAACGGTGAATCTTTATCAGATTCATTAATTTATGATCCTTTAGCTTTCCCAACGGAAACGACAACTTATTACCTAACAGTAATGAATTCTTTTGGATGCACGGATACAGATAATGTTACAATTACAGTTGGTACAGCTATACCTGATCTAGATGTAAAGAATGTTTTAACACCGAACGGTGATGGATATAATGACACATGGATTATTGAAGGTTTAGCTGCATTTTCATCAACTCAAGTTGAGATATACAACATTTACGGACGAATGGTTTACCAAAGTTTAGACTATCAGAATGAATGGGATGGAAAGTTTGAAGGTAAAGCTCTTCCTAATGGAAGCTATCTTTACGTTGTGACTCCAGATGGATATGAAAATGCCATAAAAGGAACTTTAATGATTTTAGGGGATGAATAAAATAAAGCTTTTCATATTATTGGTAGGGATTATGTCTGTTTTTATTGCAAGAACACAGCAAATACCTTTTTATAATCATTACGTTATAAATCCTGTTGTTATAAACCCTGCAACGGCAGGTGCTTCTGGAGACCTAAATGCATATTTGACAAGGGGTCAGAGGTATATGGGCTTTGAGTCGGGAGCTATTAACAACACGCTGTCGATGGAAGGTAAATTTGCAATTCCAAATTCTGGATTTGGCATATTAGTCTCTCAACAATCTATAGGCTTGCATGATCAATTGAGTGCACAACTAAGTTATGCCTATCATGTAAAGTTTAACAAACTAAATGATTTAAGCTTTGGTTTAAGTGCAGGGTATATAGACAACAGATTTCGCTTAGAAGAAATAAATGTATTGCATCAATCAGATCCTTATTTGATGGGAATGAAGAGTTATCGTCCTACTTATGATTTTAATCTTGGTGTTAAATATCGTTGGGATAAATTAAGTGTGGGGTTGTCAGTTCCACAGCTCATAGGTAATAAAGTTAAGTTTGCAAAAGAAAATACACGGGGATATTATTCATTGGCTAGACACTTTATGGGATCTGCTTCCTATGAGTTAAAATTTGCTTCTTTACCGAAGTTAACAATTGCTCCTCAAGGATTAGTTCGTTTTGTGGTAGGTGCACCAGTACAGTATGATTTAACTGCGCATGCGGATTATGAAGATATCGGGTGGTTCTCTTTAACTTATAAGTCTGATTATGCCATTCAAGTTAATTTAGGATTTCATATCTTAAAAGATTTGCATGTTGGATATAGTTATGAATATATAACAGGTTCATTTAAAAACAACTACTCAGGTGTTAATCATGAGTTTTTACTTGGGTATACTTTTAAATCAGGTAAGTCTAGAAAAGTTGTGCGACGTATTGAAGTAGAGGTACCTGTTGAAGATCCAAAACTTAGAAAGGAAAACGAAGAACTGAAAAGGAAACTAAAAGAAAAGGAAGAGGAATTAAGAAAAAGATTGAAAGAGTTAGAGGAAACACAAAATCAAGATGAATCTCCTAGGCCTGAGGAAACAGAAGAAGTGGAAGAACCAAAGAAAGTTGTTGAGGAAGAGCAGGTGGAAGATGAAGAGTTTGTTATACCTAATGAAGCGTTCGAAGAAAACTTAGATTTTAGAGATGGGAGCAATTATCATTTTGTTGAAGCGGATGGTTCCGATTCTCCAGCTGGTTACTATGTTGTGATTGGTGTGTTTTCTGATGATGGGAATGTTAATAAAAACATTAGAAGATTAAAAGGGTTGTTTCCAGGCGCTTATTACGTTAAGAATCAAAAAAACACTTATGATTATGTTGTTATAAAATATACGCTTAGCAAACAAAAAGCCTATAAAGCATTACTTAAATATCGGAATGAAACCCAAAAAGATGTTTGGATTTTAAAATATAAAATGGATTAATAGAGAATTGGTATCATGTCAGGCTGTCGTTTACATATTGTTATTTGTTTTTCTGTTTTTTTTGTATTTCCATACTTTGCAACATCACAGTTTAACTTTGTTTATAACGATGCTATTAAAGTTGTAAAAAACAGTGATACAGTTAGCTTAGCATGGTCAGGGGGGATGAGTCACCCGCAATTTTCCACCATTGATTTGGACTTTGATGGAATTGAAGAGTTAATTGCTTTTGAACCTGAAAGTAGTTTGGTAAACGTTTTTAAAAGAACAAATATAAATGGTGAACTATTATATAGTTATTGGCATGATGGAAGCGCTTTGTTTCCCAAGAGTTTAAAAAATAGACTCAAATTAGTTGATTTTGATGGGGATGGAAAGAAAGATATCTTTACTCAAGGATTGTCAGGAATTAGAGTGTTGAAAAATATAAGCGACTCAAATGTGGGAATTGCATGGCAAGAATACATAAATCCCGTTCAATCTTTAACCAACTCAACATACAGCAATTTATATGTGCCTTCTAATGAAATACCTGCTTATGCTGATGTTGATGGAGATGGAGATGTAGATATTCTTATTTTCAACTTCGTGATATCTAGAGTTGAATGGCACAAAAACATGTCAATGGAAGAATATGGTCATGCCGATTCACTGCTGTATAAATTGGAACAACCTTGTTGGGGGAATTTTATTGAAAATAATTCTGGCAATAGTATCGAGTTGCACAGTACAGACGCACCTTGTGGCATGTCCTTTTTTAAACCAAAAAGTAATCAAAGACACTCTGGTGGGTCTTTATTGGCTATTGATGTAAATAAGTCTGGCTTGCTCGATTTAATTATTGGGGATGTTGAATTTAATAACTTAACCTTATTGATTAATGGAGGGACAAGTCCAAGTGCTAATGCAAACATGATTAGTGCAGATGCTGATTTTCCAAGTGATGATACACCTGTGAATTTATCTAACTTTTTAACTGCATATTATGAAGATTATGACTTGGATGGTGTCAAAGATCTCATTGTTTCAACAACCGCTCCAGGCTCTTCCGATAATTCAAAAGGCGTTTGGTTGTACAAAAATAAAGGACAAAATGATTCTCTGGATGTAGAACTAGTTAAAACCAATTTCTTACAAGATGAGATGATACAAAACGGGAAAGGCGCTATCCCAATTTTAGTTGATGTTAATCATGATGGGAAAGTAGATCTGCTAGTAGCTAATCATTTTTATTACCGAGAAAGTCCTTTGTCTCCATCCTCGAGAATTAACTACTATATGAATGTAGGGACGAATACCGAACCAATCTTCAAACTAATCAATGAAAACTGGGAGAATTTCGCCAATAGTGGCTTGCCTTCAAGAGTTAGCCCTACCTTTGCGGATTTAGATGGCGATGGTGATTTGGATATGGTTATTGGGGTGAGTAACGGTAAACTTTATTTTTACGAAAACAGTGGCGGCAGTGGTCCCATGAATTTTAATATTGCACAATATCAAATGATGGATGTAAATGGTGATCCAATTTCTGTTTCTAATTATGCTACACCGGAATTATTTGATTTAGATAATGACGGTAAAATGGATTTAATCATTGGACAAGGAAATGGACCGTTGTTGTATTATCGTAATGTAGGTACACCAACGAATTTTTCATTTGAGCTAGTGAATGATGAGCTAGGTAATGTTGATCTCTCTTCAGCTGAATATGTGCAGTCTGTAGGAGTTCCTAGATTTATTAGACATGATAATTCAACTTATTTGTTTGCTGGAAATAGAACAGGAACTATTTCATTGTATGATAATATCGATGGAAATATTGATGCTGGAAGTTCTTTTAATCTAGTTTCCGACACTTATTTAGGTATTGATACAAGAGGAATGTCAGCTCCTTTTGTTAGTCAAATAAGAAACACTTCCGAATATGATCTATTTGTTGGTACTACATTGGGGGGAGTTTGGAATTATACGCCTGGAGATACTACCGGGGTAGGAATCAATAGTGAAGAAAGCATTGATTTGATTCACTTTAATATTTATCCAAATCCTACAAAAGGAAGCTTTACGATACGAAAAGAAAATGGATCAACATCGTTTGATTATCGAATTTTAGATGCTCTAGGTAGGGTGGTGTTACAGGGTGAAAATCAATATGAAGCTGTAGAAATAACTTTAAGCCGACCAAAATCTGGGATATATTTTGTTGAATTAACAGATTCAAACAAAAATTACAAGCAAATTAAGAAGGTTATCATCCATTAAGTCATAAATTACAAAAGAACTTTAGGTCAGTAATTTTTTCAAAAACACCTTTCCCACCATTTTTAAAATTATCCATATTGCTCAAAAAGTAAGTGGGGATACTTTTTCTCTTTAGTTAAATTTTCTACGAACTTTTAGTCTCATAAGAACACCTTTAGACGGCATCTGCTATATTGATGCTGACCCGGATTATTAACTCCTTTAGTCGTTGAGCTCGCAGGCTCGGTTCATGCATTTAATTTTAAATCTATTCTAGGCACAAGACCTAAAGTAATATATGTATATTTCGCAGGGCTTGTAACGACGAATAGATCAAAATCTTACAAATACACAAATCCCCAAAAATGGGTTTCTCAAATTTTACAGGAAATACAGTTAAAATACTGACTTACAGATGTTAATATTCTTAAACTTTAAGATTGGTGAATAATTCGGGCTAAATCAATGGCAACGTATACTTCACTATTATTTTGAGGGCTTTTGGATTTTTAATGACTGTAAATCATTAGGCTCACCACATGTCTCTATACTTTTTTTACTTCTTTATCATACATACCTTATCGTGAAAAGATGGTGTAAGATAAATAAGTAATTTGAATAAATTATTAACATTCTTCAAAAACTTCCACTTTTTACCACCATAGATAAATTACGTATATTTGTTATATATTAATGGATTAAGCGGTTGATTATGTAACTTATTTAAGATTGATGCGTAAATAGTTATCAACACTTGAATAAAAGTGGTAAAAAGTGGTAAAATTTCCGCTATTTTTACACATTATAAAGTACATGGCAGGATTAGTAGGAGAATATGAGGTTAAGTTGGACGCTAAAGGGCGTTTTTTGTTCCCTTCTCATTTGAGGAGGCAACTTTCTCCTGCTGCCCAAGAAAGTTTTATGTTAAACAAAGGTTTTGAGGATTGCTTGTCGCTCTACCCCATGAATGAATGGGAAAAGTTAAGCGCTTCATTAAGCAAGATCAATTTGTTTAAGCCTAAGAATAGAATGTTCTATCGACTGTTTCATCAAGGTGCAAAAGATGTATCGCTTGACAAAACAGGGAGAATTCTAATTCCTTCGGCACACATGGAGCGCGTTGGTCTTAAAAAAGAGGTGATGTTAATTGCTTACAATGACCGGATAGAGATTTGGGATAAGTCTAAATATTTCGAAATGATCGAAAATAGCATGTCAGATTTTGCTGATTTAGCAGATGAAGTAATGGGTAGTATAGGAAATGACGGAGAATAAAAATCAATACGAATATCACGTTCCAGTAATGCTTCAAGAATGTCTTGATGGTTTGGATATTAATCCAGATGGTGTTTACGTGGATTTAACTTTTGGAGGAGGAGGTCATGCAAGAGCAATTTTTGAGCAGCTTTCAGTAAAAGGTAAACTCATTGTTTTTGATCAGGACGAGGATGCAAAAAAGAATGCTTGGGACGCTCCAAATTTTCATTTTGTTGCTTCTAATTTCTCTTTTCTAAAGAATCAATTGAGAATGTTGGGGATTAAAGCGGTTGATGGTATTCTCGCCGATTTAGGGGTTTCCTCTCACCAGTTTAATGAACCTGAGCGTGGTTTCAGTATTCGGGCAGATGAATATTTGGATATGCGTATGAATCAGCGTAGCGGAGATTCGGCTTATGATGTTGTGAATACGTATGATGAAGACCAGCTTGCCACGATCTTAGGAAAGTATGGAGAGGTTAAGTCGCCTCGAAGAATTGCACAAAAGATTGTTTTAAAACGTCAGGCTTCTCCGATTAGAACTACTGGGGAGTTGGTAGCGGTATTGTCAGAATTGGCTCCCAAGTTTAAGGAAAATCGATTTTTCGCACAAGTTTTTCAAGCTATTCGAATTGAGGTTAATGATGAAATGGGTGTTTTGGAAGATATGTTAGAACAGACAGCGTCTGTATTGCGCCCTGGAGGACGATTAGTGGTCATGTCTTATCATTCTTTGGAGGATCGATTAGTGAAAAACTATATAAAAAGTGGAAATTTTAAAGGTAAAATAAATAAAGATTTTTTTGGAAATGTATTGAGGCCTCTAAGTGGTGTCACTAGAAAACCGTTGGTTGCAAGTGAAGAAGAAATTGAGCGAAACTCAAGGGCGAGAAGTGCCAAATTAAGAATTGCAGAACGAAATGAAGGGGAATAACTACATATCGGAAAAAGCAAAGCAAACGAAAGCTAAAAAATCGAAGAAAAAAAGTCGCTTCGCTAAAGCTGGGAAAAAACAATCGCAATCGTTTGTGCAAATCATGAATGGTGATTTTTTAACCAAGGGGTTTGTAATGAATAATTTAGCATACATTTTTTTTGTAATAGGACTTATGATTTTGATGGTGAGTAAAGGGTATTACGTGCATCAGTTGGCAAATGATATTTCAGAAGAAGAAAAAAAAGTTAGAGATGTAACGGCAGATTTTGTTGAGTCGAAAGCAGAATTAGAAGAAATGACACGTAGGACGGAAATGATTGAAAAGCTTAAACCTTTAGGTTTAAAAGAAACAATCAATCCTACAAAAGTAATACGTATAAAAGATAAAGAGAAGTGATGAAAATGCCTAAAGCAGTCATAATAAGAACATATTTGATCTACTTTCTTGTAGTGATGGCTATGGTTGCAGTACTTGTGAAAACATTTACGATCATCATGGATGGGCGAAACAATATCTTTACTTCGACATCAGATAAGTTAGAGCAGCGTTCAGCAATCGTGGAGCCAAGACGAGGAGAAATCTTAGATGTTAATCTTAATCCGCTCGTGACCTCTGTTTCATTTTATGATATTTATATGGATCCTGTTACCGTAGGTGATCAGCTATGGCAAAAAGGAATAGGTGAGTTGTCATTAGGTCTCTCGAAATTATTTCCAGAAAAAACAGCACGTGAATATGAAGAATATTTGAGAGAAGCGCGAGCTCGAAAGAGAAGGTATGTTTTAATTCAGAAAAAGGTGACCAATGAAGTAAGAAAAAAGGTTCGCGAATTACCGATTTTTAGAAAGGGAAGATTTAAAGGAGGGATTATTGATAATAAAGCGACTATTATTCGTAAGCGTCCGAATGATGATTTGTTGGCTAGAACTTTAGGATATGTTAAGCCAACTACTAACGATACGCTTTTGGTTGGTTTAGAAGGGGCGTATAATTCATACCTCAAAGGTCAAAATGGTGTTATTGTTGAGCAAAAAATATCGCATTCATGGAAGCCAACAGGCACAATCGTGCGAGAAGCCATAAACGGGTATGACGTTGTTACTTCAATTGATAAAGATATTCAGGAGGTTGCGCATACTGAATTAGAAAACCAGTTAAAAACAAAAGGTGGGCGTTATGGTTGCGCAATTGTTATGGATGTTAAAACGGGCTTTATAAAAGCGATGGTTAATCTTCAAAAGACATCTGCAGGCACTTATGGGGAGGTTTACAACCATGCGATTGGTACTAGAGAAGTGCCAGGTTCTACTATGAAACTTGCTTCTTTAATGGCAGCGCTTGAGGATGGGAAAATTTCACTTTCAGATACCGTTAAGGCAGTTGGGAGGTATGAGTTTTACGACCGTGTTTTAAAAGATTCTAGACCTTATGGATATGGTAAAGTGACGATCAAAGAGGCTTTTGAGGTTTCCTCAAATGTGATTTCTAAGGTGATTTTTAATGGATACAGAAATGAGCCTTCTCGGTATATTGATCGCATGAATCAATTTGGGTTGACACAGAAAACAGGCGTAAACATATTAGGAGAAGTTGATCCTATCCTTTCAAAACCCGGTAGCTCTCAGTGGTGGGGAGGTTCTTTGGCTTGGATGTCTATTGGTTACGAATTTCAATTGACGCCCTTAGAATTATTGTCTTTCTACAATGCTGTTGCAAACGACGGGAAGTACATGAAACCCCAATTTGTATCTAAAATTATAAACAATAGAAAAGTTATAGAGGAGTTTGAACCCATAGTGAAGCACGAACAAATTGCTAGTAAATCTACCATCAATGCCATGAAGGAGGCGCTGGAGGGAGTGATGGTGAATGGAACGGGGCGTAATTTGAGTTCTACTTTCTTTAAAACTGCTGGGAAAACCGGAACAGCTCAAATTGCCAATAGGAATAAAGGTTATGGGGCAAAAGGAGAGAAAAAATACATTGCCTCTTTTGCAGGATACTTTCCTGCGGATGACCCGATTTATTCATGTATCGTCGTTATCGCTGCTCCTACAGATGATATTTACGGAGCTTCTGTCTCAGGAACAGTGTTTTCGGCAATAGCCAATAAAGTTTATGCCTCGAGTTACAATTATCACAAAGCGATTAATGAAAAACATAAAGTTGTTTCTGTTCCTAAGGTGCAAAACGGTAGTAGATATGATATCAATACAGTTTTAAACCGATTTGAGGTTAAAAAAGAATTTAACGGAAACCAAAGTTGGGTTAAAACTGCTAGCGTTGGCGGTAAGAAAATAGCATTTTCTGATTTTAAATTAGATAAAGACCGAGTTCCTGACGTACGTGGAATGGGACTGAATGACGCAATGTATTTGTTAGAAAAGCAAGGGCTTGTTGTACATGCTAAAGGATATGGAAGGGTAGTGCTCCAATCAATAAAGCCAGGTACTAAAGCTGTGAACGGAGGTTTGATAGAACTTAAATTAAAATCAAATTAATAAGTGAAAAATTTACGCGACATATTATACGGAAGTTCAATTAAAGAAGTTGTTGGTACAACCGCGATTGAAATTAAATCATTAGTTTTTGACTCTCGTGATATACAAAAAAATGATTTATTTATTGCATTAGTTGGCGCAGAATCAAATGGACACGATTATATATCACAGGCAATAAATAATGGTGCAAAAGCTATTGTTTGTGAGGAAAAACCTGGTGAATTAGTTGAAGGTGTTAATTATGTATTGGTTGCAGATACGCACAAAACTTTAAGCGTTTTAGCACATAACTATTATGATCAACCTTCAAAAAAACTAAAGTTGATAGGCATTACTGGAACCAATGGTAAAACCACAACAACTACCTTGCTCTTTAATCTGTTTCGAAAAATGAATTACCAAGTGGGATTGATCTCAACTGTAGTTAATCGAATTAATGATACTGAAATACCCACTGAAAGAACAACCCCAGACGCGGTAAGCTTAAATAAACTCTTAGCTGAAATGGTTGAAGCAGGTTGCTCACATTGTTTTATGGAGGTGAGTTCACACGCAATTCATCAAAATAGAGTAGGTAGTTTACACTTTTCAGGAGGTGCATTTACTAATATCACCCATGAACATTTAGATTACCACAATACTTTTAAGGAATACATCAATGTAAAAAAGAAGTTTTTCGACGATTTGCCAAATGAAGCTTTTGCGATCACTAATGCAGATGATAAAAACGGATTTGTGATGTTGCAAAATACGAAGGCTAAGAAATCTTCTTATGGATTAAAAAGCATAGCTGATTACAAAGCCAAGGTTCTAGAAAATAACTTCTCTGGCTTGGTTCTCTCTATTAATAATACAGAACTATATACACAATTAATAGGTGACTTTAATGCGTATAATGTATTGTTAGTGTATGCAATTGCTGACCATTTAATTGGTGAGCCGCTTGAGATAATGCGGGTGATCTCTGAATTGAAAGCTGTTGAAGGTCGTTTCGAATATTATAAAAGTGAAACGGGTATTATTGGTATAGTTGATTATGCGCATACTCCAGATGCCTTAGAAAATGTGCTTAAAACAATTAAAAATATTCGAACAGGCAATGAAACAGTTTTTTCATTGGTCGGTTGTGGTGGCGATCGCGATAAAACCAAAAGACCTACAATGGCAGCTATTGGATGTGAATTGAGTGATAAATTGATTTTGACTTCTGATAATCCTAGAACTGAAGACCCAAATGAGATTATTGAGGAAATGATGACAGGTGTAGGTGGTGAGCATTTTAAAAAGACAATAAGTATTGCTAATCGAAAAGAGGCCATTAAAACAGCATGTAGCATGGCAGAGCCAAACGATATTATTCTTATTGCGGGTAAAGGACATGAAACATATCAAGAGATTCATGGTGTGAAACATGATTTTGATGACTTAGAAATATTAAAAGAATTATTAATCAAATTTGAAAAGTAATGTTGTATTATTTATTTGACTATCTCGATAAATTTGATTTCCCTGGAGCAGGTGTTTTTCATTACATTTCCTTTCGATCGGGAATGGCGTTAATCGTGTCTCTCATTATTTCTATACTATTTGGAAATAAGCTTATTGGAATGTTGAGGAAAATGCAGATGGGCGAACAAGTGAGAGATTTAGGTCTTGAAGGCCAAAAAGAAAAAGAAGGAACGCCTACCATGGGTGGATTAATCATTTTAGGTGCAATTTTAATTCCAACACTCTTATTTGCTAAACTGCACAATGTTTATGTATTAACAATGGTAATTGCTACCGTTTGGTTGGGAGCTATCGGATTTATTGATGATTACCTTAAAGTGTTAAAGAAAAATAAAGACGGACTTGCGGGACGTTTTAAAGTTGTGGGTCAGATTGGTGTTGGAATTATCGTTGGTGCTATGCTTTATTTTCATCCTGATGTAAAGGTCCATAAAGAGGTTGCTTCCAATTATGAACTTAAACAAGGTGAGAAATTTGTAACTGATTCGCATAAGACAAATGCAAATGAAGAGGTGAAATGGATAGAGACACGTGATATGACCACCACTATCCCTTTTGTAAAGAATAATGAGATTAATTACAACTGGTTTTTAGGTGATAATGCCAGAACTTGGGGCTGGGTTTTATTTATTCCAATCGTCATTTTTATTGTAATTGCTGTCTCCAATGGCGCGAATATGACCGATGGACTAGATGGATTGGCAACGGGTACGTCTGCAATCATTGGAATTGCTTTAGCCGTTCTTGCTTATGTGAGTGCGCATGTTCAATTCGCTGATTACTTAGATGTGATGTACATTCCTCTTGCGGAAGAGTTGGTAGTTTTTATTGCGGCCTTTGTTGGTGCATGTGTGGGCTTTCTTTGGTACAACTCTTATCCAGCAAAAGTATTTATGGGTGATACTGGAAGCTTAGCTATCGGTGGAATTATAGCTGTTTTCGCTATTGCCATTAGAAAAGAATTATTAATCCCTGTTTTATGTGGAGTGTTCTTAATTGAAAACTTATCTGTGATTTTGCAGGTTGGTTATTTCAAATTAACCAAAAGAAAAACAGGTGTTGGAAAACGCATCTTCCTAATGGCTCCTTTGCATCATCATTACCAAAAGAAAGGTATGCATGAAGCCAAAATTGTAGCTCGTTTTTGGATTGTAGGAATTTTATTAGCAGTAATTACCATTGTAACATTGAAACTTAGATAGTTGAACAAGGAAAAAGAAAATATCGTTGTTTTGGGCGCCGGAGAAAGTGGTGTTGGTGCTGCTATTTTAGCTAAAGCTAAAGGTTTTGATGTGTTTGTAAGTGACGCGGGTATTATAAAGCCCAACTTCAAAGATGAACTCAATGAACATGCTATTCCCTGGGAAGAAGGTGGGCACACCATGTCACGAATTTTAAATGCCGATGAGGTTATAAAAAGTCCAGGTATTCCTAATAGTAGTGAATTAATTCAACAAATTCGAGCGAATGGAGTAATCCCTATTTGTGATATTGAATTTGCAGCACGATATACAAATGCAAAATTAATTGCTATTACAGGAAGTAATGGAAAAACTACAACAACTCACTTGGTTCATCATGTGCTCAAAGCAGGAGAGTTAGCTGTTGAAATGGCAGGAAATGTTGGTGTTAGTTTCGCAAGATGTGTACTTGAAAATCGTGCCGATTTCTATGTTCTGGAATTAAGCTCATTCCAATTAGAGGATATGTATGATTTTAAAGCTGATATCGCTATTTTATTAAACATAACTCCTGATCATTTAGATCGCTATAACGATAATATTTTGACTTATGGTCGTGCAAAAATGAGGATCATCAATAATCAGTCAATTGCTGATGCCTTCATCTACAACGCAGACGATGAACAAATAAAAATTCAACTAGAAAAGCATGTAGTTCATGCAAAACGCTTTCCCTTTTCTCTGACTAATACACAGGTCGAGGGCGGGTTTTATAAAGAAGAAGAAAAAACAATATCCATAAAAAATAAATTAACTATGTCGATTCATGATTTAGCCTTAAAAGGCAAGCACAATGTTCAGAACTCCTTGGTTGCTGGAATTACTGGTAAATTAGTAGGAATAAGAAAAGAAAGTATTCGCGAAAGTCTTTCTGATTTTACGAATGTTGAACATCGTTTAGAATTCGTTGCGAAGGTAAATGGAATTGAGTTTATTAATGACTCAAAGGCAACTAATATCAATGCTACTTGGTTTGCTCTAGAAAGCATGAATAACCCAACCGTATGGGTTGTTGGAGGGGTAGATAAAGGAAACGATTATGAAGAGTTGCTTCCTTTAGTTCAAGAAAAAGTTAAAGCCATTATTTGTTTAGGTAAAGACAATTCAAAAATTATTGAAGCTTTTGCTGATGTAGTAGACACTATCGTTGAAACACAATCGCCTGTGGATGCCGTTGGATACGGATATCAATTGGCTAAAAAAGACGATACAGTTTTACTTTCTCCAGCTTGTGCAAGTTTTGATTTGTTCGAGAACTATGAAGATAGAGGGCAACAGTTTAAAAATGCAGTTCGCTCACTCTAAATCAAATTTTATGGATAAATCAACTAAAAATAAACTCCAAGAAGCTAAAAGTTCGCAAATAGCAGACTTTCAAAATCGTTTTAAGCAAAAATGGTTTAAAAATATTCCGTGTTTTCATTGGAAAGAATTAACGCTTTCTGATGGTTTAAAATCTGTAATGCTTAATGGTCATCCTTCAGTTTGGTTGCTGACTTACGATGCTAAAATTGCATTTGAAGATATCACATGGGATGAAAGTAAAGTGAAGAACTTCTTGTTTTTTGATTGGCTATATCGCGAATTACCTGCAATTGAAGAAGCTAAAAAAGAAGCTTGGTATCAATATAATATTTCTCAAGGTTTGGGGATGCTTAACTTTTTGAATAATGATGTTGTACTCTGTTATCACGAAGGAGAAGAGTCTTTTGCAAAGGAATGGAAAACTCATTTTGAAAGCTTTTTAAAATAAAAAATAGTCAAAATTTAAATAAATTTAAGTGCAAAATATATTCAAATATTTAAAAGGAGATAATGTGATTTGGGTAATTACCATTTTGCTATTAGGCCTTTCTACTCTTAGTGTTTACAGTTTTGTGCCTATTTTGGTTAAAACTGCTGGGGGAACTCCTTTTGGATATTTGTTTAAACATATTATTTATATTGCAATTGGTTTTTCGGCCATGTATTGGATCCACCGGCAAGATCCGAAATATGTTGAAAGACTCTCTAAATTTATCTTTTATCTGGCCATTGGATTGTTAATATTTACCTTCTTTTTTGGGGTGAGAGTAAACGATGCCTCGCGTTGGGTGCGTATTCCTATCATTGGTTTAACTTTCCAAAGCTCTGATTTTGCGAAATTAGCATTGGTTATCTTTTTGTCTCGAAGGCTCATCACAAATAAAGACTCTTTTGATTCGTGGAAGAAAAGTTTGTTTAAAGTCATTTTCCCTATCTTATTAATTTGTGCCCTGATTGCAAAAGATAACTTTTCTACTGCTGCTCTCATTTTTCTTGTTTCTTTATTAATATTATTTATTGGGAAATTTCCACTTTCTAAATTATTGGGAGGAATTGGGATTGGACTCCTTGGCTTATTGCTTTTTGTACTCTTACATTTAGCACTTCCTGCAATGAATATATTACCGCGTTTTGATACCTGGATGAATCGCTTTTTTAAAGCCTATGGAGAAGGTGGTGCATCGGTTGAAAACATGCAAGCCATTAATGCGAAATTAGCGATCCATAATGGTGGATATACTGGTGTTGGAGTTGGAGACGGAGACTTGAAGCACTACACACCTGAAGCTTATGCTGATTTTTTCTATTCTTCATTTGTTGAAGAATTTGGTTTGATTGGTGCTATACTTCTTGTCTTTTTATATTTGATTCTATTTTACCGAATTCTTAAAATTGGATTAAACGCTAAGCATCTTTTTGAAACTTACTTATCTATCGGAATTGGACTGCTGTTATTATCTCAAGCACTAGTTAATATGTTTGTTTGTACTGGACTTATGCCGGTAACGGGTCAAAACATGCCTTTTCTTGCAATGGGTGGGTCTGCAATGGTGATGAGTTGTATTTCTTTAGGGATTGTGTTGGCCATTGCAAGAAAGAATGAAACAAACGGAAAGGATGTAAGTGCAATGAAAAATGAAGTAAAAAATGGAAATTAAAAAAGTGATTATATCAGGTGGTGGAACGGGTGGACACATTTTTCCAGCTATTGCAATTGCAAACCAGTTGAAAAAAGAATTTCCAAATATTGAAATTCTTTTTATTGGTGCTGAAGGGAAAATGGAAATGACTAAAGTTCCTGAAGCTGGTTATGAAATTGTTGGGCTGTGGATTAGCGGTCTGCAACGTCGTTTAACTCTGAAAAATCTAACGCTTCCATTTAAGATTATTGCTTCTTTGTTTAAGGCAAGAAAAATAATTAAAAAGTTTAATCCAGACGTAGTTATTGGTGTCGGTGGTTATGCAAGTGCGCCTACGTTAAAAATTGCAAGCATGCTGAAAATACCAACAATTGTGCAAGAGCAAAATTCATTCCCTGGGAAAACCAATAAGATCTTATCGAAAACAGTTTCTAAAGTTTGTGTTGCTTATGAAAATTTAGAACGTTTCTTTCCAAAAGAAAAAATTGAACTAACAGGAAATCCTGTGCGCCAATCTGTGGTTGAAATTGAGGGTAAAAGAACTGAAGGATATTCATTTTTTGGACTTAGTCCAGATAAAAAAACAATTCTTGTTGTAGGTGGAAGTTTAGGTGCAAAAACCCTGAATGAGAGTTTTGTGAATCACTTAAATGAATTGCAAAAACATAATTATCAATTGATTTGGCAATGTGGACGTTACCAATATGAAGAGATGAAAACAATTACCGATGAATTGCAGCTTGAAGGGGTGGTATTATGTAAATTTATTAATCGAATGGAATTGGCTTATGCTGCTGCAGATTTGATCGTGTCAAGAGCGGGAGCAATTGCTATTTCAGAATTGTGTATTATTGGTAAACCAACTATTTTGGTACCATCCCCCAATGTGGCAGAAGATCATCAAACGAAAAACGCTATGGCGTTGGTAAAAGATGATGCAGCTATTTTGATAAAAGATTCGGTTGCACGAAAAGAGCTCTTTCCAGAAGTAATTGCATTGTTTAACGATGAAAAAAAACGAATGCAATTAGCAGAGAATATAAAGTTGAAAGCCATTAGAAATGCAGATGAACGCATTGTTAATGTTGTTAAAAATTGTGTAAAGTGATAAGTACTCAATTCTCAAATATCTATTTTTTAGGCATCGGTGGAATCGGAATGTCTGCATTAGCACGCTATTTTCACACTAAAGGATTTAAAGTAGCGGGTTATGATAAAACCATTACACCATTGATAAAGGATTTGATGGCTGAAGGAATAGCAATTCATACAAGTGATATGGGAGAAAAAGTTGAGTCTATCGTCGGTACACCGAAAGATACTTTAGTTGTGGTTACTCCTGCTGTTCCAAAGTCTTTAAAAGAATTAAAAGTATTAGAAGCGAAAGGTTTTACGCTGCGAAAACGGGCTCAGGTTTTGGGTGAAATTTCTAAGGATTTTAAAACACTAGGTGTTGCAGGAACACATGGTAAGACGACTACTTCAACATTATTGGCGCATGTCTTATCTCATTCAGCCGAAAAGTGCAATGCTTTTCTAGGTGGGGTTAGTTCAGATTTTAATTCAAACCTTGTGATCAATGAAAACAGTCCTTGGATGGTGGTAGAGGCTGATGAATTCGATCGCAGTTTTCATCAGTTAACACCTTTTTCATCTATTATCACATCTGTTGATGCAGATCACCTTGATATTTATGAAGATACATCAAAGTTTAAGGATGCGTTTCAAGATTATGCCAACTTAATTCATTCAGAAGGTAGTATCGTTTTACATCACAGTGTTCAACTTGATGCTAAAGCTAAAATAATAACTTATGGTGTTGGAGATGAATTAGTGGTTGATTATCAGGGTGTCAAACTTCGGGTTGAAGATTCAAGATTTGTAATGGATATAAAAACACCCTATGGTGACTTTAGTAATATCGTGCTGGGTTTGCCTGGGGTTCATAATGCAGAAAATGCACTTGCAGTTATTGCTTTATGTGATACAATAGGACTAAGTGTAGAAGAAGTAAAGATGTCAATCGGTAATTTTAAAGGTGTAAAACGTCGTTTTGAGTATATTCTTTCCCAAAAAAAAATAACTTATATCGACGATTATGCCCATCATCCAACTGCAATAAAAGGGTTAATAACTTCTGTTCGATTGCTACATCCTGAATCTCCTATATATTTAATCTTTCAACCACATTTATACTCGAGAACCCAAGATTTTATGGATGAGTTTGCAGAGGCTTTGGGAACTGCTGATTATGTTTACCTGTTGCCTATATACCCTGCAAGAGAGCTACCTATTAAAGGTGTTACCAGTGAAGCATTAAGTACGTTAATACCGTCAAACGCTAAATTTGGAAATGCAAAAATGATGTTTGAATGGCTGGAAAAGGTTCAGAACGGGGTAGTTTTAACTGTTGGAGCAGGCGATATCAGTCAATATGTAAACCCCATTAAAAGTATGTTGTCCTCATGAAGTTACTTAAGATTATCATATTGTCAATTATTTTTGCAGGAACTGTATTTTTGCTTGTCGCAGCAGATAGAAAGTTGAACCAGCAAGTGATGGAACAGCCCATTATTGATTTAAAAGTGCAAGATGGAATTTCCTTGTTGACAGAGGCTGAGCTTCTTCGGGAGTTGTATACTTTAGGGCTTTTTCGAGATGGAATAAAAAAAATTGATTTACAAACTACTGCAATTGAAAAGTATATTGAAGGTATGAACGAAGTACTTTCTGCAGATGTTTATATGGAATTAGGAACGGGTTGGCATATTGATTTGACAACTCGGCGTCCAGTTGCGAGGGTAATGGCTAATGAAATTGATGATTTTTATATTGATAACAATTATGAATTAATGCGATTATCACCCTATTCAAAACCAAAAATACTTGCGTTTACAGGTTTGGAACAACTCATGAGTGATGAGGTTGGTTACGATGAATTAATTAACAATGACAGTTTGAAAACTAAATTGAAGATGGATCAAATCTATCGTATTTCAGCGTATGTTTGTAATGATGCTTTTTATAATGCGCAAATTGTTCAGGTTCATTATACCCAGTCAGATCAATTCGTGTTGATTCCAAGGGTAGGAAATCACCGTATTATTTTTGGAGCTGCAGAATCTGAAGAGATGGTGAAAGATAAGTTTGAAAAATTAACCACTTTTTATGATGAAGTGATTCCTTATGAAGGTTGGAGTAGATATGAATCCATCAATTTGAAATTTAAAGATCAAATTGTAGCAAAGAAAAATAAATAAGATGTCAGAAATTATTGTAGGACTTGATATTGGAACAACGAAGATAGCGTGTTTTGTTGGACGTAAAAACGAACATGGAAAGATCGAAATTTTGTCTATGGGCAAAACGGAATCGCACGGTGTTTTACGAGGAATGGTTTCAAATATTGAAAAGACAGTTCAATCCATCAAGGAAGCAGTAAGGCAAGCTCAAGAAAATGTTGATGGAGATTTAACAATCGGTGTGGTTAATGTTGGAATTGCAGGTCAGCACATTAAAAGTTTGCAGCACCGCGGAATTTACACCAGAAATTCAAATCAAGAAGAAATTTCGCAAGCAGATATCGACGCGTTGATTGATGATATGTATAAGCTGGTTATGGAGCCTGGTGAAGAAATCATTCATGTTCTACCTCAAGAATACATTGTTGATGGAGAAAAAGGAATTGTTGATCCTATCGGAATGTCTGGTGTGCGATTAGAAGCTAATTTTCATATCATTACTGGGCGAATTGCAGCAGCAAAGAATATACAAAAATGTATAATTAAAGCAGATCTTGAAGTTGAAGAGACAATCTTAGAACCATTAGCAAGTGCAACTGCGGTACTTTCAGATGAAGAAAAAGAGGCGGGTGTAGTTTTAGTAGATATTGGAGGTGGAACTACTGATATTGCTATTTTTCATGAAGGAATTATCCGACATACTGCCGTTATACCTTTTGGTGGGAACGTGATTACAGACGATATAAAAGAGGGTTGTACAATTTTACAGCGTCAAGCCGAAGCCCTTAAAGTAAAGTTTGGTAGCGCGCTATCTAGTGAAAGTCAAGAGAATGAAGTGGTTTGTATACCTGGTTTAAGAGGTAGAGAACCGAAAGAGATTTCCATCAAAGCGCTGTCGGGTATTATTCAGGCTCGAATGGAAGAAATTATTGAACACGTATATTATGAGATTAAAAACTCTGGTTATGAGAAGAGATTAATTGGAGGAATTGTTGTTACGGGCGGAGGAGCAGAGTTGAATAATATAAATCAACTATTCGAATTTGTTACAGGCATGAACTCTCGTATTGGATATCCTAATGAGCATTTAGGAACACCCGAGACAGAAGAAGCTCTAACAAGTCCAATGTACGCTACTGGTGTAGGTTTGGTATTGAAAGGTTTTGAATCAAATGCGAGAAAGAACCGATCAGCAGCAGCAATAAAATCTCATTCAGAAAGAACAAAAGGCTCTTTCTTTGATAAGTTGCTTGAAAAAGGAAAAAGCTGGTTCGAAGAAGAAGTATAATTAATTAGCAACCAATAAATAACAAGAATATGGAATTTGATATCCCAAATGGTCATTCGTCAATCATCAAAGTTATTGGTGTTGGTGGTGGAGGAAGTAATGCTGTAAATCACATGTATAATCAAGGAATTGATGGTGTAGACTTCATTGTCTGCAACACCGATAAACAAGCGCTTGATATTTCTCCAATCCCTACAAAAATACAATTAGGTCCTTCATTGACAGAAGGGCGTGGAGCTGGTTCTATTCCAGAAATAGGAATGAATGCAGCTATAGAAAATATTGAAGATATTCAAGAACTGTTATCAAAAAATACCAAAATGGCTTTTGTAACAGCAGGAATGGGTGGTGGTACTGGTACAGGTGCAGCACCCGTAATTGCCAAAGTTGCAAGAGAATTAGGGATTTTAACGGTAGGAATTGTAACCGTTCCTTTTAATTTTGAAGGAAGAAAAAGACGTCAACAAGCTGAAGAAGGACTTGAAACGATGAGAGAGTCCGTAGATACTTTACTGGTTATAAATAACGAACGTTTACGAGAAATTTCAGGAAATCTAACCTTAGGGAATGCTTTTGCTCAGGCAGATGATGTTTTGTCAACAGCTGCAAAAGGTATTGCTGATGTTATCTCTGTAACAGGAGCTATAAATGTTGACTTTAACGACGTTAATACGGTTATGAAAAATAGTGGAGTTGCGGTAATGGGATCTGCAGTTTCTGAAGGTGAAAACCGTGCTATTGAATCTGTTCAAGCTGCATTAAGCTCTCCTTTGTTGAACGATAATGATATTGAAGGAGCAGAATACGTATTGCTGAATATAACTTATGGTTCTAATGAGGTGTTAATGGATGAAATCTCTGACATTACAGATTATATTCAAGATGCTGCTGGCTCAACAGCAGATGTGATTTGGGGACATGGCTATGACGAATCTTTAGGAGAAGGATTGAGTGTTACCATTATTGCAACAGGATTCAATCAGTCACCTGTTACAGGATTTGAAAAAGCACCAGAGAAAAAGGTGAAGGTTTTGGAAGATGAAAATAAAGAAGAAATCAAAACTCCTTTGACTAACGCTACAGCAAAAAATGAATATAAAGCTCCTGAAGATGAACCATACATAAAATCTGAAGAGAAAGAAGCGCCAACGCAAAGCGAAACGGAGGAATCGTCGACCATGAATTGGAATGTAAAGCCAATCAATCCTAGTGAGTCGACATCTAGTGAAGAACGTTCAACAAACGAGGAAGATAAACAGAAAACTAAGGAAACTGTTAAACGTTACTTTCTAGATGATGAAATGGAGGTCGAAGACGCTTTTGAAGGAAATACCCAAAGTCAAGAGGTTACGCAGGAGGAACAACAGCGAAGAACACAAGAAAGGATGGATAGAATTCGTAAATATACTTCTCACTTAAATAGTGCTGAAGGATTGAATGAATTAGAAAGAGAACCAGCTTTCAAAAGAAGAAAAATAGATTTGGAGGACACACCGCATTCTTCAGAAGAAAGTACTTCTAGATTTGAAGCTACTGATCCAAATAAAGATGATAATAACACAACGCTTCGAGGAACGAATTCTTTTCTTCACGATAACGTAGATTAATTTTTTAAATAATGAGTTTAACAACGCAAATCAATCAAGATATAAAGGACGCAATGCGTGCCAAAGACAAAGAGAAACTAGGTGCATTACGGGATATAAAAGCAAAACTGCTTAATGAAGCCACTTCTGGAAAGGGGGAGGTCGATGAAGCAAAAGAAAACAAGGTGATCATTAAATTGCACAAGCAAAGAATGGATGCACATCGTGTTTATGTAGAACAAGGAAGAGAAGACCTAGCGGAAACAGAATTGTTTGAAGCCAAAATTATAGAAGCTTACATGCCTAAAATGATGAGCGAAGATGAGGTGAGGGGAAAAGTCAAGGAAACAATTGAAAAAGTGGGTGCGTCTGGTCCTCAAGATATGGGTAAAGTTATGGGTGTAATTACCAAAGATTTATCAGGTAAAGCCGACGGAAAAATGATTTCTACAATTGTTAAAGAAGAATTAGCCAAATAATTGTTTGTTTTAATCGTTGAATTAAATATATAATTATTTAAAAAGACCTCTGCTTATACCTCGGCAGAGGTCTTTTTTTTAAAATTTTCGCAAATGAAAAATGACTTTTTTACAAGTTTTGTAATGTTCCTTCTTTCTTTATGTTTAGGTGTTTCTTTAAATGTAAATGGACAATTGCTAAATAATAAAACAGGAGAAGCTTTTACGGATCGACCATATTTTAATGAGGAAATTATACGTAAGAATAAGATAAAAACCATTTCAGGTGGTTTTATTCATTATAAACTAGGGGATATTCTTCGGGAGACTGATTATTTTAGAGAATATACTTTTAATGAAAAGGGGCAGCTCGTTCGTCAATTGGAGAGCAGACAAGTCGCCAATGGTCAAGATACATTGGTTAGTTTATATGAATATGATAATGGAAACCTTGTTGCACTTAGACAAAAAGATCAATATGGTTTTTATGCCTATATATACGCTTATGATGAAAAAAACAGGGTAATAAATGAAGAATACCGTAGGAACCTAAATAGAAATGAAATAAGTGCAACTAATTTTAAATTGGGTAGAGAGTTTTCCGTTTCAGCTGAAAAGTCCTCATACGAAGACTATGATGGTCAGCAAAAAAGAACGATTTATAATAGCTATGGAATTCCTTATAAACATGTTTTCACCTATTATGATGACTTAGGTCTTGTTACTTCTAAAGTCGAAAGGTTAATTAGAACTTCAGATACCAAAACAACTTTCTATTCTTATAATGAAAAAAATCTGATTGATTCAATAAAAGTTAGGTCTAATTCACCCAACTTTCAAAATAAAACCTATGTTTTTGAATACGATGATTATGAGAATTTAGTAAAGAAAGAGGTGTTTAAAAATGATGATTTCATAACGCAATACCAGGTAATTTATCACGATGAAACAATGTTGATAAATGATGTTCTTATTCAAAATATAGCCACAAACTTCATTATGGTTTTAGAGCTGAGAAATTACACCTTTTTCGATTAATTTTGAACTGATATTGTGCTACCACTTCCTTTTTAGTATCTTTTGCAAGAATATTTATGGCATGCATTGTAGTGTAACTGATTTGATGTTTGCCTCACAGTTTCTGAGTTAATTTTGATCGTGTATGGATCGTAGAAAAGAAAAGTTAAGGAAAGATGTTCTTGCTTTGTTAAATTCAAAGCAATGGAAAGCACTTAAGTTAAGAGTCAAAAATGTAGAAGCTTTTGATTTGGCTGAACTGTTTGAAGATCTTTTAACAAGAGATAAAATTGTTGTTTTCCGTTTACTCAATAATGAGAAGACCAAATCTGTATTCAAACTCCTCTCTCTTGAGCACCAACATGAAATTATAGAAGGTTTAGCTGAAAATGCACATAAAATTGCACAGTTGCTTAATGACATTCAGCCTGATGATAGAACTGCGTTCTTATCTGAATTGCCGAGTGAAATTGCGCAACAATTGATTCAACATCTTTCTTTGGGACAACGGAAAATTACTAATCAACTTTTAGGTTACCCCAAAGACAGTATTGGTCGATTAATGACAACAGCGTATGTCGCAGTTCGTCCAAATTTTACGGTTGATGATACATTTAAGCATATACGAAGATACGGTCAAAATTCAGAAACTATAAACGTCATTTATGTTGTTGATGAACAGTGGAGACTTATTGACGATTTAAAAATAAAGTCATTACTTCTAGCAGATCCGCAAAAACAAATTGCAGAGCTAATCGATGATAACTTTATCGCCCTAAATGCCAAGGAAGACCAAGAAGTTGCCATAAAGGTGTTCAAAGATTACGACCGAGTTGCATTGCCTGTTATTGGTGATGATGGTGTTTTAATCGGTATAGTTACTTGATTTATTTTTCAATTGCCAGTTGGTGGTTCGGGTTTTAGGATTTGTCTAAAAGGTTGAGTAGAGATTAATAATACTTTCAAAGGATTTTGACCATCAAGCTATATACTTACAATAATCCCGAAGGGATGAAATGAATATAAATCCAATATCCAATAATCCCGAAGGGATGAAATGATTATAACGCTAGACAAACCCGGCTTTGCCGCGGTGACACTTCAGCAAACGCTTTGCATCCCAATAATCCCGAAGGGATGAAATGATTATAAACAAAAAGAGCCTGCCGTAAAAACGACAAGCTCACTTTTGCTCCTCCTCTAGGACTCGAACCTAGGACCCTCTGATTAACAGTCAGATGCTCTAACCAACTGAGCTAAGGAGGAATAATATATTTAAAATTTTTATTTCAATTTCTTGCTTTGTAAAAAGCATTTGCTCGACTGCGAGTGCAAATATAGAGATATTTTTTGTTTACAAGCAAGCTTTAAAGAAAAAAAACTAAAAAAATATTCAGTATTTTTGCAATGTCCACAGAATCAATTAACTATTTTTTATGTGCCCTAACAGACATTACGGGTAATGGACTTGATTTCATAATATCACTCGTAATAGAACCATTAAACAAGCGTGCCAACCCTCGTCTTCCATGTGTAACTGTCATTACCATATCTGCATTTACACGTTGTGCGAATTCATTAATTCCACTTTGTACAGTCTCGGAAGCAAAAACATGACAATCATAATTCACTAGTCCGTTTTCTTTCGCAAAAACCTCCATGGAATCGAGCATTGGAGCCGAGTAGAAGAAATCATCGCCAGTAATTACCCGTACGAGTTCTACTTTTACTTTTAATATGGTAGCCATTTCAGCAATTTTTTGGAAAGATTGTGCTACTCCTTCTCCAAAATCACTGGCAAAAACTACTTTGTCAAATGTTGTGTTTGTTACTTCTTCTCTAGTAGTTATAATTGGTGTTTCTGAAAGTCGAACGATTTTATCAGTATTGCTTCCAATAAAGAAATCATTCACATATCCCGAGGAACCATGTGTTCCCATTACGATTAAATCTATATCGTGTTTGTCTGCTTGGCTCACTACAGATTCATAAACACCATCATATTGTATGGCTGTAGCTACGTTTATTCCTTTTAAAAAGTCTTCATTCAATAGCTTTTCAAAGTCCATCTTTACTTTTTTTAAGATAAACAAACCTTCAGCTACATCCTGTCTTGATTGTCCTGGAATAACACCTGTCTCATATACGGGCATAGAAACAACGTGTAAAAAATAGATTCGAGTATCCGTTTTCTTGGCTATAGATGCTGCTAATTTGGCGGCGTTTAATGCGTATTCAGAGAAATCTGTTGGAACTAGTATTTTTTTCATAGTAATTTATTTTGTTCCAAGATAAGGATTTTTTAGTTATTGTAGTTGAAGATGGATTAAGTTTTTACAGTTGTAATAATAAAAAAAACTAGGATGTTTTATGAATCGGATTAATACGCAAGCCAATGAGGGATGAAAATAATCAAGCCAACAACTACTGCGAAAATAGATAGCAAGAGAACTGCACCTGCGGAAATATCTTTAATTACTTTTATTTCTGGATGGTTTGCCCGGCTTATAAGATCACAGGTTTTTTCAATGGCTGAATTTATGATTTCTAAAGAGAGTATAGCGCCACTAGTCAAAATAATAATTAACCACTCCAAAGTTTCAATTTTAAAATAAAAACCCATGCATAAAACGACAAGGAAAATAGAAAACTGTATTTTAAAATTTCGCTCGGACTTTATTATGTTAAAAAGACCTCTCAGCGCATGATTAAAACCTAACATTTTTTAGGATAAAGTTTGACTCTCTTCCACAGCTTCTACCTTTTGAACTTCAGGTGCTACCTTTTTAATTGCTTCTTCAAGACCTGCCTTTAAAGTCATTGCACTCATCGAACAATCTTTACAAGCACCAAGTAATTTTACCCGAACAATCATGTCATCTGTAATTTCTACTAACTCCATATCGCCACCATCTTGTTCTAAAAAAGGTCGCAATTGTGTCAGTGCTTCATTTACAGTATTTACTAATACTTCATTTCCCTTTTCCATCTCTTTAATTTACTTGGTTATTTCTACAAACTTACGAACTAAATCATCAAAAGCCTCAGAAACAACTGTGTTTTGTTGCATTACTGCTGGTCGACCGATATCTCCTGATTCTCTGACACTTTGTACAAGTGGTATATGTCCTAAAAATCTTTGATTCATCCCTTTTGCCAAGTTTTTAACACCGTCACGACCAAAAATGTAGTATTTATATTCTGGTAATTCTTCTGGCGTAAACCAAGACATGTTTTCTATTAATCCAACGATAGGAACTTTTATGGTGTCTAATTGGAACATATTTACACCTTTTCGTGCATCAGCTAAAGCAACTTCTTGAGGTGTAGATACAATTATAGCACCGTCTAAAGGAATGTTTTGAACCAGTGATAAGTGAATATCTCCTGTCCCTGGAGGTAAGTCAATAAGTAAATAATCTAATTCACCCCAATGGGTGTCTGTAAACATTTGTGTTAGTGCTTTTGACGCCATCGGACCACGCCAAACTACAGCGTCGTCTTGCTCTGTAAAAAAACCAATCGACATAATGGATATTCCATAAGACATAACAGGAGACATTTTCGTTTCTCCATCAACTTTGATTGAAGCTGGCCGTTCACCTACTACATCATACATTGTAGGCATCGATGGACCATAGATGTCTGCATCGACAATTCCAACCTTGTAACCAGCTTTTGCTAAACCACCTGCTAAGTTTGCCGTAACAGTTGACTTACCAACTCCTCCTTTCCCTGATGCAATAGCAACAATGTTTTTAACTTCTGGTAAAACTTTCCTTCTTGAACCTTTGGCCTCTGAAGACATTCCTTTTACACTCGTCTCTACTTCTATATCATCGCCTAAAATTCTTTTTAAAGTGAAAGCAACAGCTTCTTGCATCCTTTTGCGAGCATGCATTGCCGGATTTACTACATTAACGTTAAGTGAAACCTTGTTTCCGTCAATTTGTAATTCTTCAATTAAATTTTGTGATACTATATCTTTTTTAAGATCTGGTTCGATTACATTTCCCAATGCTTCTAAAACTTTATCTCGTGTAATTTCCATAATTGCTTATTTGACCCTCAAATTTAGTATTTTTATTCATTCTAAATAAAGAAATTGACAATTAAGTACCGAAAAATGACCTTTCTTAGTTTTTGGTATTATGTCCTTTTTGTGCCGGTTTTAAAATTTATTTTAAATTCATAGTAAAAGTCTACCATTAATTGAGTATGTTTATTACAGATTTGACTTATTTTCAATATGATTGAGCTGGTTTTTTAATTAGTCACCTTAAAAATATTGATAAATTACTTTATAAATAAAATTAATTTTAACACATTTGTAGTCTAATGTTGTTTAAATTAACAACGTGAAACTAGTTTTTAACATATACTATGAAAACTTTATTGCTACTATCAGTCTTTATGTTGTCCTTTTTTTCTATTGGACAAACGTTGCCTTTTAATCAAGCTTATCAAGCGCATCCTAATGTGCCGCAGGGTGTTTTAGAAACCGTTGCGTGGACGAGAACCCACATGCAAAATATTGATGAATCCTTTGCAGCCTCCTGTACAGGAATGCCTAAACCGTATGGTGTTATGGGAGTTTTTGATGATGGAGCAAATTATTTTTATGAAAATGGAAAATACATCGCTCAATTGTCAAATATATCAGTTGCGGAGCAGAAAAATAACATTGCTTTACAGATAAAAGCTTATGCAGCAGCTTTTGAGCAGTTGTACCTTGAAAGTTCAGCACCTACTCAAGGAGAAAAGATATATGAAGTTTTTACCCAGCTTTCCGAAATACCAGATTCAGGAAAAGTAAACCTTTACGCCCGCGATGCACAGGTTTTTGAGATGATGCGCTACTTGAATGATGCAGATTTTGCTAATGAACATGGATTTAATAAACATAAATTGAGATTGAATAATGTGTTTGGAGTAGAGAATGTTAAAGTTTTATCTGCTAAGCAAGTTAATTTTACAGCAAGTGGTATTGAAACTAAAACTGGATTATCTTATCAACCCAATAAAGGAATGTTAACAAAATCTGTTGGTTATGGACCTGCACTTTGGGTTTCTACACCATCATGTAATTATAGTTCAAGGGAGACATCTATTACCTCAATTACTATTCATACCATTCAAGGGTCTTATGCAGGGGCTATTTCTTGGGCGCAAAATTGTAGTGCTAATGTTTCTTACCATTATGTTATTCGTTCGAGTGATGGGCAGATTACACAAATGCTTGAAGAATATAAAAAAGGTTGGCATGTTGGAAATTCAAACCCTTATTCAATCGGTTATGAACATGAGGGGTGGATTTCTCAAAGCCATTGGTATACTAATGCAATGTATCAAAGTTCAGCTGCATTGACTAAACATATAACAACAAAAGGATATGACTCGCAGCTTATTCCTCAGAGGACATATTATGGAGCTTCGACTCACGGTACGAATACTTTAGGTGGTTGTACACGTATAAAAGGACATCAGCATTTCCCAAATCAGTCACATACAGACCCTGGAATAAATTGGGACTGGGAAAAGTATTATAAACTAGTGAATGCGCCTGCAACAGCTACTCCTGTAACGGCAGCTAGTGGAAGTATCTATGATTCTGGAGGAACTTCAGGTAACTATGGTAATGATGAGCGAGAATTGTGGCTCATTCAACCAACAGATGTTACTTCAATAACTTTGAGTTTCTCTTCCTTTAACCTGGAGTCAGGTTGGGATCACTTATTTATTTATGATGGAAGCACAACAAATGCACCGCTTATTGGTAAGTATACGGGAACAACTAGTCCAGGTTCAATAACATCTTCCGGAGGGAGTTTATTGCTTGAGTTTCGATCAGATTGTGCGACCAGAAGATCGGGTTGGGCTGCAACTTATACATCTGTTCCGATTACACCACCAGACGAGATAGCACCATCTACCTTGGTAGAACCAAATACAGGATGGAAAACTGAAGATTTTGAGGTAGTATTTACAGATGAGGACAATCAGAATGGTTCTGGTGTTGAAAAAGCTCTTTATCATGTAGGATATTTGTCAAATGGTTCGTGGACAGCGAATCCAAAAAGAGGATTTATCTATGATGATTTTGAAAGTGTGGCAATTAATTCAGCTTGGACATCTGAAACTGGATATTGGGAGCAAAACAATGGTGTGCTTAAGCAAGTTGCAGATACAATTCATAATACGAATATCTATATGCCATTAAATCAAGAATTGTCCAATAATTATTTATACCATTGGAAAGGTAGTTTTGATGGAACACCAGGAAACCGAAGAGGCGGGCTGTATATTTTATGTAATGACCCAACTGGAGAGGAACGAGGCGATTCTTATTTTATTTGGTTTAGGGTAGATGATAGTGCCGTCCAGTTTTATAAAGTAGAAAATAATACTTTTGGACCGCCATTAATTGATGAGCCTCAACAAATTGATGCAGGTGTAACTTATGATTTTAAATTAAGTTTTGACCGAATTACAGGTAAAATGCAAGTGTATATTGATAATGTGCTTGTAGGGACGTATGTTGATCCTGACCCATTATCTACCGGTTCTCACGTCTCTTTTCGTTCAGGAAACGCTATCATGGAAGTAGATGAGTTTACTGTTTATCGTTCTCGTTATCCAGAAGCTGATATATTAATTGGAGATGCAGATACAAATGATGTGCGAAAGCAAAATCCCAATCCAACGACAAGTTCGGCAAGGGTAAAATCTATTGTAAAAGATAATATGTTTAATATTTCTACAATTAGCGCTGAAACTTTCGATGTCGATTGGACAGCTCCAGAAAATCTTCAGGTAAATGATGGTACAGGGAGTGATGTGGATACTATTTATCAGCCAACTATTAATGGGAATTGGGGGGCGATTAACGATCCGCATTCAGGTGTGGTTAATTATAAAGTTGCTGTTGGAACAAGCGCAGGTGCTGATGATGTTATGGCTTGGACAAATAACGGCTTAAGTGATGTATTGTCTCATGTTTTAACAAATCCAATTTATAATATTGTTTATTTCATAACCGTAGAAGCAGAAAACGATGCAGGCTTGACGTCAACTGTTTCTAGTGATGGTCAACTGTATGCTAATGGTAATTTAGGAGCAACAACTGAGATGCTTGAACAGGTAAGCTTATATCCTAATCCATCGGTTAGTCAAGTGGAGTTAAAAAACTTACCTTCTCAAGCAGTAGTTTCTATTTATGATCAAAAAGGACAACTTGTTTTTGAAGAAACACCTGGGATAAAAGCGCAAACGATTGATATTAGTAGTTTTGCTGCTGGGTCTTACAACGTTTTAATTAATTTAGAAAATACAATTGTAGTTAAAAAACTGATTAAACAATGATGAAAAATATATTTTTAGGTCTGTTGGTTATTGCGTTTACGGCTTGTGAGAACAGAGGTAGTGATGACAGTCGTAGTTTGGGGGATCAAGAGGGAAGTTTAGCGTCTTCGAAACAAGATGAATCATCAGGAGAGCAAGTGAATGAGACGCCTTCGTTAAAGGAGGATACAATGCATGAAGTACAATTTGATAATGTTGTTGAATTTGCGAAGTTTTGCGCAAAAACCATAGAAAATGGAGATGTAGTTGCTGCTGAAAAATGGATAGACGCACCAGTGATGTTTTCTCCGTATGCTTTTATAGATCAACAAATGGTTAAGAAATTTACGGTTGCAGACATGCTAATTGAAGATGAAACCGTTTATGCTTGGGGGATTTACGATGCTCGAGGAGACACAATTCTAAAAAGAAAATCCGAATATCTTGCTGAGTTTGTTCTGTCTTTTAATTGGGAAGACGAGGATGTGGAAGTACAAGTGTATGATGAAAAGCCTATGGCTTATGGATCAGAATTGCACAATGTTCAAGAGGTTTTTCCGGCAGCGAAATATGTTAGTTTTTACAAACCGCCCTCTAAGGAAGGTTTTTTAGATTGGCGAGCATTGATTTTCGTAATTGAAGAGCAAAATAATAGCTATCAGCTAAAGGCAATTGTCAATAATCAATGGACAGCCTAAAAGAATATAGGTTGTTTATGTTGTAATAATATTCTTATAAAAGTACATTCTAATTTTGATTTCCGCTTTTATATCATTCAGTTTTACATGTTAAAACAGTCGCATATATGCATTGAAGCAAAAATTATTGTCTGAGGATTTTTAAAACTTGAAGAACTTAACCCGGATTATTCATGCATTTAATTTTAAATCTATTCTAGGCACAAGACCTAAAGTAATATATGTATATTTCGCGGGGCTTGTAACGACGAATAGATCAAAATTAAATCAAAATCTTACAAATACACAAATACCCAAAAATGGGTTTCTCAAATTTTACAGGAAATACAGTTAAAATACTGACTTACAAATGTTAATATTCTTAAACTTTAAGATTGGTGAATAATTCGGGTTAATGGTGATTTGGTAGAAAAATCTTATTAAACCCATACTGGTATAATTGTGGGGGAATTGTTCCTACTTTTTTTAGGATGTACATTTTTTATTACTAGTTAATTATTGAGATTCCTTAAAGATACAGTTCTAATCACAAAGTTCAAGAATACTGCATAAAGAATGATAGTTATTCTGTAAGTATTTATTTTAATATTTATGTCTTTTCGGGAAAAGAAACACTTTTCGCACATGTTGAAGTCTTTTCATCTTTGCAAATGTGAGGTTCATCTTGTTTAAAATACTTTATGACGATAGATTTTGACAAGTATTTAGTTATTCCTTAAATTCGTGTTGCTTTTTTTTATATCTTTAAAAGAGAAAATTTTTTTAATATGTCAGTTGCAGAAGTTTCTGAGTTAAATCTTGCCTTGCGCAAGTATTTTGGATACGATCAATTCAGAGGTGATCAGGAGTCTATCATTAATAGTATTCTCAATAAAAAGAATACGTTTGTTATCATGCCTACAGGAGGAGGGAAGTCGATGTGTTATCAACTTCCTGCATTGATATCAGAAGGTACGGCAATAATTGTTTCCCCCTTGATTGCGTTAATGAAAAATCAAGTTGATGCCATAAGAAATGTGAGTGAAGATGATTCGGTTGCTCATGTTTTAAATAGCTCTTTGTCGAAAACAGAAACAAAGAAAGTTAAGGAGGATATAAAATCAGGCAAGACTAAGCTGCTTTATGTAGCGCCAGAGTCTTTGACCAAACAAGCTAACATTGATTTTTTCACATCTGTCGAAATTTCCTTTTTTGCAATTGATGAGGCACACTGTATTTCTGAATGGGGACATGATTTTCGTCCAGAATATCGCCGATTAAGAGAAATTTTTCAGGCCATTTCTGATGTTCCAATCATTGCTTTAACGGCTACAGCGACCCCTAAGGTTCAACAAGATATTCAGAAAAACTTGAATATGTTGGACGCGGATGTGTTTAAAGCATCCTTTAATCGGGATAATCTGTATTATGAGGTACGACCCAAAAAGAATGTAGAAAAAGAAATCATTAAATATATACGAAAAAGGAGCGGTAAATCTGGAATCATTTATTGTTTATCACGAAAAAAGGTAGAACAACTTTCAGAAGTTTTACGGGTAAACGGTATTAATGCGTTAGGTTATCACGCAGGAATGGATGCCTCAACACGGGCCAAGCATCAAGATGCCTTTTTGATGGAAGAGGTTGATGTGATTGTGGCAACGATTGCTTTTGGAATGGGGATCGATAAACCTGATGTTCGATTTGTAATTCATCACGATATACCAAAATCGCTAGAGAGTTATTATCAAGAAACAGGAAGAGCTGGAAGAGATGGAGGAGTTGGAGAATGTGTAGCTTTTTATGCATATAAAGATATCGAAAAATTAGAGAAATTCTTACAAGGTAAACCAGTTGCAGAGCAGGAAATCGGCCGACAATTATTGTTTGAAATTGTATCTTATGCAGAGACCTCAATTTGTAGAAGGAAATATTTATTGCATTATTTTGGAGAAGAATATGATGATTCAAAATGCTCTGAAATGTGTGATAATTGTCGCAATCCAAAAGAGAAAACAGAAGGAAAAGACGAGGTTGTCAAACTGCTTAATGCTGTGATTGAACTTAAAGAAATGCAACGTGCAGGACATATTTGTTCTTTCCTGAATGGCGAAGAAACAACAGAAATTAAATCTTATAAACATAATCAACTTCCGCATTTTGCATCAGGTAAAGATCATGATAAAGTGTTTTGGAATGCAGTTATTCGTCAATCTTTAGTTGAGGGACTAATATCAAAGGATATTGAGTCCTATGGGGTGATTAAAATGACTCAACGAGGTCATGATTTTATTGAAAAACCGCGCTCTTTTACTTTGGTCAAAGAGCACGATTATTCGAATCAAGACGAAGATGACGATATTGTTACGGGTGGTGGTGGAATGAAAGATGCTTTTGATGATGTTCTTTATCAAGCATTACTCGATTTAAGAAAGCAAATCTCACGTGAGAAAGAAATTCCACCGTTTGTGATTTTTCAAGAAGCAAGTTTGAAGGATATGTCTTTTCAATATCCAGTTACCAAAGAAGAACTAACAAATATACAGGGGGTTGGCCAAGGAAAAGCACGTAGATATGGCGCGCCATTCTTAAACCTCATAAAGGAATATGTTGCCACCAATGAGATTGAGCGTCCTCAAGATATGGTTGTAAAATCGTTAGTGAATAAGTCTGGCTTAAAAGTGCAATTGATTCAGAATATTGATAGAAAATTACCTTTAGAAGATATCAGTTCTTCACAAGGGAAATCGATGGAAGAAATTGTTGATGAAATTGAAATGATTGTAAATTCGGGTACGCGAGTAAATATCAATTATTATATCAATGAAATTTTAGATGAAGATAATCAAGAGGAAATTTATGATTACTTCTCTGAAGCAGAAACAGATGATTTAGATGAAGCTTATGACGAATTTGATGGAGATTACACAGAAGAGGAACTTCGTTTAATGCGTATTAAATTTATGTCAGAAATGGCCAATTAAATAGGTTGAATTCACAGAAATTATTGTAATCTGCTTTCACCAAATATGATAAACACAGCAAAATAGAATAAACATGTCAACAATACACGATAACGTAAAAGATTATTACGGGAAAGAATTGCAAAGTTCAACTGACTTAAAAACGAATGCTTGTTGTACAGCAGTTGCACCTCCACAGGAAATTAGGTCAGCCTTAAGCAATGTTCATTCTGAAGTTAAAGATAAATATTATGGTTGTGGTTTGACAATTCCATCGGAAGTGGACGGCTTACGTATTTTAGATTTAGGATCGGGAAGCGGACGAGATTGTTACATTGCGGCACAACTTGTTGGAGAGGCAGGATCTGTAGTTGGTGTTGATATGACTGATGAGCAGCTGGAGGTTGCTAATAAACACTTAGAATATCATCGGGAAAAGTTTGGTTTCGAGAGATCTAATGTTGAATTTATAAAAGGGAATATTGAAACGTTAGATGAATTGAATTTTGCACCCGAATCATTTGATTTAATAATATCTAATTGTGTTATCAATTTAGCGACCAATAAAGATAAGGTATTAGCAGATGCGTTTAAATTATTGAAACCCGGAGGTGAAATGTATTTTTCGGATGTTTATTCTGATAGAAGAATTCCAAAAGAATTGCAAAACGATCAAGTTTTATGGGGGGAATGTTTAAGTGGTGCCTTGTATTGGAACGATTTTATGCAAACGGCTAAAAGAGCTGGATTTGCTGATCCAAGGGTAGCAGAAGATGAACCCATAACAATAGAAAATAAACAGTTAGAGAAGAAGATAGGAAACATTAATTTTTATTCCGTAACCTATCGTTTATTTAAGATCGATCATTTAGAATATTTTTGTGAAGATTACGGACAAGCGGTTAGGTATAAAGGGAGTTTGTCGACCGAAAAAGAGAAATTTTATTTAGATAATCACCATGAATTTCCAAAAGGAAAAATAATGAGTGTTTGCGGAAATACCTATAGAATGTTAAACGATACACGTTACGCAAAGCATTTTGACTTCTTTGGTGATTGGTCAACTCACTACGGAATTTATCAAGATTGTGGAACGGAATTGCCTTTTTCAAAAAGCAAAGAAACAAATGAAAGTGCAGGAGGAGGTTGTTGTTGATTCTAGAGCAACAAATAGTTTATTGAAAAAAATACCGCTGCAGTACAACTGAAGCGGTTGTTTTTTTAAGTTAAAGATATAGAAATGATCAGAGTGCTTGACCAAACTGACTTCGTTTAACATTATGCCTACAATTTGTAATTGGGTTTCCACACAGTTGTATTTAGGAGAAGTGTTATCCATCCACTTCCATAAAGTAAATAACATATCCAACTACTGGCAGATTCATTTCACTCTGCGCAAACCCTACAATTCGTAATTAAATAATTCGTAAGTAACTTCGTTGAGGGCTAAAGCCGTTCGTAATTTGCTATAAACAGGCCATGACCATCATCTGCATTCCCCTCTTGTCCGATTACTGGCGGATTCATTTCACTCTGCGCAAGGCCTACAATTCGTAATTAAATAATTCGTAATTAACTTCGTTGAGGGCTAAAGCCGTTCGTAATTTTCTATAAACAGGCCATAACCATCATCTGCATTCCCGTTTTTAAAGCTTCATGATCGATGTCAAAACGAGCGTTATGCACGCCGTGTATAATTCCGTTAGCTTCATTTCGAACTCCGATTCTAAAGAAACAAGTTGGAATTTCTTGTGCATAAAAAGAAAAGTCTTCAGCCGTTAAACGAATTGGTAAATCATGAACATTTTCTTTACCTAGCCAATCATTAGCTTTCTTTACAAAATTCTGAGTGAGATCAACATCATTTTCCAAAAATGGGTATCCTTTACTGATTTCGACTTTTGCTTGAGCACCATGAGCTTCTGCAATTAACTCTGCTTGCTTTACAATTTGCTCTAATGCTTTCGCGCGCCATTCTTCATTCATTGTTCGAAATGTGCCTTTGATGTGCACTTTTTCTGGTACTACATTTGTCGTTCCTAAGCCCTCAAAATGACCGAAATTTAAAACACATGGAATTTTCGGATCACATTTTCGACTTACAATTTGCTGTAATGAAGTAATGATCTCAGCACCTACTAGAATGCTATCTATTGTTTCATGAGGTGTTGCGCCATGACCACTTTTACCTATTATATCAATATAAATTTCATCACAAGAGGCCATATATAAACCTGCTTTTGTACCGACTTGTCCTACGGGTAGATCAGGAAACACGTGTAAAGCATACATTTCTTTTACCTTCGGATTTTGAAGACAACCTGCTGCTATCATCAAACTAGCGCCTCCCGGATTCTTTTCTTCGCCTGGTTGGAAAATCAGTTTAACAGGATGTTCTAGCTCATCTTTCATGTTGAAAAGAATTTCCGCTGCTCCTAATAGAACTGAAGTGTGAACGTCATGTCCGCAAGCATGCATCACTCCCTTGTTAATGGAGGCATAGGGTACATTGTTTTTTTCTAAGATGGGAAGCGCATCAATGTCGGCCCGTAATCCTATACAAGGTTGCTCAGGTGCATGTTGATTGCCACGAATAATCGCAACTATTCCTGTTTCTGCTACTTCTGTTTCATGCGGAATGCCTATTTTGGTTAATTGTTCGGAAATAAATAACATCGTATTATGTTCCTGGTATGAAAGCTCTGGATGTTTGTGTAAATGCTGTCGATAGCCAACTACTTTGTCATATAATGAATTTGCTTGTTTTGTTACGTATGCTTGTTTGTTGTTCATTTTATTCAAAATATTGTAGTTTATTCTTTTTATCATAAATGGGTAGGCCGCTACTTTTATAAGAGATAATCCAATAATAAGCGAAAAAACACATTTTTACGAATTTAATGTTTATTTACGCAACAAAGATGCTAATTTTGACATGAATTTATGAATTTGGCTAGACATTGCTTCTTAGATTCAAAGTAAAAAATATAAAAATGGAAATAGTTAAGTTTACCTTTAACCCAATTCAAGAAAATACCTATCTCGCCATTGATGATGACAAAAATGTAGTTATCATAGACCCTGGTTGTTATTTTGAAGAAGAAAGACAATTTCTTAAGAATTATATAAGTAAACGAGAGCTGACAGTAAAAGCTTTGTTGAATACCCACGGTCACTTAGATCACATCATGGGGAATGATTTTGTGAAACGTGAATATGGTGTTGATTTATATTTACATGAAAAAGATGTGGTGACCTTGCAGATGGGGAGTAGAAGTGCTCAAATGTATGGTTTAAATGAGTTTCAGGAATCCCCTTTGCCTGATCGTTATCTAAAAGAGGGCGAAAAACTTACTTTTGGAGGGATTTCTTTTGAAGTAATATTTTGTCCTGGTCACGCTCCTGGTCACGTTGTTTTTTATAGTCCTCAAGATAAATTGGTGATCAATGGTGATGTTTTGTTTAAAGGTAGTTATGGTAGGGTAGATTTACCTGGAGGTGATTTGAATACACTAAAAGATTCCATTACCCAGAAAATGTTTTCATTGCCAGAGGATACTTTAGTTTACACAGGGCATGGGCCTGAAACAACAATTGGAGAAGAAAAACAGAGCAATCCTATCTTGTGGTAAAGTTTGATAATCATTGATTAAGCTGTTGCTTTTAAAAACTCCTCTCGTTTAATCAATTGAAAAGATTTGTTTTTAACTTTTGATTTCAACCAAATATGAAAGTCAAAATAATCAAAAGCGATGGACTCATAAGGATCGTTCTTTAATGTTAAAAGCTCTGTTTCAATCTTAGATAAATAAAGTTCAATTTCATATTTGTCATTGGCTTGGTTGATTTTAGAAATGTATTGTAAAAATACGGTTTCAAAAGTATAGGTTCTTTTTCTTTTTGATAGAAATCGTTTTGTGTTTTTAATGGCATAAGGTAGAAGTTCATTGTTTTTTAATTCAAAATGAATGATGAGGTTTACCAAATGTGCAAAAGAAACGATGTCTTCTTTTTGATCAAGGCATTTGTTGTTAAGGATCATATTGATCCATTTCAGGCTTTTATTAAATTCATTTACTCCAAAATATGCAATAGCGATATTAAAAGCTAGATATGCTTTTCTAGCTGGCGTTAGTTCCTCATCATATTTAATTAACCCTGCTTCAATTGTTGAAACAAGTTGGATAGCGTGTTCAAATTTCGCCTGATGATTCAGCATTTTTAACTCAATACTGTTGATGCTAGAGAATAATTTTATTTTTAAATCCTCATTTTTCGCTGATTTTAATTGATGGGCCAATCCTTTTAATTCATTCAGATAACTTACCATTTCTTTCGTGCTTTGTGATTTAGACAGGATATGAATGGTATTCGTAAGAATGGAAAAATATTCATTAGCAAACTTTGTAATCTTATTCGGATTTTCTTTGAAGTGTAAAATGTTTAACCTTAGATACTTTAAACATTTTCCGTGCTGCGCAATTGCAAAATGATAAGCACTTTCAAAATGAAACTGTAGGTATTGATGATAGAAGGAAAGTGAGTGAGGAATTTCAATCTCCTTATATGTTTTATAAATATCCTGATATTGTGCCAACATTTCATCTGAACGTGCCTGTCCTTTTTGGTTTAATAGGATGAATAATTGAGCTTTAAGATGCCAAAGTTTATTACCAAAAGCGTGCTGTTGAATCAAAAGACTACTGTTGTTTTGGCTTTTTAAAATTTTGTTTTTAGATGACCTTGCGTAGCCTCTTGTTTCGATTACTTTCTTTTCTACGTCTAAAATCTGTAACAATAACGTGCTCTTTTCGTTCTTTATAGCTTGTTTCTTTGCTTTGGCCAATGCTTTTTCCGCATGGTCATATAAACTTTTGCTATATAGAATTCTGGCGCTATGTAATGTTTGGTTAATTTGAGCCTCAATGTCACTTTTAATGTGAAAAGCATCTAAGGCGTTGAGTATTTGTTCGTAAAGTCTATTTTTTGTTATTGGGAACTGATTCAGAAAAGCCTCTCCTTTAAAATATGCTCTTAATTCTTCTTCGTCAAAATTACTTTGTTGATCAATAAAATCAAAAATACGAATTCCATTGTTTACTTCACCAATCGTATGTCGAGAAGCATAAATTTTAAAATATCTTTTTTCACTTTTTGTCAAACTATGAATGAGTTCGTATAATGCTGGAGAAGCTGTTTTAGACATGTTTTATCAATTATAGTGAATAGCTAATATAACCCTTATGCTTTACAAATAAGTAGGGAAGTAGTTTTCCGTTGACTTGGTTTATTGACCTGTATATAAATAGATGTGAATTGCTTTAGAATTAGTCTCAAAAGGGATTAGTCTCAAAAGTTGGGGAGCGATTAACACTATTTTATAACGATATATCTTATCAAGTTGTATACTTATTATTGATTACAATCTTGAAGGTTTGAAATATTTATAAAAATCTCTGCAAGCTCACTTCATCGTAATGCATCGCATATTAAAGCCCCGTATATGTCACCCATTTCATGGGTTTAAAAGGTATTGTTTATTTTAAGTCCTAACTTTGATTTTTGATTGACTCTCCAATGAAACTGTGACCCTGAACCTTGAAGAATTTTTATTTTTCTAAGGGAAGGATCTCTTCTAATCCATTTACTATTAAAGTCTTATACAGTAAATGGTAAATAAAGTTAAACGAAATGACTTATTGCGATTTAAATGGGTAACCCTATTAAGTTATTTAATTACGAAATTAATAGATAAACAGATTGACTAAAATTTATGCTTAATCCCCAACAATTAGTCTTGATCCTTGATTTCCAAGATATAAATAGATTAGCAAAATATACACCTATTCCCATTAATTATCCTTGATCCTAATAGAATCGGATTAAATGGGATAACATCTTGAGAATTTACAGGGAGTTATTATAAATTTTAAGAACTTCAATTAGAAAGATAGGATTTACACAGCTAACTTTAAATTTTTGATTTATAATTCGAAATAATCGAAGTACATTTTAGGAAAGTAAATTATTTTTTATTTCCTCTTGGTTCATCGTCTTCATCTCTGTTTGGATCGGTGATGTTAATTATAGAATCTCTTCTTGCGTTTGAATCTTGAAAACGGTTATCAGTTCGGCTTTCATTATAAAAACCAGACCCATCGGTATCGGAACTTTTAGGTTGAATGATTTCTTTTTTACATGATAGTGTAATTAAAAAAGAGAATCCTAATAGTAATATACTTAGCTTCTTCATATTGATGGGTTTACTTTGTGTATTCAAATATATAACTATTCTTTATTTATCCCAAATATTGTTTCATGATTTTAAACACAACAACAGTTCCGTTGATTAAACGGTCGCCTTCTTTGATTTGAGTGGGGCCAATCATTTCTATAGAACGTTCAGAAATCTTTTGAAGGAGTTCTATGCGTCCTTTAGCTATTAACATACCTTGAGATCGGTGTTCTTCATCATTTTTATTTTTCTTTTCCTTTGATGTTTTTATCCCTACACCATTGTCTTTAATTTCAATTCTTATATGATCTAAGTGATCTGTAATGGTTATTTTGATTAGACCTTCTTTATTTTTTAATGGTAAAACACCATGAATAATACTGTTTTCTACAAAAGGTTGCAAAAACATTGCAGGTACTTTGAGTAATTCAGTTTCTATTGAATTATCAATTTCAATTTCAAATTTGAAACGATCTGCAAACCTCATCTGTTCTAAATTCAAATAAAGATTGAGTCGTTCTATCTCATCAGCCAATGTTACCATGCCGTCTTCATGATAGGAGCTGTCTAAATTTTTACGAATTAGTTTTGCGAAATTTGAAAGGTATTTATTGGCAGATTTTGAATCTGAAGAGTTGATATAATATTGTATTGAGTTTAAAGAGTTAAATATGAAATGCCGATTCATACTTGCGTTTAATGATTGTTGCTCAAGCTTAGAAAGTTTGTTTTGAAACTCCAGTTTTACTTGATAATTTCTGCTTTCAATACGTTTTAGTCGATAGCGTTCAATAATAAGTATAATTCCAAATATTAAGAGTGCGACAGCAGTGTAAAACCACCACGTTTGATAATAAGGTGGTAAAACTTTAATCGGGATGTTAATTGTTTTTGATGTTTTGTCAAGTCCATTGTTGACTTTAAAAATTAACTCATAATCATTTGGAGGTAAATTGGTAAAACTTATGGTTGGATTTTTTGTTGGAATAGACCAGTTGTTTGAAAAACCTGACAGAAAGTAGCTGTACTTTAAAGCACTCGGATTAGTCATGTAAATACCATCGAATTTAAATGAAATATTTTTATCCGCATATTTTATTTTTAAAACATGGCTACTGTCTTTTTGATTAATTAAATTAATAATTGCTTGATCTACATTTTGATTATTTACGATAATAGAACTCAATTGTATTTTAGGAAGCGCATTTTTCTTCAAGGACTGCCTGTTATTTAAATCCATGCGCATCAATCCGGAAGCTGTTCCAAACCATAAAAACCGGTTGTTTTCTATGTAGTTTGAATTAAGATTTGTTTCTAAATCAATTAACCCAGATGTTATTCCATATCTGTATTCCTGTAAATGGTTGATTCCTACCTCATACAAGCCATTATTTGTTCCAATTAACATTAAGGTGTCAAACTTTTGTATGAAATTGATGTATTCTAAATCACTGTCTTGATTTAAGGAAATTTTATCTATTTCTTTCTCCTTTTTGAGAAACAAACCATTTTCTGTTCCTATCCATAGTTGGCCATTTCTGTCAATTTCAATACAGTTTATCCCTGACTCCATGTGTTCCACGGATAATTCATTTTCTTCTAATCGAAAAATTCCGTTGGGTGCGGCACCGTAAAGTACTTCACCTTTACTTTCAAAGTCACGAACGTTTTTTAAATCTTTAATATGTGGAGGTGGTTGTGTAATCAAGTTGTTTTTACCCGTGTAAAATACACTTCCCTCCACGGTGCTAATAATTAAAGTTGAATCGTTAAACGAGTGTAACCCCCTAATTTTATTGGAGGGCAGCTTGGAGTTTCCAGTGAAATAACTTTTAAATGTTTTGTAATCATACACAAATAAGCCATAATTAGAAGCGAAAAAGACCTTGTCGTCGTGATAAGTTATTTTCCAAACTGCACTGTTGATGGCTTCTATTTTCTCAATATCTCCATTAGGAGCCATTTTAAAAATGCCTTGGTCAATTGTAGAAAACCATTTATTGTTCTGTTTATCAATTTCCATAGCGATAATTAAATCACTTGGAAATCCACTTTTTTCGTTATAAAATGTGAAAACTTCATCGGTAAAGCGAATAAGGCCTTTCCCATTTGTCCCAATCCATATATTGTTCTCAGTATCTTCAAAGACTACGTTAATATCATTGATGGGGAGACCCGATTTCTCATTAAAAGACAAAGTATCTTGTTCTTTTATGTGTAGAATCCCATTACGTGAATTAACCCATTTTTGTTGTTTATGATCGATTAAAACATCTCTAAATCTCATATAACTATGATTAACGAGATGCTTTAACTCGTCGTTTTTAGGGTAGAATTCATATAGATCACCATTGTATGAAGTAGCAAGAATATAGTCCTTATTGGCGGTTATTCCTGAAAAAGAAATATCTTTAGTTGATGCACTTAAATTGAAAGTAACTTTATCAAAATTGTATACACCTTCTTTAGTTGCCAAGTAGATGGTGTTTTTGTATTGTAGAAGCTTTCTAATTCTTTGTGGGCTAGATTTTACGGCTATGAGCTTGTTTTTTGACTCCTCGTATTGAAAGAGACCACTGCCATTTGTGGCAACGTATAATGTAGAATCTATAAAAGCAAATCCAGTTACATTTTCAAGAATTGTTTCATCTGCATAAGTGATAGAGGTAAATGAATTGCCCTTTTGTTTTATTGAAATACCTTGTGGATGGCCTACAAACAAAACACCATTAATGATTTGAAGTTTTGTGATGCGATTATTTAATAGTCCATTGTTTTTTCCAAAGGTAGAGAACTGTGCACCGTTGAATTTTGCCAACCCACCATAAGTACCAATCCATAAATAACCTTTTTCATCCTGAACAATTGAGCTCACTTGAGACTGAGGTAATCCAGAGTTGGTGTTGAATTGAATAAATGAGAATCGTTGGCCAAAAGTGACCATTGATAGCAGAATAAAACCAATACAAGTTAGTGTCTTCAATTTACATTTCTTTTATGGTTTTCAAGAAGGCACTCACCCGGTTTCTCGCAACTGGTAATTCTATTTTGTTTTTTAAAATAACGGTATAGCCATCCTCGCTCACGTATTCTTTAATCATATCCATATTGATGATATATGACTTGTGAATCCTATAAAACTTGTCAGTATTCAAAATGCTTTCATATACTTTCAGCGTTCTTGTATCTAAATATCTTGTTCCATCTTTAAAGTATAACATAGAGCAATTTCCGCTTGCTTCTAGGTAGGCTAAGTCATCGTCTTCAATTATTTTAACTCCCTTAGTATGTGAAATGGCAATTTTACTGTTTGTTTTATTGTGAATCAGTCGATCTGCTAAATTTTGTAGTGCCTCAAAATAATTATCATAATTTTCTGGATGTTGTGTGAAGGTTTCCTTTGTGGCAATTAACTTATCTACAGCTATTTTCAGGTCATCCTCATCAATTGGTTTTAATACGTAGTGTACCGCATTTGATTGAAAAGCACGTATAGCATAATCTTTAAATGCGGTAACAAAAACAACTAAGAAGTTTCTATTTTCTAGGCGTTCTAGTAAGTCGAATCCTTCAGACCCACTTGGCATTCTAATATCTAAAAAGACAACATCTGGCTGTGCACTTTTTATAATGCTTTCTGCTTCGTCAATGTCGCTTGCTTCACCAATAAGGTCTATTTCTGGACAATTTCTTTCCAACATCAAAGCCAAGTTTTTTCTGGCTAATTCTTCATCATCTACTATAATTGCTCTGAGCTCCATTTCATTTGTTTTGAACTAAAATAACAATTTATAGATGTTTAGCTTGACTTATTTCATAAAAATAAGGAAGGTTTTTATCATTTTACTCGCTCCAAAAGACCATTGGCTCAATAAAATCGTACGATGAGGTTTTTTTAAATTTTTCATCTTTTGTTAAACGTATATTTACTTGAATTCTAAAACTAATAACAATGAAAAGTCAATTAAAAGTTAAAGTACGTTTCGATTTTTGGATTTTTAATGATAATGGCAATTAGTACCGTTTGTTAACGCGCGTGAAGCTCAAAAATTCGATTGAGTATTTTTGCTAATTGTTGCGTAGCTTCATGGTGTGCCATGTGACCGATTCCCTCTATAACATGAATAGGTGTTTGTGTTTCTTCAGCCATTTGGAGTGTTTTATTAATAGGAATTAATGTATCGTATTCTCCCTGAATGATGGTAATTTTATGTTTGCCATTTTTCAAAACATCTAAACAATTCCCCCTGTCCCTCATTGCCATTAGCGTTTGTATGATTGCAAGGTTGTCCATTTCATACGCTTCTTCGATTAATGCATTGATTTTTGTTTCAAAGAGATGAGGTTGATAATACAGTTTTGGAATGGCTTCCTTTAGAAAAAGGTTCTTGTTATATGCGACAACCTTGGCTGCTCTGTCTCTGTCCTTCTTTTTTGACTCACTATCAGCCCAAGGATGTGAATTCAATAAAACTATGTTTTCGATTCCTTCAGTTTGAATTTTAGCAAGAGAAAGAGCAACATAGCCGCCTAATGAATGTCCTAAAATAGAAAAATGGGTCAACCCTAAGTGTTGAATTGTTTCATGAACAGCGAGCGCTATTTTTGGTAGACTTAATGTTGTTGAGGTTAATCGTGATTTCCCATGACCCGGTAATTCTATTGCGTAAATCCGCATATTTTTTAAATGTGGAATTAAGTTATTCCACATGGTATTACATTCTAAAAAACCGTGCAAAAAAATTACAGGACAACCATTTCCGATTATCCTGTAATTTAAAATATTAGAATTATTTGTTTTCATTAACTGTTCATGTAATCCTCTACTTCATCGGCTTCTAAAGGTAAACCTGTCATCATGTTTTTTGGAGCACCAGATTCTTGAACGATCAAATCATCTTCCAATCGAATTCCAAGATTTTCGTCAGGAATGTAAATTCCTGGTTCACATGTAAACACCATTCCAGCCTCAATTGGTTTGTGGTATAAACCGTAATCATGGGTGTCAAGACCAATGTGATGAGAGGTTCCATGCATAAAATATTTTTTATATGCTGGCCATTCGGGATTCTGATTTTTAATATCTGTTTTATCTAGAAGCTTTAATTTTAATAGTTGTTCTTCCATTAATTTTCCAACTTCCTTATGGTACTCAGGAATTAATGTACCAGGAACGAGTAGTTTTTCAGCAGCTTTTTTTACATCTAAGACTGCGTTGTAAACTGCTCTTTGTCTGTCTGTATATCGTCCATTTGCTGGAACAGAACGGGTCTGATCTGAAGCGTAATTTGCATATTTTGCACCAAAATCCATAAGAATTACATCTCCATCTTTACACTGTTGGTTATTTTCTACATAATGTAAAACACATGCATTTTTTCCCGATGCAATAATTGGTGTATATGCAAATCCGTTGGATCTGTTCCGAACAAATTCATGGATGATCTCTGCCTCTATTTCATGTTCCCAAACGCCGGGTTGAATGAATTTTAATATTCTTTTATATGCTTTTTCTGTAATGTCGCAAGCTTGCTGCATAATAGCCAGTTCGATATCTTCTTTTACACTCCGAATGGCATGCAAAATAGGTGCACTTTTATGCACTTGATGCGCAGGGTATTTCTTTTTTGTTCTTTTAATAAAACGATCTTCACGTGTTTGCACTTCGGTATTAGCCCTTAAATGCTCATTTGTATTGAAGTAAATACCTTCAGCCTCAGTCATGAGATTGTTGAAAATCGTGTCAAACTGATCCAGCCAATAAACAGTTCTAACACCTGTTGTTGCTAGTGCAGCCTCTTTTGTTAATTTTTCTCCTTCCCATACAGCAATATGTTCGTTTGTTTCTTTTAAAAACAATACCTCTCTATGCTTCTTGTCTGATGCGTCAGGAAATAAAAGTAAAATACTTTCCTCTTGATCTACTCCTGATAAATAAAATATATCTCTATGCTGCTCGAACGGCATCGTACTATCTGAGCTAATTGGATAGATATCGTTTGAATTAAATACCGCTAAAGTGTTTTTCTTCATTTTCTGCATGAACTTCGTGCGGTTTCTTTCGAAAAGTCTTTTGTCTATTTTTTCGTATTTCATGATCTTATATTACTGTTCTTTATCTGTTAAATGCATTATTGCAGGTTTTGGCAAGATATAAAATTCTGAAGGGCTTTCTAAAGAAATTTCTGTTTTTTATCACTACGTAAATAGATTACGTTCTGAAGGCGTAGATTTGTAGTGTTCAAAAAAACAAATGATATGAAAAACGGATTTAAAAACTTAACAATACAGCACATTCAACTTGAGGAGCGTTCACAACTTGCCGAAGTAGAGGTGCAATTTACAGAAGGAAAGATACTTATTGAAACCATCATGGTATTGGGTTCAACAGATTTGAATATGCTATTGGCAAAATTGTCAGCAAAAGGTGTTTCACTTGCCTTAACTGAAGATTTTGAACATTTTTCAACTGAAGAGGGTGAACTGTACAGCTTAGATTTTGAGAAAAAAGGATGGAGTGAAATCGTAATCGATGATTTTGTTCCTTTACAACGTGTAAGACAAATACGCGCTTAATCTTTTATTCTGCTTTTGATTTAAGCATTGTGAGTAATGTTTTTATGTGAATTAATTTAAGCATAAATAGTAATCCTACTCCCACAAGAACAGTCACGAGTATACTCCATAATTTGCCGATTTCCTGATGTAGAAAATGCGTTACAGGAATGAAAATTGATAGAAGAAAAACAAAACGAAGTAAACTTTTCCAGTCTATTTTAAGTTTAAAAACCTTTATGGCTAAAATGATCTGCATTAATGCTGTTAGACTTTGTGTGGTTATTGTCGCTATTGCTGCTCCTTCCGCTTTCATTTCTGGTATTAAGAAATAGTTGAGGATGATGTTTAGCAACACACCTAGTAAAGCCATTTTATTGAGCAATTTCAGGTTGTTGTTCGCTGTTAATAAGGTCCCGAAAATGTGTGAGAACGACATGGGGACAAAACTCAAAATTAACCAACAAAATACCTCTGCAGAATTATCGTATCGTTCTGCATATATAAAATCTATAATTTCATTTGTGTTCCAAGCAAGTGTGATTCCGATAACAAATGCACTGCCAACAAGAAATTTACCTGCGCTTTGTAGAATGGGTAAAACAGATGTTTTTTCGCTAATTAATCTTGAAAAGATGGGAAGTAAAAGACCAGCTACAAGAAAAGCAAACATATTTACGGCATCCAACAATCTAAAACCTTGTGCATATACACCTGCTTGATGTTTACCATCGGGAAGTAATCGTTCGAGCATAACAGCATCAATTCGGGTATAAAGCATCATTAATAGGATGAGAACTGCAAAGGGAACACTTTTTCTGAGGATTGCAAACGATAAAATCTTGTTGGTTTTAAGACTAATTCTACTGATACGTAAACGCGTTAAAATAATCCCGATGATTAGTGTAATTCCATAAGAGAAAGTTTGTGCGTAAACAAACCATTCAATTTTAAATGTTAGATCTGTCCAAACTCCCATTAGCAAAGTTGCGGTAATGATGATCAATAAAAATCGATCAAGTACCGATAAAATAGCATCTATTTTAAATTGATGTAATCCTGCAAAATTACTTCTCAGGTATAAGATTAAACCAACAAATATTTGATTCAAAATAAAGAAACTCAGTAAGTACATTTCGTGGTCTGAGTATCCTAAAATCAAAGCAAATCCAATCGTAATAAAAGCGTACAACACACCTAGCATGATTTTTAAACCAAAAAAAGAACCGATATATTTGCTTAAGGTATTTGGATTTTGAGCTGTGTTTTTAGTGTTGTAATTCGTTACTCCAATGTCCAAGAATATGTTGAGTAAAAACGAAAAGTTAAGCAATGAGAAGTAGAGTCCGTAGTCGGCTGCTCCAACTGTGTTTTGAACTTGAACATCAATCCCGAAAATATACAAAGGCTTAATGAGCAGGTTCAGCAGCACGATAAAGAATAAATTACTGAAGAACTTCTTTTGCATAAACGGGTACTTGCTTTTGATTGAATGAACAAATATAGTAATTCCGCTGTTTTGTCTGTGGAATATTGAACCACAACTCGTCCTAAAATTCATTTTCACCATCACATTAACAAAACATGAATTGTTCTTCCAATAAAAATTGATACTTTTAAGCATGGAAAAAGAAGAGCTCAAACAATTAATACAGGATCAAAATCAGTTTTTTAATGCAAATGCTACTAAAGAAATTGGATTTAGGATACAGCAATTGAAGCAATTAAAATCTTTATTGAAATCCAACGAAAATGAATTGAATGAGGCTATCTTTTCTGATTTTAAAAAGTCAAAGTTTGATACCTTCACCAATGAGTTAGCACTTTTATACACTGATATTGATGAGGCGATTTCAAAAGTTCAGAAATGGTCGAAAAGAAAAAGAGTAAAAACTAATTTGCTTAATTTTCCTGCAAAAAGCTATATTTATCCCGAACCTCTAGGTACATGTTTGGTAATCGGTGCGTGGAATTATCCCATTCAACTTTCTTTTGCTCCTGTTATTGCTGCCATCGCCGCTGGGAATACAGTTGTACTGAAGCCAAGTGAAATTCCCTCAGCAACAAGCAATGTGATTGCGAAAATTGTTAACGAAAATTTTTCAACTTCATTTTTCCATGTTGTTGAAGGTGGAGTATCCATTACAACTGATTTGTTGAATTTAAAATGGGATAAAATTTTCTTTACAGGAAGTGTGAACGTTGGAAGAATTGTTTACCAAGCTGCTGCCAAAAATTTAACACCAGTAACTTTAGAGTTAGGAGGGAAGAGCCCAGCTATAATTACGAAAGGTTGTAATTTAGAGGTAACGGTTAATCGCCTTGTTTGGGGGAAATTTCTAAATGCAGGTCAAACTTGCATTGCTCCTGATTATGTTTTAGTAGAGAAGTCTATAAAAGAACAGTTGCTCGAAAAGTTAAAGGAACGAATTAAGGAGATGGAGTTTTCTTTTGAGAATAAGAATTATGTTCAAATCATTGATGATAAGAACTTTCAACGTCTCCAGTCTTTGGTGGATAAAGATAAGGTGTATTATGCAGGAAATTTTGATGTGAAAACACGCTATTTTCCACCGGTTATTTTAAATGATGTTGATTTTTCTGATCAGGTTATGGAAGATGAAATTTTTGGTCCTATTTTGCCTGTGATTGCTTACGAAAATCTGTCTGAGGCGATTCGTTCTGTAAAAAAATGCCCAAGCCACTTTCTTGTTATGTTTTTACCAACGATAAATCTATTAAAACGCGCATTATTGATGAGATTTCTTTTGGAGGAGGTGCAATAAATGATGCGGTGATGCATATTGCGAATAGTAATCTGCCTTTTGGAGGGGTTGGGAATTCTGGAATAGGAAACTATCATGGAAAAGCTGGATTTGATGCGTTTACCCACAAAAAAAGTGTATTGGATAAAGCGACATGGTTAGATCCGAGTATCAAATATCCTCCCTATTCTCCCAAGAAGCTAAAAATTATTCGGTGGATTATGGGGGCTTAAATAAAAAACAGATTAATTTTCATCAACTTTCCATAGTCGTTCTGAGATATGAACCGTTCCTTTAAAAAGAGCAATTTTTTTGTTTAATTGATTTTTAATGATCACTTGATATACTCCTATTGTTTTTCCACGATGTAATTCAGTACAAGTAGCCGTTAGGAAATCGCCTATTTGTGCAGGACGCGTATGCGAAATTGAAGTTTCTATACTCACGCATTGTTTACCATGTGCATTGGCAGCAAAAGCCAAAGCAGAGTCAGCTAAACTATAACTAATTCCGCCATGTGCAATCTGGAAACCGTTTACCATTTTGGAGGAAACCTTTGCTTTCAACTCACAAGAACCGGCAGCGATTTTACTAACTTCAATATTCATCCATTGAGAGAAAGCATCTTTTTCCATCATTCTTTGAACAATCGCCTTTGGTTCCATTTGCTAATCATTAATTATCGCTCGATTCATTAAAGCGATTAAAGCAATTCCAACAATAAATACGTGGCTAGCGAGCTCTTCCTCCATACGTTCTCCGGTTTCATCCTCCTCATTAATTTCATGAAGTAAAAAGGAAAGCATCATGGGTTGATTGCAGAAACTCCCAATTAAATCTTGGTCTTCTGTTTCCACATATTCATCCAATGTCTCTACATACTCTTCTTGAAATTCATCAATGGTATCTTCATCAATTTTTTTCATTTTAAGGCCTTGCATAGAAATTGCCTCAGAAAAAATATTGAAATAGTATATCATATAATCCATCAAGCTATCGTTTTCATATTCGATTGCTGAGGAGAGGATGTAACCAACAAGTGTCTCTTGAGCAAGAACATGTGTTTCGGAGATTTTCTCTAAACTATCTTCAGATAAACCATCGATTTTTAAGACAGCTTCTGTAATATTTTTTTCGTTAATATGTGCCATTATTATTGGGTGTAAATTGCTTTTAAACTTAAGTCCATGGAATAAACAGAATGGGTGAGTGCTCCAGAAGAGATGTAGTTTACACCTGTTTCAGCGTATGCACGAATGTTGTCTTCAGTAATTCCTCCAGATGCTTCAGTTTCTATTTCTTTTGGAATTTTTGGTAACACCTCACTTATTTTTTCGGGTGTAAAATTATCCAACATAATGCGGTTTACTTTTCCTATGCGTAAAACCTCCATTAATTCATTTTCGTCTCTGACCTCTATTTCGATTTGAATGTCTAGATCATTGTTTTTGATGTATTCATTCGCTCGCTCAATTGCTTTTTCAATACTTCCAGCGTAATCTATATGATTGTCTTTAATCATAATCATATCATATAAACCGAAACGGTGATTGTGGCCACCTCCAATCTTTACTGCCCATTTTTCTAAAGCACGGATGCCTGGTGTGGTTTTTCTTGTATCTAACAGTTTAGCTTCTGTTCCTGAGATTAGATTGACAATTCGATGGGTTTGAGTTGCAATTGCACTCATTCTTTGCATAAAATTCAATACCAAGCGCTCAGTTGCTAAAATAGATTGAGATTTACCTTCTATTTCAAATACGATATCTCCATGTTTTACCTGGTCTCCATCTTTTATAAAAGTGGTGATGTTGAGGTTTGAATCATATTTATGAAATATTTTTTCGGCTAATGCTACACCGGCAATAATACCTTCGTCTTTTACTAAAAGCTTTGCTTTACCTTCAGCATTTTTGGGGACACAAGAAAGTGAGGTATGATCTCCATTTCCTAAATCTTCTTTAAAAGCAAACGTTATAATTTCATCAATCATAGTACAAAACTAATTAGAAATATGACTTGCTTTTCAGAAAGCGCTTATTTTTTCCAGGCGATATCTGTCAATACTCTAAATTCTGGTTGATTATTACCACCAACAACTTTAAAAGAGACTTCAACAGGCCTGAACTTATATTCATCTAAATTATTGAGTAAGTCTTCAATAAATGGTGTCATTTCATCTACGCGAACTGCTGTTGTATATCTTTCTTCGGTTTGTGGTTTATCTTCTCCGAGCAATAAAAATAAATCATTTCCTTTGATAACACTTATGAAATGCGTCTCAAACTCTTCTGTTCCTGATAGAATTTTGTTTACTTTTTTTAAAGAATGATGTTCTTCTGGAATGATTTTCCATGTTGAATCTTCTACTTCTGTGTAATCATAAGCGATTCTTTGTTGGCTCATAACAGGCTTTTCGTCGTTGTAAACTGTTCTTTTTTCCATATAATTGGTGAAATTGGAATCGAGCCAATAATCAGACTGCTCTTTAAAAGCAATGAGTTTATTGTTTTCAAGGTAAAAATGACGGTTTCCTTGAGGCTTAAAATTGCCGTCAATATATTTTTCTGTGATTTTCATTGGGAAGCCATCATCGTTTAGATAAGCGATAACTTGAATAAACTCTGATCCATGGTCTTGAGTTTGTTTTTCCCAACTCAAAGATTCTACACGTTGTGCATCAGCAATTCGATTTTCAATCTCAAGCATTTTTTGAGCGTTTTCATATTCCATAAAAACGTCTGCCGTAGATTTCTTATAAACGGTTCCAGATTGCTCTTTTTCTTCGGAAACCTTTTCTTTTTGATCGCATGAACAAAAAAGGCCAATTCCTAAAATAAAAGCAAATAATATTGTCTTGTTTTCCATATTTCTATAGGATAAAAAAGTCCGTGATAAGGGTGTCACGGACTTCTGTTGTTAACTTATTTTATTTAAAAATTATTGTCATTTCTACACGTCTATTGGCTTGTCTTCCAGCCTTAGTGTCATTCGACTCTATTGGTTGTGTTTGACCAAAGTAAAGAACGAATAAACGATCTTCAGATATCCCTCTTTCAATCATAAAGTCTCTAACAGATTCAGCACGTTTCTTTGAAAGAATCAAATTACTTTGTGCATTTCCAACGTTATCCGTATGACCTGAAATTTGCAAGCTCCATCCTTCTTTCTTGATGAGTACTTCAGCTAATTCATTTAAAGAAGTAACCGACTCCTCCTTTATCTTCGCTCGTGCTGTTTCAAACTCTAGGTTATCGAACGCAGTTTTTAAGATTTCTTGAACTTCTTCTTCAATTTCAGGACAACCATTGTTTTCTACTGGACCTGGAGTTTCCGGACATTCATCATCTTTATCTGGAACACCATCACCATCAGTATCTGTATATGGACATCCATTATTCTCTTTTGGACCTGCTAGGTTTGGACAATCATCATCTTTGTCAAGGATTCCATCACCATCAGTGTCTGGCCATGGACAACCATTGTTCTCTTCAGGACCTGGAGTTTCAGGACATTCATCTAAGAAATCGAGCACACCATCACCATCTGTATCTGGACATCCGTTTAATTCAACAGGACCAGGAACATCAGGACAAGCATCTTCGAAATCTGGAATTCCATCACCATCTGTATCTGGACATCCATTAAATTCTGCAATTCCTGCTTCTTCTGGACATTCATCATCTTTGTCTGGAATACCGTCACCATCAGTATCTGGACAACCGTTAAATTCTACTAATCCTGCTTCTTTAGGACATTTGTCGTCTTTATCAGGAATTCCATCACCATCAGTATCTGGACAACCATTAAACTCAGGTAATCCTGGAGTCATTGGACAATCATCTTCCGCATCTTGAATACCGTCTCCATCTGAATCAGGACAGCCTCTAAACGCCCAAACACCTGGTACATCTATACATTCGTCTTTCTTGTCAGAAACTTGATCGTTGTCAATATCACTTGGGTGACCGTAAAGAACAGGAACACGTAAGCCAGCATACACACCAGCACCTCTAACTTTTCCGCCTGGGAATAATGTTTTTAAATCTGGAACTCCAATGGTAAGTGGCCCTAAGCGCAAACCTAAACCTGCTTTAAATCCACTGTAAGTATTGTACGAAACAGGTATTCCTACACCTGCCCAACGATAGTCATAAGTAGGTGTAACAGAAAACTGAGTCGGTACCCTAACCTTAGATGCATTCGACTTTGAATTTAAATTAATATATGCTGTTGCATTGATGTAAAAATCTTTGTAGATGTTATAATCAAACTGAAGGCTTAATGCCGTTGGTGTGTTCATGTAATAGGTTTCCGAAGTATCTTCACTCGCCGTCCAGTCAGGATCGTTTTGAATTAAACTATCTACAATGTTTGAAAAACTACTTAAGCTGCTCGCTTGATCAAATACTGTTAAATCGAGTTGGGTGGTATTTACACTAAAGCTCCTACTTTTATCTGCTTTTGTGAATCGCATTCCACCAAGATCTAATAAAGAAACACCAGCTCTTATTTTGTATTTGTTACGGTCTCTTCTCCAAATATTGGTTTCACCGTCCATATCGTATTTGTATTCTTTCCAATCAGGTCTCCATTCGTAAACAAATCCTAAGTCAACTCCTAAACCTAATTTGGAAGTTATTTTGTAAATATCGCTAAAAGAAATATCTCCTGTTGTGTTGGAGAAATACTTATCAATATTGTCAGAATAACCAAAGTTAAAGTCTCCCCTAAATGTGGTCGCAGTATCTTTATTAAGTAATTCGAAGTCTAAATCTTTTGCATAGGTATAACTTGAAGCGATTCCTTGGTTAAATTTTAAACGACCACCTGCTTTGAAAAAGTGTTCGCCATCATCCTTAATTACTTGTGCGTAATTTACACCATATTCGGCCCATGCCATAGCGTTTTGTGAAAGAAGGGAACCGTCTATTTGTGTACTCCACAATGGATCAAAGTTCAAGCCTTCTTCAGCAAGTTTTATTACTTTTGGGTTAACATCATCTAAATTGTTAATTACCCTTATTTTTGCTGAAAAACCAACTGCAATTTTTGGATTAATATGGAACATAAAATTCAGAATGTCCAATTGTGTATTAAAATATACTCCTCTTGCTTTTGCATTAGGGTCATTATAATCTTCAACATTACCAAAATGATTTTCATATAAGTTAGGAGTGCTCTGCCAAGTGGTGTCCTTTCTTAAAGAATAGGGCCAACTTCTTTTGGGAAGTATTCCTGCATCAAAATATTTTGCATTTTGCCAAGCACCTACATTAAGACTAAAAAGATTAACATCAACAATGAAACGATTGTCAACAATAGAAGCGGGCTGTAGATCAGCCCCCATAATACCTGCATAATTACTGTGGATTACACCCAAGTAATTTTGTGCACTCAAGTTTTTAAAACCCAATAAGCAAAAGGTAATTAAAAAAACGAATAGGTAATTTGATTTTTTCATAAAAGTAGTTTGAATGAATTTTTAGTAAAGCTATTAGTTAACAATTAATAACAAAATTAACAAAAGATAGCAATTAACAAAAGACGTTGAGTTATTAATTAATAAAACAGTGCTTACATCTTTTATGGATAACGATGTTTTTTAATATTGTGGAGGCTGTTTTTTTTAATGGGAAACTTATCCTTCTATTTTTATTTTATAACAGATAATCGATTTTGATATGACCGTATAAATGTATAATGTTTTTGATTGAGCATCATAGGAAGAAATAACCGTATTACGTCCTTCTTTTGGAAAACCTTTTATAGAGTTACCTAGATTGTCATAAGCATGAATTTTATTTTTTAAATAATCTAGGACAACACTGGTTTTTACTTTGTCGTGATAGTTGAAAACCCCAACTTCGTTAAACGGAAGTTGAATACTGTATGTTATATTGTTGTTGTGGTTGTACACCTTAAATTTGTTTTGATCAGCAATAGTAATATGTTTATCATTCATCTCTACAATGCTTCCTTGATCGATGAGTACAGCGTCTTTAAAACTTTTACCGTTGCTTTCTAGGATTTGTTTGTAGATATTATCTTCTTTGGCAAAATAAGTTTGAACACTCCCATTGTGTTTAACTAAATAATCAGTGCTAGTTTTATTAACCATTTCCGCTTTTGCTGGTGTTTCAAGATAAGCTAAAAACTGTTGTTGTTCTTCGTTGGCAGCCCATGCACGTAAATTTCCCTTAATGTTAAGCGCATAAGGCGTAGCGATTATCGATTTTGTTCCAACTTGTACAATGTTGAGCTCTTGTCCTGCGCTATTGATCATTGTAATTTCTCCTTTTTCATTTCCAATTAAAAAACGCTTGGTTCCATTCCAAATAAACTGACTAATTTCAGAAGTAAAATCGGTGTTTGATACATAAGGAAATCCACCTACATCGTTGCCATTCAAGTCAATTAAGTAAATGCGTTTTTTTGTTCTGAATAAAAATTGATGCTTATTGTTGTCGAAAACATCGATCACTTTAATTTTACCGATAACAGGTCCTTCAGTTTTACCGTGCCAAATACTGTTTCCGTTGGGGCCTAATAATTCATACGCTCCATTTGAACTTACATTCAATACCGAAATGCCTTGTCTTAAATGATCGGTAATAGGAATTAATCGATTGGTTTGGTGCTGAACTGAGGCAGACCAGGTGGTTTTGTCTTCAGACATGAATTGCTCATTAGGAGGCATAGTATTAACTTCAAATAGCAACTGGTTCTTCCATGTCGAACTTGATTTTTGGTCTTTGGAAATTTTTCGAAGGTTAACATGGGAGGGAAGACCTCCAAAGAATTGATCTTTTCTTTCTGGACTTAATGCTAAAGTGTTAGCTAATTGATAATTGACGATAAATTTTCGTGCGATTTTTTTCGATTCAACTAAAACTACTTTTTCTTCAATTTCTAAGACATAAAAACGCCCTTTATGTTTGGATGGGAAGTCATGAGTTAATTGAAAACCAGTAAAAGAATGCATATCATCAAATACCTGAACAGAATCTTCATTTTTTGATTTTTCTATTAAAATTAAGCTTGGTTTTTGTTGAGAACGGTAATCGCTGACTAAAATGTGATTGCCTTCAAAGTCTATGGCAACAAATCCTTTGTCAACCCATTCACTCATAGCTCCATTTTTAAAAATAGAGTCTTGTTGAGCAGCATAAAATCGTTCTCTAAAATTATATGTAGTAATTGAATTTGGAATGACTGAGGAAAATATTGGAATATCTTTTACGGGGTTTCCAAATGTTGTTTTCGGAGCGCTAGACCGGTACTCAAATAAACCTTTGTTTAAATTATAAACGTCTGTTCGTTTCCAAATGCTATCCTTTTTAACCCATAGGTTTGCCGATGCTTTCTTATCTGCATCAAGTAGGAAATCAGTTTGTATTTTTTCTTTACATGGAGATAAGTTTTGACTAACCATTAAATATGGTCCTTCATTGTGAATTGTTAAATTGTTAATTTTAAAAGCATCACTTATTTTTTTTACCTCTTTTTTCTTCCACTTTGCATATTTTTCGAAGATGATAATAGGCCGTTGACCGCTAACATATATTTTTAAGCTCCCGAAATCATTTAAATTGTCGAGGTTGTTTAATGAGCCCGCAAGTGGATTCCCTTTAATTGCATCAAAATATTGAGCTTCTTTTGTTTCTTCAAACTTATTGATCAATAAGATAGTACCGTCTTCTTCACAAAATACGTAATGAGGACTCACCGTGTTGTCGTTGTTTATCCATAATTCGTAACTTGAATAGGAGATCCAAGCAATTGAGAGCAACATTATACTAATAAGGATGATGCGTTTCATTTAACTGATTTTCGTCAAAACTAAAACTTAAAAATAAACATTCTTCTTGCTTTTGATTATTTCTTTGAAACAATTTTCAATTTCTCACTTGAGAAACATTGTTTTTACAAATAGTTAAACAGAAAAAATTTCATTGATGTTATCAAAAAGGATGGGGTAAACACGCTCTAGATTTACGTCATTTTGAACGTTGTTCGGTGGTACGCACTTATTCCATGTTCCTTAATCGCTAATTTGTGTTTTTTAGTTGGGTATCCCATGTTTGTATTCCAATCAAAATAAGGATATTCATGATGAATTTTGTGCATGTAGGCATCCCTTGCTTCCTTGGCTAAAACCGATGCGGCCGCAATGCTCATAAATTTTGCATCTCCTTTTACAACGCAAGTATGAGGAATGGAAGGGTGTGGATTAAAGCGATTCCCATCAATTAATAGTAATTCGGGCTTTAATTCTAATTGATCAACAGCTAAATGCATGGCTTCAAAACTTGCATTGAGTATGTTGATTTCGTCGATTCGTTGATGTGTCACAAAAGATACAGCATAAGCAATTGCTTTTGATTTTATAATGGGTAAAAGCATCTGTCGTTTCTTGGCACTTAGTTGTTTTGAATCATTTAAAAGCTCAATTTCACAATCTTTAGGTAAAATTACCGCTGCTGCAACAACTGGTCCTGCGATACATCCTCTTCCTGCTTCATCACATCCAGCTTCTATTTTGTCAGGTGTGTAAAAGGTCTGTAAACTCATATCATTATTTTAATGCGAAAAATATACTTTTCAATCTTATTTTTCGTTTAATCTCATGAAATTTTTCTCCGATGGTGCTTTATGTCTTTCTAATAATTTTTTAAAAAAATGAAACTATCGATGTGCAATAAGGAAAAATGGATTTAAGAATAGAAATATTTTTGATGTATGGCACAAGTCTTGCAATTCCGTAAGTGTAAATAATTAAAAATTAATTTGTTGGTTTGACATTTTATCAGCATATTTAGTTTTTGAAAAATGTAACATTATGAAAAAGCTATTATCTATTCTGTCAATTGTTTTTTTTACGCTCTCTAGTTATGGGCAGACCGCAAAGGTTGAAGGAACAGCTGAGGAATTAAAGAAAGGACTTGCAGAAAATACATTGGTATTTATCATGCCAGCAGATGTTTCAAAAGATATTGTCGAAAAATCAGCACAATACTATACAGATTATTTTTCCGTTGATTTTGATGAATCTTCGCAAAAAGCAAAGCTAACTTTTATTGAAGGTCAAGAAAATAATAGACGAGTAATTACCCGATTTCTACTTTCTTCAAAAGTAAGAACAATACGTTTTGAAGAAAAAGAATATACCATTATGGAGTTTTACGCAAACTTTCTTGAAAAATAAAAAATAATCCTTGAGGATATAATTCAGAGGTTTTCGTATTTGCAATTATAGAGGTTTACATTTAGAAGTGTAAACCTCTTTTTTTATTGTATGTTCTTTAAGGCTTCATTAATAGAGTGCACGGGAGACATGCAAGATTTATTTTCACAAACCAGAATTGTTAGATCTTGACTTTCGTCTACATTATCTGCTGTTTCGATCGCTTTTCCTTTTGAGAAAATAGTATTGGGTAAATAAAACTTTCCAAATTGAATGCGCGCTTGTTGAGCAGATACTCCTGTAATACCTATTTCGTAAAATGGCTGAACTTGAGACAGCGCTAATAATCCCCAATTGGAATATCCAGAACCATAAGCAGGCATCTGTTTGTAGATGTTACTTAACATTTGCTGCGCCATCTCCAAATATTCTGTTTTGTGCAATATACTTCCCAGTTTAAAGAGATTGAGTGCCATTACACTGTTTGATGAAGGAATAACATTGTCGTTGACCTCTAATTTTCGTGTGAGCAATTCTGTATTTGTGTCGGTAAAGAAAAACATTTTTGATTGTGAATCGTAAAATTGCTCATGTGTGTACTCCGTCAACTTACTTGCCAAATCAATCCAGCGCTCCTCAAAAGTAAGCGTATATAAACTAATAAAGGCATCAATGCAATGTGCATAATCTTCCAAAAATCCATTAATTTTTGAAACATCATTTTTCCGTGTCCTTAAAACTTGAAGTGTGTCTTGATTGATTTGATTTTTTACTAGCCATTCTCCTGTTTTTATGGCTTCTGTCAAATAGCTATTGTTTTGCAATGCTAAGCCTGCATCAATGAGTCCTTTAACCGCCATTGCGTTCCATGCAGTTAATTGTTTATCATCTAAACCAGGTCTCACTCTCTTGTTTCTCTCATGCAAGAGTTTCTCTTGTGCATGTTTGAGTTTTTCTTCAAATTCGGAATTGCTTATATTGTTATCCGCACACCATTCATTCTTGGTTTGCTTTCTTAATAAAATGTATTGATTGTTTTCCCAAAATCCCTTTTCGTTTACGTTATAAAATTCTTTGAACCACGTATAATCAGCTCCTAAAATATTTTTGAGTTCTTCCTTGGACCAGGTATAAAATTTACCTTCAACTCCTTCAGAGTCTGCATCAAGCGCTGTAAAAAAACCATTATCTTCATGTCTCATTTCTTTAAGGAGCCAATGAATTGCTTGTTCAATTACATCTTTGTATAGCTTATCTTTTGTGTGTTGATAAGCCTTTGCGTAAGTAGATAGCAGTTGAGCATTATCATACAACATCTTTTCAAAATGAGGGACTTTCCACAAATAATCGACAGCATATCGCGAGAAACCACCACCAATTTGATCATAAATACCTCCCAAGGCCATCTTTTTTAGGCTTTTATGCACATGATTGAGTACAGTTTTGTCATTGTATTGATGTCCATAGCGCAATAAAAAGAGGTAGTTGTTGGGTAAAGGAAATTTTGGCGCTCTGTTGTTTCCTCCTTCATCAAAATCGAAATTTTGCTTCCATTTTTGAATCATTTTGTGCACCACTTCTTCCTCGAAGTTTTTTTTCAAGGGTGTGGCTTCAACTAATTCAGATTGAATTACGCCATCTGTAAGCTGCTTAGCATAGGCTTCAACACGAGGCAAATCATTTTGAAAGGTTTTCCATAGTTTTTGAATAATCTCCATCCAATTTTTTTTGGGGAAATAAGTTCCTCCAAAAATTGGACGTCCATCTGGCAATGTGAAACAATTTAAAGGCCAACCGCCTTTCTGTGTCATAAGTTGAACCGCATTCATGTATATTTGGTCCACATCAGGTCGCTCTTCACGGTCGACTTTAATGCAAACTAAATGTTTATTCATGAGTTCAGCCACCTCTGCATCTTCAAAGCTTTCCTTTTCCATTACATGACACCAATGACAGGCTGAATATCCAACGCTTATCAAAACAAGTTTGTTTTCTTTTTTCGCTTGATCAAAAGCCGCCTGACTCCATTCTACCCAATTTACAGGGTTGTTGGCGTGTTGGAGCAGATATGGACTGCTTGCATTTATTAGTGCATTGGTATATTTTTTCACTATTTTACCTTAAAAAATGTTCTAAATTTATATTCAAATCTTTCAGGTCAAGTTGCTCTGTCTGATCTATCTTTCTACGCACGGGGAAACCGACAACTGAAGCTTTCATTACACCTTCGAGTCGCAAGCTAACTTTTCCCTTAGTGGCAATTTGCATCAACGATAAAAACATACCTTTTTCCAGAAATATTTCAACGGGTACATTTTCTAATGTTGTACTTTTTTTCTTCATTACGTACTTTTTCTTTAAATGTGCGTTGCCAATAAAGTTATCGTTGAGGTAAAGTTTAAATTTTGATTTCCTAACCTTCAGTTTATAACCATTTGGATTAAAGGTAGAAACATCAACATTAAAAGCTAACTTTTCTTTGTTAATCTCATCGATTTTGAAATTTGAAACCCCTTTAAATTCTGGATTTTCAATACATCCAGTGCCGAATAAAAACACGGAAAGGAGTATCAATAAGTACTTAATTTCTTTCATCTTTATTTGTTTAATTGCGCAAACTCATCAAAGAAATATGGAATGGTTTCTATACCTTTATAGAAGTTGAATAATCCGTAATGTTCATTAGGAGAGTGAATCGCATCACTAGCCAATCCGAAGCCCATTAAAACAGTTTTCAAACCGAGTACTTCCTCGAATAATGCAACAATTGGAATACTTCCACCACTTCTTAATGGAATTGGTTTTTTTCCAAATGTTTTTTCCATAGCATTACTCGCGGCAATATATCCATTGGAGTCGATTGGAGTTACTGCGGGTAAACCACCATGATGTGGATGAACCTTTATACTTACACTATCAGGGGCGATACTTTCAAAATATTCGGTAAATAAACTTGTAATTTCATCAGGGTCTTGGTGAGGTACTAAACGCATTGAAATTTTAGCATACGCTTTAGAAGGAAGCACTGTTTTTGCTCCTTCTCCAATGTATCCTCCCCAAATACCATTGACATCTAAAGTTGGTCGAATTGAACTTCTTTCCAATGTCGAATATCCTTCCTCACCTGCAACATTTGGTATGTCAATTGAACTTTTATACTCATCAAGATCAAACGGTGCTTTGGCCATTTCATTTCTTTCTTCTTCAGTTAATATTTCAACCTTATCATAAAAACCAGGAATGGTAATTTTATTTTGATCATCTTTTAACTGAGCGATCATTTCTGATAAAATATTAATTGGATTGGCAACAGCTCCACCATACAGTCCTGAGTGTAAATCTCTGTTCGGACCTGTAACTTCAACTTCTACATAACTTAAACCTCTCAATCCAGTTGTGATAGATGGATGCTCATTTCCGATTATTCCAGTGTCAGAAACCAAAATAATATCTGCTGCAAGTCGCTCTTTTTGTTCTTTTATGAAAATGGCTAGATTAGGACTTCCTACCTCTTCTTCGCCTTCTATCATAAACTTAACATTACAAGGTAATTCTTCATTTTTAGCCATTGCCTCAAACGCTTTCACATGCATAAAAACTTGTCCTTTATCGTCGCAAGCTCCTCTGGCAAAAATGGCACCATCTGGGTGTATCTCTGTTTTTTTTATGATTGGTTCAAAAGCTGGTGAATCCCATAAATCAATTGGGTCTGCTGGTTGAACGTCATAATGTCCGTATACTAAAACAGTAGGTAGTTTTGGATCTATTATTTTTTCTCCATAAACAATTGGATGACCTTCTGTTTCACATATTTCTACCTCGTCTGCACCTGCTTCCTCTAAATGTTTGGCAACCAATTGAGCGCCTTTGAGTACATCGGATTTGTTTGCTGGATCTGCAGATACGGAAGGAATACGTAATAATTCAAAAAGTTCGTCTAAAAATCGTTGTTGGTTATTGGCTATAAATTCTTGTGTCTTTTTCATTGATGTTCTTTTTTTGTAAAGTTAAAAAATAAATAGAACTCTATTATAAGATACTTTGTTGTGAAACTGACCTTAGGGCGTAATTTTTAAATATAGAATTTTCATCAGAATAGAGGGTATTCTTATAAATTAGAGGTACTATTTCGAATTATAAAGTTAGATGTGGCTGTTTGAGCTCCCCAATTGTTTGCCTATTCAATCAAATTTTTACCTGTCATTTCCTTTGGTATAGCGATGTCCATTCTTTTGAGAAGCGTAGGAGCAACATCTGCTAAAACACCATTTTTTATTGTTAATTGATCATTAGTAAGGTAAACTACAGGTACTGGATTTAAAGAATGTGCAGTGTTGGGAGACCCGTCTTCATTGATTGCCATATCTGCATTTCCATGGTCGGCAATCACCATCAATTCGTAATCGTGTTTTTGCGCTGTCTTCACCACTTCGTTTAAACACTTATCTACAGTTTCTACTGCTTCGGTAATTGCCTGATAAACCCCAGTGTGACCTACCATATCTGGATTAGCGAAGTTTAAACAAAAGAAATCGGGTTGATTTGTATTAATCTCCTTTTTGATTTTATCGGTAACTTCGGGAGCGCTCATTTCGGGTTGAAGATCATAAGTAGCAACTTTAGGCGAGTTAACAAGAATTCTTTTTTCACCTGGGAAAACTGCTTCTCTTCCTCCGGAAAAGAAAAAAGTAACGTGAGGGTATTTTTCTGTTTCTGCAATTCGAACTTGCGTTTTTTGTGCCTTTGATATTACCTCTCCTATTGTGTTTTTTAAATTGTCTTTTTCAAAAATTACGTCTACATTTTTAAATGTATCATCGTAAGCAGTCATCGTAAGTAAATCAAGATGTAAAGGTTCCATCGGATACCCTTCAATTTTTTCTTGATTGAGTACCGTTATGATTTCCCGAGGTCTATCGGTTCTAAAGTTAAAACTAATGACTAAATCTCCGTTTGCTATCGTTGTGTCTTTATCATTCTGAAGATAAGAAGCCGGAAGGAACTCATCGGTAACACCTTCATTGTACCAATATTCAAAAACATCTTGTGCGCTTTTAAAGGCTTGACCTTTTCCGTGTGTAACTAAATCATAAGCTTCTTGAATGCGCTCCCATCTTTTGTCGCGATCCATTGCAAAATAACGTCCTATAATGCTAGCGATTTTGACTGGAGTATGCGCAATGTGTTGCTCTAAATTGGCAAAGAAACGTTTTCCACTTTTTGGATCACAGTCTCGTCCGTCTGTAAAACCATGAATATAAACTTCATTGAGTTCATGTTGCGTGGCCATATCACAAAGCGCATGCAGATGAGATTGTGAGCTATGGACGCCACCTTCTGAAACAAGACCTAAAAAATGAACCTTTTGGTGTGTTGCTTTTGCTTTTTTAAACGCTTCTTGAAGTACTGGAATATTGAAAAAAGATCGATCTGCTATTGATTTATTAATTCGTGTAAGCTCTTGATAAACGACTCTTCCTGCTCCAATGTTTAGGTGTCCCACTTCTGAATTTCCCATTTGTCCTGCAGGTAATCCAACATTTTCTCCAGATGTCAAAAGAGAAGCATCTGGATATTTTTTAATTAATCCATCCATAGTTGGCGTTTGGGCATTAAAGATAGCGTCAGATGAACTTTTGTCACCAATTCCCCAGCCATCTAATATGATTAAACCTACTTTTTTACTTTTTGACATAATGTGTTATTTTAAAATGTGATCCCTTTGGTTGATTTTGTAGATATGTGATTTGATCTCCATGAAAAACAATGAGGTTTTTAACAATATACAAACCCAGCCCTGTTCCTTTTTGTACACGGGTTTCTTCATTACCAAGGCGAATGAATTTTCCAAAAATATCCTTTTTAAATTTTTCAGGAATTCCTTTTCCTTGATCTTTTACTCCCCATGTAATGATGTTCTTATCCTTTTTTAAATAAACTTCAATTTTTGGATGATCTCCAGCATATTTAAAAGCGTTTTCTAAGAGGTTGTGTAAAACAGTTTCAATAATGAATAAATCAACTTTAGCTGAAATGTTTTTCTCTAGGTTTAAATTAACATCTATTCTATTTGTTGACCATTTTGATACAATTTGAGTGATTTGCTCACTTAAATTATAGGTTTCAAAATTCAATTGTAAACGGTGATTCTCTATGCGGGTTGCGGTAAGAATGTTTTCAATCATGCCTTCCAAACGCTTGTTCTCTGTAATTGCTTGTTGAATAAGCGTTTCTTGTTCTGGACGTTTAAGCGCTTTCCGTTTTAAAAGCGTTTGTAGGTATAACTTATTGGAAGTAAGTGGAGTTTTTAATTCATGGGTTACAGATAATAAAAAGTTATTCTGCCTTCTGGAAAGGCGCATTTCTTTTTGTATGGAGTTTCTTATTTTCCATAATCCAAGCAAAAGCAAAACGAAAAACACCAAGCCTTCACCAATAATCATGATGATGCGGTTCTTTTGATAGTTAGCACTGTTTACTGCAGAACTCAACTCTATCAAATGATAACCCCACCAAATAAACTGCAAGACCACATAAACTCCTAAAATGTAGAAAAATAATGCGGTTTGTTTTTTCATGATTTAATATGCTCTATTTGTATTGCCCTCAATATAATAAGTAAATGCTTTGTTCACAACTTTATTTCCCCCTGGTGTGGGGTAATTGCCTGTGAAATACCAGTCGCCTTGATTATCTGGACAAGCTTCGTGAAGATTTTCAATTGTTTGATAAACAATTTCCAATTCAGCTTTCATTCCTATTGGTTTAAGTAGTTCAGCAATTTTTTTGGAAATTTCATCAGCAGTGAAAGGAGCGTAAATTTCTTTCACGTAATTTTTTATTTGTTCTTTAGGTAAGTTGGCTTGTTCCTTACACTTGCGATAAACATCATTGATGAGGTAACCTTTTCCTGTTTCTTTTAACAACTCAATTGCCGCTTCAAATGCTATGAACTCACCCATTCTTGCCATGTCAATACCGTAACAATCTGGATAGCGTATCTGTGGCGCAGAAGATACAACCACTATTTTTTTAGGGTCTAAGCGATCTAAAATTCTTAAAATACTTTGTTTAAGTGTTGTTCCACGTACTATTGAATCATCAATCACCACTAAATTGTCTTGGTTTCGTTTTACCGTTCCGTAAGTAATGTCATATACATGCGCCACCATATCATCGCGGGCATCTTCTTGTGTAATGAATGTTCTTAATTTAGCGTCTTTAATAGCAATTTTTTCAAATCTTGTTTTACGGGTAAGTATTTTTTCTAACTCCTCATCTGTAATATTTGCACCTAAATTCTTTATTGCTTCTCGCTTCTCTATATTTAAAAAATCCTCAAGTCCTTTCATCATGCCGTAAAATGACATCTCAGCTGTATTTGGAATGAAAGAAAATACAGCATCATCCAATTCATTATTGATGCTTTTTATAATTTGAGGAATTAATAATTGTCCGAGTTTCTTTCTTTCTAAGTATATGTCGTGATCATTTCCCCTTGAGAAATAAATGCGTTCAAAGGAACACGCCGCACGTGTTACGGGTTTGTTGACTTCTAACTCACTTACCTTTCCATTCTTTTTAACAATGAGGGCGTGACCTGGTTTCAATTCTTTTATGTCGCCTTTCTTTAGATTAAAAGCCGTTTGAATAACTGGGCGCTCTGAGGTCACTACACAAATCTCATCGTCTTCATACCAAAATGCAGGACGAATTCCAGCAGGATCTCTCAAAACAAAAGCATCTCCATGTCCAAGTAAGCCAGACATCGTGTATCCTCCGTCCCAATCTTCAGAAGCGCGCTTTAATATTTTTTGAATGTTAAGGCCTTCTGCAATCTTCGAGGTGATTTCTTTATTGTTGTATCCTTTAGCTTTGTATTGTTGGAACAATTCCTCATTTTCCACATCTAAAAAATGACCTATCTTTTCCAACACGGTTACCGTATCTGATTTTTCTTTGGGATGTTGACCAAGGTTTAAAAGTACCTCAAAAAGCTCATCTACATTGGTGAGATTAAAATTTCCAGCAACAACTAAGTTTCTAGTCATCCAATTGTTTTGACGTAAAAAAGGATGACAACTTTCTAAGCTGTTTTTTCCAGAGGTTCCATAGCGGAGGTGACCTAAAAATAACTCTCCTGTAAACCCTGCATTTTTCTTCAGATAATCAACATCTTTGAGTAAATCGGGATTTTTTTCTTCGATGGCTTCAAACCTTTTGTTGATGCCAGTAAAAATCTCTTGAATCGGCTTTTGATCAATCGAACGGGTTCTAGAAATATAACGTTCACCAGGGTTCATGTCTAATTTAATATTAGCCAAACCTGCGCCATCTTGACCGCGATTATGTTGTTTTTCCATCAATAAATACATCTTGTTCAACCCATAAAAGGCTGTTCCATACTTATCAATATAATATTCAATTGGTTTTTTTAAACGAAGAAGTGCTATTCCGCACTCATGCTTGATTGCATCACTCATGATATAGTTGTTTGTCTGCTGCAAAAATAGAGTTAATATCTCTTTTATCCATAAAAAAATGATCTCTGTTTTTTTAAATCATCATTTTAGGCAACGTATTTGGTTTAATTCAGTCTATTTCATACAAGTAAAGGTTTGAAAATCCATTGAAAATTTGGTTTAACAAATAGAACTTCTGTATATTTAAGTGATGAAAAATATCATATTGTCATTATTTGGTTTGTTTTTGACGCTCAACGTTTTGCTGGGGCAGAATGATGGCGTGTGGTTTGAGCCAAATCGTGGGCAATGGGATGGTCGTATTTTATATAAGGTAAGCCTTTCCAAAGGTGACTTTTTTGTTGAAAAAGATAAATTTACTTATGCATTATCAGATATTGATAAAATTCATACCGCTGCACATGAGGGGAAAGCAGTTGGTGATATAAAACATCATACAATTCATACGCATTTTTTAAACAGCACATGGCAAGGTGAAGTTGAAGAAAGTAAACCTTCTAAATTTTATAAAAATTACTTTATTGGAAATGATCAATCAAAGTGGCAAACTAACATACATGCTTTTAAAGTCCTTCGTCTTAGTGATTTTTATCCAGGAATTGATTTGATTTTAGAAACTTCTTCAGAACACATTAAGTACTCTTTTGAGGTTCATCCGGGTGCAGATCCCAGTCAAATTCAACTTTTTTATGAAGGTATGACCGCCTTAAATGTTCAACCAAACGTTATTGATATTCAAACAAGATTTGGGACAATTAAAGAAAAAGATTTGAAGGTTTGGACGCAAGCCTCTGATGGAGGGGGTACAACTGTAGATGCTCAATTTGAAGCGGTGGAGGATACGGTCGTTTATGCCTTTTCTAATGGTTATGATTCAACAAAAACCTTAATTATTGACCCAAGTTTAACATTTTCGACTTTTACAGGGTCCACATCCGATAATTGGGGATTCACAGCTGCGCCAGATGATGATGGTAATTTATATGCTGGAGGAATTGTGTTTGGAACAGGGTATCCTATTTCAACTGGTGCTTATGACGCTTCTTTTAATGGTGGTGATAATCATTCTAAAATAGACATAGGAATTAGTAAATTTTCGAGTGACGGAACTTCTTTATTATATTCCACTTATTTAGGGGGAAGTGGAAATGAAACGCCGAATTCTATTATCACCAACAATCAAGATGAGCTTTTTATTTTAGGTATATCAACTTCTCCAAATTATCCCATTGGAGCAAATGCTTTTCAATCTGTAAACCAAGGTGGTTTTTCTACAACACAAATTGGTATTGACTTTAATGGTTCAGATATTGTCATTTCTAAATTAAATGCCAGCGGAACAAGTTTATTGGGTAGTACGTATTTCGGAGGTTCAAAGAATGATGGTTTGAATATCAGTACGTTGAATTATAATTATGGTGATGTTTTTAGAGGAGAAATTATCCTTGATTTAAATGGAGATGTATTAATTAATAGTTCAACGCATTCAACCGATATACCCATAGTAAATGGTGCCAATACTACAATAGGTGGTGCTCAGGATGCAATTGTTGCAAAATTCCAGCCCGATTTAAGTAATCTCATCTGGTCGAGTTATTTTGGAGGCGATCAAGACGATGCTGGTTATTCCATTCAAGTTTCTTCCACCAATTCAATTTTTATTTCAGGAGGAACAAAGTCAACAGGTTTGCCATTTTCTGGTGGTCATCAATCTTCTTTTGGAGGGGGTTCTGCTGATGGATATGTAGCTGAATTAGATGGTAATACATCAGCGGTTTTAAATGGAACTTATATAGGGACAAATCAATATGATCAATCTTTCTTTGTTCAGTTAGACCAATCAGATCGGGTTTATGTGTTTGGGCAAACAACAGGTCCTATGACTATTAGTTCAGGTGTGTATTCAAATCCAAATTCAGGGCAGTTTATTCAACAATATAGTGCTGATTTATCAACTCAAAATTGGTCGACTATAGTTGGTGGTGGAAATGGCGTTGTTGAAATTTCACCGACTGCCTTTTTAGTTTCTAACTGTAATGAAATCTACTATACAGGATGGGGTGGAATGGTTAATCGATCGGTACAGGCTACAGCTTCAACATCAAATGGTTTTCCTACTACTTTCGATGCATATCAGTCCAATACGAATGGCAGTAATTTTTACATTGGAGTTTTGTCGGAAAATGCAACAGCCTTAAATTATGGAACGTTTATGGGAGGTGTGGCAAGTAGTTCAAATCATGTGGATGGTGGTACAAGTAGATTTGATAAGCAAGGGCGAATATATCATGCTGTTTGCGGCGCATGTGGTGGAGATGATAACGGGTTTACAACAACCCCTGGAGTTTTTTCAACAACCAATAATAGTTATAATTGTAACTTAGCGGCATGGAAGTTTGATTTAGGCGCTATTTATGCCGCCACATCTTTACCGAGTAGCTATATTTGTTTGCCAGATTCTGCCCATTTTTCAAATGACTCTCAAAATGGTTCTGCTTATTTTTGGGATTTTGGCGATGGAACAACCAGTACTGCTTTTGAACCTAGTCATTTTTATGATACCCCAGGAATATACGAAGTTATGTTTGTAGTTCAAGATGTTGAGGGCTGTTTTGATCCAGATACCACTTACCTGGAGGTTGAGATAGGCGAGTTTAATGGTGCAGTTGTACAACCTGGAGTAACAATCTGTCCCCAGGAACCTTTTCAGTTAGAAGCTTCTGGAGGAATGGCTTATGAATGGAGTCCTTCTATATATCTAGATGATGCATCCAGCCCTACACCAATTGCAACGGTTGATACAACAACTACCTTTTCTGTTATTATTACTGATTCCTGTGGTCGCGATTCGCTTTCTATTACATTAACTGTCATTGAAGAATCAGTTACAACCAGTGATGATCTTGAGATTTGTATTGAAGATACGGTTCGCATTTGGGCGGATGGTGGACAAAATTATTCCTGGACGGCGGATCATCCCAATGCCATAATTGGGGCTGATGATTTAGATACAATTCGTGTGGCGCCAACTCAAGATACAGAATTTACCGTTGAGGTGGAGACGATAAATGGTTGTATTTTAACCAAAACAGTGAATATTGAGGTCTTTTTGGAAGAACCATCCCCTGTTTTGAATGACTCTGTTCCTTTCTGTGAAGGAGATGAAGCTGTGGTCTTTGCTAGTGGTGCGCCTACTATTATCTGGTCGCCAAATATAAATATTAGCGACACCATAGGTTCTCGTGTTAGTATTTTAAGTGATCAGGATCGATGGTATTATGTTGACTTTACTAATCCTTGTGGAACAGTAAGAGACAGCGTGTTTTTAGATGAAATAGTGGTTGACGCTCAAGCTGGAAACGACACGATCGTTTGTCCCCGAGAAAAGGTGGATCTTTGGGCTAGCGGTGGTGTTGTGTATAGTTGGAAACCCGATTTTAATGTTGCCGACCCCAACAGTGCTGCCACAACAGCGAAACCAAATATACCTACAACGTATACGGTAAACGTGACGGATAATTACGGCTGTGTTGATACGGCTCAAGTGGAGATAGAGCACTTTCCGCAACCTTACTTGCAGGTAAGTGCAGATTATTTCGGGTTTGTTGGTGATGAAGTCCCATTGTCGGCAGAGAGCAATCAGCCTGGAGGAAATTACGCTTGGTCACCTACCGAATTTTTATCTTGTGTAAATTGTACTCAACCAATTGCTACGCCTCCACAATCAATGGTTTATACGGTTTCTTATGTGGATGAAAACGGATGCAAAGCAACAGATGAAGTAGCTATAAAATATGAAGCTTTGATTTATGTGCCTAATACTTTTACACCCGATGGCAAAGGAACGAATGAAGTTTTCACTGTTAAAGGAGGGAATATCACTTATTTTGAATTAGTAATTTATAACCGTTGGGGCGAGGAGATTTATCGAAGTACAAACATGGAAGAGGGGTGGGATGGAACCTATAACGGAAAGCCATGTAAAGATGGAACCTACGTGTGGAAGATCACTTATGAAGATATCGAATACAACCGAGAAAAAATGGTAGGGCATGTAAATCTCCTGCGCTAACTTGTATGCGAAGACAGCTGTCTTTTGTTCCGTAAAATAGCTTAAATCTGCTTAAATTGTTTAGTTTTGTTATTCAATAAAATCAAATAAAATGTACGGAAATATTAAGAATCATTTAGCAAAAGAGCTTGAGCAAATTAAGGCGGATGGCGTTTATAAAAGAGAGCGTGTAATTACAACTCCTCAGGATGCAGAAGTAACTGTTAAAAGTGGTGACGAAGTAGTAATTATGTGTGCAAACAATTATCTAGGTTTGTCTTCACATCCAGAGGTGATTAAAGCTTCGAAAGATACTTTGGATTCACACGGTTTCGGAATGTCTTCTGTTCGTTTTATTTGTGGTACACAAGATATTCATAAAGAATTAGAAAATAAAATTGCTGATTTTTATGGTAAAGAAGATTCGATTCTTTACGCAGCAGCTTTTGATGCAAATGGAGGTGTTTTTGAACCTTTATTCGGTAAAGAAGACGCAATTATTTCAGATGAACTCAACCACGCTTCAATTATTGATGGTGTGCGTTTATGTAAAGCGCAAAGGTATCGCTATAAACACAGTGATATGGCTGATTTAGAAGAACAACTCAAAAAAGCACAGGATCAAAGACACAGAATTATTGTTACCGATGGTGTATTCTCAATGGATGGGGATTTTGCGAAGATGAATGAAATTTGTGATTTGGCAGATAAATATGACGCACTTGTAATGAGTGATGAGTGTCATTCAGCTGGTTTTATTGGTAAAACAGGAAGAGGTGTGCCAGAGTATTACGACTGTATGGACCGTGTAGATATTATTACTGGTACTTTAGGAAAAGCACTTGGTGGAGCGATGGGAGGTTATACTGTAGCCAACCAAGAGGTAATCGATATGTTACGTCAACGTTCTCGTCCGTATTTGTTCTCTAACTCTTTAGCGCCTTCATTAGTTGGTGCATCGATAAAGGTATTTGATATTTTAAATGAAAGTACTGAGTTAAGAGATCGATTAGAAGAGAATACAAAATACTTTAAAGATGCAATTATTGCAGCTGGATTTGATATTGTAAAAGGAGATTCACCTATCGTTCCTATTATGCTTTATGACGCAGCACTGTCACAAGAATTTGCTGATAAATTATTGGAAGAAGGCGTTTATGCTATTGGTTTTTTCTATCCAGTTGTGCCTAAAGAAAAAGCGCGAATTCGTACGCAAATCTCTGCGGGACATACAAAAGAACATTTAGATAAAGCGATAGCGGCCTTCATTAAGGTTGGGAAAGAATTAAAAGTTATTGATTAATCTTTTATTTTTACTGAGGTTTACATTGTTTTTATGTAAATCTCAGTATTTTTAAAGTATGAATAGGAAAACTATAAATGCGGTAATCATCATTGGCGTTCTGTCAATAATTACCATATTAATGGTTCAAGTATCTTGGATAAATCAGACGATCAAAGCACAAGAAGACGCATTGATTTTACAAGAGCGGCAAGATAGCCTAAACATACGTCAGTTTGAAGAGTCTGTTCGAGTAGCTTTGCGTAATGCTGTTGAGGAAATTGGATCTCATCATGTTGATAGTTCCGATTTATATGGAGCTGTAAAGCAAAAAAGTTCTAACTATTTTTTAGTTGATATTAATGAAAATCTTCATCCTTACTACCTCGAACAATTACTCAAACGTACCTTCTACGATCATAATATAACCCAAAATTTCCAATACGGAATTTATGATTGTTACAATGATAGTATCGTTTATGGAAATTTAATTCGCTTTACGCGTGATTCTCTCTATGCACCAGCTACAGATACGTCTATTGGTGTGACTTCTCCGCAACTTTCTTGGACGAGAGATGGACATTATTTTACAGTATATTTCCCTGAATTGTTGGGACAGTCACAGTCTGACCTGTTGGTTGATGAGTCGCCTTGGTTGTATGTTGCTTTTGTAGCCGCTATATTATTGATATTCTTCGCATTTGCAGTCACTGTTATTATTCGACAAAAAAGAATTTCAGAAGTTAGAACAGATTTCGTAAATAACATGACACATGAATTAAAAACCCCTATTTCAACTATAGGTTTGTCAAGTGAAATGTTATTAAATGCTGATTTCAGCAAGGATCCGAAGCGTTTAAAACAATACGCCAATGTTATTTTTAAAGAAAATAAACGTCTTGAACAGCAAGTAGAACGGGTTTTAAACATGGCTAAATTAGATAAAAATGAACTAGACCTTCATTTGGAAACAATCGATATTCATGAATTGATAACAGAAACGGCAGAGAATTTTAGATTTAATCAAACGTTATCTGGAGGAGAAATAGAGTTGAAATTAGCGGCGCAAAAATCATTAGTCGAGGCTGACCTCGTTCATCTCACGAATATCATTTATAATTTGCTAGATAACGCTGTAAAGTACACGGAAGGAGTTCCAAAAGTTATTATTGAAACCCGTAATAACAATAATGGTGTTTTTATAACCGTTCATGATCATGGAATCGGTATCTCAAAAGATCAGATTCAACAAGTTTTTGATCAATTTTATAGAGTGCCAACAGGTGATCAGCATGATGTGAAAGGGTTTGGACTAGGTCTTTATTATGTGAAATTGATTATTGAAAAACTCGGAGGGAAAATATCCGTTCGAAGCAAACTAGGAGTCGGAAGCTCGTTTGAGTTATGGCTTGCACAAAAAAGATAGAAGATGACACCAAAAATATTATTAGTAGAAGACGATACCAGTTTAGGATTTGTAATTTCTGATCAATTAAAAATGGAAGGCTATGAAGTAACCTTAGCCTCAGATGGAATGGACGGATTTAAAAGGTTTAATGAAGAAGATTACCATCTCTGTATTTTCGATGTTATGATGCCAAAGAAAGATGGATTCAGCTTAGCAGAAGACGTACGAAAAATCAATAAACAAGTTCCCATCCTTTTTTTAACGGCCAAATCCATGACTGAAGATAAAGTGAAAGGATTTAATGTCGGTGGAGACGATTATTTAACGAAGCCTTTTAGTTCGGCGGAATTAAAGGTGCGGGTAAAAGCTTTGCTGAAACGTGTGGATATACAAACAGAAGCTGATGAACAGAGCGAAATGCATTTTGGTGATTTCATTTATGACATACTTAACTATACGCTTAAGGGACCAGATTTCGAAAAGAAATTAACTAAAAAAGAAGCGCACATTCTAAAAATGCTCGGTAAATTTGAAAATCAAGTTGTACCCCGAGAGTTGGTTCTTAATGCCGTTTGGGGAAAAGACGATTATTTTGTGGGTAGAAGTTTAGATGTTTTTATCACCAAACTAAGAAAGTACTTTACATCCGATCCACGCGTGATTATCGAAAATATACACGGAATCGGATTCAAATTATATGTCAAAGAGAATTTGAACTAATTACCCAACCCTTGTCAATAAAGCTAAAATTCAAAGTCCCGTCAGTTCGAGTGATTTTATGCAGTGCCAACGCAATAAAATTTTATCGAGATTTTCTTTGAATCATAAACGATGTCAAGTTTTTGTGCTTTTCTATATAGACTTTGCATTGGGAGAAAAAGACATCCCCGTCAGTTCGAGTGATTTTATGCAGTGCTAACGCAATAAAATTTTATCGAGAACAAGGGAGTCCCAAAGTCAATTGTCTTTTAACAATATGAGCGATTCAGGCACAGCTTTTTTTGAATGAACTTTTAGGGTTGAGAAAAGGGATTCAGTCAGTAGCCTGAGAACTCTACAGTCACTTTGCTGCAACCAGTATAATGTTTGGAAAGGAGGGTTCCTCGTCGTGCCTTTTGGAATGAACATTTATGAATGAAAAAAAGAGATTCCTCAGTCATCCCGAGTTCTCGGGACTCCTTCGGAATGACAAGCTTCATGGGTATAGGAAAGGGGGAAATATGCTGAAGCGGAGCTTCAGCATATTTCCCCCTATAACTACAACCAACTGCCTGTCATTCCGAACAGCAGTGAAAATCTTTGATTTTTACTGGTGGAGGAATCTTTTCTTCTTTCGCACTTCGTCATATGAAGAGCTACAATCTTTGATTTTTACTGGTGAAAAACCTCTCAAACCTTCGATTGAATTGCTTCTGTTGTAAAGTTTGTTAGTTTTTTAATGCTCCTAATTCGGAATAGCCCATTAACTTGTCTTTGTGGTTATACGACTCTGTTCTTACAGCACCAAATCCAGGTAAAAACCAAGTTATTGTTGCGTACTCTTTATTGACTAATTTACTTTCAATTTTAGTATCCTGACTTATTTTAAGACACTCAAAAGTACCAGCTTCTGTTTCGATGGTTTCAACACCTTCAATCTTTCTGTTGATTACTCGCATTTTCATAGTAAACGACATAAAACCTGAAGAGCCTGTAATGGTCATTTCCCCATCTTCTAATTCGGTATTTTGATTTAAACTTGTTGGGAAGTCAATTTGAGTACCTTCCATAGTGACCTTCATAGACTCCAGAGAACTCAAGGTTTCCGCTGGCATCATTTCACTCATGTCCATTTTGTACACACCATCTTCACATTGAACTGTTGAAGTTCCCTCATGGATTAACTCTTTTTTCTTATCAAAAATGGTCGTTTTTATTTCCCATTCTGAAAGCGTACCACTGTGGTTGGTGTTTACAACTGCTTGTTTTGACATTCCTGTGAGCTTCCCCTTCTTGTCATAATTCAACATTTCCCATTCTGTATCCTTTTTTAAATAGTCAGTGCTCATGCACTCTTGAGCGTAAGCCCCAAAAATAAACGTAGAAAAGAGAAGTAACAAAATTATAATTTTCATAATGGTATGTAATTTAATGTTTTAATAAGTGAAAGTAGAAAATAATATTAAAACATGAATAGAATTGATTATTATTTTAATTTTGCATCCATGTTATTTAGGGTAAACCCTAGTTTTTTAGATTAAAAAATGGCCCTGTGGCGCAACTGAAATTAAAATTATTTAGTTGCTCTCCACATCACCATTAAAAAAA
>NZ_PJNI01000018.1 GCF_002844555.1 Brumimicrobium salinarum
CACCCTTTAGATTAATTCCTTACTTTCGTAAGGTAAAGATGCCCATGCTGGGCACACACAATGGCTAAAAAATCATAGCTGCCCTTCGGGACAGCAACGCTTTTTAGCCGGGACGTTAGCGGTCATTGTAACGGACGACAATGCAACCAAAAACAGACAACTTTGAAAAAACATTAAAAACAGAAAAGTATGAGCAAAGTAGTAAAAATAAGAACTCAACAAACGACAGCAAACGTTGAAGACTTTGTCAACAAAGTGGACAACGAACAACAACGTGCAGACAGTTATGCCATTATTGAAATGATGAAAAAAATTAGTTGCGAAGAACCAAAAATGTGGGGAGCTTCAATCATAGGTTTTGGCAACAAAAGATATAAAAGCCCAAAAACAGGCAGAGAAGTAGATTGGTTTCTCATAGGATTTTCGCCACGGAAAGCAAACCTATCATTACATCTTGCTATTGACATTAATAAACACGAAGAAACTATTCAAAAATTAGGCAAGTTCAAAACAGGTGTTGGTTGCCTTTACATAAACAAACTAACAGACATTGACCAAAAACAGTTAGAAAAACTTATTAAAACAGCATTGCAAAACAAATAACACAATTGAATATGAAAAATATAAAAATTGAAATTAAATGGGCAATCATCTTTTCCGTAATGGGATTACTTTGGATGGTGTTAGAAAAACTGTGCGGACTACACGGAAAATATATTGACTATCATCTTTACTTGACTAACCTTTTTGCAATTCCTGCAATTATCGTAATGGTAATGGCGTTGAAAGACAAAAAGAAAAATTTTTATGACGGACGAATGAATTACAAACAAGGACTTATTTCGGGGATTATTTTGTCCGTTATCATTGCTTTGTTAAGTCCATTGACACAATGGGTAACTTCTTTTGTCATTACACCCGAATATTTTCTGAACGTAATAAAACGTTCCGTAGAAATTGGATATTTCAAAACGACAGCAGAAGCAGAAGCCAATTTCAATTACCAAAACTATGCGATACAAGGTGCAATCGGAGCTTTGGTTATGGGAATTGTAACGACAGCAATCGCAATGATTTTTATTCGAACAAAAAAGACGAAATAAAAACACAAATTGTTAAAAAAGATTCATTTATGGCAAAAACAAAGACAACTTACACAGGACAGGATGTCACAGACTTTATAAACACTTATGTTGACAACGAACAAAAAAAGGCTGACAGCTTTCAACTTATAGAGCTAATGCAAGAGTGGTCTAACTCTGAGCCAAAAATGTGGGGACCGAGCATTATTGGTTTTGGTAATTATCATTATAAATACGCAAGTGGACACGAAGGTGATGCACCTGTTTTGGGCTTTTCACCAAGAAAACCTGCACTTACACTTTATGTATATTCTGACACAGAGAAAAGCAAATTAGCATTAGCCGACCTTGGTAAATTTAAAATTACAAAAGGATGTATCTATGTAAAGAAACTTTCAGATATCAAGATTTCTGCGTTGAAAGAAATTTGCATTGAATCAATCAAATACATTAGTGAGCACCACGAATGTTCTTGTAGAGTAAAATAAAAAAAACAACTATGATTAACAAAATGACAACTAACACAGACGACATAAAAGAACAACGAACCGCTAACAGCACCTACCCTAAAGTGGCGGTTCAGTGGTTAAATCTAGTTTTGTGCTTCTATCAAAGTTGGTGCTTGGTTGACAGTTAAGTGCTTCGAAATCGCCACCTTCGGGTAGCTGCAAACCGTTACCTGCAATTTGCCGAAAAAACACTTTTAATCAGAATGTTTGAGTGTAGATTTTCTATGAGAAACACCCCAATCAACCATTGCATCAAGGACTGTAAGAATATTTTTACCTGATTCGGTCATTTTGTATTCAATACGAACTGGCGTTGAATCATAAACGTTTCTTGTTATAACGCCATTTAGTTCTAATTCTTTTAACTCCTTTGACAACATTCTAGGTGTAATTTTATCGATATTGGTCTGTATGTCTTTGTACCTATAATTACCATAAAGGATTGAAGCAAGTATAGGCAACTTCCATTTACCACTTATCACGTTCAAAGTATCATTAATCGCCAATACGTATTGTACAGGGCATTTTTTTATCTCAGAAATATTTTGTAAACCATTCATTATCATGCAGTTTAAATTTTTACTATACAAAAGTATATCAATATAAATTAACAACCAACTATACTTTATATAGCAAATGTAATACTTTTGTATCATTATTAACGATCAAAAATTTTAAAACATGATATTAGTAACAGGAGCAACAGGCGAATTTGGTAAACATGCCGTTCAGCAATTAAGAGAAAAAGGTGTAAGCACTTCTGATATTTCGGTACTTTCTAGAAGCGAGGAAAAGGCAATCAGCTATAAAGAAGATGGAATAACTGTAAAAACAGGAGATTACACCAACTATGACTCTTTAGTAAAAGCCTTTGAAGGCGTAGATAAACTGTTATTTGTTTCTAGCAGCGAGATAGAAAACCGTGAAGCACAACATGAAAATGTGGTTAGAGCAGCCAAATCAGCTGGAGTTAAACATATTGTTTAAACATCATTCATGAGAAATCAGGAAAGAGATAATTCTGCTATTGCATTCTTACAAGATTCACATTTAAAAACCGAAAACTGGATAAAAGAAAGTGGTATAGCTTATACATTTTTACAGAACGCCACATATTTAGACATGCTACCTATGTTTATTGGAGAGCAAGTTTTGGAAACAGGCGTTATTATGCAACCTGCGGAAAATGGAAGGTCTAGCTTAGTATTAAGACAAGAATTGGCAGAAGCAGCAGCGGTATTGACTTCAGAAGGGCATGAAAATAAAGCCTATCCTCTAGTGAACAATCAAGCGATTTCATACAATGATGTAGCAGAACTAATTGCTGAGATAAGTGGTAAAAATATCACCTATAAATCGCCTTCACCAGAAGAGTCTCAGGCTACACTAAAAACGTATGGTGTTCCAGATGAACACATTGGATTATTTACCTCATTTTCGGTAGCACAAGCCAATGGCGAATTAGAAATGTCAGACAATTCATTAGAGAAGTTATTGGGGAGAAAACCAACAACCGCTAAAGAATTTTTGACCAAAGTATATGTTTAACATGCAGCGTAAAGAGTTTATAAAGGTAGCTGGACTAACCACATTAAGTATTCCTATGATGTCAACATTAAATAAATTAGAAAACATTACAGATTCTTTTGAATCTTCTAAGCGAATGCCTGTCCTATTTTTAGGGCATGGCTCGCCTATGAATGCTATTGAAGACAATGAATTTGTTAGAGCGTTTAAAAAACAAGGACAACAATTGGATAAACCCAATGCTATTATTGTGGTTTCTGCTCATTGGGAAACAAATGGAACTTTTGTTACAGCCATGCAAAATCCAAGAACAATTCATGATTTTGGTGGATTCCCCAAAGCGCTTTATGAGGTACAATATCCAGCACCTGGACACCCAGAACTGGCTAAAGAGATATCAGAAATTGTTAATCCAACAGGAACTGTTCACTTAGATGATAAATGGGGTTTGGATCATGGAGCTTGGACTGTAATAAAACATTTATTTCCTGATGCTGATGTACCTGTGATTCAACTTAGCTTAGATTATAAGATGACGCCACAGCAACATTACGAGTTGGCACAACAATTAAAAAAACTTAGGGAAAAAGGCGTGCTTATAGTTGGTAGTGGAAATATGGTTCATAATTTAAGAAAAGTTGATTTTAGAAAAATTAATGAAAACTACGGCTATGATTGGGCAATAGAAGCTGATAGCAAAATGAAGAAATGGATTTTGGAAGGAAATCACCAAAATTTAATTGACTTTAATAAGCAAGGTAAAGCTTTTAACCTTGCCATCCCAACGCCTGAGCATTATCTGCCTTTATTGTACACCTTAGGATTAAAAGACGAAAAGGACAATACCACAATCTTTAATGATAATCCTTTAGGTGGTTCACTGACTATGACAAGTGTAAAATTTGGATAAAAAAAAGCAGGTAAATAACTAAGTATTCGGCGTGCCGATTACGCCCTACGGTTGTGAGATCGCTTCGCTAAGTTGGTCAACGCTGAAGACCATGTTGACGGATCCGGATTTCCTTTCACCGTACTGAGCCTGCCGAACGTATGGGGAAAACGTTTTAATACATTATTTTTGAAAGATGATTTTGGAGGTTTGCAGACTCGAAAGTGTGCGTGAATTTCTCATTTAAGTTGGTTGATTGCCATTCACTGTTCTTAAAAAGGAGTATTTACCAGATGTTCCACCGCGTTACGTTGATTTTAATATTTCTAAGTCATAACTTCTCCATTACGTTAATATCGTTGCATTTATTCTGTTGATTTATTGATACTTAAAGTTTTCCTCCAGTTTTCTGGTGGACCTCTTCCATCAAAAAGTAAAACTGTGATTAATTTTCCTTTTTTACACCTTGGACATCGCTTGTGATGTGTTGGGTTTTCCTTAATAATTTCGGACGTTTTCTTTTCATTCAATAACTTTTGAAGTTGGGGTAGCTCCACAAACTAGCTTGTATCCAACAAAACCAACTTCATAAAGCTGCCGGTTTCCGTCGGGGTGGGAATTGAAGCTTCGGGTTTTGGTTTTTAGCCGTAGAATTACACGTCTAATTATACGCTTACAAACGCTTATTACTTTTTGATGTAAATTGTTTTTTTTGAGTGAAAACATAGCGTTTTAAAGCTATTAATATGTTATAATTGTTAAATTTGAATAAAGGTTGGCTAAACGTAATACGATTAGCCAATTGTTAGCAACAATTAGCCATAACATGAAAGACTTAAACACCATTCGGACTAATATTGTAGGGAAAACCGTAACGGGTTTATATCACACACCACTAGAAGCTGGAGCAGTTCAATTAGATGGTTTAGGCACTCCCCAATATTTCAGTACAGTCTTAGAGCTTGATAATTCTGAAAAATATGAATTTGGTTTCGACTGGATTACAAAGTGGGATAAAAATGAAAAGTTGATAGAAGTAAATCACTTCAATTGGAATATTGATAAGAAAATAGTTTTTAAAGGGAAGAATTTGAAAGAAATAATATTGGACGAAGTTGGTGATGTCTTTTTAAGATTAGACAACGACGTCATTATTTATCAAGGAAACTTTAATGGTGTTACTTTACATGTTCAGGAATACTCAGAGTTATTTGAAAAAGATGGAACTTTCAAGGACTAGATACATGTTGCTAACACGGCCTATAAAACACTGCCACGATTGCGCTTCGGATAATAAATCATCCTTGCTCAATCGTTCTCCTTTAAAATTATCATTAACTTTAAGGAACGGCAGCGGTTTCATAGCCCAGGAACGTTAAAGGTAATGGTGAAGAACTCAATTTTAATATTAACTTTTGCTTTATTCGTAATTGGATGTGGGAGTAACAATTCATTTGAATTGGTTGAAAGGTGGTACACAGTTGAGGAAGGCAAACAACTACTGAGTAAGGAAATTTTTTGGGAAGATTTCGATAAAAAAATAAAATCAAAAGAAATAGAATACTTGTACTCTCATAAATCAAAGGGGACTTGTATTAATATCTATAATGATAGTCTATTAACTAAAGTTTATATGATCGATGATATTGATGGTATTGATACATTCAATATAATAGATTATTATTACGATAAACATAAAAATCTAAGGAGATATACGCATATACCAGACGACGAAATAGTAAATGTCGATTGTAAATTGATACTAGACTCAGTTAATTTCAAACCAATTTCAAGGACATGTCATTCCTCAAACGGAAATTCATTCCGTATTGAAAATGAATATTTTCCTAACCGAGAAATATCAAGAACTTACGTGAAAGACTCTTTGACTAATTATGTTACAACTTACTTTGACCAAAATAATAAGAAAATTGCTCGATACAGAAAATTCCTAACCTTTGACACACCTAGTTCAGATTCATTTATTTATGAGCATAATAATGGTAAGCTTATAAAAGAAACTATGTATTTCAGAGACACACTTTCTTCTTATAAAAACTATTTTTATAATAATGATACATTAGTAAAAGTAACAGTAGATTATGTTAATAAAGACAAGTCAACAATTAAAATTCAGTACTCTGAAAATTAATACCTTTAACATCAAATAAGCGGCACTTACGCGACCGCCTATTTGAGAAACGTTGTAAGTAATGCTGAACAAAATTTCGTGACAAATTAAAAATTAGGCTGAATAAAGAAAATGGATAGTAATTTAAACCAAATAAATGCGGAGGTTTACGAAAAAAGTGGACTGAAAATGTCTGACTTCCAAACCGAAACTGAAAGTAAAGAATATGATGCTTGCCGGTTTGAACTGAACGGAAGAAAAATAATAAGTCGGAATTCTAAAATTACGCCTAAAAAAGTCGGACAGTTCGTAACGTTTTGGAAAAGAAGCGGAAACGGGCCGATTGAACCTTTCGAAGAAAATGACCAAATTGATTTTTACGCTGTAAACGTGCGAACTGAAAACGAGTTCGGACAATTTGTCTTCCCGAAATCGGTGTTGATTAAAAAAGGAATTATCTCAACCGAAAAAAAGATGGAAAAAGAGCATTCAGAGTTTATCCGAGTTGGGAAAATGTAAATAATAAACAAGCAGAAAGAACTCAAAAATGGCAATTGGATTATTTTTACGAAATAAATAATTCGACTGACTTGAGAAGAGTTGAAGAATTATATAAAAATGAATAACTGTGCAGAAAGCACTACTTACAACAGCGCATATAGTTTATGGCGGAATTAGTGCCAAACCCAAAGTTTTTGTATCTTTAGAAACGTAAAACCTTAACCGAAAAAATTGCGCATTTTTGCCCGCCACAAACCATATGCGCGAGACGTTATGTGTCATAACCATACTACAAACATTCTACGATTAGTCCCACGCATCATTTCAATATATTTTGAAAAATAAATTCATTTAGTTCACTAATTTCTGAACTTTATATACTTTTGTCATATTAATAATAGTTAAATGACAGAGAAAGAGAATTATATTGAACAAGTAGGATTGTTTTACGAACAATATGGACTTCCTAAAATGGCTGGACGTATTTTAGGCTATCTAATTTCATCAGACTCCGACAATAATTCATTTGAAGACATACAAAAGTCATTAAAGGCCAGTAAAGGGTCGATCAGCGGAAACATAAACCTATTACTTAAACAAGGAATGATTGTGAAACATATGATATCCGGAGATAGAAAATCCTATTACAAGATGTCATTAAATAGTCTTGAAAGTATTTTAGACTCAAAAGTGAACTCGGTGACTCAATTCAAAATGATCCTTGAAACAGGACTTTCATTCGACTTGAATGGTAACAGTCTAAAGAAAAAAAACCTAACTAAGATTTTGAATTATTATGAATTTTTAGAAAATGAAATTCCATTGTTGAGAAATAAATGGGAAGAAAAAGCAAACAATCAAATGTAACAATAAGATTATGACATTAGAAAGAAAAATTGCAAGGGCATTCAATCTAACTCACAAAAATTGGATGAAACACTCAAACCCTTGGAGTGTATGGACTCGATATTCCGTTTTGCCAATAATAATATTTGCTTTTTGGAGCAGAATTTGGATTGGGTCGTGGTGTTTAATTCCAGGAGGAATATCCCTATTATGGATGTTTTTTAATCCTGTATTTTTTAAAGCACCCAAATCAACAAGAAATTGGGCTTCTCGGTCTGTCATGGGTGAAAGGGTATTTCTAAATCGAGATAAGATTGACATACCTGCTATACATAAAGGTCCAATACATAATATACTTAACGGTGTTTCCTCTATCGGAATGGTCATTGCAATATGGGCTACAGTAGTGTATTCAGTTTGGGGAGCAATTTTGGGAATAGTATTAGCCTATTTAGGGAAAAGTTGGTTTTTAGACAGAATGGTTTGGCTATATGAAGATATGAAAGATAATAATGAAGAATATAAAAGTTGGGACTATTGAATACTAACGCCACACAACAATGTATAATAAAAATAGGCGAGTTAGTGCTAAATTGAAGCTTTATGTCTTGTATCAAAATTCGTGCTTAATCGAAAGTTTAGTGCTCCGTAAACGCCTACTTTTCATATACTCACCGTTATAGGGCAGTCGAAACTTAAGATTAACGCAATTCATTAAAAAAACACCGTTGAATTTTAACAGATAATGATCCAAAGCAAGAAAATAGGACGATTAAAACTGATGAAATACTGCCTACTTTCATTGACAGTCGTTTTAAGTTTGCCAATTTTAATTGCTTTGTTTTATAACACATTTACAAGTGAGTCATTATCTATTTTAACCTTTTACTCAAACTTGACAAAAGGACTTTTAGAAGACTTTGGTCTTTTTACTGTTCTAGTAATTCTTATGTCCGTTTGTGTATGGTTCATAGGTGGTCTGACAGGTAAATTGATTATTGAAAAAAATAAACCAAAATTTCTTGTTGGGTTTTTGACATTTTTTTCACTTTGGATATTAATGTTTGTCTTTTGGACTTTACTTAGCGCTGTGAAAAATTCAATAATTTGGGGTCTGTCAGGCTTTGAATCGGTAGTCTCAGATTGGGTGTTTTATGGACTTTTTATTTTCCTTATTTTAGGAGTTATACACGGTCTAACGATGGGTTATTTCTATGGAAATGAATTGAATAAAATGAAAAGATACCAAGCGAGCATTGAATAAGTCCAGATATCAAAGTATCTTCAAATATAAATTATCGTAAAACTATGAACTATGCTTATTTGTTTGCGAAACCCTCAATCCTAAAAACCTCTTCAACATTTTCTAACAAAACATATCCATAATTCCACGAATCCACCAAATACCAAACACCCAAACACGCCCTACTTCAAACAGCACGAAATTATCAATTCTCAATTATTAATTATCCATTATTCAATCCTATAAGGCTGAATCAAAAATGTACTCAATAAAACAATGGAAATAGAGCTTATCGGCATCAGAATAGCTGCAAAGAGGGGAGTAACATATCCCAAAAATGCAAAAGTGATTCCGAATGTATTGTAGACTAAAGAGAAATACATACAAGTTCGCAACACTTTTTTAGCATGTAAACCAAATTTAAAGAAGCCTTTTAAGTTTTTGATTTTATCACTTTCGATGATGGCATCACATTTTGGCGTAAATCTAAATTCGTCTTCTGAAACGCTAATTCCTAATTCGGCTTCCGCTAATGCTTCTGAATCATTAAGTCCATCTCCGATAAATGCAACAACATCTCCAGCATTATTGAAATCGATAATGTGCTGTTTTTTATCAGTGGGAGAGAGGTTGAAATGCATGTCGATAGGTTTATTCAAACCTTCAAATAAGACTTCATCTGTTGCTTGATCTCCAGAAAGTAAAGTGATTTTATATTGTTTTTGCAATCGATTAATCTCCTCAATAATACCTTCTCTCAATTGAGATTGAAATTTGAAAAAGCCTAAAACTTGATCATTTATGCTAATGTAACTTCCGCTTTCTTCATATTTTTTGCTTGCGTTTGTAAATCGAGCGTTTCCTAATTTAATTGAATCTCCTGTTGAAGTTATGGCTTGAACACCTTGACCAGAAACCTCTTTATAGTCAGTGATAGCATCAATTTGTTCAACCCCTTCTTCTAAATGTTTGGTAATACTTTTAGAATAGGGATGTGTTGATTGTCGCGTTAAGGCATAAATTTGAGCAATCAATTGTGGCGAAAGTTCTTCTCCTTCATAAATAACGCCTTCAATTCTGTCCTTGGTTAATGTTCCTGTTTTGTCAAAAACAATGTGATTTATTTTATTCAGTTTTTGAATTTCATGACTATTTCTAAAGTATAAACCTGAACGACCGAGCTTTCTTAAGGCATTTCCATATACGAAAGGGAAGGAAATTGCCAAGGCACAAGGACAAGCAACCACAAGAATTGCGGTTACAATTTCTAAAATCCTGCTAGGATCAATGAAAGCCCAAGTGATTGCAGCTGCAGCGGAGACAATAGAAACAATAATCAAAAAGTATTTACTCAACAGATTCTCTCTATTTTGAACGATGGACTTTGTTGTTTTTGCAGATTTATTCCAAATACTGGCAAATTTACTTCGATTGGTAGTGCTTAAAGATTTAACCTCTGTTGCTGATCCAATCAATTTACTTCCTGCATATATTTTATCTCCTTTTTTTAAAGTAGCTAAATTGGCCTCTCCGGTGATGAAACTTGTGTCAATAACGGCTTTTTCGTTAATTAATTCAGCATCGCAAGGAATGATTTCTTCGTTGAATATTTTAAGAATATCATCCTTTTCTATAGCTTCAATTTGAACAACTTCTTCTTCTCCCGTTATTTTATTCTTTCGGTGAACGCCCAATGGAAAATAAGCCTTTGGATCATTGTCAAAAGACATATTTCTATAAGTCTTGGATTGAAACCATTTTCCGATCAACAAGAAGAAGACAAAACCTGTAAATGAGTCCATATAACTAGCGCCTTCTTGCATTAAAATAGAGGAGGAGCTCTTAATAAAAAGCACTAAAATCCCCAAGGCAACGGGAATGTCAAGGTTTAATTGTTTTGTTTTGATAGCTGTATAGGCAGATATAAAATATCCAGAAGCAGAATATAAAAGTACTGGAATTGCAGCAGCTAACGCTAGGTAGGCCGAAAAATTCCGGAAGTCTTCGAACATATCATCTAATCCGAGATATTCAGGAAAAGACCACAACATTACATTTCCAAATGCAAATCCTGCAACTCCCAATTGCATGAGCAGCTTTTTGTCATAAGCGCTTTTATTTTCCTTTCCTCTTCTTAATTCTGGTTTGTAGCCAATGCTTTCCAGTAAAGTTGCAACATCAGAAAGTTTGCGGTCTTTTTTGACGGTAAGTGTCAATGTTCTCGCCGTAAAATTAGATTCACTTTCTAAAATATCAGTATTCAGCTTCTTCAGGTTCTCCAACAAGTAAATGCAAGAACTACAATGAATTGCAGGTAAGAAAAAAGTGACAATATAAATGTCATCGTTTTTAAATTCTATAAAATCATTAAAGATTTCAGGAACATCTAATGCGGTGTATTTGGCGTTACCTTCCGTCTCCGGTTTAATTCCACTTTGTTCATTAAACTCATAGAATTTATCTAAACCATTATCGTTTAGAATTTCGTAAACGGTTAAACAACCCGAACAACAGAAATCTTTTCCATCTTTAGAAATTGGACTTCCGATAACTTTGTCTCCGCAATGATAGCATCCCATAATAGAACTACGTAAAAACGAAATAAATATTGGTCAGCCTTAAACTGACTTACTAAAACGACCTTTTGAAGGCATTTTGTTGGCGTGAGGATCTAAAGTCATGCAAACATTACGAGAAAATGGTTTACCATCTTCTGTAACTACAATCTCGTTTTCGTTCCATTCAATTATACCGTCTTTTTGGAAATCGTTTATTTCCTCTTTAAAAGACATCACATGCGCTTTCATCCAATCGTCGTCTGCAAATGTAGTCTTAAATTGACACATTAATTGAGTTACGTGATCTTTTAAAATTGCATCAGTTTGTGTGTGAATATGACCTTTTACGATAGGTAATTCATTGGCATCAATTTTCCCATGATAACCACGTGTACTTTTGATGTTTTGAGCATATCCAAAAGGATAAGAAGAGATTGCAGAAGCACCTAATCCAATCATTCTGTCGGTAATATTTGTTGTGTAGCCCATAAAAGTTCGGTTCAGTCGTCCTTCTTTTAACGCGACAGCTAACATATCGCTCGGTAAAGCGAAATGATCCATACCGATTTCAACATAACCTTCCTCTAGTAATCTTTCTTTCGATTTTTCGTATAAGGCTCTTTTTTCATCTCCAGAAGGCAAGTCCTCTTCGGAAAACCCTCGTTGTCCTGTTCCTTTTACCCATGGAACGTGAGCGTAAGAATAGAGAGAAATAGCATCGGGTTTCAAATGAATGGTTTTATCAATCGTGTCCATCATATCCTCCATTGTCTGCATTGGAAGTCCAAAAACTAAATCGTGACTTATAGAGGTGAATCCTGCTTTTCTAGAGGCTATGGTAACTTTTTCAACTTGTTCGTATGGTTGAATTCGATTAATTGCTTTTTGTACAATTGGGCTGTAAGATTGCACGCCAAAACTCACTCTACGGAATCCAAGATCAGAGAGTACCTTCAATTGCTCATCGCTCGTGTGATTCGGGTGCCCTTCAATGCTAAACAATGGATCTGGACCTGTTTTTACCTTAATGGCTTCAATCAGTCTTTTCAGTTGTTCAGCAGCAAAAAATGTGGGTGTTCCTCCGCCCAAATGTATTTCATCTACTTGAATCGCTTCACCGTTCAGCTTTTCATACATTTGCCATTCTTTAATGACTGCATCAATGTAAGGCGCTTCAACACTGTGCTGTTTGGTGATGTGTTTGTGACATCCACAAAAGGTACACAAACTTTCACAAAATGGAAGGTGAACGTAAACGCTGGTACTGTGATTTTTGTTTTGTTCTGACTTTATGAATTCAGGTTTAAATTCCAATTCAGAAAACTCCATTCGATTCCAATCTAGAATCGTTGGGTAGGAGGTATATCGTGGACTTGAAACATTGTATTTATTGATAATTTCTTCACTTAGCATAATCTCTCTTCAACTTTATTACACTTGCAAATATCGTGTTTATAAGAGGAAGAAACAAATGATAAAAGTCAGTTCTTATTCAATTATGAATTGTAGAATTACGAATTATTATTAAAAATAAATTATCTCTAGACAATAGATAGGGAATTCGCATTTTAAAAAATAGATTTCATCTCGATTTCTGGAATAAAAAGTCGTGACATAATAAGATTCCTCAATGCTACGCATTATCGGAATGACTGGCGTTGTATGTCATTCCGATGAAGTGAAACGACTGAGGAATCTCTATTCAATTATCGCTAAATATTAATTTAGTTTCATAGACATGAGTACCAAATCAAAAGATATTAACTTTATGACTCTTGATTTTCGTTTTCATTCTCCTTAGACTTATTCGCCTTTCCATTTTCCATGGTATCAAAATCAACAACCTCATTCAATTTCTCTCCACCTTTTATACCAAAGTCCAACGTTCTGATTGGGAAAGGAATCATGATGTCTTCTGCATCAAATGCTTTTTTAATAGCGATAATTGCTTCACTTTGACTCTTCAAGAAATCAAGTTGACTTTTAAATTCAACCCAAATCATAATTCTAAAGTCAATGGAGCTACCTCCAAAAGCCAAATAAACGAGATCAATGTCGCGATCTTCTTGTCGATTCGGAACATCTTTTACTGCTTCAATAGCAATGTCTCTAACGCGTTCAAGATCTTCCCCGTAAGAAACACCAACCATTAAATCAATTCGTTTGTAAACGTTTTCTGAGTCGTTAATTAAAGGGTTTTGAAATAACATTTTATTTGGAATGATGATTTCTTGTCCTTGAAAAGAAGCAATTTCCGTAGTTCTAATTCCAATGTGCTTAATTACACCGCTGTGACCTTCACAATGAATTACTTGTCCCACTTTAAATGGACGTTTTAACGCCATAAAGAAACCTGCAATAAAGTTGGTGGCGATGTCTTGAAATGCAAAACCAAGTGCCAAACCTACAATACCAGCACCTGCAAGTAGTGAAGTAACGGTTTTGTCGAGATTCAATAGACTGAGCGCTGCAAAAGCTCCAATAACGACAATGGTAACATAAAGAATCTTTGAAAGAAGTTTAGATAATGATTGATTATTTAAAGCTTTCATTAGTAACTTACTGAATAGGTTTCTAATGAGTTTACCTACTAAGACAAATCCTATTAAAACTAGAATCGCCAAAGCAAAATTGGGCAACATAGCCACAATTTTTTCAACCCAGCCAATTAATTTCTCAATAATTAAATCATAATACTTCTTCAATTCCATATAATTAATTTTAGTTTCCATTTAAATTAACAAAATAATAAAGCTTTGGATTTCAATTTTGGATTTTTTCATATTTTAAAGATCATACCTTATGATTTTCCTCTTCTTAAATTTTAATTTTCAATTTAAACTTTCCATGGGAGCAACTCTACATTCTCCATGTCTATTTTTGCCAATCCTTTACTTCTTTGAATAATGCGCATTAGTTTTTTTAAATCTTCCTTCTTAGTATTTCGCTTAAGATGTAAACCTACAATTTGTCGAATAGGCGTGTGATTTACTATTGGTTTAATGTCCGCCGATTTTAATTTTAGATGCGGCAAGTAATATTCTGGTACAAGGGTATAACCTCCTTCTTGTTCTACCATTTGAGTGAGCAAATGCAAATTTCCACCTTCGTAGTTCCATGCGGTTTTTTCATTTTTATCTAAATTACAAAAGCTTATCATTTGTGTTCTTAGGCAGTTTCCTGGACTCAATAACCATGGATGTTCATTTTCTAAATCTGTTAACTCAATTTGCTTTGCTTGAATTGAAGGAGCGTAAACCAAAATCTCTTCATTGTATAAGATTTGTTTTTCAAAGGATAAATCTTCGATAGGGCCAGCCATAACTCCAAAATCGATTTCTTTATCTTTTAAAGCCAAAAGCAATTGCTCTGATGTCAATTCTATAATGTCTAAATGTACATCGCTAATATCATCATGCCATTTGGCGTAAATTTCAGGAACTAAATAATTCGAAATGGTTGGAATTACACCAATTTTTATTTCTGACTTATAGGTTCCTTTTATTTTTTGAGTTTCAATTTCAAGTTGATCATAAGCGGTTTGAATTTCATTCAATATTGGAAAAAGCCTTTCTCCAGCCGATGTTAAGCCGATGGGATTGATATCTCTATTGATGATTTTAAACCCAATAGACTCTTCGGCCTTTTTTAATTGCATCGATAAGGTGGGTTGAGTAACGTGACAAGCCTCTGCTGCCCGTTGAAAGTTGTTGTACTTTAACAGGGCAAAAATGTAGGATAATTGAACGGGTGAAACCATATAGATAAAATTTATGTAAATATAATAATTATTGATAAAAACAATGAGAAGAAGATGCCTATCTTTGTATCGAAGAAAGAACAAAAGACACTTGAATTAAAAATTGTTAAATGGAAATTCAGGAAAAAATTATTCTTATCTTCAAGCGAAAATTATTATTAACCAATAAAAACAAAAATAAAATGTCAATTGTAGGAAAAACTTTTCCAGACATCCAAGTGGATGCGATGAATGAAATGGGGGATACGTTCAAAATCAATATTTTGGAAGAAGCAAAGAAAAACAAGAAAAAAGTATTGTTGTTCTGGTATCCAAAAGATTTTACTTATGTATGTCCTACGGAGTTACACGCTTTTCAATCAAAATTGAAAGAATTTGAAGACAGAAATACCATCGTAATTGGTGCTTCTTGTGACACACCAGAGGTTCACTTTGCGTGGTTAAGTACTTCAAAAGATAATGGAGGAATTGAAGGGGTAACTTACCCATTGTTAGCAGATTCAAACCGTAATCTATCAAGCATGTTAGGTATTTTGGATATCCAAAACGAAAAATACAATGAAGAAACAGATTCTTTCATCGTAGAGGGAGACAATGTAACTTACCGTGCAACTTACTTAATCGACGAAGAAGGTACTGTATTCCACGAAGGTGTAAATCACATGCCAGTAGGTCGTAATGTAAATGAATTTTTACGTTTAATTGATGCTTATTCTCACGTGCAAACACACGGTGAAGTTTGTCCAGCAAACTGGGAAGAAGGAAGTGCAGCAATGAGTGCCGATGCGAAAGGTACAGCAGAGTATTTAAAAAACAACTAAAAAAATATTAGGATGGCATTTGAAGAGTTAACAACAGATACTTTACAAGAAGAAATTTCCAACAACGAAACTGTTTTGGTGCAGTATGCAGCAGGATGGTGTGGAAACTGTAGAATCATGAAACCTAAGTTTAAGAAATTTGCTCAGGATCATGAGAATGTAAAGTTTATCGTGATTGATGCTGAAAAAAATCCAGAATCTAGAAAGTTAGCTAAAGTTGACAATTTGCCAACGTTTGCAGCTTTCAAAAATGGAGAGCTTATTCAGCAAACACAAACTAATAAAACAGAAGTATTAAAATCTTTTATCGATGAGACTACCAGTAATTAGACATATTTCCAATTTTATAGAGGAGAACGACGAGGATTTTGTTAATGAAACAATTGAAACATTAGAAAATCTTACAGAATTATCTTCTATGAAGGATGAAGAGCTTGATGTGATAGGAGAGTTGCTCTCTAATATGTACGGCGCTATTGAAGTCAGTAAAATGATGCGCGAGGATGGTGTTTCTCAAAAAGAAGCCGCCAACAAGTTCATGAAACGTGTTACAGGTTCTATCGATACGTAATTGAATATTTACTTCAAGAATTTTAAGGGATTGTTCTTCGGAATAATCCCTTTTTTATGTCTTATTATTTCAATTACTTAAGAATAATACCGATATTAGTGGATAAATTAAAAACACAATTATGAAACGAGTAACATTAATTTCTATTATGTTGGTTTGTACGCTATTCAGCTTTTCACAAACTATTCATTCTAATTATCTTGATGGAGAAATATGGATTAAGTTAAATGAAAATAGCCTTCAATATAGAAGTCTAAACTTTGAGGGAAGTGAAAATAAGCACCCGAAGATTGATTACAAGCAATTTGATTTCATTAAACTAATTGATAAATATACCATCCAATCATTTGAGGAATCTTTTCCCAATGCTAAGCAACCTTTAATTAAAAATGTATTTAGGATTAAATTTCAAGAAATTAGTGAAGTAGATCGAATCATAGAGGTATTAAGTGCGCATCCAAACATTGAGTATGCTGAAAAAATACCCTTACTAAAAAATACCCTTGTACCTAATGATACCTATTATCAATCATATCAGTGGTCATTGCCACAAGTGAATGCGGAAACTGCTTGGGATATTTCAACTGGTAATTCATCTATCAAAGTTGCTATTGTTGACGATGCCGTAGAAACTACACATGATGATCTGAGTAGTGTTATTTATACAAACACTGGTGAAATTCCAAATAATGGAATTGATGATGATAACAATGGCTATGTAGATGATTATAGAGGATATGATGTTGCAAATGATGATACTGATCCAGATCCTGATGGACCATCTTACGGCCATGGAACCCATGTTGCTGGAATTTCTGGTGCCGCAACTAATAATGGTGGAGGTGTAGCTTCAATTGGTAATGGAGTTTCTATAATACCTGTAAAAGCAACAAATTCTGCAAGTGTTGTTTCTCATGGATATGAGGGGATTTATTACGCAATGTCACTCAATGCTGATGTAATTAATATGTCTTGGGGAGGTTCAGGATACTCAACAACAGCTGAAAACCTCATTAACGCAGCTTACAATAATGGAAGTATTTTAGTTGCAGCAGCAGGTAATGATGATGTATCGACTGTTTTTTATCCTGCAGGATTTAGTAACGTTATTGCTGTGGCGTCTACAGATAATAGCGATAATAAATCATCTTTTTCAAATTATGGCTCATGGATTGATGTTTCAGCACCAGGAAGCGGAATTGTTTCAACAGTAATTGGAAATTCATACGATTATAAATCGGGAACTTCAATGGCGAGCCCAATGGTTGCTGGTTTAGCTGGTCTGATACTTTCACATAATTCTGGCCTTACTCAATCTGAAGTAAAAGATTGTATTCTGAACACAGCTGCAGATTTAAACGCATTGAACCCATCTTATTCAGGTGAACTTGGTGCTGGTCGAATAGATGCATTAGCTGCTATGAATTGTGTTGATGCAACATTAGCTAATCCTCCAAATACTGATTTTCTAGCTGATATAACCACAATTACTGAAGGTCAAAACGTGAATTATACGGATCTAACTTCAGGGAATCCAACATCATGGACGTGGACTTTTTCAGGAGGGACACCTGGCACATTTACGGGACAAAATCCACCGGCTATTACTTATAATACCGCGGGTACTTACAATGTAACCCTAGAAACTTCTAATGCGTATGGAACAGATACTGAAACAAAAACAGCTTACATTAATGTAAATGCTTTGTCTGGTTGTGATACAATAAGTAACACTATTGCTTCAGATGCTAATTCTATTTACACTTTTGGACCAGGAAACGGATATATCTTTGGAGATAATTTATTGAAATTTAAATATGTTGCCGATCGTTTCTCAAGTTACGGACCAACAAATGTTACTGGAGCGGTATTTAACTTCGTTGAAGCTTCTTATACTTCATCAGCAAGTAAAATTACCATAAAAGTCTGGGAAGATGCAGGTGGCGAACCTGGTACAAATGTGTATTCGAAAGACGTACTTATTGAGGATATAGCAGCGAATATTACATCAACAGGTTTTTTTCCAACAAATATTAATTTTGATTCACCTGTTAATATTTCTACTAATGATTTCTTTGTTGGCTTCGAAATGTATGATGTTCATGGTGATACTGTAGTATTGTCATCAAGTTCAGATTTATCGAGCGATCCTGGAAGATCCAATTCTGCTTTTAGTTTTGTCGATCCAGCAAACAATCCGCAGTCAACATTGACAGGTTGGAACGAAATTGGCAGTTTTATAAATGGAGGTTTTGAAGCAGCACTTCATATTTATCCAAGAATTACGGCTAATCCACCTTTAGCTAACATAACAGCTAGTAGTACATCTGTTTGTAGCGGTGAGGCTGTACAATTTGACGCTTCAAGTTCTTCCAACTTGGCAACAGTTGAGTGGGCTATTAATGGAACAGCAACACCATATCCAACTGGAGTAAACCCTAGTGTAATCATGTCTAGAGTTGGAAATAACCGTGCTTATTTACTTGTTCGAAACTCATGTGGATTTAGCAGTTTAGATAGTTTAGATATTACTGTTGATGAAACGCCAAATGTAGCTGTAGATGTTCCACAATATGTAATTTGTCCTGGAGGATCTGTGAGTTTAACAGCTACTGGTGCAGGCTCTTATGTTTGGTCTCCCGCAGGTTCATTGTCTTGTTCAAATTGTCCTAATCCAGTTGCTACTCCTACAACAACAACAACCTATTCAGTAGTAGGAACTTCAGGGTCGTGTTCTTCTGTATCCTCTTTTACAATAGAAGTAGATTCATCACCTGTAAATGCAGATTTTGAAATAGATAACAACACTGTATGTGTTGGAGAAAGTATAAATGTTAATGCTGCAAACTTGTCAACAGGAGCACAAAGTTATTCATGGACGTTTACCGGAGGTACGCCAAATACAGCAATAGGAGCTCTTGCAACAACAAGTTTTTCTAGTACAGGTACCTATAATGTTCAACTCGAAGTTGAGAATGCTTGTGGTGTAACTGATGACATAACTAAATCAGTGACAGTTGTTGATGGAGGTGGTTGTACTAACGCGCTAACTGATGAAAATAAAGATTTATACAAAATTTATTTCAACTCAGCGGATAACGAATTGGTAATAATGTCAAATTTAAAAGGTCAGGCTTATTTAATTAATCCTGCGGGACAAATTATTAGCGATAACCTAACTTTTGACAAAGGAGAGAATAAATTGGCATTACCCAATTTGGCGAAAGGAATGTATATACTTAAAACAAATAATATTCACGGACAAGTAAGGTCTTTCAAGTTTATTAAATAATATTTAATTTCATAGTTAATAAAAAGCCAAGGTAAATTTACTTTGGCTTTTTTATTTTAGGATTTATACCTTTATTTCACAGCATGTAAAGACAACTTTATTTTGACTTTTGAGAATCCACCCTGTGTGGTTAAAGCAGGTGCTTAGGGAAATATAAAAGTTAATTTTCTAATATTTTATGTAGTAATTTTTTTAAAAATTATTGACCGTAACAGTTTTTGTGGTTGATGACTGTTAGATCCTATTTTTAATGAAATAATAAGTTTTCCGATTATTATTTTTTTAGTAATATTTTATCCTTATCTTGCGTTTGAATCATAATACAAAGTGTTATCAAACTAATAAGAACAAGACGAAGAAGTAGATTAGAGAACAGGTATCATCCGAATATGGGACGATTATGTACTCAAGTTACACGTATTGAAAAACATTTCATGGGTATTCCTATTGAAACGGTTCATAAGTATCGTGAAACTTACAACGGAGAAATTAAGGATTGTGAAGATTGCGTAATTTCTAAGGTTGAATTAGACAATATCTAAAAAATATAATTTAATTAATTTTAAAGGTCAAGCTTTAGCTTGGCCTTTTTTTTATTCTGCTCTGAACAAAATTAAGGTCCTTAGCCCGCATTATTCATGCATTTAATTTTGAATCTATTTTAGGCACAAGCCCTAAAGGAATATATGCATATTTCACGGGGCTTGTAACGACAAATAGGTCAAAATTAAATCAAAATCTTGCAAAATTATTAGTACCCAAATTTGGGGTTCTTAAAATTGAATGAAACACAATCAAATACAAGAATATTACTGGTTTATAAATTTAAAGATTAAGATTGGTGAATAAAGCGGGTTAGAAAATGTTGTGTATATAAAATCAATATGAGGAACATTTTTAATTGATAATTTGTATTTACATCCCTCCCAAATAATTACTCTTGATACGTTACAGGCATCTACAATTAAAAAAAAGGATCACATTACTGCAATCCTTTTAAATATTGAGCTTTTATTTAGCCTTTGTAAAAAGGAGTTTTTACAACTTCCGCAGCTAAAGTTTTCTTTCTTACACCAATAAAGATTTCTGTTCCAGCTTCTGACATTTCTTTAGGAACATAGCCTAATCCAATCGCTTTGTTTAATGAGGGTGACATCGTACCTGAAGTTACGCGTCCAACCTCTTCGCCATCGGCATTTAAAATAGGATAACCTTGACGTGGAACTCCTTTGTCTTTCAATTCAAATCCAACCAATTTATTTTTGATTCCAGCTTCTTTTTCTGCTTTCAAAGCTTCACTGTTGGTGAAATCTTTCGTGAATTTTGTAATCCAACCTAACCCAGCTTCAAATGGAGAAGTCGTTTCGTCGATGTCGTTTCCGTATAAACAAAAGCCCATTTCCAAACGCAATGTATCACGCGCTCCTAAACCAATTGGCTCAATTCCGTAATCTGCTCCCGCTTCAAAAACTTTATCCCAAACTTGTTTGATGTCTTTGTTTTTCACGTAAATTTCAAATCCGCCGCTTCCTGTATAGCCAGTAGCAGAGATGATTACGTCTTTTATACCAGCGAATTCATTGATTTCAAAAGTGTAGAACTTCATTCCCGATAAATCAACTGAAGTTAAAGATTGCATTGCTTCAGCTGCTTTTGGACCTTGAATAGCGAGCAAACTCCAATCATCTGATTCGTTTACCAATTCAGCTCCAACATCGTTTTTAGAATTTAACCATTTCCAGTCTTTGTCCATGTTTGAAGCATTCACAACCAACATAAACTCTTCATCATTGATTTTGTAAATGATTAAATCGTCAACGATTCCACCTTTTTCATTAGGAACGTAACAATATTGTGCTTTTCCAGGAACCAATTTACTTACATCATTACTGGTTACTTTCTGAAGAAAAGCCTCCGCATTTTCTCCTTTCACAAAGAACTCACCCATGTGAGAAACATCAAAAACACCCACTTTGGTTCTTACCACTTCGTGTTCGTGTTTTAATCCTGCATATTGAACAGGCATATTATATCCTGCGAAGGGAACCATTTTAGCTCCAAGCTCCACATGTACTGCTGATAACGCGGTTTCTTTCATCGAATTAACTTTTTTGTTTGAATTGCAAATTTAATAATTAATTGAAGAGGAGGAAGGGAGAGGGAGAGTTTAAAGTGAAACGAGGATTTTTCTTTGAAGCTAAAATACCTTATGTGATGTTTGACCTGAGTTACCGCCGAGAGATTTCAACTCGTGGTCTTAGGTACGATTCTCCATACATTAAAGCTCTCCAGATTTAATAATTATCTTTGCCCAAAATCAAACAATGCAACAGAAAAAAGCCGTTTTCAATTGGTCGGGTGGGAAAGATTCCGCTTTGGCACTTCAAAAAATACTAGAAGATAAGGAATTTGAAGTCATCGCTTTGTTGACGACTTTTAATGAAGCAGATGAAAGTTCTTCAGCGCATTCAATTCCTTTGGCATTAATGAAAGGACAAGCTGAAGCAATTGGAATTCCTTTGTATTCAGTTATGATTGATAAATCACCGAATGATTATGAGAATAAGATGCTTCTTGCTGTGGAACATTTTAAATCTAAAGGAGTTAAGCATTTTATTTTTGGGGATTTATACCTCGATGAAATTAGAAAATACAGAGAAAGTAAATTGAATCCGCATGGTATTGAAGTAGTGGAACCGCTTTGGAGTAAATCACCCGAGGAAACAATGAATGGCTTTTATCAATCTGGATTAAAAGCTAAGATTGTAACCACCCAAGCCAATAAATTAGATGAATCTTATATCGGTAAAGACTTAACGAAGGAACTCATCGAAAGTTTACCTAAAGATATTGATATCTGCGGAGAAAATGGAGAATACCACACTTTTGTTTATGCAGGAAATATTTTCAAAAAGGAAGTGAACTTTGAGATAGAAAAAGTCTTTAAAATTTCATTCGATATTAAGCTCGATACTGGAGAAGTGAAAACATATGAATATTGGCAAGCGAAGTTTAGCTAATCAACGAGAATTTTCTATTTTTGACTTGATGATTATTCTTCGCATTATATTACTTCCTTTTTCCTTGATTTATGGTCTTGTCATGATGATAAGAAATGGGTTGTTTGATAAGAACATCAAGAAGGTTACTAAGGTGAATTCGACGGTGATTTCAGTTGGAAATTTATCGGTTGGTGGTACGGGTAAAACTCCTCATGTTGAATTTTTACTTTCTGCACTTGCTAAGAAGTATAATACTGCTGTACTTTCAAGAGGATATGGCAGAAAAACGAAAGGTTTTGTTAAAGTAAATGCGAATGCTGACGTGACCAATGTAGGAGATGAAGCTTTAAACTATGCACAGAAATTTGAAGGTGAAATTGAAGTGGCTGTTTGTGAGAAAAGAGTGGAAGGAGCAAGAAAACTATTGGAAAATTACCCTGAAACGGAAGTCATTGTTTTGGACGATGCTTATCAACACCGTTATCTTCACAGAGATTGTAATATTTTATTGACAGAATTCAACAAGCCTTATTTCAAAGATTTCGTTTTGCCTGCTGGAAGATTGCGGGAATTCAAATGTGGAAGACATCGAGCGGATATGGTGATTGTTACGAAATCTCCAAGTTTATTAAAGGATATAGAAAAACAGCGTTTTAAAGAGAAACTGAAGTTAAAACCGAAGGTGCCTGTATTTTTCTCGTCTATACAATATGGTGATCTAATCAGTTTAGCCACAAACGAGATTTGTACTGCTCCCGATGAGATATTATTGGTAACAGGAATCGGCAATCCACAACCTTTAATTTCTCACTTAGAACAGCATTCAAAGGTAAGCCATTTGAAATTTGGCGACCATCATGATTACACAATTAAGGATATTGAGAAAATTCACAAATTATTTGGTAACTTTGTCTCTGCTGAAAATATCATTGTAACTACAGAAAAAGATGCAGTTCGCTTGAAAAGCTCGGCAATGAAAACAAAGATTGAGTCGTTTCCTTGGTATTATCAAGCAATGACGGTGAAAATTGACAATGAAAATAAATTATTAAACAAAATAGATAGCTATGTTAAATCAAATTAATGAGACGGTTAAATATCTTCAGTCACAAACTGGAGTTCAACCAAAAGTAGGTGTAATTTTAGGAACAGGTTTAGGTGGATTAGTCAATGAAATTGAAATCATCAATACCATCTCCTACGAAGATATTCCCAACTTTCCAGTTTCAACAGTTGAAGGACATAGCGGTAGATTGATTTTTGGTAAACTCGGTGGAAAAGAAGTCATGGCAATGCAAGGTCGTTTCCATTTTTACGAAGGTTATACTTTGCAACAATGTACTTTCCCGGTTCGCGTAATGAATGCTTTGGGCGTTGAACGTTTGATTGTAAGTAACGCATCTGGTGGAGTTAATCCTGCACAAGAAATCGGAGAAATCATGATCATCAACGATCACATTAATCTTTTCCCTGGAAATCCATTAATTGGAAAAAATATCGACGAATTAGGTCCACGTTTTCCAGATATGAGTGACGCTTATGATGCAGAAATGATAAAATTAGCAGAGAAAATTGCTGATGAATTAGACATTAAAGTTTCACAAGGTGTTTACGCTGGTTTAACAGGACCAACATTGGAAACTCCAGCAGAATATAAAATGATCAACATTTTAGGAGCCGATGCAGTTGGAATGTCAACAGTGCCAGAGGTAATTGTAGCTCGACACATGGAAATTCCTTGTTTTGCGGTTTCAATAATTACAGATTTAGGTGTTGAAGGGAAAATTGTAAAAGTTTCTGCACAGGATGTTATTGATGTAGCGAATGAGCAAGAACCAAAAATGACAAAGATTATTACCGAGTTAATCGCTCGTGTTTAAAAATACATTTTAGAAGATTAGATGGTATCAGAGGAAGTAAAAGCAACATACGAGGCAGTTATTGGACTTGAAGTTCACGCCCAAATGTTAACCAAAACGAAAGCGTATTCAAACGATGCAAACGAATACGGTGCGCGCCCCAATACAAATGTGAGTGCAATAACTTTAGGTCATCCGGGAACACTGCCCAAGATGAACAAAAAGACAATTGAATACGCCATAAAATTAGGATTGGCATTGAATTGTGAGATTGCCGAAAATCAGCATTTCGATCGTAAAAACTATTACTATCCTGATTTGCCGAAAGGTTACCAAATTACGCAAGATGAAACGCCAATTTGTGCCAACGGAAAAATCGAACTTCAAATGGAAGACGGTACTGTAAAACCAGTCGGAATTACGCGTATTCACATGGAGGAAGATACGGGGAAAAGTATTCACGATGTGGATGTTTACGATACGCTTGTCGATTTGAATCGTGCCGGTACGCCTTTACTTGAGATCGTTACAGAACCAGATATGCGTAGCGGAGACGAAGCTTATGTTTATCTTACTGAAATTCGTCAATTGGTGCGTTACTTAGAAATTTGTGACGGAAACATGGAGGAAGGAAATCTTAGATGTGATGCCAATGTTTCAGTGCGTAAAAAAGGCGCTAAAGAATATGGTAGAAGAGTGGAGGTGAAAAACATGAACTCCATGAGAAATGTGCAACGCGCAATTAATTTTGAAATTGATCGACACATTGAAGCCATTGAAAATAATGAAGAAATTGCACAAGAAACTCGATCATTTGATGCGGTAAATATGCGCACCATTTCAATGCGTACCAAGGAAGACGCAAATGATTATCGTTTCTTTCCAGAACCAGATTTGCAACCTATTCATGTTTCTAAGGAACAAATAGCAGCGATAAAAGCTGAAATGCCAGAATTACCGAAAGCTTTATTTAAAAAATACACGGAGGAGTTAAATTTATCGGAATATGATGCTTCAAATTTAATCTCTACAAAACCTTTCGCTGCATACTTTGAAAAAGTCATAGCACACACAGAAAATTACAAATCAGCCTCCAATTGGATGAACGGTGAAGTAAGGTCTTATTTGAACCAACAAGGGAAAACTATAGAAGAGTTTCCTTTAAAACCTGAAAAACTGGGTGAATTAATTAACTTAATAAATAAAGGAGTTATCTCTAATACAGCTGCTGCACAAAACTTATTTCCAGCACTTATAGAAAAACCTGAAGCTGACATAAAGCAATTGGCTGAAACATTGAATTTAATCCAAGATAGCGACGAGGATTCTATCGCAGAAATAATTAATTCGGTAATAAAGCAACATCCCAACGAAGTTAACCGTTACAAAGGCGGAGAAAAACAATTAGTTGGGTTTTTTATGGGACAAGTAATGAAAGCTTCAAAAGGAAAAGCGGATCCAAAATCTGCAAATAAACTAATGCGTAAATTATTAGAGGAAAATTGATATGATTAAAAAAAGTATATATGTTTTTGCACTGAGTACGTTGTTTTTTGCTTGTGGTTCAGAAGAGAACAGCTCAAATGCCACAAACAAAGAAACATCTACCACAAATAAAGAGTCTCAAAGTGAGTCGTTGATGAAGGATCCAAGTGTTGCTCCTAATGTTTTAATTTCTGGAGTTTTGAATAACGGACCAAACGCAACTTTAGTTTTAGAAGCAAATACAGATCGTGGTACAATCATGATTAGTAAAACAACAACAGATGAGGCAGGTAACTTTACTTTAAAAGGAGCAATTGAAGCGATGGGGCTTTATCAGTTGCGGGTCGATGGTAATGTTCCAGAGGGACAGGAAGCTAAAATTATCCCACTTACACTTGTTCCTGAAGATGAGCTAAAGTTGACACTTGATTTTGATGATTTTAACAGATCTGTTGTTTACAAAGGAACTGAATGGGCAGAACCGCTAAATGGTTATATGGATAAAATGAAAGACTTCATTGATTGGCAAATGTCTATTGAGAATCCACAGCAATATAGTGAAGACCAAATTGTAAAGATGGTTAATAAAGAAAAGGCGCCAATGGATCGCTATATAATCGAAGAAATTAGGAAAGACCCTGATAATCCGGCGCATATTTTACTAATGACGAATTTAATGCCCATGATGGGATTTGATCATTACGATACTAAAAATATTGAAGTCCTAAAAATCCTTCATGCAGCTTATGAGGAAAGTTATCCTAATCATCCAATGACAGCAAATATTGGTAGTCAGGTTGCACAATTAGAAAAGGGCTTAAAGGATTATAAAGATTTTAAGGAGAATAATATCGCACCTGAAATTGCAAAGAAAAATCCATCAGGAGAAGTGATGAAGCTTTCTTCTTTAAGAGGAAAATACGTTTTAATTGACTTTTGGGCATCTTGGTGTGGACCTTGCCGTGTAGAAAATCCAAATGTGGTCCGTTTATACAAAAAGTATGGAGGTGAGGATTTTGAAATCTTTAGTGTTTCTTTGGATAAAGACGGCGATAAATGGAAACAAGCGATAAAAGATGATAATTTAATGTGGGATTACCATGTTAGTGATCTTCAAGGTTGGAACACTGATGTTACTAAATCATACCAGTTTAGTGGAATTCCACATACTGTTTTAATTGATCCAGAAGGAAAAATTATTGCTGAAAAACTAAGAGGACCATCTTTGGAAAAGAAATTGCAAGAACTATTTGAAAAATAAATATTACAATATGAGATTTAGATTCATTTTACTTACATTTTTATTACTCACAGGAAACACTTTTGCGCAAGACAAAATAGACTTTGTTCTAAAGGGACAGATATTTAATACCGAAAGTGATACTATGCGTTTGTTAAAAAACGATGGTCAGCAAAATTCAATTGTGTCAACTATTCAGCTTGATGAAAAAGGATTTTTTGAAAAAGAAATTACAGTTCCCGTAAAAGACTATTACATTTTAAGTTTAGAGGATAATCAAAGTGTAAATGTTATTGTTGAGAATAGTGATACAATAAAAATCTATGGAGATGGTAAAAATCTATTTTTTCATACCAATATTATAAACTCTCCCTCGAGTACAGCAATGCTTGAGTTTTTAAGGGTAAGTGCGCAATATAAACAAGCACTTGATTCAGCGAACCGTTATTTACAAGCGAATCAAGATAAGAAAAAGGAAATACAACAACAGTTTCAAACCACTTATCAGAACTTTCTCTCACAGCGTAAATTGTTTATTCGCAACCATCCAAATTCCCCAGCGTTGGCAGCTGCTGTTTCTTCTGTAAATATTGAACAAGAATTCTCAACTTATGAGTCAATTGTTAAATCCTTACAAGAAAATTTTAGTGAAAGTCCAACTGTTCAACGCCTCTATAAAGAATACCTATCAAATAAAGCAAAAATGGAAGCTAAGATGCCCATTGCTCCAGGAGAGAAAGCAAAAGAAATAGCATTGCCAAATCCTGAAGGAGATACGGTTCGATTATCAGATTATAAAGGAAAAGTTGTGTTACTTGATTTTTGGGCAGCTTGGTGTGGACCCTGTCGTAGAGAAAATCCCAATGTTGTAAAGCTGTATAAGCAATACCATGATCAAGGATTTGAGGTGTTTTCAGTGTCTCTAGATCGTACAAAAGATAAATGGGTTCAAGCAATAGAGCAAGATGGATTAATTTGGGAGGCACATGTCTCAGATTTAAAGTTTTGGCAATCTCCAGCAGCTAAAGCTTATAAAGTTTCGTCTATTCCTTTTACTGTACTTATTGATCGAGAAGGAAATGTCATTCAAACGAATTTAAGAGGAGCAGCATTAGAAAATAAGTTAAAATCGATTTTTGATTAATACAACGTTTTAATGTCTTCTGCGAAAAGAAAAATTTATTTTGCATCAGATTTTCATCTGGGCGTTCCCAATTTCCAAGAAAGCTTAGAAAGGGAACGTCTAATTGTACAATGGTTAGATGAGATAAAAAATGAAGCTGCAGCTATTTATCTAGTCGGCGATATTTTTGATTTTTGGTTTGAGTATAAAAATGCTATACCTAAAGGATTTGTTCGTCTTCAAGGAAAAATTGCAGAATTAACAGATGCAGGGATTCCTATTCATTTTTTTACAGGAAATCATGATATGTGGATGTTTGGTTATCATGAAGAAGAATTAGGAATTAAAATTCATCGCAAGCCTATTGTTGTTGAAGCTCAGGGTAAAAAGATTTATATTGGCCATGGTGATGGATTAGGTCCCGGAGATCATGGATATAAATTTATAAAAAAAGTATTTTCTAATCGTTTTTTTCAATGGTGCTTTGCGCGTTTACATCCAAATTTTGGAATTGGAATAGCTAATTATTTTTCACGTTCAAGCCGAGCAGCCACTGGTAATGAAGATGATAAACATCTAGGTGAGGAAAACGAATGGCTAGCTATTTACGCCAAGGAAATGCTAAAGGAATCACATTACGATTACTTTATTTTTGGGCATAGACACTTACCGCTTAAAATTCATGTTGGTAAAGAAAGCACATATTACAACCTTGGGGATTGGCTAAAATACTTTACGTATGGTGAACTAGAAGCCGGAGAAATGAAATTAAAAGTCTATCCATCCAACCAATTATATCCTTTCGACGTTTAAGCTTTACGTACATTTTTTTAATTAAAGATAAACTTAATGGCGTTAATTTATTTACCTTCAAGGTAAACAAAACGTTTTATTATTATATTTATGCTTCGAATTCATTTTTAAAAACACGCACACATGAAACTAACTAGAATCACATTATTAGTATCTTTTACATTTTTAGGATATTTTACATTTTCTCAATCTCAGGGAGTTGCCTATACAGCTGTAGGTAAAGGAGTAGCAACAACATTTTTAACAGACTATCATTCACTAGGTATAAATTCATCTGCTTTAGGTTGGGGGAATGGTTTTGAAGATAAAAATGTAACACTAGGAACCACTGAGTTTTCTGCAGGTATTTCTAGCCCAACTTTGGATAAAACACGATTGCAAAATGCATTTGATGGTATCAAAAACCAAATATCTGGAAATGGTGGAGGATTTGATATGCAACAGCAAAAAAATGCAGCAGGAGATTATGCAGAGGCTGGAATTGGTATAAATGCAAGCTTTAACTGGTTTGGTGGTGCATATCAGTCTGAAAAATTTGGTGGAATTGCTGTTTCTATAAATGAGCATTATGATTGGTATTCTCAATTAAATCAGCAAACAACCGATTTACTTTTTAGAGGTAGATTGAGTGGTGTTTTTGACTCTTTGACTGTAGCCATGAATGGCGATACAACAACCATAGCAAATAGAAATAATATTTCAAATGACACTTTACAAGCTGTGATTAGAGGAGATATCAATAATCCCTTATTGGTAAGTGATCTAACACGTGGTTCCCGAATTAAATTTTTATGGAATAGACATTTCAATATTGGTTACGGACGAAAAATATTTGGAGATAGAGAACAATTTGCGTTATATGGTGGAATAGGAGCTCGATTTATTCAATCCGTAGCTATGTTTGATATGGAATCTAACAATCAAGGTTTGTCTGTTAATGCAGCTGTTTCTCCTTTCTTTAATATCAATTTTGATGGTAATCAGAACAATTCTAATTCAGGTTTTATGCCTGAAACAGTTGGTAAGGGGTATGGATTGGACTTTTCTGCGAGTGTAATTTTATTGGATAAAATAAAACTAGCAGCTGCTGTTAATAATGTCGGATCAGTTACATACAAGCGAGATGTGTATTCAGTTGTAGATACCTTATTAGGTTCTTATTCACTGCCTGGTCTTGACAATGCTGCTACTCCCGAAGCAATGAATGAATTAGCAGATGAAGGTGGTATATTGCGTTTTGAAGGAAAAGAGGAAATTGTAATTTCAAATCCGGCCAACTTTAGACTAGGAGGTAGTATTGCATTTTTCGAAAATAAATTAAATGTTGGTTTTGATGTGGTAGCGCCTTTTGATAAAAATAGTCCAGGAAGTTTACAAAATGCAGTTGTTTCTTTTGGTGGTGATATTCGCCCTGTCAAATGGTTACAAATTAGCGCAGGTTATTTTGGAGGAGGAGTGTATGAACACAATATTCCTGTTGGGGTTAACTTTATTCTAAAAGAAGGTGCTTTCGAATTTGGAATTTCTTCTCGTGATGCACTGTCTTTCTTTTTAAAGGATGCCAATAGCTTATCTGCCGCATTTGGAGTTGCAAGAATACGGTTCTAAACTTTACAAATACTAAAATGGAAGTTGTTAAAGTAAGAAGACGGGTAAATTTATTAAATTATTGAATAATATAATTATAATTAAAATTTTCTGATTTCTATTCCTTTTTTTATTCGAACCATTCGGTTGATAATCATTCGAATATCCCTGTCTTCTGGATATCTGTCAATGACTTCCTTCCATTTTTCGATATCACCATCATTGTAGTTTTTAGGTAAATATCCATAGCCAATAAATGTTCCTCTTTCAATCATTAAAATTGCCAATTCATTTTTATTTCTTCCCCGATCTACTATGAAAAAATTATCCATGTCAAAATTAATTTTGTCAATTAATCTTTTAACGCGCTGGTTGTAATCGACTGCTAACTCCTTTCCTATACATGCACCTTTACATTCTTTTGTGTGGTACTGAAAACATGCAGACTGCGTAGGGTAAAGGCCTGTTAACTTTTTACACAATTGATACTTTTCTACAACACGTTCCATGAATGAAACACCTTCTTTTCTATTAGAGAAAGTGGTTAATGGTGCATCGTTTCGTTTTTTTACAAAATCTAGATGTAAATTGATGTAACCTGCACCGTCTTCAAAAGCAAACAATCCATAAGGATATTTGTCTTTACGTAACTGCCGATTGAAATGTGGTTTGTATTTCTTTATTAAATTGGATTCATGAATCAATGCAATTGTCTCTGAACCTGTTAGGTCATACTCTACGCGCACAATTTCTTTGGACATATTTATGCCTTTTTTAGTTTTTACATTCTTTAAATGTTGTTGAACACGCGTTTTAATATTTCTACTTTTACCAATATAAATAAGGCGGTTATCTTCATTGTAAAACTTATAAACACCAGTTGCCTTGGGAATCTCTTCTATGGTTTGGTAGTCTAGTCCAGGGTGCAGGTGTTTAGGTATTATGTCGGATTGAATAAATTCATTCAATTTATCTTTTTCTTTTTGAAACATAAGATGAAAAAGTTCAACTGTGGCTAATGCATCTCCTCGTGCTCGGTGTCTACCAACGAGTTCTATGCCTAGTTCATCAGTCAATTTACCTAAACTATAGGAGGCGTGACCAGGAATTATTTTTCTGGCAGATTTTACTGTACATAAGTGTTCTGTCCGAAATTCAAATCCAAGGGAGCGGTATTCACTGCGTAAAACATTATAATCAAAACCGACATTGTGTGCTACAAAAATAGCATCACCAATAAATTCTATGATTTGTTTTGCTAATTCGTAAAATTTAGGTGCATTTTCTACCATTTCATCATTGATTCCTGTCAATTGTGAAATGAAATAGGGGATGGGACGCTCAGGATTAACTAACGAAGTAAATTCATCAATAATTTTTTCTCCATCAGTTAAAAAAATTGAAAACTCTGTAATCTTTGAGTCTCGGATACTTCCTCCGGTTGTTTCTAAATCTGTTATTGCGTAAAGCATAGTACAAAAGTAGTGAATTAGAAGAGGAAGTGGACTTTTTTAATGTGTAAAATTCAAGGTTGTATTTTCATTGACTATTTGATTCTCTTCTTCATTGACTATAAATTGCCTCTTGTAAAAATTAGTAGTCAGTTAGTGCTGTATTCAATTGATAACCTTCAATGAGTAACGGTAAACTATCATGTGCGTCATCAAAAAAGGGAAGTTCTCCTGATTTAATTTTTTGATCTAACACATGTTTGGGAAGAAAATGATTAGCGTAATCTATATAGGTTCCTTTCATTAAATGACGGTATTCATGTTGAAAAACTACGGCTGAAAACCCTTCTAATCTACCTTTTTGACGAACTCCTTCTTGGTCAAAACATTCGTATTCAATCCATTCAAAGCTTGCTACATTTCCTCTAGGTTTATCTTGAGCACTTAAACAACCATGCCAAAAGTTTTTCTTTTTTCTGGAAACTTTTGTAATTATAGGATTGATAAAAACTTGCTTTGGAACAGCTCCTAGTATTTTGTATCGTGGATTGTCACTCATGGCTTCAATAATGAAAATTTGTAGACTTTTTCCAATTTGATTTGCAGCAATACCCACGCCTTCATATCTTTGCATGACAGCATACAAACTATCAATAAAAAGAGTGAGAGGTGCTGTATTCAATTCTTCTTTTTTTATTTCTCGTGGCGTTTTGTATAAAGTATTTTTTTCTCGTTTGTCTTTATTGTTTTTAGAAACATGTTGAACAACTTCAAATCCATTTTTAGGAATACTTAAAGTATAGCTTTCATCTGTGGTACAAGCAGATAAAATAACAATGAGAAGCAGAAGATGAATTTTATAGTACATTAATTTTTAAAATATAAAAGATTAGGATATAAATATAAGTAATTATCTAAATGAAATTTCCATCAAATCACATCTATGTTTTAAAACAAAATGATTATCCGTTACTTTTCCAATAACAAGCCGATAAGTACTTAAAACCAAATATAAAAGTATTGAAAACCTCTATTAGATAACTGAACCTAAGATTTTGATACATTTTGTAAAACTACAGTAGTTTTTTATCAAAAAGATTGAATTTTATCTAATATAATTGCTTTTATACCTGTTTTTTAAAATTTCTTATGTATTATAGCAATGAAGAGGATGGAAGCTGACATTGAAATATTACGATTAGAGATAATCAAACACGGTAAAATTGAACTTAGGTCTGATGAGATCTTAACATTTAGACCCGACATAGCTACCTTTAAGGATTACGATTTGCAAGTGTTTAAAGATTTGCTTGAAGTATTCTTGGATGTTACAAAGGGAACCCCACGACCGTATCTATGTGATAATACCTATGTAACCGGAATTGTTGATAAAGAAGCCTTAACATTTATGAATGATCACTTTGATCGATTTGCTACAAAGGCCGCCATGATTACTAAATCACCTATAACACGTGTAATAGTGAATGGGTATAATTCTGTTTTTAAACCAAAAGTAAAGTTTAAGCTCTTTACCTCTGAGGAAAAGGCGGTAAAATGGCTTTTGAAATAAAATGTTGTAAACGTTAAGGCCACCCAACTTAAATTTTTTTAGATTTATTTTTTTCGGTATAATATTTGTAAATCAGAAACTTATTAACTTTAATACAAAATAAAATGAAAAAACTTACTACGAATTTACTCTTAACCATATTCTTTTTTGGAACATTGACAACTTCTATAATTGCTCAGAATGAAACTGCTGGAACATATTATCTTTTTGCAAAGGTTGATGATGTTCTAATTGACTTTAAAAAAGTGGAAACAACATCTGATCGTAAAGTCTTAACAGGTTATAGTGACCGTGCACCATTCCCAAAAGATTTACTTGACACAGTACGAGAAAAAACAAATCAGTTAATTAGTAAAAAGCTTGGAGTTGAAGCAAATATGCTTTACGTCCAAGACAAAAAAGGTAGAGATAGAGTAACGCAAGGAATGAGTATCTTTCCAGGAATGCCTTTAATGAATTTTAAACCTGCAATGAGGGCAGACGATAGAAAGTATTATGTCAAAATATATATGGACATTTCACCTCGTTCTACTTTTAAATCTGACCTTAATAAAAATCGTTCTAAACAAAAACCCAAGGTAGATATACGTGTTACAATTAAAGATCGATATGGAAAAAAGTATTTTAAAAATCGCGAGGTTTTAAAAGATTTTGATGCATTACAATCCGAGACTCGTGTAACTAATCGTGTTAAAATAACCAATTCAGAGGTTTTATCACCAGAAGAAATAGTAGAAATGTATGTTTTAGGACTAGAAGCAGTTTTGTTTGAAAAATAGTATCCTTTTATATGTAACTATAGTTTTATGAATATAACAGAACATGTGACAGAGTTTTTTATTACTTAGTCTGGTGTTTTAACGGTTATTTAGCCCATGGTGAAATTAAGGTGCTGCCTTAAAAGTGATTTCAAATATGTTGTCTTTATTTTTTCTTAAAAAGTGATTTTGGCTTTATGGATGTCTATTATTCTTTTAGTTAATATAAGTCCTAAACCATGACCTGTTTTATTTTTACTATTTTTCCCTCTAAAGAAATGTCTGAAGAGGTATTGTTCTTCCTCTTTTGAAATGGGAGTTCCTGTATTAATAAGTTGAATTATGAGTTGCTTTTGCCGGTCTACTATAAATTTAACTTTTGCTTGATTTATTTCAGAATAGGAGATTGCGTTTGAAAGTAAATTTGTGAAAGCTTGTTTCAATAGTATTGGATTCATTTCTTGTAATAAATACCTCTCTTCCATAGCTGTGGGTTTTTCTATGAACTGTTTTTTGTTTTGGATTAAGTATAATGTCATCAACTATTAAAAATTCATTTTCAGCAGCTATTGAAGTGTTTATTCTCCTTTTTAGAAGAGCATTGATTCTTAGAATTAACTCTTTCATGTAGAAAGGCTTGGTAAGATAGTCATCAGCCCCTATTGAATAACCTTCTATTTTATCTTCTAATTCTCCAAAAGCCGTCAGCATAATTACTGGGGTTTGTGTATTGAAATCACGAAATTGTTCGCAGATTTCTATACCATTAATAAAAGGAAGGTTTATGTCTAAAATGACACAGTCATAATTATTTTTCTTTAACAATTTCATTCCAATTTGACCATCAAATGCGGTTTCCATAGAATAACTCTCTGAAAGTAAAACCTCTTTAATATTGGTGTTTAAATCTGGATCGTCTTCAATTATCAAAATTTTCATAGCACTTCTTTAAGCTCAATCTTGTCAGTGAACCAGCTGACTTGTTTTTTATAAGGATAATTTTCTGTAAATTGGTCAGTTCTAAATATGAGAAATTATGATTTCAAAATACATTCTTTTCGGATTGACATTTATGGCAAGTGTTATTTCCTATGGTCAAACAGTTTATAGTGTTGATTATGAAAGTCGTGCAGATGTCAAAGTTTTTGTGGTTGATTATGAAAGTCGTGCTGATTTGCTTGTTTATAAAGTAGATTATGAAAGTCGTGCCAAAGGTAATGATGGAAAGTGGTTTTTCGTCGATTATGAAAGCCGTGCAGACAAGAAAATTTTCTTTGTAGACTATGAAAGTAGAGCAGATTTAAAGATTTATTTCGTGGATTATGAAAGTCGTGCAGGTTGGAAAAATAAAGCCAAAAAACAACTTCTGTATTAATTTCAATATTGATGACTAAACTTTCTGATTTTGAATAAAATAACTGAACAATCTAGTAATTACGATAGCCTTGAAACTTTATCTATTCAAGAGCAGCTAACAGCAATGAATAAAGAGGATCAATTAGTTCCTCTAGCTGTAGAGAAAATTATTCCACAAATTACAGCTTTTGTTGAAGAAGCCTTAAACCGTATGAAAAAAGGTGGACGCTTGTTTTATCTTGGAGCTGGAACTAGCGGGAGATTGGGGATTTTAGATGCTTCAGAATGTCCGCCTACTTTTGGAGTTGAACAGGGCTTGGTTGTTGGATTGATTGCTGGAGGTGACGCTGCGATTAGAATTGCTGTGGAAAATGCAGAAGATAATCGCGATTTGGGGTGGAAGGAGTTGCAAGATTATAAATTAAATGAAAATGATATTGTTGTAGGAATTGCTGCTTCTGGAACAACTCCTTACGTTTTAGGAGCCCTAGAAAAAGCAAATCTAGCAGGGAATTTAACTGCTGGAATTACTTGTAATCCTGAGAGTCCTTTAAGTCAAGTTGCGCAACATGCTTTAGTGGCTGTGGTTGGTCCAGAATTCGTAACTGGAAGTACACGATTGAAGTCAGGAACTGCTCAGAAATTAATTCTCAATATGATTTCAACTAGTTTAATGATTGGACTGGGACGGGTTCAGGGAAATAAAATGGTTGATATGCAATTGAGTAATGCTAAACTTGTGATTCGTGGAGCAAATATGGTTGCAGAACAATGTGATATTGATTTTGAAAAAGCAAAAGCACTTTTACTGGAGCATGGCTCTGTAAGAAAAGCAGTAATGGCTTATGAAGCTATTCAGAATAGAAACGAATTCTGAGGTGATTGGGTGTAGATTAATCTCCAGTTTGAAAGATTCTTACAACTAGACTAATATTTCTCACAAGTAGGCTGAGGCTCTCGAAGCCTACTTCTTGACTTTCATGAAAATCAGAACAAATATCAATGCTAATCCAAGTACAAGCATTATAAGAATAGAATTGTCAATCCAAGGTAAATAATCTTTACGCACCTTTTTTTTCGGTGGTGCAATATAATCAGCTTCTGTATAGACCTTTTTCTCAGATTTTTCAATGTGATCATCATCTATTCTGTACCTGTTCTTTATGATTTTTCCAAATTTAGTCCTAAAACTTAATGAGATATAATTACGACGAGACATTTCATTTAGGGTTTCGTTGTATTTTTTAGCAACTATAGGGTCATTCTTAAAATAGTGCCGCGAAGCAGAATAATAGAATAATGCATTGCTTATGTAAAGATACTCTCGTTGAAAATCTCCCATTTCTTCCATGGCTTGCGATAAAATATAGTCTTTACTGTCATGCAAGGTTGTAAATTGGCGAAAAGCAGAATCTATAGCAAATGCAATTTGAACGATTTTGTTTTTATGAGGGGAAGCATTACGTTTTAATTTACCTAATTCAGGATTTTTTAAAATTGGAAATATTATTGTTGAATCGGGTATATATAGTTTGTTTTGTTGCTTTATATATGCCTTATTTAAAGCCAAAAAAGCATCTTTTACACTAAAATAGGATGAAGTATCTTCCCGTAAAGTTTTCTGATTGTATGTTAATAATGCTTCATATCTACCAGACTTTTGCAGAGCCGTACGGTATAAAGATTGGGCGTGTTTATTGGTAATTGTATCCGTGTTTAATCGCGAAAATATAGCCAAAGAACGTTCAAATTTTTCAAGATAAACATTTTCATAAGCAAAGTAGAGACTATCTTGAGGAGTCCATAAATCAATTGGGTTTTCCAAAATCTGAAGAATTCTGTTATGAATAAACTCTGGTGGGGCAGGTTGTCTTTCATACTTTAATACCTCAAATAGGTATGTGTTCTCATGTTTTGGTGGAGACTTGAACTTTTCTTCTTGACTTGTAGATATAAAGCAAAGTCCTATGAAAAGTAAAAATAAGTTTTTTTTATTTATTATTTGATTCATTCTAAACCTCCTTTAAGTAATGCAAATTGTAATATATTTATCCCCATCTTGAGTGCTTTTTCATGATTTTCTTGCGTGTTATTATGCACTGTTATGTCTTCCCAGCCATCGCCTAAATCAGTTTCGTATGTGTATAGCAAAGCCAATCTACCTTCTATTAAAATTCCAAATGCTTGTGGTCGCTCTCCATCATGTTCATGAATTTTTGGCAATCCGTTGAATGTAAACTTCTGTTTAAAAATAGCATGATCATAGGGTAATTCAACCATGTCTAAGTTAGGAAATAATTTTTCAATTTCTGGTCTGATAAATTCATCCATTCCGTAGTTATCATCGACATGAAGAAAACCTCCGCCAATTAAGTAATTCCTCAAATTCTCTCTTTCAGAATTCGAAAAAACTACGTTACCATGCCCTGTCATATGCACAAAGGGGTACGTAAAAATTAAAGGCGAACCTACTTCGACATAAGGAACTTCTTCATCTATACCTGCTTTAAACTCTTGATTAGCAAATTTCACAAGATTGGGTACAGAAGTAGGATTGGCATAATAATCTCCGCCGCCATTATATTTAAGAACAGCCAATTGATAATTGCCTTGTCCGAAAGCAATAGTCATCAGGCAAATAAATAAACTACTCAATATTAACTTCATATTTTTAATGTTTGGCTTTAAAAAATTCCTCAAAATAGAGTTTGACATTCATGCACGCATAAACTCCAGCAGTTTCTGTGCGTAAACGCGTTTTACCCAAAGTTACGGCTTGATATCCATTTTCGAGTGCTTTTTTAACTTCATTTAAACTAAAATCTCCTTCTGGACCAATTAAAATAGGAGTGTTTTTTGATTGCCAACGATTTGCATTTTTTTGTAGCTCTAACTGAATACTCGTGTTTTTGTCTTCTTCTTCATAGCAATGTGCAATTAACCCAATGGGATGCTTGTCCAAAAAATCATCTATAGAAGTAAGCTGATTTAATTTCGGTAAAAAGAGTCGCTTAGATTGTTTCATTGCTGATACAAGAATCTTTTGAAGTCGTTCTGGTTTTATCTTTTTTCGTTCTGAATTGGAACATAAAATGGGTGTGATTTCATGAATTCCCAGTTCAGTTGCTTTCTCCAAAAACCATTCTAATCTGTCATTGTTTTTAGTGGGTGCAATGGCAATATGAATGTGATGTTTGTCAGGTTTTTCTTCTATTAAATTAACTTTCCTGACTTCAACTGCTTTGGGTTGATCATCTGTGATTTCTCCTGTAAATACAACCCCTTTGCCGTTCACCAATTCCATTTGATGACCGATTCTCATGCGCAATACTTTAGCAGCATGTTTGGATTCATCCACAGGGAGTGTAATGATTTCCTGATCTAAATTTCCGATGTCAACAAAAAACCTTCTCATTAATGCATCAATTGATATATCAGTTCACGTAAAAGATCGGCGTCAGAACCTGGTCCACGGTCAATTCCTTTACTTTTTAAATCGTATTCTTGAAGTATAGCTATGTTTTTGGCAATCTTTTTTGGACTATAAATGCGTTTGGCTTGCATCACTTCTTTAGCGGCTGGAAAACTCATTCTTAATGCCGACATTAAACCATTTACATCCTTGGCATTAGAAAAATGAGCTTTCATTAATCGTTCATGGAATCCAAAAAGTAAAGGGATGAGTTGTGTAATATGAGCAGCTTTAGGATTTTGTTCGAAATAGTTAATGATTTTATTGGCTTTTAGTACATCCCGTGATGCAAGTGCATTATTCAACTCAAAAGCATTATAATCTTTGGAAATTCCAATGTTTTCTTCAATGTGAACTTCGCTGATTTGCGTTCCTTTTTCAAGAACTAACATTAGCTTTTCAAGTTCTTTGGCTATTTTACCTAAATCTGCTCCTAAAAACTCTACTAATAACATAGTTGCTTTGCTATTAATAGTGTATCCTTTCTCTTTTAAATAATTGATAATCCAGCCATCAACTTGATTTTCATATAGCTTTTTACTTTCATAAATCTCACCGTTTTTCTTAATGGATTTAAAGAATTTTTTTCTAGAATCAGCTTTTTTATGCTTGTGGGCAAGAATCAAAACTGTTGTTGGTGAAGGATTGTCAAAATATGACTCCATAACTCCCCAATTACGCACATCTTGGGCTTCTTTTACTATAACCAACTGACGTTCTGCCATCATAGGAAATTGCTTAACTTGTTCTTGTAGCTGTCCCATATCTACATCTTTACCATAGAGCACTGTCAAGTTAAAATCTTTTTCGTTTTCTTCTAAGATATATTTCGTGGCAGCTTCAACAATTTCGTCTATGTAAAAAGATTCTGTTCCGTGCAATAAATACAAGGGTTTAGGCGACTTTTTCTTAAACTGTTTTATAATTTCGTTCACACTGATAAAAATTCAATTATTAGCCAATTTTGTTAGCAGGATTAAAGTAACATAAATTTTTCAAGTTTACGTTGGTTTTTGATGCAAAAATTATGTTTTTAGATTTATGCATACGGATTTTGCACTTTGTTGACTTCGGTAAATAGTTTATTGAAGGAAAAAAACGATAATTACGCCAACGAAAATGTCTATAAAACTTGTGATGTCGTAGCCACTATCGTCCGATTAAAAAGGTTTTACTGCATAAACAAGATTTTCGCTTTATCTCTTATACTTTTTTACTCAGTCTTATTATCTTTTCAAGGTCTTCATGCGATGCGCTGAACTTGTTGGAGTGAGCTCACTGCGCTTCGGTTATTTTTTCAAAGAAATGCAATTCCATCCCAAACGCCACGAAAAGACTTTTCCTAAAATCTAAGCCCCTAAAACCGCAACACAATCTATATTATAAAGAATGGCTAAAGGTTGAAGAATAATCGAAAAGTTTATATCAGACGCCAGTGATTCAGAACTCATCATTCATCATTTAAAAAACCACTCGAGTCAACCCAGTTCATCATCCATCACTCAGCCTTCATAATTAAGACCACCTGAGTCAACCCACTGCCTCATTAAATCCTACTCACCGAAAAACCACCCGAGGCAACCCAATTCATCATTCATAACTCATCCTTCATGATTAAGACCACCTGAGTCAACCCAATTCCTCATTCAATCCTACTCACCGAAAAACCACCTGAGTCAACCCAATTCATCATTCATAACTCATCCTTCATAATTAAAACCACCTGAATCAACCCAATTCATCATTCATAACTCATCCTTCATAATTAAAATCACCCCAATTTATAAATCTCCATAATCTCATCTAAGATTTTTTCAAAATCGATCTCTAAGTCGATGAGTTTACCTGAATGAATATCGAAAACCCAGCCATGAACGGCGATGTTTCTCTTTTTGTTGGCTTTTTGAACTGCTGCGGTTTTAATTACGTTAATGCATTGTTCTTGCACGTTGAGTTCTACCAAACGCTTGTATCTTTCTTCTTCGTTTTCGATGGCGTTTAATTCTTTGTCATGCAAACGGTAAACGTCGCGGATGTTTCTCAACCATGGATTTAAGATGCCTAAATCTGACGATTCCATTGCGGCTTTTACACCACCACAGTAGTAATGTCCGCAAACCACAATCATTTCCACTTCTAAGTGAGAAACTGCATAATCGATAACCGACATTGAACTCAAATCTGTGTTGGGCACCATGTTGGCTATGTTTCTGTGCACAAAGGCATCGCCAGGCGCAACACCCATCAATTCTTCCGCTGTAACACGACTGTCTGAACATCCGATGTAAAGCACATCAGGCTTTTGACCTTGTGAAAGGTTTTCAAAATAATTAGGGTCTAGATTTAACTTTTTTGTTACCCAAGCTCTGTTATTCTCGAAAATTTCTGAAATGTCCATTTGTCTGTTTTTTTTAATTTATAAGTTTTTAGTCCTTTATCGACAGTAGTTTGGCTCCGAAAAACGAAGCTAATAATACGAGATACATCATAAAAGAACGGTTTTCAAAAGTAAATTAATCTCATTAAAAATCAACGATTTTGCGAAGTTTTTTGCTGCGTCTATACAAGATTTACATAGTTAAATACTAATTATCATTTTTTATTGTGTTTTGTTAATTCCTCTCACTAAAATGTAAATATATACGCTAATTAGCGAAGAGAAAAAGCACCAAACAGATAATACATGGTGTTCATAGAAATATAAAGTGATTGCATACGAAGTAGCAATAAAAACTCCTAGAAGCCACATTCGTTTAACTTTTGAAAGGAAAAGCGATAGAATTGTTGCTGCACCATAAAGTATTGCTCCATATTTGTAAATCATTTCAGGGTAATTATTGGTGTAAGCGATATGGTGATCCGAAATGTTTGCCTCCATTTCAAAAGCGATAAGAAAATAGGCAAGTGTGATACTTACCAATATACCTATACCAGCAACAATCTTTTGAATCATTTTCCGTTCATTTTTTTATCCAACATCAATACTCCGAATGGAACAATAAACGGCCAGATTACTTGAGCGAAAAATATGAAAATATAAGTGGCTATGCGCTGAGTATATATCATTTCAGGATGGGGGAGTGTAAGCCAAAGAATACCTTCAGAGATTTGCTGTACTCCAAAAACCAATGGTATACTTGCAAACCAAAGCTGTGATTTTTGGGTGGTCTTTTTTATTGTAGCCGCTCCAATTACTGTTAAGGCGCCGCCGGCTATAAAACTTGCTTCTGCTGAAAAACACATATATAGGTTTGTTTAGTAATGTTATCTAATTATCCTGTATATAAACAGGTGCAAACTTCCATTTATGAAAGTCTATTCTCAAATTTAAAGTTTTTCAGTTGGTACTGAAATTAATTATACATTTTTATCAGCTATAAATTTTAATATTTACAAAAAAACTTGTTATTGATTAGCAATATAATTTAAGTCAATCGTCCACCGAAAAAAGTAAAGGCCTAGCTTGGTAATCTTATAATCAATTTTGGTTTGCTTCAAACATATTAAGTTTACCGTTTGGAATTCAAGGATTTCTCAAGTTTATCAATTTCTTTTTTGACATGACTTAATTCCGTAAAGTATAGACTTCCATCTTTTTTTACAATGTAAATTTGATCTGCTATTTGAAGAAAGTTAACTACTTTTCCTTGATCTAAAATAGGATAAAAACTTTTGTTGTAATAAACTTTTAAGCCTTCACCATACCAATATAAGCTCTCAGGTCTATCGCATTTTACAAGCCGAATGTTCTGATTTATCCTTGATTTTAATGTTGAAATTGAGAAATCGCCAGAAATAAATGTGAATTGATCTACTGATTTAGCATCTTCATAATTGAGAGAATGATGATATGTGGGTGTAGTTGAGAACAATACATTATTGAAGTTAGCCGACTCGACATGTTGATCGAAAAACTTCATAAATCCAGGAAAGCTGCTAGATAAAACCAATAAAGTATCTGCATTTCCCCCAATAGCAAAATCTTTAAGATAGTTGTAATATGGAATGGAATTTAGTGATCTTAAACTGTCGTTTTTAAATTGCAATAAAGAAGGTCCAGCCGTCAGGAATAGACTTGTTTCCGTAGCTGTCATCTGATCAATCTTGGGTAAATACTGCATGGAATTATACTTAATCTGTTTTGAAAAGGCTTGCACAGTTTCATGGTCAATGACTACAAAATTAGCGCTCGTTTTATTATTGACTTTCGAGAAATCACCCAAAACATAAAGCTGATTCTTAAATACTTGAATGGAAGATATATTTCCATTGAAAAATGCGATACTTTCCCACTTTCTATTGGCTAATTTTAAAATTTGATGTGGATTTTCATCCAAAGGCAAGAAAGCATTAATATACATTTCGTGTTCTGTGAAAACGATTTCTAAAACTTCACCTTGAATTTTGTTTCCAATGCTTTCCCATGCTTGAGTTTTCGGCGTATAATTTTTGATTTGATGTTCAATGGATACCATGTTTTGACTAAAAACACCATACAGTGATTGGTCTTTTCCATTCTTAAAGATGTTTTTTAGATGACCGCTTTGAGTGGTGATTTCCTTCCATTGTATTGGACTTTTCTTTACTTTAATTTCTGTGGGTGGACCATAAGTCGGTTGAATTAAAGCCAATTCAAACAACGAAAGTCCACTTTTTTGCTGCCACGGAATAAGTTCATCGTGCTGAATATCGCCTAAATAAGACAGAAGTTGATCAGCAGCAATTTCTTGTGCTGCATTCTTAAATCCGCTTTCTTTGAGTAAAAATCCTACAGCACAATAAGTTTGATTTTCGTCAATAAAAATCGGTACACGATAAGGTTTTAGATTATTGATGGGGAAAATTCCGTTATCAGCATATTGCTTTAGCACTTCAATATGTGCCAAACGATTGTCAATTTGTTTTTGATTCAAATGACCTAAATCCCGTTGCTTCAAGTATTCTATGACATTAAACAAGTGCAGTTGAATCAATTCTTTTTCTGAATTTGGCTGAAAAGTGTAGGATATTTCCTTCGCCAAATCTGTCCAGTTCTTATTGACTTCCATCAAAATCTTGTGCGTGGTTTTGATGTTGGGAGTTGAAGCTTTAGCCATTAGATTAAAGCAAATCATGAGAACCAAAACCAAACAATTTTTAGTGCTGAATTTTACCATCTTTGTCATATTTTCTAATGTTGTAGTTTTTGCCTAGCGTTTCATGCATTCTTAATTCTCCAGAATCATAGAAGGTGGTGCGTTCAATTAATTTTTCTTTGTTAATTCCATTTGAGGAATGATAAACCTTGCGCATGATGAGTTTTCCATTGTCCAAATAAAAATTGTAGGTTATCCTATATTGATTTCCCCCATTCTGTTGTAGAAGCTCAGATTTTATTTGACCATTTTCTAAGTAAGAAACATTTTTCTGAATCTTGTTTGCGTTGTTAATAATCAGTTCTGATTTCAACTCACCAATGGGAAACCATTCGTATTTCTCTCGCAAATTATATGAAAAGTAAGCCAATTTAACCATTGCGTTTTCTGCAAAATACTCCCAATATCCGTACTTATTTTGATGTTCTTCTGAAGTTAAAGGAGTATTGCATTCGGAATTAATATCGCTAAGTTCACCTTGAATTAATCGCATTCCTTGAGCAAATTTACCTTGTTGAATTGAATCAAATTCTTGAACGTAATACAAAGGGAAATCTTCGCTTAATTTGTAATAAACGGCTTTTTTTTCGCCATTTGAAAATCGAAATGTTTGATGTGCTTTGAGATTGATTTTTACTTCATCCCCTTTTTTGACTTCGAAATTTGGGACAGTATCAATGATCGAATAACTTTCCAATTTTTTAAGTTCAAATTCCCCTTTCTTAAAATCGATAACAACTTGAGCATTATTTTTAAAGTGGGAGATATCCAAAATCATTTTTTTAGGTGCTTGATTTAGATTTCCCTCACTCGAACTAATAATGACTTGGTATTTTTCCTTTACTCTTAATGTTAGCGCTGCCGATTGCCATTTGTGGTTGGATACGGGAACTAAATCAGATGTGTCGTTCGTAATAACTTCAACTTCAAAAAGCCGATAATAAGTTCCCGATTCAAAGACTTTTTTAATCTCCCCAATTTGAGTGGTTTCGTAGCGATTAGATTTTATCAATGGAATAGAAATGCCATTTGATTTCAATTGAAAGTGCAGCTGATGTTCATTCTTTTGTCCGGAAGCAAAAGGAGAAGAAAAGACAAAACTCAGTAAGGAAAATAATTGAATAATTCGTTTCATACTGCAAGGTACAGTTTAGAAAGAAATCGGTTCAAAATCAATTACGAATTGTTTAATTACAAATTGATTACGAATTGATTTATTGTAACAATTGAGTAGCTTGTTTTGTCTAATAGTAAAGTTCAAATTATACATTCCAAATCCATTGCTCCAGAACCCGATTCAATACAATTTGCCTGATCCTACGATTCAATTCTTTCTGCATTTTTACATATTCCGAATATTCCTCCATTGAGAATTGGCCAATTATCATTCCCAAAACTTCTCTTTTAAATGCTTGATTTTTCTCAAAAAGCGAAGTCAAGCTTTGTTCTTTTTTAGCATCAGGTAATTGATCTAGTTTAATTTTAGAAGATTTTAATTGCTGACTCAAGTGGGCAAATAATAAATCACTTTGCATTTTGATAATCGGACGAATGACTTCGTTTTGGAATTGTTCAGCAGCGGAAACCACATTTTCGTTGATTTCCGCTGGTAGAATTGGACGCTCTTTTTTGCTTTTCATTGCGTCATTAATTATTTAAAAATGAGCCCAAAACTTCATCAAAGAAAGTTGTCCCTGTTGTGCGCTCTGTTTTCTTGAGTTGTTTGTATTCAACTAATCCGTGCAACATCAACTCTTTGAGGAACAAGCGTTCTTGAATGTCTGTAGTATTGATAAATTTCTTTAAAGCTTCCTCTAAAGGCTTTACAGAATCTAATTGTTTAGCATATTCTTCATCCTTCATATTTGGCGACAATTCAAAGTCTTGATCGCGCAAGAACCAATCTACAATAGCATCAAATTCATCGGTTACATCTTGTTTCTTGAGTTTTTTAATGGGTCTAAAAAGGGCATCAAACTGAGATTTTACCGCTGCTCCAATAAGTAAATGCGCTACATTTTCTGGTCCTAATTGTTCGCCTTCATAAACCAATTCTACTTTTCCTGTTATGGCAGGAACAATTGCAGAAAAGTCAGACATACGCACCGCAGTTCTTTCGCTACCGGATTCCAACATGCGCAATTCAGCTGCAGCAATTAAGTTTTCATACATAGTAATGCTCATTCTGGCGGAAACTCCACTGTTGGTATCTATATATTCTGAATTTCTCGCTTCAAACACAATTTGTTCCAACAAGTTCTTCGCTGTTTCAGGAACATGAACATTTTCATTTTTGGCTTCTGAAATAATCTCTTGTTGAGTAATGTTTTTAGCGATTTCAATAGACTTTGGGTAATGCGTTAAAATCTGCGAACCAATTCTGTCTTTTAATGGCGTAACGATACTTCCGCGATTGGTGTAATCTTCTGGATTGGCAGTAAAAACAAAGTTTACATCTAAAGGCAAACGCATTTTAAATCCGCGGATTTGAATATCTCCTTCTTGTAAGATATTAAACAAAGCCACTTGAATTCTTGCTTGTAAATCTGGAATTTCGTTGATTACAAAAATACAACGGTTAGCACGTGGAATCATTCCATAGTGAATCACTCTTTCATCGGCGTAATTCAATTTTAACGATGCAGCTTTGATAGGGTCAATATCTCCTATTAAATCAGCTACGGTAACATCTGGAGTGGCTAATTTTTCATAAAACCTGTCATTTCTGTGCAGCCATTCTATCGGTAAATCATCTCCTTTTTCTTCTTTTAATTGAATACCGAAATGGGAGATAGGGCAGAAGGGATCATCATTGATTTCCGAACCTTTTATAGTTGGAATGTATTCGTCCAATAAATCAACCATGGAGCGCGCAATTCTCGTTTTAGCCTGACCACGTAATCCCAATAAGTTGATGTCGTGTTTGGAAAGAATTGCTGACTTTAATTGTGGAATTACTGTGTATTCATAACCTATAATTCCTTCAAAAATTGTTTCTTTTTTTGAATTTTTTCAATCAGATTGGCGCGTAATTCATCTTTTATAGAACGAGAAACATATCCCGCTGTTTTCAATTCTTTGAGGGTCTTAATCTTGTGAATATCAATTTTGTTTTTCATAATTTATCTAATATTTCTTTTTTTGTTTTTCTCGTAATCTTCAAATATCATTTGTCCCAATCCTTTCAATCCTGTGTAGAAAGCTTTTCCTTGATTGGCTGCTGTAAATTCCTCCACGAATTGTTGTAAATATGGATCTTGAGCAATCATAAATGTCGTGATAGGAATATTCAGTTTCCTCGCTTCTTTGGCCTTGTTCATACATTTATCGGTAATGTGTGGATCGAGTCCAAAGCTGTTTTTGTAATACTCACCATTGGGCAGATTCAAACAACTGGGTTTTCCGTCTGTAATCATAAAGATTTGACGATTGGCGTGCTTTTTTCTACGCAATAATCCCAAAGCTAAATCGAGTCCAGCAACAGTATTGGTATGATAAGGTCCAACTTGTAAATAAGGTAAATCTTTGACTTTAATTGGCCAAGCATCATTTCCAAAAACAATAATCTCAATGCTGTCTTTCGGATATCTCGTTTTGATTAATTCTACCAAGGCCATCGCCACTTTTTTGGCTGGCGTAATGCGATCTTCACCGTATAAAATCATACTGTGACTGATGTCTATCATCAAAACGGTGCTCATTTGTGCGGAATGATGTGTGTCATTAACGACTAAATCTTGCTCTGTCAATCGAAAATCGTCTATTCCGTTATTCGTAAAAGCATTTTTTACACTTTCAGTAATGGCAATTTGGTCTATACTGTCTCCAAAAGAATAGGAACGCATTTCTCCAGTTTTGTCTTGTCCAACACCAGTATGTTTCGTTTTGTGATTTCCTTTTCCAGATTTTCTTAGTTCACCAAAAATCTGATCCAAAGCACGCTGACGAACAATTTGTTCCGTTTTCGCGGTAATTACCATTCCTTTTCCGTCAGGTTTGTCCTCATCGTCTCTGATGTAACCATGCTTTTTCAAATCTTCAATAAAATCAGCTTTGGTGTAATCATCGGTGTACAGATTGTACTCTAAATTAAGTTGATCCATCCAATCCAAAGTCTCATCAACATCGCCAGAAGTATGCACAATTAACTCTTGAAATACTTCTAACAATCGTTCGAAAGGAGATTTTTCTTCTTCCTCGTATTTGGTGAAAGTAAATCCTGAATGTTTTCGTATATTTTGATTGTATTCCTCCATTTTGCTTGACTTTTTACTTCATTATGAATTCGCTTTTTAGACAAAATCATAGCTTTAACATAACAACTTTAATTGGATTTAGTTTAAAAAACCTATGCTTAAATTCAAAAGGGGAGTCATTACTTTCTGTAACTGTAGTGAATGCTCAAGGATTAAACGCACAAGAACTAAAGATAAAGTGAAAGAAGAATTAAAAGCAGATTTCAATATTTTAGACGCCAGACATTTGCATACATTTGAAATTCCCTTCGCATTGCCAAAATTGGAATCGCCTAGTAACACAATGCAGTTTGATGTCGACGCTAAAACTATCGAAGCGGGCGATTTTCTATTAAATGGTTCTCAAAACGCAGCTTGTAAAGTGGGGGAGGAGCTTGCTGATTATATTTTAAAAGACGCAAAGTGTTTAAATTAGTTATCTAAATTTAGGTTTCAACGAAACTAGCTCGATTATAATTCCATTCTAGACACTTGGCTTAAAATAATATGTGCATACGCTGTGTTCAGATGGTTAAAAACAGTTAAGAAAATTTTCAGATTATTATTTTTATTTATTTTAGGCTTAAAGAGGTAAGTTAATTTTGATAACTATTTAGAAAACAATGCAATTGATATGCTTTGATTTTTTAGTTATTAGAATTATCGAACTGAAATTTAAAATGATAAATAATCCAAAAGATGGAATTTAAAGTCTACCCAAAACAAAAGTCTCCGCAGTTATTTAAAAGCAAATTTGTTGAGGCACTTACAAAATCAAATATTTACATCATTGATTCAATGTATATTGTAGTAGGAATACTTCTTATTTCAGCCTACTATTTTTACGTAAATCCTAGTATATCTGCCATTCTCGGTTGGTTTTTCACGGGATTCTTTTCATGGACCCTGGCAGAATACTTAATGCACCGATTTTTGTATCATAAAATCAAAGACGCATCCTATGACACAGGTCTACAATATCTTTTCCATGGTATTCATCATAGGTATCCTCATGATGACGATAGAATTGTACTTCCTGTAGTTCCAAGCTTATTTTTAGCGGCTCTGTTTTTAGGTTTATTTTATTTAATCTTCCAAGGAGAAGCACTTGTTTTCGGAGCAGGATTTCTAATTGGCTATCTTATTTATATAACAATTCATTGGATGGTTCATAAATATCCACCTCCAAAAAATAGCGTTTTCTCATGGTGGTGGGATCACCATAATATTCATCATTATCAACAACCAGATAAAGCCTTCGGTGTTTCTACGCCAATTTGGGATATCGTTTTCAGAACTATGCCCAAAAAAGGAAGACGAACAGTGAAAATTCTTGTAGAAAAAGAGGAGAAGGAATAATCTTTAATCATCAAGTATAAAATCCACAGCCAAATCTACATGCAGACCTGTAGTATCAATTAACTTGAAGTCTGTTTCGTCTTGTTTGATCAACATTGGTAGTTCTGTACAACCCAAAATCATTGCATCTGCACCTTTAGCTTGTAAAACTTTCATTTGTTCTAAAAAGTAAGATTTCGCTTCTTTTGAAAAAACACCTTGGGTTAATTCTTTGGAAATATAATGGTGTACTTTGTCAATGTTTTCTTCATCTGGCAGAGTAATTTCGAGCGGATAATTGTCTTTCAGGTAATTTTCAAGAAATTTTTTCTTTACTGTAGGTTTGGTTCCAAATAGTGCAAGATTGTTAAAGTTATTCTTTATTGCATAATCACCAATTGCTTTTCCAATATGTAAAATTGGAACCTCAATCTTGGGTTGAACGAAATCATAGACCATGTGTGGTGTATTGGCACAAATTAAAATTCCCTCAGCACCAATTGAAATTAATTCCTTTGAAATTTTAAGGTATTCGTTCTTGATTTTTTCTGCATCACCAGAACGCATCAAAGCAATGTTAAGACTATGAAGCAGTAGAACAGGATTTTGGTCTTTTCCAATTTCCTCTCCAACTTTCTCATTGATCATTCTGTAATAATCTATTGTCGAATGATATGATGTCCCACCAATTAAACCTAGTTTTTTCATTTGTTTATCTTTTTAATTAACGCTACCGCAAGATTTTATCTTGTGGATTCTTCAAGATTTTAATTTGTGGTTTCTCCAAGATTTTATCTTAAAGTTTCTCGCAAGATTTACCTTATTCTTTTAACCAAGAATTAAAATTACTTCTCAAAAACAATACTCCAAATTCCTCTTACTTCATTGGTTTTATAACCTGTTGCTTGATCCTCAGGATACATTTCTGAGAGCATAGCTAAAGTTGCAGGTTTTACTTCTTCATTTTTTGTTCCGTGACATTGTAAACACATTTCATTGGTGATAATCGGGTAGTAGAAATGAACTTTATTTTCTTTTATTTCTACATGGGGTTGTATTTCCTTTCCTGATTTCCCTTCAGCAATCTGTGTTTTGTAAAACTCAATTTCTTCCAATTCTTTAGCATTGGCAGCGTTATTCTGATTTCGAGGTTTGTCACTTACTCTTGAAATCGTTGCATTGTGTTCGCGACTCATACTATCTGTTAATGGAATCGCTTGTACATTACAAAATGACAAAGCATGCTCAGTTCCCCCCGATGAAATTGCACCCATTAAATTTTTACCTAGCGTAGCTTTTGTGGTAGTGGCATATTTGAATCCAAGGTCTTCATACTTCTTAATTTCTTCTTTTTGCACTTCTTGCTTTACTTTTGCTAAAGAGTCTGCAGTATTATTTTTTTGTGATTCTTCATCATTGATTTGATTCTCTGAACATGCAGCAAATAGAAATGGAATAAATAACAATGTCAGTTTTTTCATCTTAAAGGGTTTTAGTTTTTTCAAATATAAATGTAATGATTTAGAACAAATGAAACAAAAGTCACATGGAATAACAAGGTTTTAAAAATGCGAGGTTCAAGAGGACTAATTCATAAAACAATAATTTTGGTAATTGATTTTTTGTAATTTTGAAATATGACCCAAAAAGAACAAGAACAATATCTAAGATCAACGTCAATTTTGGAAGTTAACGCTCCAAGTACCCAAGAATTAATCGCTGATATTGATACTTCATTAAGCAAGAAAAAACAAGCCATTGCTTTGTATTACAAGGTAAGAAATGGATTTGTTTATACACCTTATCATTTAGATTTACGTCCAAGTGGTCTAAAATCAAGTACGATTTTACAGAAAAAAAGAGCTTGGTGTGTCGAAAAATCAATTGTATTGGCAACAGGCTTAAGAGCTTTAGGAATTCCTTCAAAATTGGGGTATGGAATTGTCATTAATCACATTGGAGTAGAAAAATTAACCAAGATTTTACGCCGTGAAGAGATTGTTTTTCACGGATATGTTTCTGCTTACCTTGAAGATAGTTGGGTGAAAGCTACTCCAGCTTTTGATCCGCTTATTTGCAAAATTGCTGGTGTTGAGCCCTTGGAGTGGGATGGAGAAAATGATGCTTTATTTCAGGCTTATCAAGGCAATAAAAAGTTTATGGAGTACACGCATTTTTACGGTGAGTTTGATGACGTGCCTGTAGGGTTGATGAACTCAGAAATGGAAAAATATTATCCGCATCTATTTGAAGAAGTATATAATTCACCTGACTTTTCATTTTTTCATTTAAAAAGTAAATAATGTGCTATTCCGTGCAACAAAAGGCAAGCGTAAAAGAGTTGTCAGATCAATTTAATGCCCAATTTAACTCACCAACTTTGTATAAAGTTCAATCTTTAGTGAATGGCTTTGATTTTCCGCTTTTGCCTATTCTTAAACACAATCAACCAGAAATATTTCATTTCGCAAACTGGGGATTAGTCCCGCATTGGGCGAAGTCAAAAGACATTCAAAAACATACCTTGAATGCAAAGCTAGAAACGATTGCTGAAGTCCCGTCTTTTAAAAATATTACCGATCAAAGGTGTATTCTGCCTGTAACTGGCTTTTATGAATGGAAATGGCTCGATAGCAAAGGCAAACGAAAGGAAAAATACCATATTAAAATTGAAAATGAAAGTGTTTTTGGACTTGCTGGACTGCATAGTACTTGGGTTGATCCAGGTAATGAACAAAAAATTGAATCTTTTACCTTGTTGACTACGCAAGCCAATGCCATTATGGCTGAAATTCACAATATTAAAAAACGAATGCCACTTATTATGGATATACAAAAAGCCAAAAATTGGTTGCTCCAAGGAAACATCGAATTGAATCACAATTTAGCAACCAAATGCATTGAAAGCGATGGACAATTAAATTTGTTTTAACAAAAATAAACGTTGAACCCTTGAACTTTAGTTGGTTATCTGTGTTTTTATTATATCTTAAAACATATTAACTAATTAAAAACGAAAACTAATGTTACAAGGTACGAAAGCAATTCGCAACGGAATAATTCTTTTTTTGATATTAGGTCTCTATTTCTTAATTCTAGATTTGTTAGGCTGGGCAGACAATATTTTTCTACGCCTGGTAAATTATATTTTTATAATAGCCATCTTAAATAATACGATAAGACACGCAGTTTCAATTGGTAAAAACTATTTACAAAGGTTGTTTGCAGGAATTGCCACAGTTTTCATCGCTTCGTTTTTAGGCGCAATTGGTTTATTAACTTATTTCTCTATACTTGAACCACCGTTAGAAAACTACATTGATTCTGTTATTTCAGCGAATAGTCATGTGGGATTAACAGTAGCTTTATTTATACAAAGCTTAACTTCTTCAATTATAGTTGTTTTTATCATGCTGCAATTCTATAAAAATAAAGCACCAAGAGAGGTAGGAGTAAGAGATTAAGTAAAAAAGTAAATGCGTTTAAATCCAGATGGTTACATTTATTTTAGACTATAATCAAATTTAAGTGCAGCATGTATTTCTTTGAAATGGTTAGGAAGATTTGCAGATATTTTGATGTGCGATCCATAAAAAGGATGCGCAAAAGAAATGGATGTGGAATGTAAAAGCATCTGTGTTAATCCGAAAGTTTTTAAGAACAATGCATTTTGCTTATTACAGCCATGTGGTCGGTCACCAATAATGGGATGTCGTAAATGATTTAAGTGTTTCCGTATTTGATGCATTCTTCCTGTTTGTGGAAACGCTTCTATTAAAGAGTAACGCGAGGTTTCAAATTTACCTGAAGCTAAAGGAATTTCAACTTTTTGGATTAGCCTAAATTGAGTGATAGCCTCTTGTATTTTTCCATTTTCTTTCATTAATGGATGGTTAACGATAATTTTTTCAGGGAAAAATCCGCGAACAATAGCTAAATATCTCTTTTGTGTTTGAATAGATTGAAGCATGAGCTGAAAAGGTGCAACAAAATCTTTTTGTTTAGCAAAAAGCAAAACTCCAGATGTTTTTCTATCTAATCTGTGAATAGGCGTAACTTCATAGCCAACCTGATCACGTAATTTCTGCATGGCAAACACTTTTGCGTCCTTCGCAATTTTCGTACGATGTACTAGCAGTCCTGCAGGTTTATTGATGACCACTAAAAAATCATCTTCGTAAATTACTTCCAAAGGCAAATCCATTTCAACTGTAAAATTAAAAAATAATCTGGCTTAGGTGTGACAGAAATCTGGTAGTTTGTACTGTTAATTAATAATAGGAACTAAGAAGAATATACTGCCCAGGTATTCTATTTATTGATTTCTTCATTACCTAAAAAATAAATATTTATCTTTAGCTGAAATATACATATGAAAGCATTCAAAACAATTGTAATTTCTTTATTAATCATTTTTGCACTTGGCATTACCGGAGTATTTGGAGTCGAGTATTTTATTGAAAAGAAATTGAAAGTTCAAAAAAACTTAACTTATGAAGAGTTTAAAATGACTTTTGGGGGTAATTTATCTTTTAAAAATCTTTCATTCAAAAATGAAGTTGTTGATGCAAAGGTAGAATCCGTTAAATTGTCGATTGGGCTATGGAAACTCATAACTTCTGACACAATCGTTATTCAAAACTCGACACTTAAAAGTGCACATGTAGTATTATATCAATCAGCATTGGATAGTTTGAATAATAGTTCAGATTCAATACAGTCCGATTCTCGAAAAAATCAGCGTGAATTTGCGCTCCGAACAGTCGATCTTAAAGGTCTTGATTTTTATAGATTACAAAGTAAAAAGAAGAACAGTGATACTTTAACCCATGCAAAAGAAATCCAGGTTCAACTTGAATTAAATGATATAAAAGATATTAAGTTTGAGCAATTAAAAACACTTCATATTGGTTATTTCAGACAAAAAGCAGGTGTTCTACAAGATATCGCAGGGCATCAGATTGACTATAATGATAATGTTTTAAATATCGACACTTTCAAAGTCTTTACAAGATATTCCAAAGAAAACTACATCAATTATATCCCTGAGCAAAAGGATCACGTTGATTTAGTAGCACACGGTATGGTGCTTGACAGTCTTCATTTGGATTTAAACCAAAATGCTTTGTCCTTAATCAGTCTAAATGAAATTAATGTTGATTCTTTTGATCTAAATGTTTTTAGAAATAAGCACATTCCACCCTACAGTAAAATTAAACCAACGTATGGGCAAATGATTCAAAAATTAAACTTTAAAATCGATGCCAATGCCTTAATCGCTAGGAATTCAAAGATATCTTATGCAATGACAGGTGATAAAGCGCCAATCAGTAAAATTGACTTAAAAAACGTAAATGCTAAGCTATCACATATCCATAATATTCCAGAGAAAAATCAAAATGCCATTCTAAGTGGAACCTTCTCTTTAAGTGATAATTCATTAATAGGTGTAGATTATTCCTATAATCAATTTGCGCATGTCGAAACCTTTGTTTTGGATATTCATGCAACAAACATTGAAACTAGTTCTGTTAACAGTATGTTGCGACCAGAAGTAAATGCTGAGTTGAATGGACTCATAAAGGAACTTAAAGTACACATGTCAGCGCAAGGAACAGCAGATGGTAGCCTCAAAATTAAATCACAAAATATTGAAGTTGATGTCTACAATAAAAAAGGAGAAGAACGAAAAGTAGTGTCGTTTATCGCCAGCAAACTTTTAAATCCACCCATTGAAAAAGAAAGTAAAATTGAAGGCTTCGAAAGAGATAAAACCCGATCTATGTGGCATTTTTCATGGTATTTTGTTCTCGAAGGTTTAAAAAACACCCTATTATAATATTTAAAAGTGCAACAACATAAAGTTTCTATCCTTATTCCAGCAAAAAATGAATCTGCATTTATAAGTGCATGTTTACATTCTGTAGAAAACCAATCTTATCCCCATTGGGAAGCCATTATTGTAGATGATCATTCAACAGATGAAACAGCGCAAAAAGTTGCTGTTTTTACTCAGAAAGACAATCGATTTCGTTATTTCAAAAACAAAGGAAACGGAATTATTCATGCATTGCGAACTGCCTTCAACGAATCAAAAGGTAGTTATATTACAAGAATGGATGCTGACGATATAATGAGAAAAAATAAAATTGAAGTATTACTGAATAACTTATTACATTTTGGAAGTGATTATGTCGCTGTTGGTGGTGTAAAATACTTCGCCGAAAATCGTTTAAAATCAGGATTCATTAATTATGAGAAATGGTTAAATGAGCATACAAAAAATGGCACTAATTTTATGGATATTTTTAAGGAATGTGTTATCCCTTCACCTTGTTGGATGCTTTCAAGACCAGATTTAGAGAAGATTAATGCATTCAACGAAAATCGATATCCAGAAGATTATGATTTAGCTTTTCGAATGTATGCAGCTAAGTTTAAAATCGCACCAACCAATGAAATTTTGCATGATTGGAGAGATTATGATACGCGAACTTCAAGGGTGAGTGAGACTTATCAAGAATACACTTTTACAGCAATTAAATGGTATTACTTTAACCTAATCCATAAAGATAACGATAAGAAAATAACGATTATTGGAACAGGATACCGCGGAAAAAAATTAGCAAAGCATCTGCTTGAAAACAACATTCAATTTATTTGGATTTCAAACAATGAAACAAAAATTGGAAAGCATATCTACGGTCAATTAATTCTAAATGTATTTGATACCCACCTGTGGGAAGGTAGTCAAGTAATTGGAACCGTTGCCAATAGAGAGGGGAAAGAGTTTTTGGAGACTGTAGCTCAAACTCGTGCAAATATCAAGACCCAAGACATATATCATTTCTGCTGAAACAATAAAGATTTATTAATTTTTACTTTCATAAATTACATTGATAACTGTACTTTTGAATGTATTGATTGTTGACGATAAGAAATAGAATTAAAATGCCTTAAACTTCAAAATTTTGAAAATATCTTTACGAAATAAGAATCGAAAATTGAGCCTAAAAAAAATTAGTTTACTCGTAGTAATTGGTCTACTTTTTTTAATTGGATTTATGTTGTTTGCAAATATTCGTGTCGCCCAATCAGCAGAAAATCGAACTTTCCAAAACGTTGAGGTCATACCATATAATAGAGTAGGAGTAGTGCTGGGAACAGCTAAATATAGGAGAGGTGGTGGAATAAATCTCTATTTCGATTATCGAATAAAAGCTGTTGTTGCGTTGTTTAAAAATAATAAAATTGACTTGGTTTTAGTGAGTGGAGATAACAGTTCTAAAGCTTACAATGAGCCAGATATGTTTAAGAAAGCGTTAATAGAAATGGGGATTCCTGAAGATAAAATTGTACTTGATTTCGCTGGTTTTCGGACTTTAGATTCGGTAGTCAGAGCAAAATGCGTCTTTGGATTAAAAAAATTTACCGTCATCTCTCAAAAGTTTCACAATGAACGTGCAATATATTTAGCGCAACATTATGATATTGATGTTGTTGGTTTCAATGCAAAAGATGTTTCTCAAAGATATGGCTTTAAGACTCGAGTACGAGAGTATTTCGCGCGATCAAAAGCCGTAATAGATATACTAATTGGAGTTGAACCAAAGTTTTTGGGAGAACAAATAGATTTGAATCATCTCGACTAATTAACAGGTTAAGATTTTTTGGGCGCCTATATCTGTCTTCGCATCCAATTTACTTTCTGCAACTACTACATGCTTTAACGTTTTAAAGGAGCTCTCTTTGTCGCTCTTTAAAATCGAAAGCATGTGTGTTTCAGTTCAGTAAGATTTTTTGCTACGCCAGGGCGCAATAAGAACACATCCTATTTTTTGTAGAACCCTAAGATTCGTCATTTAGCTAACAAACCATTGTAAGTCTGTCTGAAATTAGGAAAAACACTAAAAAATCATTATGTTTGCACAGGTTTGAAAAAAAACATTGGAAACCTATCTATTTACAGATATCCCCGTTTCCAATAACAAAAATCAGTAAAATGATTTTTTCTATTGCGTTTCGCATAGTTTTGATTAAAAGTTATTTATTAATGCAATTTTTTAGAGCGTAAGTTCTAAAATACACAAAACACACATATAACATGAGTAAAAAACGTATAGGTATCATTGGTGCAGGACCGAGTGGTTTAGCACAACTAAGAGCATTTGAATCTGCTAGAAAAAAAGGAGAAGAAATTCCAGAAATTGTTTGTTTCGAAAAACAAAGTAATTGGGGAGGAATGTGGAACTATTCTTGGCGAACAGGTGTTGGTAAGTATGGAGAACCTATTCACGGGAGTATGTATAAATATTTATGGTCAAATGGACCAAAAGAATGTTTAGAGTTTTCTGATTATTCTTTTGATGAACATTTTGAAAAACCAATTTCATCTTATCCGCCACGCCCAGTTTTATTTGATTATATTCAAGGTAGAATTAAAAGAGACAATGTTAGAGATTACATTCGTTTTGACACTACCGCTAGATGGGTTAGTTTTGATGAAAAAACAAAGAAGTTTACCCTTGTTTTAGATGATTTAAAAAACGATAAAACGTATTCAGAAGAATTTGACTACCTTGTCGTAGCTTCAGGACATTTTTCAACACCAAATATGCCTTATTTTAAAGGGATTGAAAACTTTCCTGGAAACGTAATTCATGCACATGACTTTAGAGGTGCAGATCAATTTAAAGATCAAGAATTATTACTAATTGGAAGTAGTTACTCTGCTGAAGATATCGGTGTACAATGTCATAAACATGGTGCAAAATCGGTTACTTTAAGTTACCGTACGAATCCAATTGGCGTAAAATGGCCAGATGGAATTGAAGAAATGCCACTTGTAACTCATTTCGAAGAGGATATCGCTCATTTTAAAGATGGTAGAACAAAACGCTTTGATGCAGTTATAATGTGTACTGGTTATCAACATAAATTTCCGTTTCTACCAGACGAAATGCGTTTGAAAACTAAAAATAATTTGTACCCGGATAATCTATACAAAGGTATATTCTTTAATGATTTGCCACAATTGATTTATTTAGGAATGCAAGACCAGTATTACACATTTAATATGTTCGATACACAAGCATGGTTAGCGAGAGACTATATGCTAGGTAAGTTTGAATTGCCAGATAAACGTACAAGAAGAGGAGATATCAATGTTTGGTTGCAACGTAACGAATCGCTAAAAGATGGTCACGATCACGTAGATTTTCAATCAGATTATATTAGGGATATCATTAAACTTTCAGATTACCCAGATTTCAATATCGATAAAGTAGCAGAAATGTTCAAGGAATGGCTGAATGATAAGGAGGAAAATATCTTAACATACAGAGATAAGACGTACCGAAGTGTAGTTACTGGAACTATGGCAGCTGAACACCATACCGAGTGGATGGATGAAATGGATGATAGTAAAGAACGTTATCTGTTTGAACCAGAGGAGGAAGAATCTGACGATGTGAAAATGAACTCTACGAGTTTATAAATATCATCTGTAGACCATACAATTTTATAAGCCCTGACTTTGTCAGGGCTTTTTATTTTCTTTCCTTATCGGTGCTTTTAATGGCCATCTTCTGAGCGTGTATTTCTAATCATGAATATAGTATTTATCCCGGATTATTAACTCCTTTAGTCGTTGAGCTCGCAGGCTCGGTTCATGCATTTAATTTTAAATCTATTCTAGGCACAAGACCTAAGGTAATATATGTATATTTCGCGGGGCTTGTAACGACGAATAGATCAAAATTAAATCAAAATCTTACAAATACACAAATACCCAAAAATGGGTTTCTCAAATTTTACAGGAAATACAGTTAAAATACTGACTTACAGATGTTAATATTCTTAAACTTTACATAAAAATACAATCTATCTAACAATCATTTTTAAAGTCTTATTGATTCGTTGACCAGAGGTAATATTTACAAAGTAAATTCCTTTAGACAATGATTGGGAATTATTAATTTTAAAAGTGTCTTTATTGCTATCTAATTTTCCATTAAAAACGGAGTTAATTTTCTTACCTACTTGATTAAATACTTCGATAGTTACGTATTCATTCATAGCCCCCTTAACTTCCAAGAAAATATCTTGATCACCACTAGACACGTTCGGGTACAATTTAGTGTTTATTTCTTCTTTGCTATATTTTTCATTAGAAAGAAAACCTTTGGTTTGATGAGCGTTTACATACGTGTAATCACTACCATTCTTTTTCCAAATAACAGTAAAGATTTTAATCTTGTCAGTATTCCAACTTGCATCTAAGTCAAAAGAAAAAGATTCGGTAAATTCATCCCCCATGGAAACAGCTCCGTTTGTGATTAAAGACCCATAGATATTTGCAGTAACAGATGCGCGCATGATGCGTTTATGAGTTGCTGTCCCTGAAATCCCACTTTGATTAGCTTGAACGTCATCCTCCGTTATATAGACTCCTAAATAATACTCACCAGCAGTATTTTCAAAAAACTTAACTTTTGTACTTATGTCAATAGTTGTGCCTGAAATACTATGAATGAATCCAGAGTTTACTACAGGTGATTGGGCGTTAGTAGCATTCACGGCGTTTATTACATTTGTTTTAGTTGTACTGGGGTAGATACCTCCGCTAGAGTAAGCAACTTCATTGATTGTATTTACATAGAACACAGGTGTGCTACTTTCTTGTTCGTGTAATCCATAAAAAGCATTTGCATCTGATGAATATAAACCACTGCTAGAGCTATTATGCATCTCTAAAATAGCAGTTTCATCTCCTACCTGATCCCAAATGTCTGTGAATAAATCCCATCCCCAAGTTCCACATGGATTGCACCAAGTAGCAGTTTTTTTTACCACTAAGGCTGTTTGTTGTTCAGTTACTGTTTGACTGTAACCTGAAATTGATAGCGCCATTAAAAGGGCTGAAAAGTAAATTTGTTTCATAATAATTAATTTTTATTAAAGTTACATAAATTTTTTTACGATTATCCTTTTTAGGCGATTATTTTAGGTTTAGTTTATTGTAATACAGCTATTTAAATTTGTTTTTGCACATATTACAAGCAAGTTTCATATGTAAATCCTAAAGAATTTTATAACATTTATCTATGGTCTAAGTTTGAATTAAAGTTGTTTTATCTAAAAGAACTAAACCCTATAACTAATTAAAAGATCTATATCTAATTTTAAACTGATTTTATAATTTATACCTTATATATAG
>NZ_PJNI01000019.1 GCF_002844555.1 Brumimicrobium salinarum
TGCGCCATTACTAAGTCCTTCACGTATCTCAAAATCCGCACTCACTTCACTTGCGCATTCACATGGATCTTCTGCGTTTAAAATTTCAGGTTGTTCTTTTTTACATGCCCAAAAGAGGAGCAGTGAAAAAACGGCGAATATTAAAAGTTTAAACAGTGTTTTCATAACTGTTATTTATTATGAATGAATAATGTGTCAGCTCAATTTTTAATTGTCAATCTACCTCCACATGAATCACAACTTTTTGACCTTCGAAACCGAGGGTATTATAACTTTCAAATGTTTTGGATTTACGCTTGTTTTTGGTTACATCATAATCTCCGCTGAACTTAAAGGTTTGCTGCTCTACTTCTTCGGTGTAAAAGTCTCCGCAATCTTCTGGTGCCACAACACGAGAAATAGTGAATGTTTGGGCTTTATCGTTAAACTGCCAATAAAACTTACTTTTAGTAGTGTCACTCGACCATGTGCCTTCACAAACCGTTTCGTAAATGTCACAGTCTTGGATTTCCCATGTAGGAATTAATGTTTGATTCACGCCATCAACAGATAGTTCTTTCACCTCCCAATTCCCAGCTTTCATTAGTTGTTTGGAAGCACGTTTGTTTTTATCGCATGCTGAAAATAAAAATGCTGTTGCGATGAGTAATAATGTTAGTTTTTTCATAGAATAAAAATAATTACGAATTACGAATCAATCAATTAAGAATTCAAAAATTCATACTTGTTAAACTCAATTTACGGTGAATATATCATTTTTTTACTGTTTCACCAATCGTTTTACATGGCGTTCTCCACCAACAATTAAATGTACTAAATATATTCCTTTTGACAAAGATTCCGTTGCCAATTGATGTCTTGAATCTCCTGCTCGCAAAATTTGATTGTCGAACGCGGTTTTGAGCACTCTACCATTCATATCTGTAATGTACAGTTGACCATTAACTTCTTCATTTAATGATATATTAACTGCCACATTTCCATTAGTTGGGTTGGGGTAAATTTGGTTCTATATCGTTGTACAAATAAGAATAAAAAGTGTGTTGTTGATTTGAATAAATGTTTTGAATTTCGCCAGCATCCAATATATTGGAGTTCATATTTATCGTCTGATATTTGGCTACTGTTTGATTTACAGATCGTGGCACCCAATCAAACTCGTTTAAAAACTTTTGTCCATACGCAGGATTTGGAGAGTTAGTCGGCAAAGCATTATTTGTCGATGTTTGGTTATAATCCGTACTTACGTTGTTTTCGCATTGGCTAAAACTTGTGGATAAATTTAGCGCGCCCAAAATAAAGACAAGCACCAATGTTGTAGCTCTTATGATTCTCATGAATTTTTAATTTAATTTCCTTCCAAAAACTTCATATTTTATAACCCCCCCTACAGAAGGATGTCCAAACTCGTAATCCAAGTAAAACTGACCTTCTAAATCTAAAGAACATTTTCTGATATAAATGTCTTTACAATCCCATGAATCTCCCCCCCAATCTGTTATAGTACCGTTTATAAAGGCCCGATAGTTACGCCCCATTGTATAATCATATCCTACGCAATTACTTCCATTCCTGTCATAGTTATAAAAATCCAATCGTCTACAATCATTGTTCGACAATAAACCAGGTGCGGCATACGCCAAATCAAAATCAAAAACAATATCAAAAGAGTCAACTGAATTTTCTTCAGCAACGCGAAATGTTCCTTCCATAATACTAGAATCACAAAAACTATGAACGCCCATGTATTTTGTTATTGAATCGTAACCATCGTCATTCGGAAAACAAATGGTGTTTGGTTCTTTTTCCACTACAAGAGTAATCGGAATAAAGCTTCCTGCCCATTGACCCGGAAAAAACTTAGCTGTCTCTCTATCCGTTTCAATATCAGCACCTATATACCAAGTATATTCTGCATCAGCTTCTTTAGCTTTAAAATAGGCTGTTTTATTCGTCAAGATATCATCTGTAACTGTGTACATATTTATGGAAGGTGCTGCGCCATTAATAAGCCCTTCTCGTATTTCAAAATCCGCACTCACCTCACTCGCACATTCACACGGGTCTTCGGCATTTAAAATTTCAGGTTGTTCTTTTTTACATGCAAATAAAGCCAGTAGAAAGAGGAATGGTAGTAGTAAAAATTTTAGTAATGTTTTCATAGCATATATTAATTACGAATGACGAATCTGTTAATTACGAATTCGATCACTATTGGATTATAAATCTTTAAATTATTAATTTCACAGTTAAGGTAATGTTTCTTGTTAATGATGAGTTATTAATGAAAAAATTTTTCTTTTGCCTTCGACATTGGAGTTTCAATATCATTTGACGGATACCACCCTCTGTTATCGGCTAATAATTCCCAACCATTTTGTGGATTTGGTTCTATATCGTTGTACAAATAAGAATAAAAAGGGTGTTGTTGATTTGAATAAATGTTTTGGATTTCCCCTGCATCTAAAATATTTGAATTCATATTGATGGTTTGGTATTTTTCCACTGTTTGATTTACAGATCGTGGCACCCAATCAAACTCGTTTAAAAACTTTTGTCCATACGCAGGATTTGGAGAGTTAGTTGGCAAAGCATTATTTATTGGTGTTTGGTTATAATCCGTACTCACGTTGTTTTCGCACTGTCCATAAGCCACATGAATAAACACGCTAAATGTAAACACACTCAATATAATATATAAATGTTTCATATTTTTTAATTTAATTTTCTACCATTAACATTAAGTTCGATTGCTTCTGGATCATTAACATGCCAATATTCATAACTTAAAAACAGTTGATTATTTAAATCTAAGTAACACTTCTTAATCAAAAGATCACCACATTCGTGTGAGGCTCCTCCCCAATTTGAAAAAATACCACTTCTAAAGGCCCTATAATTCCGCGCCATGACATTATCATATCCCACGCAATTACTTCCATTCCTGTCATAGTTATAAAAATCCAATCTGGAACAATTACTGTTTGATAAAACACCCGGTGCGGCATACGCCAATTCTAAATCAAAAACAATATCAAAAGAGTCAATTGAATTTTCTTCAGCAACGCGAAATGTTCCTTCCATAATACTTGAATCGCAAAAACTATGAACGCCCATGTATTTCGTTATTGAATCGTAACCATCGTCATTCGGAAAACAAATGGTGTTTGGTTCTTTTTCCACTACAAGTGTAATCGGAATAACGCTTCCTGCCCATTGACCCGGAAAAAACTTAGCTGTCTCTCTATCCGTTTCAATATCAGCACCTATATACCAAGTATATTCTGCATCAGCTTCTTTAGCTTTAAAATAGGCTGTTTTATACGCCAAGATATCATCTGTAACTGTGTACATATTTATGGAAGGTGCGCCATTATTAAGTGCTTCTCGTATCTCAAAATCCGCACTCACTTCACTTGCGCAATCACATGGATCTTCTGCGTTTAAAATTTCAGGTTGTTCTTTTTTACATGCAAATAAAGCCAGTAGAAAGAGGAATGGTAGTAGTAAAAATTTTAGTAATGTTTTCATAGCATAATTTAATTACGTATTATCAATTACGAATTCGATAATTTTCAGGTTACAACATCTAAGTTACCTATTATTTAGATAATTCTAAAATCAATTCTTCTAGTTTTTCGATACGCTTTTGTAAAGATTCATTGTTGGTATCGTTTGATTCTGCTGCTGATAGTCGTTCTTCGAGTTCTAGCACGTATAAGGTCAATTCTTCTACTTTTTCAACTAAAAGTCGATTAATTTCTCCTATATCAGCGCCGTTTTCATCCACTTCAGTGGCTGTTGGCATGTTTGGTAAATGTTTGTGCGTGTTGATAAATGTTCTCAATTCCGCAAAAGTTCTTAATTTATAATCCGGTTGAAAAACATAATCTGGAAAAGGATTTAATGTTGTAATGTATCTTCTTGCATAAACATTTCCACCTCCTGTTACTTGAAAATTAGGTACGGAATTATCTGAGCCATAAGCTTCAATCACATTATTATTGTCAGTTGAGACTTTTAAGCGAAGTGCATACTTCAATGCATTATTAACTCTAATACTCATCCCATTATCGGAAGTATATACATTAAACTTACCATATTCATTACCGCTAGAGACACCTCCAATGGATACCCTACCCGAAGAATTATCAAACTTCATGGTTGCTCTAGGAATGGAAATAGTAAGATTACCATTTTCTCTATTTGAAAAAGATAAATTCTTTTGTGCCATCATGATCAAGCCTCCATCATTTTCTCCAATTCCAGTTACAGAATTTGTAATTCCAATTCGAGCAGTTTTTCCGAAATTAATTGGAAACACATAATTCTTCTGATAATTACCATTTCCTTGAGATGAACTATCTTCCATAATACTTGTTTGAGCACCATTATAATTGTAGTCTGCTACTCCATGTACTTGGAAGTTATACCTTGGTTTGACCGTATTCATGTTGGCTGTTGGACTTGTTCCTACACCGACGTAACCACTCTGCGCAGAGTTACTCGTATTTGTAGTCCATGGAGAGTTAAATTGAGCATAGTTGATAGTTGAGCAGCATAACATTGCTACTGCTAAAGAGATTTGTTTTATCCCGAATTATTAACTCCTATGATCGTTGAGCTCGCAGGCTCGGTTCACCAATCTTAAAGTTTAAGAATATTAACATTTGTAAGTCAGTATTTTAACTGTATTTCCTGTAAAATGTGAGAAACCCATTTTTGGGTATTTGTGTATTTGTAAGATTTTGATTTAATTTTGATCTATTCGTCGTTACAAGCCCTGCGAAATATACATATATTACTTTAGGTCTTGTGCCTAGAATAGATTTAAAATTAAATGCATGAATAATCCGGGTTATCATAAGTAGTAGTTTTTAAGACTTCAAAGATAAGATAAAACCAAATATTTTTAAAACTTTTCTCATGGATGGGTGAAAAAGTTATTCACTTTTGGGGACAGTAAAAGATTTTGTGTTATTGAAAACCAGGATTTATCAGTTATTATTTATTTCTAAAACAAAAGAATCGGATAGTAAGGTAATTACTTATTAATAATAAATACTGATTAAGGTCATTCTTGATCTTTAGGCCAATATCTATACTTTATTGTACTTTTGCAAAAAACAGAAAGACATCATTATGTATAAATATTGGGACAAAAAATCAGAGGAAGAAATTAAATCAATTGTTTTTGACGCATTAGCAAAAAATGTAAATTATGATGAGCAAAATGTTTTAGGTATCCCCGCTTCCTACCTCGACCAAAATGTTTTTAGTCAGGATGCAAGCTTTCTAAAAGATGCACCATTCCTTTCTACTTTGATAAAAAACCCCAATCACATTGGTTGTCATACTTTAGGGACATCAGAACCGTTTTTTGCGGGAACACATGAAATTGAGCGCGACCTTATCAAAATCTGTGCACATGACATTTTAAAAGGTGATGCAAATGAAGAGTTTGATGGATACGTTGCTTCAGGAGGCACAGAAGCCAATTTACAAGCAATTTGGATTTATAGAAACTACTTTAACCAAGAGAAAGGATTAAAAAATGAAGAAATTTGCATCTTAACTTCTACAGACAATCACTACTCGATGGATAAAGCAGGGAACATATTTAATTTGCCTGTTCAAAAAGTAGAAGTTACAGATGTTGGTCGATTTATTTCAGAAAAAACTGTTCAATCAGCAATAGATATTCAAAAATCAAAAGGTGTAAAAGCTTTCATTGTTGTGGCAAACATGATGACAACAATGTTTGGATCAGTAGATGAGCCTGAATTTTTTGCGACCGTTTTAGAAAGAGAAAATCTTGATTATTTTATGCACGTGGATGGTGCTTATGGTGGATTTTACTTTCCTTTTTCTCAAAAAGAACATCATTTAGATTTCAGAAATCCACATATTTCCTCGGTAACACTTGACGCACATAAAATGGCACAAGCACCTTATGGAACCGGTATTTTTGTGATTCGAAAAGGACTGATGCGATACGCAAACACCAAAGAAGCAAGTTATGTAGAAGGTGAAGACAATACGCTAATTGGTAGTCGTTCTGGAGCCAATGCAGTTGCGGTATGGATGATTCTTTCTAAATATGGTCCTTTTGGCTGGATGGAAAAAGTTTTTATTCTTCAGAAAAGAACGACCTGGATGTGTGAAAGATTAGCAGAACTGAAAATTGATTACTACAGACATCCTTCATCAAATATTATCACCATCAGAAGTAGATATGTAAAATCAGAAATAGCACAAAAATATGGTCTCGTTCCAGACAACCATAAATCTCCACAATGGAATAAAATCGTAATCATGGATCATGTTACAATTGAAAGGTTGAGTGAGTTGTTGGAAGACCTTCAGTAATGATGAATGATGAATGATGAATTTTTGGTTCATGATTTCATTATTAGAGAATAATCCAAAAGATAAACATGAATTCAAAGTATAACGTAGGGACGGTCTGCACACTGTCCTTTTTATTTGGAAACCAATCATTGATAAATAATAATATGTTTAACGTTTTTGGAGGTTTTTTAATGATGAATTATGAATGGCCTCATGATTTCATTTTTAGAGAAAATGTTTATCCCTTACTTTAATCATTAAATAGTGTTCTAAAAATCAATATTTTTTTTATAACAATATCCTTCGGAAAGCAATAAAAACAAGTTTTTGTGTTTCCACATCAGGATCTATTAACTTTCATTAATCGAATATTACCTTGGAAAACAAGCGGATAAGCAATTATTTTTTTATTGATTCATTAACGTTTTTGGGGTTATCAAATAATGAACGATAAACTTCTTTAACACTCATCTTCGCCATAGAACATACATTCCTCCGCTGATGAAATAGCACAGAATATCCCATGGGTCTTGCACATAAATGGTGCTTTGTGAAGGTAAATAAAACTCAAAAAAAAGAGAGAACATTGCAATACTTAGGAGCACTAATAAGGGTGGAAATTCGAGATTGGGCTTGTTTTGAACTTTTCTAATAATGGCTAACGCAAAAGTATTGACCAAAAAGATGCTGAGTAAATCTGCCAAGTAGCTTGAAACAAATAATGGAAAAACAACTTCAGTTTGTTTCAGACCATAATAAGTAATATAGATTAAGAAAAGAACAATGAATAATGGATGAGATATTGTTTTCTTCATCACTGATTTTTTATTAACCTACGACTGAAGCAGCTAAATACATAATTAGCATAACAATTCCGGCATAAAACATCCAAATTCCCATTAAAACATAATATAAAACCTTGAGCAGTGGATTTTTGGATGTTCGCAAATATTCCATTGCCTTTTTTAATTTCGAAGGAGGTTTGGGTGGATTTAATTTCAATTCCTCTTCTCGCTTAATGTCATCTTTGATTTCTTGACTAATAATGTAACCACAATGTTCACAAACCTTGGTATTTGTTGACCATTCTCTACATTGCATGCAAAGCGCTTTCTTTTTACTCATATCATATTAAACAAACAATCCAATAGCAAAGTTAACCTTTATTCAGGAGCATCAGTGCTATTTCTTTCTTTAGTATGAGAATAATTAATTTCTCTTTTTGGAATTGCTATTTTTATTCCTGCTTTGGCAAGCTCCTTTTTTATCACAGCTAACTGTTCCCAGTAAACTGGCCAATATTCCTCCCATTCTGTCCAACCTCTAACAGTAAAACGCAAACAATAATCCTCTATTTCATCAAGCCATGCGTCAGCTTCTGGATCTTTCATAATCGCTGCGTGTGATTTCATTACATTTTCACAGATTGAAATAACTTGATCTATATCCTCATCGTGCCCCACACGAATAGTTATTTCCACACGTCTTGTTTGATTTATTGTACGATTATCAATATCACTATTGGCTACATTTCCATTCGGCATAGTAATCATACGCCCATCATAGGTAGTAACACGTGTATAAAGAATATCTATTTTTTCAACAAAACCAAGCACTTCATTGACCTTAATCAAGTCACCAACACGAAAAGGCTTAAAAACGAGGATTAAAACTCCTCCAGCAAAATTGGCTAAACTACCTTGCAATGCTAAACCTACAGCAATTGCAGCACCACCAAAAGCAGCAATAAAAGATGTTGCCTCAATGCCGATAATTATACCAATTGTCGCAAACAATAGACCATAAAGAATAAAAGTAGCAAGACTATCGACAAAAGTCCTTAAGGATAATTCTGTATTAGCTTTACGCATTATTCTATTTAAAATGCGTTTAACTATTTTAATGACAACAATTCCTATTAAAAGAGCAATAACAGCCTTAATAACCGTTGGTCCGATATCCCACAAAAAACCGATTAATTTCTCTTCAATTTCAATAAAAAATTCTTTATCCATTGAATGTGATTACTTCTTTTTAAATTCGTTAATCGCATTTACAGTAAAATCTGAGAGCACTAATTCTCCACTTAAAGCAGCGCGTTCTTGAAGTAATTGATCCCAATTTTCAGTTCCTTCCCAGAATATTCCTTTTAACAATTTCATAGCTTCAGGATTAGAAGCCGATAATTTATTTGCTAATGTTTCAACAGCACTATCCATTTCTTCAACGTTGTCAAAAACTTCAGCAAACAAACCATTTTCTTTGGCCCATTCTGCACTTTGCCATTCTGTTGCATTAATCGCTAGTTGACTCATTGCTGAGGTTCCCACTTTTCGCTCTACAGCTGGTCCGACAACAAAAGGTCCTATTCCTATGGCTAATTCTGAAAGTTTAATAGCTGAGAACTTTGTAGCATAACAATAATCTACAGCAGAAGCTAGTCCAACACCACCTCCAACAGTTTTTCCTTGTACACGTCCAATAATCAATTTAGGACACTTTCTACATGCGTTAATTACGTTGGCAAAGCCCATAAAGAATTTCTTTCCAGTTTCTAAGTCCTTTATTGAAATCAATTCATCAAAACTAGCACCTGCACAGAAAGCTCTGCCTCCTTCAGATTTTAAAACAATAACTTTTACCTCATCCTTACCTCCTAGATCAGTTATGGTATCTGCTAACTTTTTTAACACCCGACCTGGCAAAGAATTACTTAATGGGTGATGAAAAATAACAGTAGCAATTCCTTTTTCATTAATTGAAAAATTAACATCTCCTTCGTTTATCGCATCTATCGTACTCATTATTCTCTTTTTTCGTTGACTTCCAAAATTACATATTTGTATTGAATTTAGAGGGTTTCAATTTGACAATTTATCACAAACGATGAAACAATCAGAAAATGTATTTAAACTCTTAAATAGCAAATTGTTCATCCAACAATAGGCACCAAGCTAGTTAATTGTTGGATTTTAATTATCTTTAACTGAAGGTTTAATATAAAAAACGCATGAAAAACAAGATCACCAAGGTTATTAAAGACTACACCGAGGGTTTTCTATCTTTAATTTACCCACAATTTTGTGTCATCTGTGGAAATGAATTAAATCAACAAAATGACCATTTTTGTTTTATGTGTGAACAGGATTTACATTACACCTATTTTGAAAAATATAAAGACTATACCTTAGCAGATGAAGTATTTTGGGGGAGGCTCAACATTGAAAGCGTTTATGCCTTACTTTATTACGAAAATGGCAATTCAACGAAGAATATTCTACACCAAATTAAATATAAAGAAGGAAGGTCTTTAGGCGTTCTTATGGGTGAAATGATGGGCAAAAAGATGAAAAACATGGAGGAGTTTAAAGATATCGATGCATTAATCCCCATCCCTATCCATTCCAAAAAATCATTCATTAGAGGATATAATCAAAGCTTACTTATCGCAGAAGGCATGAGTGAAGTAATGGAAATCCCAGTTTTAGATGCACTCTATCGTAAAACACATGATGAATCACAAACAAAAAAAAGCAAAGAGGAACGTTTAGAAAACGTAAAAGGAAAGTTTGCCTTAAAAGAAGGTGGATTAAAAAATTGTAATCATGTATTAATTGTTGATGACGTCCTTACGACAGGTTCAACACTTGAATACGCAGCTCGCGCCATTTATGAGAAGAAAGTAAAAGCAAAAGTGAGCTTAGGAACGATTGCTTTGGCTCATTAACATAAGAAATTGTTCTACTTTTGAGCTGTTTAAGATAAATAATGGGATCAACTTAGAACTTTGTCTTCTTTTGTTTGTGTTACAGTGAACTTATTAATTATTGTTATGAAGAAAATTTTATACTTGTCCATCGCTTTATTTTTCATTTCTTCTGCTTATGGTCAGAAAAAAGGGGTAATTACTGGAACGGTAAAAGATAAAAACTTACAAGATATTCTCATTGGTGTTTTAATTACCTTACAAAACGATACCGATACGTTAAAAACAAGAACAGATCTCGATGGGAAATTCAAATTTGAAGCGCCAGTCGGTAAATATAATCTTGAAACAAAATATGTAGGTTACGAACCTTTTACCGCTTTCAATATAAATATCAGTTCGGGAAATGCGGAGGTTTTAGAAATTGAACTTGAGGATCAATCGGAAGAATTTGGGGAAGTTACCATCAACGCTTCAAAAATGGTAAAAGCGACAGACATGACTACTCCATTGTCTACACAAAAATTAACCGCTGAAGAAATTAAAGTCAATCCTGGAGGAAACTTCGATGTTTCTAAGGTAATTCAAGTACTACCTGGTGTTGCAGGTGGAACATCTCCCAACAGAAATGATATAATTGTACGTGGTGGTGGACCTAGCGAAAACGTTTATTATCTCGATGGAATAGAAATTCCAGTATTAAATCACTTCCAAACACAAGGTGCTAGTGGAGGTGCTACAGGAATTTTAAATGTTTCCTTTATTCGTGATGTGCAACTGACTTCTTCTGCTTTTGATAGTCGATATGACAATGCTTTAGCTTCTACAATTGTAATTAAACAAAGAAATGGTAATCCCGACAAATTGAGTGGAAACTTTAGACTTTCTGGAAGTGAAGCAGCAGCAACACTAGAAGGTCCTTTAGGTAAAAAAACAACATTTATGGCTTCCGCAAGAAGATCATATTTGCAGTTTTTGTTTAAGCTCATTGATTTACCCATTCGTCCAGACTACTGGGATTTCCAATATAAAATCAATCACAAAATCAATAAAAAGACAGAATTGAATTTTATTGGAATTGGTGCTATAGACAATTTTAGACTGGCAGTTCCTGAAGATGCTGATGCTAATACAGAATACATCAACCGATCAAACCCATTAATTAAACAATGGAATTATACCGTCGGGGCATCATTAAAAAGGCTAATCAAAAATGGATATTTCACGGTTGCTCTGAGCAGAAACATGTTTTTTAATGGAGCCGATCGATATGCAAATAACGCCATCAAAGAAGGTCCGAAATTATTGAGCTTAAAAAGTCATGAAATTGAAAACAAATTGCGTTTCAATGTCAACAAGTTTATCGATGGCTGGAAAATAAGCTACGGATTGAGTGCTCAATATGTAAAATACGATCTCGATTTATTCAATACCATTCAGGATGAATTAACAGACTCCACAGGAACAGTTATTTCTCCTTCGATTAGTTTCAACACAGCTTCAAATATAGATTTTTACAAGTTTGGCGCTTATGGTCATGTGAGTAAGTACTTTTTGAAAGACAAACTTTTACTTTCTGGAGGTGTACGATCTGACATGAACACCTATACTGACAATGGACTCAATCCGCTTGAAACCATTTCTCCACGTTTATCTACCGCTTACTCTTTCAACGACAAATGGAATATTTCAGCTTCTGTGGGATCTTATTTTAAACTGCCTGTTTACACCGTTTTGGGTTATAGAGATATGAGCGGAGAGCTGGCCAATAAAAATTTAGACTATATCAATTCCATTCACTACACGGTAGGTGGACAGTACATTCCAAAGAAAGACCTGCGTTTTACCTTAGAGGCTTTCTATAAAGATTACAGAGATTATCCTGTTTCTTTAACCGACAGCATTTCTTTGGCAAATATCGGTACAGACTTCTCTACGGTTGGAAATGACACCTATGCCTCAACGGGAAGAGGTCGTGTTTATGGAGTAGAAGCTTACGTGCAGCAGAAATTGATCAATCGCCTATTTTATATCGTAAGTGCAACGGTTTATAAATCTGAATTTTCAGGCTACGACGGAGTTTTTAGACCTTCCACTTGGGATTACGGATTCGTATTTTCTACTACAATGGGATACAAATTCAAGAAAAACTGGGATTTAGGTGTAAAATACCGCGTTTCTGGCGGTCAGCCTTACACTCCTTTTGATTTATCAGCTTCTCGTCAAAATTACTTGACCACAGGAGTTGGTGTCTTGGATTACGCACAATTAAACAGTGAAAGATTGCCTATTTATCAGCAATTTGACATTCGTGTAGACAAGAAAATCAACTTTGATAATGTGAGTTTAACCTTGTTTGTGGATATTCAAAATCTATTTATGTTTGAAACACCAAGAACACCCAACTATACTTTCCAAAGGAATGAAGACAACACAGGATTTGAAACAACGGATGGAAATCCAATCAAGTCGGATGGTAGTAATGGTATTCCAGTTATTCTAACAGATCCTTCATCGACTGTTGTTCCTTCAATTGGGTTTATTTTTGAGTTTTAATAATCATGCAATTCAGATACTTGAAAAATCTAGAATAACGCACATGCTCGGACAATTATGTATATCATAAATGTTTAGAATAGGTAAACAGGGAGCTGAACAATTCTTGTAGCTCCCTATTTAATTTATCAATCACTTTAAGTTTACGGCATATTCATTAATGTTTTCGAAATCTGCATCCGTTGGGCGCAAATCCTTAACCATCAACTGCGGCGTGGTTTTTCCCCTGAAAGTATTTTCCTCAAGCGTAAAAACCATATCAAATGGTCCATTTTGAACAATTGCCAAAGAAGTTGGGCTTTTAAAAAATATAGCGTCTATATGTTTTTGAAAATCGGGTTGATAGACTTTCATTTTTAAATGCTCACCTTTCAATAATTTTGCATCATGCGCATAAACGTTACGTGCAACGAATAATGGTTTCATATTTTCCGGACCATGCGGCTCAAACTGTTTTAAAACACGCATCAACCTTGGGAGCTCATAAATTGACTCTGCAATATTAAAGAGTTGATTAAAAGGCAATTCTTTTTCGATGATTTGTTCTGGAATCAATGTTTCGCTTCCTATTCTTTTTTGCACTTCTTTTTCAAAAGCGTTTTCAAATCTTGATAAGTGCTCTGTTTTTAATGTAAGTCCAGCAGCATAATAATGCCCTCCGAATTTTTCTAAAAATGCACTACATTTATCTAAAACTTCATACATATCTATTCCTTTAATACTTCGAGCTGATCCCGTCCATGTTTCACCATCCTCAGCTTGAGTCATCACAATCGTAGGACGGTAATGTTTTTCTATCAATCTTGAAGCAACAATTCCGATAACTCCTTTATGCCAAGTATGATCATACACAACAGTAGTGCATTTATCGGTATATTGATTATCTGCTGCAATTTTCTCTAATGCATGTTCCGTAATTTCCTTATCTAAAGCTTTACGTTCATCATTAAACTCTTGAATTTCTTTGGCAATGCTCCGAACCTCCTCTTTATCTTGAGAAGTTAATAATTTTACTGCTTTTTTGGCATCATCGATTCGACCTGCCGCATTGATACGCGGTGCAATCGTAAAAACAATATCAGTAAATGAAAGTGGTTTTTCTTTTTTAGCCAAATTCAACATAACATCAATACCTAATCTCGTGTGTTGATTGAGTTGTTTTAATCCGTATTGCGAAAGCAAACGATTTTCTCCAGTTACCGGAACAAGATCTGCTGCGATACTAATGGCTAATAAATCCAATGTTTTAAATAATTCAACTTCGTCCCATTGATTAGCTGAGGTCAGTCCTTGTAATAATTTAAATCCTACACCGCAACCTGATAATTCTTTGTAAGGATATTCACAATCTTTACGTTTAGGATCTAAAACAATTGCATTGGGAATTTCATTTCCAGGTGTATGATGGTCACAAATAATCATATCTATGGCTAGAGAATTGGCTAAATCAACTTTTTCGTTGGCCTTTATACCGCAATCTAAAGTTATGACCAAGGAATATCCTTCCTTTTTAGCGTTTTTTATTCCTTTTTCACTCACTCCATACCCTTCATCGTAACGATCAGGAATGTAATAAGCAATATTTGAGGTATACTGTGATAGAAATCCATAAACCAAAGCGATTGCTGTTGTTCCATCAACATCGTAATCTCCATAAATGAGTATCTTTTCTTCTTCAGCTATGGCTTTATTTACACGTGCCACTGCACGATCCATACCTTTCATTAAAAACGGGTCGTGAAGTGCTTTCAATGATCCTCTGAAAAAACTTTTAGCAGCATCAAAGTCAGTTATTCCTCGTTGTACGAGCATATACGCAACAACTTCGGAGACATTCATTTCTTTTTTTAACGCATCAACAGTTTCAAGATTCGGCGCGTCTTTAAATAACCATTTTGTATTCATTTATAATTGATTTTTTAGGTGGTCTAATTCAAGTTAATGAAAATTATGAATTAAAAACAAATAAAGCATAAAAAAACATTAGCTGGCACTGACTTATTCAGTATGAATAATAAAAGTTAAGAATTTGTATGAATCGAGTAGATATAGACACGGTTCAATTCACTCACTTCAACATTCTTTCCGTTACCACCTCATTTTTATTGGCCAACTGTCCACATGCAGCATCAATATCTTTCCCTCGACTTCGACGCACGTTAACAATTATATTTCGTTCTTCTAGAAAAGCCGCAAATCGGTCTACTTTTTTAGCATCTGCTTGTTGAAAGTGAAAATCTTCAGGTTCACCTGTATTATCAATTGGATTGTATTCAATAATATTGACTTTACAAGGAACTATTTTACAGAATTGGGCTAATTCTTGAGCGTCCTCTAGTTCGTCATTAAAATCTTTAAAAATAATATATTCATAAGTTACGCGTGTACCCGTTTGCTTATAAAAATAGCGCAAAGCATCCGCCAAAGCTTCCAGATTGTTGGTCTCATTGATGGCCATAATCTTATCGCGTTTCTTATCATTCGCGGCATGAAGAGAGAGCGCTAAGTTAAACTTCACTTGATCTTCTCCTAGTTTTTTAATCATTTTAGCAATTCCAGCAGTAGAAACTGTAATGCGTTTTGGAGACATTCCCAAACCATCTTCAGAAGTGATTTTAGCAATACTATCTATCATATTTTTATAGTTTAGTAAGGGTTCGCCCATCCCCATATAAACGATATTGCTTAAATTTTGATCGTATTTGGTTTCTGAAAGATTTTTTAAATGCACTACTTGATCGACGATTTCTCCGGCAGATAAATTCTTTAATAGTTTCAACTTTCCTGTAGCACAAAACTTACATGCTAAACTACAACCTACTTGTGACGAAATACATGCGGTCATTCTGGTTTTGGTAGGAATTAAAACGCCTTCAACTACCTTCCCTACTCCGACATTAAATGCACATTTTATTGTTCTATCGTTTGAAACTTGTTGCTCATCTAAAGTAATATGGTCAATAAAAAATGTGTCCTTCAACTGACTTCGTAATTTAACACTCAAGTTAGTCATTTCATCAAAAGAGGCAGCATTTTTTTGCCACAACCACTCATATACCTGTGTAGCACGAAAAGACTTCTCTCCCATCGTTGTGAAAGCATTTTTCAAATCATTCTTACTTAACGACCGTATGTTTTTCTTCTTCTCCATAAATTGAGCTGCAAAGTTCGATGATTATTTTGAAATAGACAAGAAACAAAGCCAATACTAGTGAAACATTCACGAACATAAACCATCCTTCTACTTTTGTAATGATTGTCACTTTAAAATCAAGCGATTTCTTGTTATCTTTGCGTTATGAAATGGAAAGAGAGTAGAGTTCATAGCGTTCTTACAAACACATGTCCGAAGTGTCATCAAGGAAAGGTGTTTAAATATAGAAGTGTTTTTCATCTAAAGAAATTCGACAAAATGCATGAACGATGCAGTGAATGTGGTCACAAATATGAATTAGAAACCGGTTTCTTTTATGGCGCAATGTATGCTTCCTATGCCGTTACAGTTGCTTTTTCGGTGGCTACTTTCGTACTCACTTATTTAATTTACCCTGCGTCTCCATTTTGGATTTACATCATAAACATTCTTACTATTTTAGTGGTATTAGCACCGTTAAACTTCCGCTTAGGAAGACTAGTATGGATTAATTTATTCACAGGATACGATTCGGAAGCGATTAAAAATCATCAAGAAAAAAAGAAATCATGAGTCAATTTAAAGAAATTATAAAAGGTGAAACACCGGTGCTTGTAGATTTTCATGCAGATTGGTGTGGACCTTGTCAAACAATGAATCCCATAATAGATGAAATTAAACAGCATTATGGTGAAAAATTACGTGTTTTAAAAATTAATGTTGATAAGAACCAAGCAGCAGCGCAAAAATATAAAGTACGTGGAGTTCCTACATTTATTCTTTTTAAGAAAGGTGAAATTAATTGGCGTTCGGCTGGTGTTCATTCACGCGCAGATTTAAAATCCGTAATCGAAAAGGCACTTTAAATTCATGACAAAAAATAATGAACGTTTTGGAAAGCCCTACAAATTATGCAGCAAAACTGTTATCAGCAATGTCTTTGCAGCAGGAAAAGTAGAAAAAAAATATCCTTTCTTAATTCGATATCATTATGCAGCATTAAATACTGATGAAGCTTTTCAAGTAATGATTTCTGTTCCAAAACGTAAGTTTAAAAAAGCGGTCGATCGCAATAGAATAAAACGATTGATTAAAGAAGCAGTCCGGAAAAGAAAATACATTTTTGAGGAAAACCTGATTGCAAAAAACCAACAAATGGCAATTGTTATTATTTACACTGGAAATCAGGAAGAAAGCTATCATTCAATTTTAAACAAAATAGAAGCACTTTTTTTACGTTTAGACCAAAGAGAAAGCGCGTAAACTTCTTTTTCATTACCTTAGTCCTTCAATAATATTGATTTTATGAAATACATTTTTATCACATCTATTTTTTTAACTTTTGGATTTATTCATTCACTTCGCTCTCAATCAAATGGCTTTGAAGTGGTTAAAAACCTAGAATTATTTGATCTGATTTACATGAATTTAGATAAATTTTATGTAGACAATCCTAAAACTGGTGAAATTTCAAAAGCTGCCATTGATGCTATGCTACACGAATTAGATCCCTACACGGTATATTATCATGAATCAAATATAGAAGACTATCGTTTGATGACAACAGGACAGTATGGTGGAATAGGCGCTTTAATAAGAAAAACAGATGAATATGTGATCATTGCAGAGCCTTATGAAGGAATGCCAGCAGCAAAAGCAGGTCTAAAAGCAGGTGACAAAATAATTGCCATTGAAGGAAGAAGCATGAAAAATGTTGACTCAGAAACAGTTTCTTCCGCTTTAAAAGGAGCTAAAGGATCTTCGTTTCAATTAGAGTATGAGCGTCCAAACCAAGGCGTAAACACTGTAACTATTGAGCGAGATGAAATTAAAGTTCCAGATGTGCCTTATTCTGGAATGGTTGATGAAAAAGGAAAAATAGGATATATAAAACTGAGTTCCTTTACTCAGACTGCTTCTAGAAATGTTAAAAAAGCATACGATGATTTGGTAAGTGAAGGGATGGAAAAAGTTATTTTAGACCTACGTGGAAATGGCGGAGGTTTGCTTATAGAATCAATAAACATTGTCAACTTTTTTGTTCCTAAAAATGAAGAAATTGTAAAAACCAAAGGAAGAGTTTTAGATGAAAACCGTTCTTATAAAACAAAGAATGAACCAATTGACTTAGAAATTCCTGTGGTGGTATTGGTTGACGAACGGTCTGCTTCTGCTTCTGAAATAGTTTCAGGATCTCTTCAAGATTTAGATCGCGGTGTTGTTATTGGAAATACCACTTTTGGAAAAGGACTAGTACAGAGAACAATCGACTTGAAATATGGAGCAAAAATGAAGCTCACTATTGCAAAATACTACACGCCTTCTGGAAGATGTGTTCAAAAACTAGATTATTACCATAAAAATGATGGCAAGGTAGATGAGGTTCCCGACTCTTTAATCAATATTTTTCACACTAAAAATGGTCGAGAAGTTATTGATGGACGAGGAATAGAGCCAGACATTAAAATCGAAAGCAAAGAGATGTCAAGATTTTTGGCTGTTCTTATGAAGGAAAACATCATTTTTAATTATGCGACAATGTTTGAGCAAAAAAACCCTACAATTGCTTCGCCTGAAGCGTTTGAATTGACGGGAGCACAGTTTAATGATTTTAAGGCCTATGTATTAGACCAAGATTTTGAATATAAAACTGCAACACAAGAGCATTTAGAACAGGTTATGGAAGTTGCTAAAAAAGAAGGCTATGACGCTAAAATAAATGGTGAATATAAAAACCTACATAAAATAATAAGCGCATCAAAAAAAGATGATTTAGAATTATTTGAAGCACAAATAAAGGAGTTATTAACAAATGAAATAGTCTCGCGCTACTATTATCAAGAAGGTCGCGTAGTGAATGCTTTTAAGGAAGACGCTGCACTTAAAGAAGCTATTGAAGTACTAAACGATGAAAAACAGTACAACGCTATATTAAAACCTTAATTATTCATGTTAGATCGTTTATTGGGTTTTAAAATTCACGATTACCTTCAAGTATTAGGAATACTAATTTTGGCTTTTGGTTTACCCATGAACAAAGTTTTAATGTCCATTGGAACCATTTGGCTGGCGTCAAACCTTTTATTAAAAGCAGACTTAAAAAGCTATTGGAATCGTTGGAAACCAAGTGTTGTTTTCTGGTTTATCCTCGCTGTTTTAGCATTTCACATCTTGGGTTTATCCTATACACAAGATTTTGGATATGCTTTCAAAGACCTTAATACAAAACTGCCATTATTCGTTATTCCTATCGCTATTATCGGATATCCAATAGAAAAACGCTATTTCAATTTGATATTGATCGTATTTTTAAGTTCCCTGCTGATCACCTCTGGAATTAATTTTTACTATATGATTTTTCATCCATGGGAAGATTATCGTACATTTTCACTTTTTGGTTCACATATCAGATATGCCTTACTAATTGTTACAGGCGTTTTAGTTGCACTTTATTTATTTCTTCAAAAAAAGAAGTTTAGCATTATATTTCTACTCTGTTTAATTTGGTTTATAATTTATACGGTATTAAGTCAGGTATTAAGTGGATACATCGCCTTGTCATTTCTAAGTCTAGGCATATTTATCTATTTCATACGGCAAATAAGTTCAAGATTTAAGAAAACAATAGGAATATCTTTATTCTTGATCACAATAATCTGTGGAGTCTGGTTTTTGTACGCATATTTAAGTCCCGACAACCGTGAGCTTACTTTTGGTGAGCTTCCGAAAAAAACAGAATATGGGAATATTTACTATCATGATACAACCGTACTATGGTATGAAAACGGACACCATGTGCAATCGTTTATTGCTGGTGACGAATTAACAGAGGAATGGTCAAAAAGGTCTAAAACTTCATTAAAAGATACCACCTCAGACGGTTATTTATTGCGTGATATTCTTATTCGTTATATGACTTCCAAAGGCTTAACTAAGGATAAAAATGGAATGCAATCCATGGAGGCGAAAGACATTCAAAACGTGGAGAATGGTATAGCGTCAATAGCGCATACGTATGATGGTATTCATCGACAAATGCATCAATTAAAAAATGAAGTTTTTCATTATAGCGTTAATGGTGACCCTGATGGAAATTCATTGTTACAACGTATTGAACATTGGCGGGCAGCAATACACATCATTGAAAACAACTGGCTGTTTGGCGTTGGTACAGGAGATTTACAAAACGCTTTTGATTGGAGCTATGAGAATATAGATACCCGTTTAGACAAAGAGAACTGGAACAGAGCTCATAATCAATTTTTAACCTTTTGGGTTGCTTTCGGAGTGTTTGGCTTTATTATATTTTGCGTATTTTGGTTAGGTTTGTTTGTTTTTGGTTTACGTAATAACAAGCTATTGATTATCGGGTTCAGCTTAATAGCAATAAGTTCATTTTTGTCTGAAGATACATTAGAAACGCAACAAGGCGTTACCTTTATCGCTTTATTTCTAGGGTTATTTAGTCTTTATCAAAATTTCTTCTTTCAAAAGGATAAAGACAGTAAAAAATTATGAAGCTTTTATTTCTTCTAAAAAATCTTTTAATTTTTCGATAGCTCTACTGCGGTGACTTCTTTGATTTTTCTCACTTAAACTCATCTCAGCAAAAGTTTTACCGTAATTTTCGGGTTCAAAAATGGGATCGTAACCAAACCCTTCCATTCCACAACGCTCTTTTCTAATTTCACCAATCACAATTCCTTCAAAAAGATATTCTTTTCCATCCAAAATTAAAGCGATAACCGTTCTAAATTGCGCTTTTCTATCGGTGTATTGGCTCAATTTTTTCAAAACCAAATCCATGTTTTGCTCACTATCTTTTTCTGGCCCTGCATATCGTGCGCTATAAATTCCTGGTTCACCATTTAAAGCATCTATTTCTAAGCCTGTATCATCTGCAAAGCAATCAACATTATATTTATCATAAATATACCTTGCTTTTTGAAGTGCATTTCCCGCCAAATCAGGTTGGGTTTCGGGTATATCGTCCGTACACTGAATATCCTTTAAGGTTTTTACCTGCACATAGTCAGGAAGTAAACCTTGAATTTCTTTCGCTTTATTTTGATTTTGTGTAGCAAAAACAAGTGATCGCTTCTTTGTTTCCATATAATTTTATTTAAAAGTACGTAATATACATTTGATTGGGAGATACACTTAAGTCTCTAAAAAACAAAAAATCAACAACTTCATTATAATTATTCAATATTAGAAATAAAGGTCTCTAGATGTTCGTTAAATGCTTTCGCTTGTTCAAATGGGAGTGCGTGTCCTGCTTTTGGTACGATTACAAGTTGGGCATTTAATTGCTCTTGTAAAGCATGTGCATCAGCAACTAAAAATATTTCGTCTTCTTCTCCCCAAAGAATTAAAACAGGCACTTTAATGTTTAAATTTTCAAATTTCTTTCTGTTTCTTGGTAATTCTCTAAGCAACTTTCTTTGTTCTTTTGGATGTTTGCTAAAATAAACACCTAAGGTAAGCGCTCGAACATGATCTGTCAAAGGTGGTGCATTTCGAAAAGAAAACTCCATGAGTCGCTTGACTTCATCACTATTTTTTGGTACAAAGGCATCTTCTAGGTTCGCTGCACCAACTTTGTCACAAAAGGCATCTAATTCATCATCGGTAAAATGAACACCAGGAGAGTCGACTATAGTTAGTGAAGCCCATTTCTCCTTATACTTTTCTGCTAAACCTAAACTTACAAATCCACCATAAGAAATGCCAACTAAATGTATGTCTTTTATTGATAAATAATTTGTGAGTTCATGAATTGCTTCAATCTGTGAATCAAGATTGGGAGTTGCATCGCTAGTACTATGTCCAAACCAAAGCAAATCAGGTACAATGACACGGTAATCATCTTCAAATTCCTTTATTTGCTCTTTCCATGAAATCTTTCCATCACCACCAAAACCGTGTATAAACAACAAAACAGGAGCATTCTCCCGTTTGTTATCATAATAAAATATTTTATGTTGACTTAATTCAACAGAATGATCTTGAAAATCGTTTCTATTATATTTCTTGTGAAGATGTTGGTCGTATTTTTTTACAATGTTTTTACAACTTGACAAAGACAGTGTAAATAAACCAACAATTGCAATAATTAGCCGCAACATAGATTTTTATTTAACGTCCACCAAATTGTTTCATTTCTTCAACAGTTTTCAAAGTAAAGCCTTTAGGTATTTCTTGGCTAAAAACTTCGTCTGCTTTTTTCACCTTTCCTTTAAAACTGTATGCAACAATTTTAAAATTCATTTTACCTCTGGAGGAATGCAATTCAAGCGGCAGTCCAGGGATCTCTTCAAATAAATATTCTCCTTCTCTGTGTGCAGGAAGAATTTCTGTGGTATACCAAACAACGGACTCTTGTTCATCTGCTCCAACAATAATGGCTTTATTACATTCATATCCCATTACTTCTTTTGTTTCTCCAGCAATTAATTCAACCTCTTGCTTTTCCATTGCCATTCTTTGTTCGTCATCCATATCGTCTTCGGTAACTTTCATGGCAATCTTACCCATCATTCCATCTAATAAAACTAACGTGGTATCTTTATCTGATGCCGAAATGGTTTTGGTTGTCATCATTTCTCCCATAAAAAAATCTGATCGTGTATTGTTCTCAGAAAAATACATTTCTAGGGCGCTATTCTCCATTTGATCTACATAGGCAGACATTGCAGGATCATCGGAACTCACAAAAACATCATATTTAATTACTCCTTTTGTTTCTTGCCCTATTGTGTAGGCAGCAAAAAGTAAAAATGTGGTAAAAAGTAAAGCTTTAATTTTCATAATTCATAAAATAAAAAAACGAATGTTTTACCATCCGTTTTGATTCGTATTATTGCCCAGACATCTTACTGATCTCTTCCATGGTTTTTTCTGAATAACCTTCTGGAATTTTTAAACTGAACATATCTTTCGTTTCTTTTACTTTTGTTTTCAATTCTGTTGCTGTAAACGTCATGTTCATATTTCCTTCATCAACAGAAAACTCTAATGCTAATCCAGGTAATCCTTTTTTCATGTATTTAGATAACGCATCATTCCCTAATTGAATCTCTTTGGTATACCAGTAAACCAACTCAACATCATCCTCTGTATAGATAATTGCTTTTTTACAGGTGTAGCCTAAAATCTCTTTAGACTCATCAATTAATTCAACCTCGATATCTGCTTCTTCGGCATCAACCTCATCTTTATCTTCCTCATCAAATTTGGCAGCTTGCTTTCCTAACATACCATCCATGAGCAAAACACCTTTTCCTTTTTCGTTATCTACGATATTAGTGGTTGTTATTAACCCACCCATATTCATTTCTGTTCGAGACTTTTGATCTTTACTTTTTAATTTTAAAGTTGAACCTTGCATCATACCCATTTGAGCTTGAACTTCAGGGTCATCTGAGTGCATAGTAATTTCATAAGTTACTGCTAAATCTTGTGCTATTATAGTGCTTGCAGTAAATAATAGCGTTGCTAAAAGTGTTAATATTTTCATTGTGTTTATTTTAATTATCAAAAATAAGATTTTATTGTGGATAAATGAATATGTTTCCGCATCAATTTACTTGATATTCATTTCAAATCCAAATCCAGCTAAACAAGGTTTATGCCATAAACAAATTAGGTAAACGTTCCGTAAAACGGAAAAAGAAAGATAAAATGCTTCTTACTTATTTAAAAAAGGCCCTATAAACATCGTTTCCATTAGCAAACAAGAATAGTGAAATCAATAATAAAAAGCCAATCAATTGCGCATATTCCAAAACTTTTTGAGGTGCCTCTTTTCCAGTAATCATTTCATATAATAAAAAGACGATATGTCCTCCATCGAGTGCTGGGATGGGTAAAATATTCATAATTGCTAAAATTAAAGATATAAATGCTGTTCTAGCCCAAAACACTTCCCAATCCCAAGCTGGAGGGAACAAACTACCTATTGCACCAAATCCTCCAACGCTTTGTGCTCCTTTGGAGGTGAAAATTAAAGGTAGTTGAGCGGCATAATCATGCATTGTCCAAATCGCTTTATCAATTCCGCGAGAAATAGACTCACCAAATGTATAACTGCGATGGGTTGATTTTAACCATGCTGGGTTTTTGGGTATAAATCCAATGGTCTTTTTAGCATCGGTAAATGTTGAAATTTCTTGAAAAGAACCTCCGCGATAAAACCCGACCTTCACAGCAGTAGAATCGCCTTCTTGTTTTGCCAATTCTGCTTGTAGGTCATGAAAAAATGGTGTTTCCACTCCATTAATGGTTGTTATACTATCTCCTTTTTGCAAACCTGCAATAAAAGCATGTCTATTTTCCATTACTGAATCTACAACAACAGGGATTCTTGGAGAAAATGCCATTACTGCATCATTCTCCCACATCCAATCATCGACGTTTTTATCTAATGTGATGGTCTTTTTTTCTCCAGAAGGTTGCTGTACTTCAAGCTCCCTATATCCACGTAGAAAAATTTGAAAATTGATTAGGTTCACATTTTCGACAGCTTCTCCATCTACGGCAGTGATCACATCTCCATCTTCAATTCCTGTATTGAGCTCTGCGAAATTTTTATTTACTGCCACGCCGTATTTCAGGGTATCATTGCTCACTACATTGTCTCCCCATGCGGCAACAACCATTATATAAATAAAGATTCCAACGACAACATTCACAATTACTCCTGCAGCCATAACAATCAAGCGTTGCCATGCAGGTTTTGAGCGAAACTCATCTTCTTTTGGGGGTTCAGCCATTTGATCTGTATCCATTGACTCATCGATCATTCCTGCAATTTTCACATAACCTCCTAAAGGCAGCCAACCAATTCCCCATTCTGTGTCTCCAATTTTCTTTTTCAATAAAGAAAACCACGGGTCAAAAAACAAGTAAAATTTTTCTACACGAATCTTAAATGCTCGTGCTGCGAGGTAGTGACCAAATTCATGTACAGTTACAAGAATAGCCAATGAGAGTATGAGTTGAGCAGCTTTAATCCAAAAATCCATAATTTGTGTAAAATTGAGATTGCAAATATGAGAATAAATCATTCATTAATGACAATTCTATGAGAATTAACTATAATGTTTAAGAAAATTTAAGCATGTTTATTAGGATATGCATTGATTGCCATTTTTAATCTTCAAACCGAGAGAAAAACACTTTTTTTTCATCGACATTTGAGCGCAATAAACGCATAAATTCCTCTTGCTTTTCCGCTGGAATATTTTGTAGTGAAAAATCGAGGACTAAATCATTTACGTACTCAAAAAACAACAAATCCTTTTGTATAGAAATGCGCTTCAAGCCTTTAAAATAAATAGCAATCACCTCACGATCAACTGCTACTATAGCCTTTTTGGTCATTCCAACACGGTACTTTTTACTAACAACACCGCGAATGGTATTAACAATTGCATCGATAATAAAAATGAGAAAAATAAGCGATATGTAAACTGCATCAATAGAAAAAATAAAGAAAACAATTCCAATCAGGAAAAAACCGATGATCTCTATGCTATTGATTAACAAAACACGTTGTTTGCGTTCTTGACTAATTAAGGTATTGAATTGAAAGCGATCAATTTGATTGACTATCTTTATCCCTGACCATTTACGGGATGAACGCATGGCACCAATTATAAAAATCAAACCTGCTGAGATGCCAAACACCAATTCCTTATAGGCGAATTTGTCTCCATGAATTTTCATCCCAAAAATTCCAAACACCTCATTTAAGCCAACAGCAAATGCAAAAGGCAGTGTGAGGATAGAGATTATAAAAATCCATGTGTTATAAATTTTATTCATCTGGAATCATTTTAAGCTTTGCTTTAAGGGCGTTTAGCTTTTCTTGTTCTGCTTTTATATTGTTTTCTACCTGATCTTTTAACGCATTTGCACCTTTAGAGTTGGCAAAGAAGCCAAGGTTGTTCTCGAACTGAATTATTTCTTGCTTCACCTTGCTTATTTCATTGCGGATAGCTTGTTTTTCCTTATCAAAAAGTTGCGCTGCATTTCCACTCCCTTTAATGGTGTTGATGCGAGCTTCAAACATTACTTTCTCCTTCTCTTCTCCTTCCATTTTAAGAGCTGAGTAATGTTTATCTAAGGCTTCTTTATAGGCTTTGTAAATCTCATCTTTTTGTTTTGTTGGAACAAATCCGATAGCGGAGAAACGATTTGAAAATCCATGCAAAGCTTCTAAGGCTGTATTTTTATCCGTTGGTAATTCAAAGGCAGAAATTTCTTCTATAAGCTTTTGTTTTTCCTTCAAGTTTTCTTCAAAAGCTTTATCTTTCTCTTCAAAATACGTCTGTTTTGCATTAAAGAAATCGTCACACGCACCTCTAAACTCTTTCCAAAGTTTTTGTTCGTGTTTTTGTCCTGCACTGCCCAACTTTTTCCATTTCTTTTGAAGGTCTATTAAAGCCTTGGTTGTTGGCCCCCAATCTGTACTGTCCTTTAATTGATTTGCTTTCTGTATAAGTTGTTGCTTTTTTTCAGCTACTTGATCATAAACAGCTTGAACGTCTTTAAAAAAGTCACTTTTTTCGTTAAAAAACGCATCACATAGTTCCCTAAAAGATTTCCAAACTGCATCATTTTCTTTTTTGGGCCCAAAACCTATGGACTTCCAATCGGACTGTAATTTTAACACCTCAGCAGTTTGATTATTCCAATCTTTCACACTGTTGCGCTCTTGTGCCAATAAGGATTTCATTTCAGAAATAAGCTCCTTTTTCTTTTCGATGTTTTCTTGCATCTTTTCGCGCCGGTCATCATAAAAAGCACGAATACGGTCATAAATAGCATTGACTGTAGACCAATATTCATTTTTTATTTCTTCCCATAGCTCTTGTTTTGTTGGCCCAATATCTTCCCATTCATTTTGAAGTTGTTTAATAGCTGCTTCAACCTCTTTTATTTTTTCAACCTTGCTTAGGGCTTTTAGTTTTTCAATGATTTCTTTTTTGGCTTCATGGTTTTTTTGGAAATCATAATCTTTGATTTCCTTATAAATATTCATGTTATAAAAGAACTGCTCGAGCAAACGGCTATATTCTTGCTGAATTTCACTTCTTTTATCACGCGGAATATCTCCAACCGTTTTCCATTTTTCATTGATTTCTTTATGAGCAGAAAAAGCCGCACCGATATTTTCCTCAGTTTCAACCACAGATTTCAATTGATTAATCAGTGCTCTTTTCTTTTTCAAATTTTCATCTTCTTCAGCTCTTTTGGCCGCAATGATGGTTTTTCTTTTTTCTGCAAATGGAGAATAAATTGCATAAAACTCTTCTTTTAAAGGAGTCATCCAATCTTCTTGGGTAAACTCCTCTCCTTTATCCTTGGCCTCAAGTTCTGCAATTTGAAATTGCCTTGTTGCTTCAATGAGATAGTCTTCAAACTGTGTTCTCAACTCTTTCACCTCTCTGCCTACACTCAATAAATCTTCTTTTGTTACGAGTGCATTTAAAGCATCAATAAATTCTTTTTTCTCCATGATAATTTACATTTAAATTGATTGAACCATATCAAAGTTTGTCAACTTTACAAACTCTTGGATTCTATCTTCAATTTCACTTTTGGATAAATTCTCCAATTTTTCAGTCCCAAATTTTTCTACACAAAAAGAAGCCATTGCAGAACCTGCAATAATTCCTCGCTTCATATTTTCGAAAGAAACATCATCGGTAGAGGCTAAATACCCCATAAATCCACCGGCAAAAGTATCACCTGCTCCAGTTGGATCAAATACATCTTCTAAAGGAAGGGCTGGAGCAAAAAAGGCATTTGTTCCGTGAAACAAGAGGGCTCCGTGTTCACCTTTTTTAATCACTAAATATTTTGGTCCCATCTCACGAATTTTCTTAGCTGCTTTCACCAATGAATATTCTCCTGAAAGTTGACGCGCCTCTTCATCATTAATGATCAAGATATCAATTGCTTTTAACGTTTTCTTTAAATCATCCATAGCAATGTCCATCCAGAAATTCATGGTGTCTAATGCTACTAATTTCGGACGTTTCTCTAAACGGTCAATGACTTTCAGCTGAACATCAGGACTTAAGTTACCAAGCATTAGGTAATCACAATCTTGATAAGAATCAGGAATAATCGGATCAAAATGTTCTAACACGTTTAGTTCGGTTACTAACGTATCACGTGAATTCATGTCATTATTGTACTTCCCTGACCAGAAGAATGATTTTTCTCCTTCTTTGATTTGTAACCCTTCAAGGTTAACACCTCTATCTCCTAATTTATCAATCATTTCTTGTGGAAAATCATCACCTACAACGGCAACAATATTTTGATTTTTCACGAAATAAGAAGAAGAAAGTGCTATGTAAGTACCTGCTCCTCCAATGATTTTATCTGTTTTTCCAAATGGTGTTTCAATAGCATCGAATGCGACACTTCCAACTGTAACTAAGCTCATATAATATTATTTTGATGCAAATATATCGTTAAATATAGAGATACATCACTTAATAGGAAGCTTTCCTTACAAAATTATACACAAAGAAGTAGTTAGTATTGTGAATTATAAATTATTCCAAACATTTAAAGCTACCTTTTTGGCAATTTCTATGTTTTCATCAAAGCTTAAATCAGAATCTATACCAACTGAAAATGTATAAATTCCGAACCGAACATTTAAAGCACGATCTAAGTGATCATAATAAGCACGATCTCCAACACCTTCAACTTTCGTAAATTTAAGAGATTCGGCAATTCCTCCAACTACAGATTTCCCTTGTTTCTTTGTTTCCGCTTTTAAGTCTTGTTTGTCGAGTTCCTCATCAATCGATTTATTAAGCGCCTCTATATCATTCTTTGAGGGGACTTTGTGTAACAAATCAAATCGTTTTACCGCTTTTTGAAAATCTTCATAGGCTTTAAATTCACCAACCATCAATTTAGCGTAAGGCGATTCTAGTTTCGTTATATCTGAAAGTTTGGGCTTAGGTCCTTGGTCCTTTTTTGCACTTTTCATCATATAACTCATCATGGCATCTTGATGCACTTTGGACAATTCTTCAAAATTATTTTTCTTCCATTTAAACCCACATTTTGCATATTTACTATGCGGATCTGTAAAATCTTCATTCAATTCTAAGTCTGTAGATTTAACATCAAAATATGAGGTCACAGTTTCTCGAGAAATATAATCACATGGATTAACAGGTAAATTAACCTTCTTTGTATAAGTTGTTGTCACTTTATTACCATCACTATCCTCAGCTACATTATTATTCGTACATGAATAGAAAATAAAAACAATCGATAAAAGCAAAATAAGAATTTTCATAAGCACAATTTTAAGTACAAAAATAATGGTTTATGAAGAAATAGACACAAGGGTTTTCCCTATTCAGAATGAACTTATTTGAACTTTCCATTTTTTATTAAAGCCTAAAAGTAAGTATCGGATTAAATCTGACTTTAATTTGTACCTTTTTGAAATACTTTACGTTAATAACTATGCGCAGTTAATGTTATGGACATTAAAATTGCATTTATTTTCGTTGTATGAATTGGAGAAAAATTCTAAACATATCAAAATGGTTTTTAGGAATCATCGTTGCCTTGATGCTTCTGGTTAGCGCCTTACTTTTGGTGTTTAAAGACAACATTAAAGAATATGCTTTAGCCGAAGCGAATCAGTACCTCAATAAGCGGGTTCATATCGGCTATATTGATGTGGGAATTTGGAAAACATTTCCTGATTTAACACTATCCTTTGATGATGTGTTGGTTCATAGTCGATTTGAGCATGAGCAAACGAAGGACACAGCGATTTATGCACAACAAATTAATTTACGATTTAATCCCATAGATTTCTTTAAAGGTAAATATGATGTGCACAGTATTGATATTTCGGAAGCTAAATTAAATTTAGAGATTCGTAAAGATGGAAGCATAAACTATGATTTTCTCAAACCCAGTTCCGATAGTTCTTCTTCTCCTTTTGCCTTTAACTTAAACAACATTCAATTAATTAACACAGATTTTTCTTATAGAAATCACTCAACTCAACAATATTATACGGGTTATTTCAAGCATTTAGATTTAGCAGGTTCTTTTAATGAAAAGCAATTTCTTTTAGATGCCGAGACAGACTTTGTAATTAATTCAATTCAATCCAAAGCAATCAAACTGATAGAAAATAAAAATGCAAAGTGCGAAATTTCTATCAAAATGGATCAAGAGCAAAACATATTTGAAATTAAAACTGCTGATGTTTCAATTAATAAACTCCCATTTTTGGTAAAAGGCAAAGTTACTCCAGACTCTTTAGATTTTTATATTGGCGCCAAAAACCTAAATTTAGCAGATGTTGCGCATAATTTTTCATTTAAAGAGTTAGATGTCGTAGACGAAATTAATGGAAAAGGAAATGTAAATTTTGAATTATTTATTCAAGGTGAGAATCAAAAAACAAGTGCACCAGCCATTGAATCAACCTTTGAAGTAAAGAATGGGAGCTTATCTGACAATGGTTTTTCTTTAAGCAACATCAATCTATCGGGAAAATACAGCAACGGTGTGCTCAATGGAAAAGAGGAAATTGAATTGTCATCCATAACTTTCAAATCTCTAAATGAAACATTTAAGGGTCAAGTCAATATAACAGATTTTAACCAACCAAGACTTCAAGGAAATGCGAAAGGATTACTCAATTTAAAAGCTATCCATCGATTATTCGGTCCTTTTAAAATGCAGTATTTGACAGGTTCAATTGGTGTGAATGGATCGTTTGACGTAAGGTTGAATCAACCACAAATTGACCCTAAAGACATTACAATCTACAAGCTCCGAAGTACATTGGAACTGGAAAGTATAGAAACTCAATTTGAAAAAGACCAGCGCATTTTAAAGGTTAATTCAGGAGAAATAACCATTCGAAATCAATTTGCAGGGATTACGGATTTATCAATCGCTTTAAACAATTCATCTATCCTACTTGATGGTGAATTTAATCATTTGGTTGACTATTTTAAAGGAGCTGGGAAATTGAAAGCTGAAGCTAATGTTACGAGTACTTTCTTAAATCTTGATGATTTATCAGTAGAGAACAATAATCAGCAACGTACAAAAGCATGGTTGTTACCGAATGATATAAATGGAACGTTAATCTTAGCGCTAGACAAGGTAAGGTATAGCAACCATGATTATGAAAACATAAACAGTAAAATGATTTTCGGGAAGCATCAATTAACCTTCCCTATACTTGAAGGAGAAAATGTTGGTATTCAACTCAAAGGAGATTTGAAAATAACAGAAGAAAAACCCATGTATTTGAGTATTGAAACAAATCTTCGTTCCAAAAACGTTCAATTTAAACCTTTATTTAGAGAATGGAATAACTTCGATCAAACCGTTATTCAATCAGAAAACATAAAAGGAAATGCGGCCATTCAATTGTATTTTAAAGGTCCTTTTGATTTGTATAATGAAGAAATCATAAAAGAAGCATTTGATGTTAAGGCAAAAATTAAAATCAACAATGGTGCTTTAATGCATGTACAAACCTTCACGGAAATAACGAATAGTTTACGAAATTCGAGTGCAAAACTGCTGTTATCCAAAGGGAAGATAAATGATTTTGAAAAAAAGCTATTGAATTTAGAATTTGATTCGTTTGAAAATGAATTAAGAATAAAAGATGGCATAATCACTATACCACACATGAAAGTAAAATCAAACGCTTTAGATTTCTCATTGGAAGGAACGCACTCATTTAAAAATGAAATTGATTATTCGTTTAACTTTCGATTTAGAGAATTAAAGGGCAATAAAACCTCTGAATTTGGTGATATAAAAGATGACGGAACAGGTTTTAAAATCTTTTTAAAAATGTTTGGAACAATAGACAATCCTAAATTTTCTTGGGATAAAGAAGCTCAGCAAATAGAAAAACAAGTCAACAAAGAAAAAGCAAAAAAAGATCTGAAAAGTGCATTAAAAACTGGGTTTGGAATAAATAAAAAAGATTCTACCGTTCAAGAAATAACACCAAAAAATGAAGAAAAAGAAGATGTCATTATGGATTTTGGTCATGAAGACGAAAAAGATTTTGAACCTGAGCAAAAAAAGAAGAAAAAAAATGCTTTACAACGCAAAATTGATCAGTGGAAAAAAGAAAATCAAGAAGAAGAGAAAGAACCAGACTTCCAATTTGATTAACAATGGAAAAAACTTATACGAGAATCTACTGAATCAATAAATTATTTTTAACCATCTCATTCTTTCTCAATGCAATACCCTAAACGATATTTATTCATCCTTATCTAAATAATTTTCAACTATTTTTACAACTTCTTGTTCTTCTGCCAAGGTTAAAAGCGACCTATTAATTTCATAAACTAAATCAGAACTTAGTTTAAACGCGAAACCATAACCTTGTTTATAATACTCTGCTTTTGCTAAATGTAGGTTTTCTTTTTGATTTTCTGACATATAATAAAGCAATTGCGGGCGATCGTATACAACAGCATCCACCTCTTTATTTTTCAACATTTCCATTGCTTCTTCCAAGTCATTGGAAGCCAAAACGGAAACTTTGTTTTCTTTTAAAAAGAGTGCAGAAGGAGAAGATTTAATGGTGGCTGCTTTTTTCCCAGAAAGCTCTTCTATGTTCGTTATGGTTGAATTTCCAATTGATGATATCGTTAGCGTACTTGCTATTCCCGCTACCATTGAAGTAGCAAATATTATAGAAATAACCATCCATGAACCCGCAATAATTCTACCTATTAAAGTAACTGGAGCTCTATCACCATATCCGACTGTACTCATCGTTACAAGTGCAAGCCACATTCCAGTACCAATTCCATTAATGGGATCGTGAGGAAATTGATCAGGGGATGCATTTCTCTCTGCTAACCATAATAAAGTTCCTACTATGGCTAGAATAAATAAAAACACAAATACAGCATATAATAAATTAAGACTAAAAAAAGGCTTGATTTTATCCCAAAAATTTAATTTATCAGCTCGTGAAACAATCGCCAAACTAGAATTATAAAACGGTTGAGAAAAGCGCAGGTATTCAACACGATTTGAGGTAATACTTACCGGTCCTACAACAATATCAATTTCTCCATTATCTACAGATTTTAAAGCTTCATCTACCGATTCAAAATAAATGTACTCATATTTCCAATCCTTATCATCTGCCATTTTCTCCCAAATTTCAACAGCAATTCCTTTTTGTTCATCCATTTTATCAAAAGCAAAAGGCTCGCTTCCTGTAATTCCAACAATAAATTTCTTGGTGTTTTCTTTGACTTCGGTTTCTTGTGATTTACCCACAAAAGAGATAGAAAAAATTAAAGCTATAGTGAAAATATAAGAAAGGTATTTGTTAAACATGGTTTATTTATGTTTTTGATTTTTGCGAAATATATAAAAACGAGAACACAAGACTTCATGCTTTGTTTATAAAATTTCGACTTTTATATAATATTTATTTTCATTTAATTGATGGTCTTTTATTGTTTTAACCTGCTTTAAAACATTCCAGTTATTATTAGGCTGAAGCTGAAACAAACTTTTATTGATTATTAAGTCAACCGGCATTTCAAAGTCTTCCTCAATGGGTTTCCAGCGATAAAAGACCTTTTTATTTTCCTTTTTAAATTGTAATGTCGGTATTTCAGCGTGCAATAAATAATGTCTAAAAATAGGCGATAAAGAAACCTTAGTGTGATCATCAAAGAAAGATATTACCTCATCGGTATTGGTTATGCTGTCATTAAATGTTTCACTAAAAGATTTGATTAAATCCCACCATTGCTGATCATCATCAATCACACTACGAAGTGTATTTAACATATTTGCACCTTTATAATACATATCTACACTTCCTTCACTATTTACCCCTGGGTCTCCAATAATTGGAGCTTGATTATAAATCATAGTTGCGCGCATTCCTTTTAAATAATCTAATGCTGCACTTTTCCCCCATCTGCACTCAATGTATACTGCTTCTGCGTAAGACGCAAAAGCTTCATGTATCCACATATCTGCAATGTCTGAAGCAGTAATACTATTCCCAAACCATTCATGTGCTGTTTCATGTATGATGATAAAATCCCATTTCAAGCCAATTCCAGTGAGTGACATATCCGCACCTTCATTACCTAATAAAAACTTATTTCCATAAGCAATTGCACTTTGATGTTCCATACCTAAATAAGGGGATTCAACAAGTTTGTAGGCATCTTCTTTAAAAGGATATTCACCAAAATGTTCATAAAAACATGCCATCATTGGTTTTACCTCTTCAAAATGTTTTTTAGCCTTTTCTAATTGATAGGAAAGCACATAATAATTAAGATCTAAATCCCGAAACGTGTCTGAAAAATGAACGTAGTCGCCGATATTCAAAATTATATTATAATTATTGATAGGATACGTTACCCGCCAACTCCAAATTGTTGTGCCATCATCCTGAGGTTGACTGTCTATCAATCTTCCATTTGATACATTCATTAACCCATTTGGTGCCGCCACATGAATTTCAGCTTCTTCAGGCTGATCACTTTGATGATCTTTATTTGGATACCAAAGACTAGCTCCAGTTCCCTGCACCGCAACACTTACCCAATCTTTTCCATTGTTATCTTTTTCAAAAACAAAACCACCATCCCATGGTGGATTCTTAGCTTCAACTGGATAACCAGCGTAATAAAAAACGAGACTATCAGTCAAACCAACGGCTAAAGGATTTTCAAAATGAAGAAAAACAGCATTGTGTTTTCGTTTATATTTTACATTTTGATTTTTATAAATGATGGAATCTATTATCATATTTGAAAATAGATCTAATTGCATAACGGGTAATTTCTTCAGTATTTTAAAAGTAATTTTATTATATCCTGAAATATACTTTTTCTGTGGATCTACTTTTACATTCAAATTATATTTAAGAACATCAAAGTTTACACGTTCAGGTCGCAAACCTCCCCTGAGAGAGTCTTTTTCCGTGTAAGATTCTTCAGCCTGAAAAACTTGAACAAATCCGGATAATGGTAAAAACAAAACAAGTAGAACAACAATAAATAGTTTCATGATAAAAGAAAGTTTAGATGCTTTAAAGCACAATAAAAAGAGAAATGACTCCTTTAAATTTACATAAAATTTCTAAATCATGGACTTAACCTCTTCAATTGCTGCTTTTAATCCTGCTGGATTCTTTCCTCCTGCTGTCGCAAAGAATGGTTGTCCACCTCCTCCTCCTTGGATGTGTTTTGCAGCCGATCTTACTAAGTTCCCCGCATGTAAGTCTTTCTCTTTTATGATTTCATCGGCAATCATAATGCTCAAAGTACATTTACCGTCTTTTTCTCCACCAATCACAGCAAAAAGATTGTCTACCTCTCCTTTCAATTGAAAAAGTACATCTTTTACCGCTCCGCCATCCAAAGGAACAATCGCATCTAAAACATGCATTCCGTCTTGTTCAATAATGCTGTTTTTTAATTCTGCTTTTATGTTTTTCGCCTTTTCTTTTTCAACTTGTTCCAACTGCTTTTGCATGCGTTGATTGTCCTTAATCAAGTCTTCAACAGATTGCACAAGGTTTTTTGTGTTCTTAAACAAAGCATTTATGTCGTCAAGTTGATTCAATTTTTTATTGATGAATTGCTCAGCTGTAGTACTTGAAATGGCTTCAATTCTTCTAATTCCAGAAGCTACCGAACCTTCTGAAATGATTTTGAAAGCACCAATATTTCCTGTGTAATCAACATGAGTTCCTCCACATAATTCTATAGAGTCTCCAAATTGAATTACACGCACAGTATCACCATATTTTTCACCAAACAACATCGTTGCGCCCATTTCTTTGGCTTCCTTTATTGGTGTATTGCGCATTTCATTCAACGGCGCATTTTCTCTGATTAAATCATTAACGATTTTCTCAATTTTGCTAATTTCTTCATCGCTCACTTTTGAGAAATGTGAAAAGTCAAAACGCAAATATTCGTCATTTACCAAAGAACCTTTTTGTACCACATGATCACCCAAAACCTCACGCAAAGCATGGTGCAACAAGTGTGTTGAACTGTGATTGGCAGCTGCTAACTTTCTTTTACTTGAATTCACTACCGCTTTAAAAGTAGCGTTTGGATTTTTCGGCAAATTTTTCACCAAATGAACAATCAGATTGTTTTCTTTTTTGGTGTCAAAAATACTTACTTTTTCTCCATCAAATTCAATATATCCTTTGTCTCCAACTTGTCCACCTCCTTCCGGATAAAACGGGGTTAAATTGAATACCAATTGATAAAAAGACTTTTTCTTTTGTTCAACCTTTCTATAGCGAGTTATTTTTACTTCAGCTTCTAAATGATCGTAACCAATAAATTCTTCTTTTTCGTCTTTTCTGATTTCCGTCCAATCATCCGTCTTGATTGATGTAGCAGAACGCGAACGGTCTTTTTGGACTTGTAAAGCTTTTTCAAATCCTTTTTGATCAACTGATAAACCAGCTTCTCTGGCCATTAATTCAGTTAAGTCAAATGGAAATCCATAAGTATCGTATAATTCAAAAACTTGTTCTCCTTGAATTTCTTTTTGTTGTTGTTCTTTTTGATTGGAAATAATGACATCCATTCTTTTTATTCCTTGTTCTAAGGTTTTAAAGAAACTCATTTCCTCTTCACGGATCACATTTTCAATTAAGGTTTTATTGTCTTCCAATTCTGGAAAAGCCTCACCCATTTCTTGAATTAAAACTTTACTCAATGGCGACAAGAATGGTTCGTGCATTTTTAAAGTTTGGTATCCGTAGCGAACCGCTCTTCTTAAAATACGACGAATTACATAACCTGCCCCAGTGTTTGAAGGCAATTGTCCATCAGCGATAGAAAAAGCAATGGCACGTACATGATCTGCAATAACTCGCAATGCAATATCTGTTGTTTCATCTTTTCCGTATTCAAAACCAGACTGTTTAACGACTTGACCAATCAAAGTTTGAAACAAGTCAATATCGTAATTCGATTGTTTTCCTTGTAAAACCATAGCCAGACGCTCAAGCCCCATTCCAGTGTCAATATGTGTTGCAGGAAGTTTTTCGAGACTTCCATCTGCTTTTCTATTGAATTGAATAAAGACTAAATTCCATACTTCGATAACATGCGGATGGTCTTTGTTGACCAATGATTTTCCATCCACTTTTTGTTTTTCTTCATCTGAACGAATATCTACGTGAATTTCAGCACAAGGTCCGCAAGGTCCCATTTCGCCCATTTCCCAAAAGTTATCTTCTTTATTGGCTTCAATGATTCGATCTTCATCTATCCATTCTTTCCAAAAATCATAAGATTCTGAATCTCTTGGCACACCATCTTTTTCGTCTCCTTCAAAAATAGTGACATATAAATTCTCTTTATTAATGCCGTAAACTTCTGTTAGCAATTCCCACGACCATGCAATTGCTTCTTTTTTGAAGTAATCTCCGAAAGACCAGTTTCCGAGCATTTCAAACATGGTATGATGGTAAGTATCAACACCAACTTCGTCAAGATCGTTGTGCTTTCCAGAAACACGTAAACATTTCTGTGTATCGGTAACACGTTTATTTTTTGCAACAGCATTTCCAAGGAAGTATTCTTTAAATGGAACCATTCCTGCGTTTATAAACATAAGGGTTGGATCATTTTTTACAACCATTGGTGCAGAAGGAACAATCGTGTGTTCTTTTGCTTCAAAATAGGAAAGGAATTTACTTCTTATCTCTTCTAATCTCATGGGTTTTACCTTTTAAATGTTGTGCGTTTGACTGTTAAACAGCGTTAACGATTTTGCAAAGTTAGATTATTTACCTAATTTTGCGACGTTTTACAATACAAATAATGTCAAAAACCAAGTTTAGATATAATCCAAAAACACTTTCATACGAAAAGGTTAGGCGTTCTGTAGGCGAAAGAGTTTTGCGCGGTATTATCTTTATTGCACCTACAATAACGTTATCTATTATCCTTGGGTTTGTTTTTGCTTATCGCATTGAGTCTCCAAAGGAAAAAGCATTACAAAATGAAGTAGAAACCTTGAAGGCTGAATTTGCAATTGTGCAGGAAAGAATGCAATTGGTTGATCAAGTTACTGAAAGTATAAAACAGCGCGATGAAGACTTATACAGAACAGCATTAGGAGCAAGTTCATTCCCTGATGAGCTACGACTGATGGGAGTTGGTGGAAGTGATGCGTATAAAAGCTACAAAAATAAGTCAAATTCGGAATTATTAATAGCTACATTTTCTAAATTGGATCAATTAGAAAGAAAGTTAAATGCGCAAAGTTTATCGTTTAAAGAATTAGCCAAACTTGCCAAAGAACGCGAGAAAAGATTAGCTTCTTTACCTGCAATACAACCTGTAAATAATAAAGAGCTAAAAAGAATGGCCTCTGGATATGGTTGGAGAATTGACCCCGTTTATGGAACACGAAAGATGCACTGGGGAACAGACTTTACTGCAAAAGTTGGAACAGACATCTATGCCACAGGAGATGGAGTGGTAGAAATTACGCGTGTTAATAGTTGGGGCTATGGTCGTGAAATTGTTATCAATCACGGGTTTGGTTATAAAACAAGGTATGCACATTTAAGCTCTTTTCTAGTAGAGGTGGGTGATACTGTTAAAAGAGGAGATTTAATCGGCCTAGTTGGAAACACAGGGAAATCGACTGGTGCACATTTACATTACGAGGTAGAGAAGGACGGACATAAAGTGAATCCTATCAATTATTTCCATTCTGACTTAACGCCAGAGCAATATGAAAAGATTGTCGAGATTTCAAATAATGCCTTAAAATCCATGGATTAATTCTTAAAACAGAATAATTATTCCGATCATTTACATATTTATTTTTAGTACTTTAGCATATAAATAAGCATTGATTTTTACAATGCATATACCTAAGATATGATTGAAATCAAACGTTCCGAATTAACAAAATTGTATTACTCGATTGGTGAGGTCTCCAAGATGTTTGATGTAAACACTTCATTAATTAGATTTTGGGAAAAGGAGTTTGCCAGTATAAAGCCTAAAAAAAACAAAAAAGGAAATCGGCTTTTCTCACCAGAAAGCATTTTGGAAATACAAAAAATTTATCATTTAGTAAAAATAGAAGGACATACACTTGAAGGTGCTAAAAAGGCTTTAAAAACGTATGATGAACGACTAAATGAACGTACTGATGAAATAAAAGATAAAGAAGAAATTATTCAACGTCTTTACGCGATAAGAAAAAAGCTAATTGCTCTTAAGTAAGGCATATTTTTCTAACTTGAAAAGGTTTTGTTAAACAATTTTTTGATTTTCTTTCTAAACAAAAATGTGATCAATACCAATAAAATATACGGTGCAGCCATGATATACAAAATTGCTGAATTAATATTATTCCCGTTATTGTTATCCAATATCTTATCATCAATAGAGTCTCCACTCTGCTCCGCCAACAATTTACATTGAGAACATTGTGCATCAACCTCCCCAGTGAAAAGAAAAACAAATATTAAGACTAAAACCAAATAAGGAATCCACTTTTTCATATTACAAAGATACATAAAGTGATTATTATTCTTGAATAATTAACGCCTATTTAAGTGTTTTCCATTCTTATTAGACAATATGCTGAAAATAAAGTAAGAATGTGAGATTAAACACAAAATCCACCTTTCGAAAGACTTATTTCTTCAATTATGGCAATCGCTTCTTGCTTTCTTTGTTTGAAACCTCCTTTTAAGATGGTGAAATCAACATTTTTATTACGCAATTTAGCTACATACAAATCAAGCAATTCCGCTCTTTGATTTGGACTTTCTCTTAAAGGATCTTCTTCCCATGGAATCCCTTCTGGACTGCAAAGAAAATAGTGTGTAAAATGTTGGTTTTGTACTAAGGCTTTTATATTTTCTGACACCTTATTATACTTAAAAGTGGACCAAATATACAATACGATGTTGTCCGTATCATAAATTTTAATTCCTGATAGTTCTGTAGATTCACGTATTTTTTGCTGCTCAACACCAATTTTATCAATATCATGGTAAGCGTATTCTCCACCAGAGTTCAACAAGTACTCACGGGCATATTCGGGAAACCATTGGGCATCAAAATGTTCAGCAACAGCCTTTGAAAGACTTGTTTTCCCCGAACTTTCAGGACCTGTGAATGCTATTTTCATTTTTTTGATTTTTAAACATTTTATACCACGATAAGAAAGCAAAAACTGCAATAATGGTATAGATTAAATAATGGAAGCCTGTGAGGTAAAATCCACGTCCTGCATAAAGAAAAATGAGCGCTGCATCGATGGCAATCCAATACAACCAGTTTTCTAACACCCTATGTGCGGCCATAAAAGTTGCTGCGAGACTAAATACAGTGGTAAAAGCATCCAAATATGGACTTTCTTGATCGGTATATAACTCCATAAAATAACCCAAAACAAACATAATTAAAGCACTTATCCCAATGTTTATCAAGTGGTATTTGACTGGCCATTTTATAATATTTCGCGTTTTCGAAGTCGTTTTATTCCAAGAAACCCATCCGTAGATTGCCATGACAAAATAGAAAATCTGTAGCCCTGATTCAATAAACAAGTTGGCATAATAACATAGGTAGATATATATTGATGTGCTTACCATTGCAAAACACCAACCCCATCTATTTTTTAATGCAATTAGTATAACATAGAAAGTACCAATGATAACAGCAGTCCACTCAAGTAATGACGTATTTATTAAACCCTGTTTTATTTCTTCAAGTATTTCCATGCTGGCTAAAATAAACAATATTCATTAACCGCATGAGCTTGATATTACAAATAAAACATTCGTTTGTGTACTATTTATAGAAAATCAACAGAGACGAGCTGTAGTCCAGAAGCAGGTGCGTTATACGTTAATTTAATCCGATTAGCACCATCAAGGGTTTTTACAAACTCGGTCCACGATTTCTCATGCTTTCCTATTTCGATTAGCATCCCCATCATCAATCGAATTTGATTTCGTTTAAACCCAACACCTTTCACCTTCATCACATAACTCTCTTCTGGAAAAAAAGAAGCAGTAAGTTCAGTGTTTTTTACTATTTCACAAGAAATGACTTCACCCATAGTTTGAGTAGTTGGTGTTGGCCGAAACGCATAAGAATAAAAGTCACGTTTACCTACAAACATTTGAGCAGCCTTCTGCATTAATGCAACATCAAGATCTGATAAAATATTACACATAAAAGCTGCACAATACGGATGAAATTTTTCACCAAAGGCAAAATAATAATGATACTCCTTGATTTTCGGGGATTGAATAATGTTAAATTTCGCATCTGTTGGCTCAATAGAAAGCGCTTTAATATCAGCGGGTAAATTGTAGTTAAACTCCTTTAAAAAAAAAGATAAATCTTGAATTGACCGATCAGTAAAAACTTCAATATAAGTTTGGTTAACAGAGACTTTGGCATCTGTCCTTCCTGAAGCTAATACCTTAACCTGTGTTTCAGATAAGACCCATTTTAAAGTCTTTAGAATCATTTCCTGCACTGTAATTACATTCGGTTGTTTCTGCCATCCATGATATCGAAAGCCCAAATATTGTATCTCTATTAAGTAATAAAACTTTGTTTTCATAAAAAATTTGAAGATATAAAAAAAGCAGCCTCACATGGAGACTGCTTCCTTTTTAATCTAATTTTTATTTTATTGCACTATTACTTTTCTAACTAAATTGCCTTTATCTGTAGACAACTGTACAAGATAAGTTCCTTTTGCAACCGCAGATACATCAATTTTGATTGCATTCGCATTAACTGCGTTTGTTGAAGAAACTACTTTTCCTTCAAGCGACATGAATTGAATGTTCTTGATAATATTTTGACCTTCAATTCGCACTTCAATAAATGATGATGCAGGGTTTGGCGACACAATTAGTGTATTTAACTCGTTATCCTCAAGACTTGCACATCCATCAACAGTAATTTCAATAGTAGATGAATTGCTACATCCATCGCCATCTGTATAGGTGTACGTTACAACATGTGTTCCCTCTCCGGCAGCAGAAGGATCAAACATATCATTACTGACACCTGTTCCTGAGAAAGTTCCTCCTGATGGCGTACCGCTTAATGCAATAGGATCGTAATTCACACACGTGTTTTGGTCAACACCAGCACTTACCGTTGGCAATGCATTTACCGTAATTGTCACATCATCAGTTGCTGTACATCCATTGTTATCAACTGTGGCAGTATACGTTGTTGTTGCTGATGGAGTAAAAGCAACGCCATCAGTAATTCCATTATCCCATGTTACTGATCCTGTTGACACAGCAGCCGTTAAAGTAACATCGTCACCTTCACAAACCGCTTGATCTGCACCAGCGTTAATCGTTGGATTAGCATTTACAACTACCTCAACTTGGTCTGTATTCTCACATCCACTAGTTGTACCAGTTACTGTGTATATTGTTGTACCAATTCCTGGTGTAAAAGAAGCACCATCTGTAACTCCATTATCCCATACGTAAGTATCCGCTCCATTTCCTGACAAAGTTATGGAAGTTCCTTCACAAACTTCTTGATCAGAACCTGCATCAACTGTTGGCGCAGCATTTATTGTAACCGTAAAACTCTCTGAAACTGCAGGACAAGAACCTGAAGCCGCGATTGAATTAGTAACGGTATATGTTCCGGCAGTACTATTTGAGAAATCAATTTCTCCAGTACCTGATGAAATGGATAATCCTGTTGTAGATGAAAATACTCCAGCACTTGCTCCAGAAGAGAACGTTGGTGTTACTGAAGCATCATTTCCACAATAAGTTGAATTATTGTAAGAGAATGAAGCATCTGGACTATTTGTAATGGTTATTGTTTCTGTTTCAGCTCCATCACACGTTCCAGTAACTGTGTACGTAACATCGTAAGAACCAGCAGTACTTGTGTTTGAATTAATCTCTCCAGTTGAAGGGTCAATAACAAGTCCCGAACCTGTATACGTAAAGGTTCCACCTGCTGTTGTAATCGTTGGTGTAACCATACCTCCTGCAGTACAAATCGTATTTGAAGCGTAAGAAAAACTAGCGTCTTCGAGCGGATTTACAGTAACAGTAATTTGATCTGTATCCGTACATCCATTCGCATCTGTAAGTGTTACGTCATAAGTTGTTGTAGTTGTTGGTGAAGGTGCGTAAGATGTTCCAGTATTCACTGAAGTTCCGTTATCAAACCATTCAATTGTACCATTTCCTGAAGCTGTTAGACTTGCAGAAGCCCCTTCACAAATAGATGCACCAGCACCCACAGTGATTGTTTCTCCTGGCGTGTCAACAACTGTAACAGTTTCTGTATACGCACAACCATCCCCATCCGTAGATACCTCTACGTCATAAGTTCCAGCAGGTAAATTCGAAAATAATCCTGTTGACTGTGTGGTTACACCGCCATCAATGGAATAGTTATACGTTCCATCTCCACCAACAGCTGCCGTAATATTAATTTCTCCATCAGAAGCACCACATGATGAATTACTTGTTGCAACTGTAGCTGTAACTTCTGAATAGACATCTACTAGATAGCCAACAATATCGTAATCACATGCACCATAAGTAATCAAATATATTGCTTGTTGGTTTCCAGTGGCTACTGTAGGTGAGATAACATCTACTGAAGCACCATCAAAGTTTACATAATCTTGCGTATATGGATTATCCGTCAAGGACCAATTATAAGTATCAATTGTCCCACTTGAAACACCAGCATTTACTCCAAAAGAACCCCCAACACATGCCGCAGCGTTTGTAACTTGATAATCTGCAGTTGGCGCAGTACCAGTTGATAATAACACATCCATTAGGAACGCTGTATTAAGCGAGTATCCTGAAGACAAATCTAACCATTGGTCATTTAAAGCCCCAGACCCAGACAACTGAAATTTCGTAACGCTTGTTGCAGGCTGTGTTCCTAAAAGCGCAAATGAATCCACAGGTGAAGTGTAATTTAATTCATAACCAACATGAAAACTACCATTTACACTTGGTGGGTTTGTAAAAGAGATCGTATTCCATCTATTAACAGTTATATCAGAAAACAATACAGTTTCTGAGGCAAGAATTGTGGCTGAAGGATCACCTGCATTATCAGCATATACGTGAAACGTAACTGAACCATTACCACTATTATCTTGCACCTTCCACGGCGCTACTCTAATAGCTCTAACCTCCGTCGAAGTAGGAGCAGTATATGGTTCAGACCATGCCTGTACTTGATAGGTATCTGAACCAGCCGTCAATTCATCTTGCCCCAACATCAAACCATTTGTAGAACTAAATTCATAATAAGAATCAGTTGGGTTATAATTTCGTAATGTGTCGCAACTTTGTCCTTGCACAAAAGACGACATGATTAATACAACAACCAGAATGGCTGCTGACAAAACATTATATTTTTTCATAATAAAGGGTTTAAAAATGAGTAGTATAGATTATTTTTTTGGTGTATTTGCTGGTCTTGGCGTAATGTTTTTTTTATCACGTGTACCTTCAATTTTAACCGTTTTTAGCTTTTGCTTTTCAATAGGAGCAGCTTTTACCGCTTTTTTATGGATTTCGGACTCTGTAGCTTTTTTAGATTCTTTTGTTACTGGTTCTTGAGACTTTTCTGTCTGCCCAAAAGATGAAGCGGTACATAATAATACGAATGTTCCTAATAATAAAATTGATTTTTTCATAGTGTTAATTTTTATTAATTTAACACGAAGATAAATCAAATTCGATTAATAGCAAAAAAAAGACTACTAAATTACAATTTAGACTTATGAAACAAATTTTAAAAATCATTTTCACTTAACGTGAAATCATCAAGACCACCATATAAGTCATCATTGTCATTATCATTGTCGATTTGGTTTTCACTTAAAGTAGTTTGAGTGTTTTTATTTGTTTTAAGAATATTTGTCTTGGCAACATTTAATCTTATTTCAGTTTTGATTTTACCATCTTCTTGATGGAAAGCTTTGGCATAAGGAGTTCCTAGCAATTCTACTAAGGTTCCACTTTTTAAAAAATCGAGAATACGCATATTCGTACCTTCTTTTTTCCAAATCGTACAGTTTACCCATGTGGTTTTAGTTCTTGATTCTCCAGTTTTTTTATCCTTCCAGTTCTTATTATGTGCCACGGGAAAGTTTATCGCCATAACACCTCTATCCATTTTCCTAACTACTGCATCTTTTCCGATATTCCCAATCAATCTTGTTTCAAATACTGTTGCCATTTGTTTGTAATTTTTTTTAATTATTGTTTGTCCTAAGGGCTAAATATATGATTATTCGCAAATAAAAAGAAACTTGTTCAGGTATACACTTCAATATAAAGAAATTGTTAATCATCATAAATCTAATGACTTAAAAATATAGCTTATTTAAATTTTCTTCATTTTACAGGATATGATGCTTTGTAAAAAAAGAAATTCATCCCTAATATATTTGATATAAATAGGACTGTTAAGTTACTAATAATGGTTTAAAATAAATAAAAATTGTAATTTTAAACGTTAATAAAACGAACTTAGGCAATGGCAAAGGTGAAAACAGCATATTTCTGTCAAAATTGTGGGCATGAAGCACCAAAATGGTTAGGACGCTGTCCTTCTTGTAGCGAATGGAACACCTTCGTTGAAGAGGTGATAACAAAAGGAAAGAAGGAAGTTACCGTCTTTTCTAAAAGCAGTAAACGTACCTCTAAACCTCAGGCGATTCATGAAATAGAAGAAATTCCACAACAGCGTTTACAAATGGTGGACCGGGAATTGAACCGCGTTTTAGGTGATGGTTTGGTGCCGGGTTCGTTGACTTTATTCGGTGGAGAACCTGGAATTGGAAAATCCACTTTGATGCTACAGATGGCTATGCAAGAAACGAAGCACAAAATTTTATATGTTTCGGGTGAGGAAAGTGATCAGCAAATAAAAATGCGCGCCAGTAGAATTGGAGAACTGAATGAGAATTGTTTTTTGTTGACAGAAACACAATTGGAAAGCATTTTTAAACATGCCGAAAACTTGCAACCTACCATGTTGGTGATTGACTCTATTCAAACCATTCACAGCGAAAATATCGAAAGTTCACCTGGGAGTATTTCACAAATTAGAGAATGCACCGCTCAATTGTTGCGTTTTGCCAAACAAACTGAAACTCCTGTGTTTTTAATAGGACATATAACCAAAGAAGGTTCGTTAGCTGGACCAAAAGTATTGGAGCACATGGTCGATACAGTTTTACAATTTGAAGGTGATAGAAATCATGTGTATCGTTTATTAAGAAGCATAAAAAATCGTTTTGGCTCTACGAACGAACTCGGAATTTACGAAATGCTTGGCAATGGATTAAGACAAGTGGACAATCCATCAGAGATATTGATTTCTAACAATCAAGACGATCTTTCAGGAAGTGCTATTGCAGCAACTTTGGAAGGCTTGCGCCCGATGTTGATTGAAGTGCAGGCGCTAGTGAGCACAGCAGCTTATGGAACACCACAGCGCAGTGCCACAGGATTTGATTTGCGTCGTTTAAATATGTTGCTTGCTGTAATGGAAAAAAGATGTGGTTTTAAGCTAGGTGCAAAAGACGTGTTCTTAAACATTGCCGGAGGAATTAAAGTGAGTGACCCCGGAATTGATTTAGCGGTAGTCGCTTCCATTTTATCTTCCAATGCCGATATCGCTATTAAAAAGAACATTAGTCTTTCAGCTGAAGTAGGATTGTCTGGTGAAATTCGTCCGGTAAATCGCGTAGATCAGCGTATTTCTGAGGCAGAAAAACTGGGCTTTGATAAAATCATAATTTCAAAAGACAATAAAGGGATTAAACAATCCGATTTTAAAATTGAAATTGTGGGTTGTTCAAGGATTGAAGAAGTGTTGAGAGAATTATTTGGATAGTATAAATCTCATTCTCCAAACCAACTAAAATAGGTGCGACAAAGGAAAAAGCCATCTTCGTTTTCTTCCAAGGGATAAAAATCTAAATACAATCCATGGCCACGACCTGTTTCCGTACTGAATTTGTAATTGTGAACAGGACACATTACACGCTCATTTTCAATCGTACATCCTTGCATTTTTTGTCCTTGGTGTGGACATTTATTGATGAATGCATAAATCTCTTTCTCTTTTTTTACAAAAAGCACCTCTCCGAAAGGAAAGTTTTTAGCCAATTCATTGGTGGCTGGAAAATCATGTAGAAATGCTTCACGAGAATCTGCTAATCGGTATTTTTTGGTTTTATCGGAGAACATAGAAATGAAAGTTACGAAAAAAGTGATAGGTTAGCAAAAAGCAATTTATGTTAATACAAAAATCCAAACAACCACAAAGGTATGTTATTTCCAGATGAGAATGCGACATCATCTTTTACAATAAAAGCATTTTCAATTTCTTTTATCTGCTTTTGTGATTTGTTTTTTCCACCTACTTCAAAGGTGTATTTATTTCCAACGAAGAAGTCTCCTTTTTTAGGTAACTCAATTGAATTAATCTGGTTAACCTGAGAATAAAAGAAAGTTTCTCGTACATTTCCAATGTTTGATTTATCTTCCGCTAAAGTGTGAATTAAGGCGGTATTATTTAGGTAGATTTTGTCTGGCTTTTGAAGTGTGGAAGTACTTTTTCCAGCTGTATAAACGAGTGAAATCAACTTTGCTTTTTCAAGAAAGAATAAATAGTTGTTTAAGGTGTTTCTATGAATCCCCGTTTGTTCAGCGAGCTTTGAAATATTTGGTGAAAAAGGAACTTGTTGTGCAATTACGTAAAGTAATTGCAGCATTTTATGAGCATTCCTAATGTCAAAGTCTTTTAATTCTGCCATATCGGATTCAACCACTGTACGAATGAGCTGATTCATCCTGTATTGACTTGTAAGTGGTTCTTCTAATAGGAATGGATAATAGCCTAATTGCAAATACTCTTTGAAATTAGCTAAGGGTTTGAATTCACTTGGGAAAACAGAGTAAATTGAGTCGTTTTTTGAGACGATTTCTTCAAGGCTTAATTTTGGTAGATTGATGTCGTAATGCATAGCAAGAAACTCTCTATACGAAAGCCCAGGTAGTTCATAAATTACCGCTCTTCTGCTTAAATCTGCTTCTTGTTTGCTGATGTCAATAATCGAGGAACCAGTAAAAATAATTTTAAGTTCGGGATAAAAATCATATATATTTTTAATGACTTGAGACCAATTCGGATATTTATGTACTTCATCAAGGATAACTATCTCTCCACCTTTTTCATGGAAATTAACAAGAAGAGTTTTTAAATCATTTTGAGAAAAATAAATATCATCCAAAGATATGTAGACGGCTTTGTTGGGAGCAAGTTTTTGCGCCTTCAACCATTGGAGTAATAAGGTTGTTTTTCCAGTTCCTCGTGCTCCTTTAATACCAATTAAACGTGATTCCCAATGTATTTCATCAAATAGAAAACGTCTAAATATTGGAAACTTTTGACGTATTAAAGCCTGATACTGTGTTATTAATTCTTCCATTTTGCACTTCTTATTATGCAAATATACTAAATGTTGCACATCAAGATATGCATATTTTGTTAAATAATGCACTTCTTGATGTGCAAAAGCAACAAAAGCTCTTCTATAATTATAATCTTAAATGTTTATCCGTTACTTTATCCAATAAATAGTGTTCTAAAAATCAATATTATTTTCTTGACAAGATCCTTCGGAAAACAACAAGAAACAAGTTTTTTGTTTTTTACCATCAGGATGACAACCACTTTATAGACTCCTCTTATATTAGCTGTCATCCTGATGGAGTGAAACTCCGAAGGATCTTTTAATTTTTCACAAATAGAATATTATCTTAGGGAAACAACCGGACAAGCAATTAATCTCAACTTCTAATAACTCAAATTAGAAGCCAACCATTTCTCCATTTCTTCAACACTTTTTCCTTTTCTTTTCGCCAAACTTTCCACCTGATCTTTTGCTATCTTTCCAACGCCAAAATACTTTGCCTCGGGATGTCCAAAATACCAACCCGCAACTGCTGCTGTTGGATACATGGCCATGTGTTCGGTCAATTCTACAGTGGTGTGTTCTGTGGCATTTAAGATTTTAAATAATCCTGGTTTTTCCGTGTGATCTGGACAGGCAGGATAACCCGGTGCAGGACGAATTCCTTTGTATTTCTCTCTGATTAATGCTTCGTTGTCTAAATCTTCATCTGGTGAATAACCCCAAAACTCTTTTCTTACTCGGGCGTGTAACAATTCAGCAAAAGATTCTGCCAAACGATCGGCTAAAGCTTGTAGCATAATAGCGTTGTAATCATCATGATCATCTTTAAATCGCTTGATGTGTTCATCTATTCCAATACCCGAAGTAACCACAAATCCACCGATGTAATCTTTAATACCGCTTTCTTTAGGTGCAATAAAATCAGCTAAAGCCAAATTGTGTGCTTTTTTCGATTTTTTCAATTGCGAACGCATCGAATGTTGGACATGCAAAACTTCTGTGCGCGATTCATCAGTGTAAATCTCTATGTCGTCATCGTTGATGGAATTGGCCGGAAATAATCCGTAAACTCCTTTGGCGGTTAACCATTTTTCTTCAATGATGGTTTTTAGTAATTCTTGCGCTTCTTCATAAAGTTTAGTCGCCGATTCGCCAACGACTTCATCTTCTAATATTTTTGGAAATCTGCCTGCCAGTTCCCAAGCTTGGAAAAAGGGTGTCCAGTCGGTGTATTCTAAAATTTCTTCTAAACTGTAATCTTCAAAATTAAAAACCCCAAGTTGATTAGGTACCTTGATGTCGCTTTGTTTCCATTCAATTGGGAATTTATTAGCTCTTGCTTCTTCCAAAGGAATGTATGTTTTGCGCGATTTACTTTTGAGGTGATGTTCACGTAGCTTTTTGTATTCTTCTTTGATGTTAGACACAAATTCGTTGCGTTTGTTTCCTAATAAACTCTCAACAGCAGTTACCGAACGAGAAGCATCTAAAATGTGTACCGTTTGATTCTTTGTATAAAACTGTTCGATTTTTACTGCGGTATGCACGCGTGAAGTTGTTGCTCCACCTATTAATAAAGGAATATCAATATCTGCACGTTCCATTTCTTTGGCAACAGTTACCATTTCATCTAAAGAAGGCGTAATTAATCCGCTTAACCCAATGGCATCCGCATTGTTTTCTATGGCGGTTTGAATGATTTTTTCTGCTGGCACCATTACGCCTAAATCAATAACATCGTAATTATTACAACCCAAAACAACACCCACGATATTTTTCCCAATATCATGTACATCACCTTTTACGGTAGCCATTACAATTTTACCATTGGGTTTGTCGCCTTCTTGCTTATCATCTTCGATATAAGGCAATAAATAAGCAACTGCTTTTTTCATTACCCGTGCCGATTTCACTACTTGTGGTAAGAACATTTTTCCGCTTCCAAATAAATCTCCAACAATATTCATCCCATCCATCAAAGGACCTTCGATGACTTCAATCGGACGTTTATAATTGTGGCGACATTCTTCAGTATCTTCCTCAATATACTCGGTAATTCCTTTCACTAAAGCATGCGCTAATCGGTCTTTTACTGGCTGATTTCGCCAGGCCAAATCAACGACTTTTTCTTTCTTTTCTCCAGTGAAGTTTTCGGCGAAATCAAGTAGTCTTTCTGTGGCGTCTTCTCTTCTATTGAGAAGCACATCTTCGACTTTTTCGAGCAATTCTTTATCGATATCGTCATATACACCTAGCAAAGCCGGATTAACAATCCCCATGTTCATTCCTCTTTGAATGGCATGATATAAAAAGGCAGAATGCATCGCTTCTCGAACGGCATTATTTCCCCTAAAAGAAAAAGAAACGTTGGAAACTCCGCCGGAAACATTGGCACCAGGAAGGTTTTTACGTATCCATTCTGTGGCATTGAAAAAGTCTAAGGCGTTATTGCGGTGTTCCTCCATTCCCGTGGCTACAGGGAAAATATTTGGATCAAAAATGATGTCCTGCGGTGGAAAATTAACTTCCTCGACTAAAATATCGTAAGAACGTTTACAAATTTCAATTCTGCGTTCGTAATTGTCTGCCTGACCGTCTTCGTCAAAAGCCATTACAATTACAGCCGCTCCCAATCTTCTGATGGTTTTCGCTCTTTCTTTAAATAATTCTTCTCCATCTTTTAAAGAAATAGAATTGACAACACCTTTTCCTTGAACACATTTTAAGCCTGCTTCAATAATTTCCCATTTGGAAGAATCGACCATAATCGGAACACGAGCAATATCAGGTTCCGAAGCAATGAGGTTTAAGAATTTGACCATGGCTTCTTTTCCATCGATCATTCCTTCATCCATGTTCACATCGATGATTTGTGCGCCACCTTCTACTTGGTCGAGTGCCACTTCTAATGCTTCTTCGTATTTATCTTCTTTGATTAAACGCAAGAATTTCTTGGAACCCGTTACGTTGGTTCTTTCTCCAACATTAATAAAGTTAGATTCTGAAGTAACGATTAACGGCTCAAGTCCTGATAGTTTTAATGGTGGAAGTATATTTTTATTGCTCATTGTCTTATTGTTATATCATGTTCACAGCTTTTTTTACTTCACCCTTTGGAGAGGGACTAAGGGGGAGGACTGTTTAACCTACGCCATTTCTTTAATTTTTCTCACTTCATATTTCTTCACTAATTCAGCAATAACTTCAATATGCTCAGGAGTTGTTCCGCAACATCCGCCGATGATATTTACAAGTCCTTCTTTGAGAAATTCTTCAATTTGTTCACCCATTATTTCGGGTGTTTCGTCGTATTCTCCAAATTCATTGGGTAAACCTGCGTTGGGATGTGCTGAAACAAAAAACGGTGCTTTTTCGTCCATTATTTTTAGATATTGTCTCAATTCTGTTGCACCTAAAGCACAATTTAATCCAACACTAAAAACGGGCAAATGAGAAATCGAAATTAAAAAGGCTTCAGTGGTTTGTCCGGTTAAAGTTCTTCCAGAAGCGTCTGTAATTGTTCCCGAAATCATAATGGGTAAATCGGTTTTGAGCTCTTCTTGAATTACATCAATGGCGTATAAGGCTGCTTTTGCATTCAAAGTGTCAAAAATTGTTTCTACCAAAAGTAGATCAACTCCACCCTCGATGAGCGCTTTTACTTGTAAACTATAGGCTTCTACCAATTCATCGAAGGAGATTGCACGAAAAGCAGGATCGTTTACATCGGGAGAAATGGATGCTGTTCTGTTGGTAGGACCAATTGCTCCAGCAACATATCTTGGTTTATTCGGCTCTTTTGCTGTAAATTCATCGGCTACTTCTTTGGCTAACTTTGCCGATTGATAATTAATGTCATAAACTGCACTTTCTAAATCGTAGTCGGCTTGTGCAATGGTTGTTCCAGAAAATGTATTTGTTTCGCAAATATCGGCTCCTGCGGCATAATATTTTCGGTGAATCTCTTGGATGATTTCGGGTTGAGTGAGTGACAATAAATCGTTATTTCCTTTCAAAGATTTATGGTGGTCTTCAAAACCTCCTTTTCGAAAATCTTCTTCTTCCAATTTATATTGCTGAATCATTGTTCCCATTGCGCCGTCTAGCACCAAGATTCTTTCTTTAACTATTTCTCGTATATCTTCTTTAGCCATTTTCTATTTTATTTATTCGTGAATAAATTATCATTCTCCAAAGTGAATTGGATGAATTGTGCACTGCGAATAAAAAGGGTTTGGAGAAATGGGCTCGATTTAACGAGTTTCTATAGACTTATCAATCCCGATTTATACGGGAAGGATTTGGCACCGGAATTAATAATTTAAAAGGTTGCCAAGGTTTCAAAGGGCCTGTCCCTCCACCTTTCTTTATAAGCTTGTTATTTTTAATAAAAGAACTGCTCAAATGTAAGAACTAATTTAGAGATAGAAAAGCAGAAGAATATTTTTATTATTGAATAATTAGCTTTTGAGTTGAATTGAACTCAGGAATATTAATAAAATAAACTCCTGGTCTAAAATTTTCAACATTAATTTTATGCTGTGTTTCGGCTATAGAAATGTGTATAGATTTCATTAGCTTACCTGATAAATCATGGATTTGAATATTTCCTGCAATGGGAGTATTCCAGATTACATTAACAATATCATTTGTGGGATTAGGATAAACCTTAAATTCTGTGGACATTTTTTGTACTTTATTCATCCCTGCAAAAAACGAGGTGTCTAGCTTCGGAAGCATGATATAGTTGGGATGATTATCATTAAAGTCATAAGTAATTTCCGAGTTTTGAGGTGTTAAGCTTTGTCCTTGGTAAATGTAAGGATCAGTATCACCAGGCGACCATCTAAAAAACTCTTGATCCGCATTGGGTAAATGTGGATTACTTTGATATTTCGGATAGTTTGAACTACTCAACAAGAACTTTATTTGATGGTCTTTCCCAAATGTATGTCCTAAAGGCAGTAAATTAAACTCAAAATAATAGTAGGTATCATTATCAATATTGGAAAGTAGTATGGTTTCATTGGTGTTATTTTGCACAATAGATTTAGCATACGCTCTAGATTTAGCATTAACAACACCTTCCGTAATTAGCATTTCTCTACCATCAGGATAAACATCAAGAATTCTAATCATAATATCAAAGTCAGTTTTGGCTGTTGCATATGTTGTAGTATGCCCTTTTGCATAAATTCCTGCTTTTGGAAATCCAACATAAGTCAATGTGTCTGCCAAAGGTTCTGTTATAAACCCAAGAACATCCGCCCTATCCATGGTTAAGGTTTTATAATTTGAATTTGATAAATCCATTGAACCTTGAGATTTTTTACTACCTCCAGGAACGGATGGAATCATATTATTGCCACCAACTGTAATCACAGGATTATGTGGATCGGCAATATAACTTAATGTTCCTTCATGAGAATTTGGCATACTTTCGTCTGCAGTTAGATCTTGATGTAGGTAATAGTAATCGTTAGTGATACCTTTCTTAAATGGCAAAGAATCAGAAGCAATCCAATAGTTCCCAACATTGCTATTTGCAGGGTCATTAGCTGGTCCTGAGATATACATACGAACATCTTTTACATTTTCAAAATGATTCATATCCGGAACTGTCAACGGTTCTGCTAAAGCTATTAATGGAACCTCAATAATCGGCAAATTAAAATTAATTATTGATGTTGATGAGCCATTATTTATTTCAATAGGAATATCACTTAATTGGGACTCTCCTGCTAAATAGTTTAAGAATTTATAGTAAGGTATTACATAATTTTCAGCAGGGATTCTGACTGAATTACTTCCAATTACTTGCCAATCGGATGATTCTGGAATAATAAAGAATGGTTCGCCGCCTAAATGGGTCCTAAACCATTTTAACAGTTCTGATTTATATAAATTATTCACCAATTCTGGATGGGTAAAGAGAGCGTCAGGATCAAAGTCCAAATCTACATTCATAATATCGTAAACATTGTCTGGATAAACCATATCTCCTACTTCTTTGGTTCCAATGGTTTGATGAGTCCAAGGTCCAATTACCAGTTTTTGACTTAAACTTGGGTTTTCTTTACGAATTCTATTAAATGTTTCTATTTGACCATTGATAAAAATATCCCACCATCCTGTTAAATGATATGCAGGTTGATTTAGGTTTTTATATCTAGAAATTGTTTCATTTGCATCTGAATATCCTAGAGCATTAACAGGAGCCATGGATGCATCAAGGTCTTTTCTGAGTGCTGAAGTTGGATGTGCTCCTGAGGGAGATGGTCCCAAATCATTTGATACAAACCAATCTATTAGATCATTTGCCAATACCATATTATCCGCATAACCATAATCTGAAGGACTGTGAATATTATTAAAAATACTACCATCAGAGCCATTTTGAGTATTGTCTACATCAGCCATTTGCCCTTTAATCCATCCATTGGCTAATGCGTTTCTATAAACACCATTGTGAAACAAAGTTGTATTGTAATGTTCATTCGTTGCTACAATTGGCATAATACATTTTAGAGGATTAGCTTCTGAGAAAGGCATATCTGATAAAGCCTGATACTGCGAATTTCCCAAAGCAGAGGCACCAAACATCCCAATTTGACCATTGCTGTAATTAATTGTATCAAGTACACCATCTAAGTTTACATCAAAAATACGGGTTGCGGAATGAGCTAGATATTTTATTGCCTGACTCCCATCATGGTGTTTTAATGCATGGTTTGGGTCTGTATTATTGGTTACATCCATCGGAATTGAAATCGAAGGATGATAGATTTCCTTAGCCCATGCATCTGAGTACATTGGAAAATATACTCCCTCGCTTTCGTACCTTCCCCTCATGTCCTGAATAGCAAATGCATATCCAAGGAAAGGGAATACTTGTCCACCAAGATCATCACTTGACCTATCATAAGGTGTACGTGTAAAAATAATGGGTAATTGATAGCTTTCGGGTGATATATTTGTTGTGTCATATATAATATATTGCGAGTTTTTCGGAATAATTTGAATTGCATAGGTTGTTCCATCAATTTCTAGTTCTGTAATAATTGAATCACGAAAAACAGGTGTAGAGATGGTGGTTGCGAGAAGTGTTCCATCACTCATCGGGACATAAATGGTGTCGGCTTTAGATAACTCTTCAATATTATCAATAGTTCCGTTGGGAATTATTTGTGTAAAAGCAACAGCATGTAAAATAAAAAATAATAGGAGTAAATAGTAGTGTTTCTTCATGGTTACTAAGTTAGATAAATCAATTATAAAACCCAAAACTTTAAGAAAGCCATTCATATTATATGATTGATTAAAAGTTTTTAAGAATATATCTTACTTTTGCGAAATGGCAAAATGGGGAACATATATGATTTTAGCTGCGTTACTTGCAATGGTTTTTCCATTTATACTCGTAGCTTTTGGTGCTGACTTAATTGCAAAAAACCCTATTTTTCCATTACTTACACTTTTTACAGGTGGGTCTGGAGTTGTACTACACATTATATATATGCTAAAAAATAATACCATTAATGGCACCGCACTATTATTATTGACATCAATAATGATGATTATTTTTGGTTATGCTTTAAATATATTAGCTATCCCAAATGCAAAGTATTTGTTACTTATAGGAACACTATTAATTGCTATTTGGATAATTATTCCGTCTAAAAATAAAAAAGAGAGGTAAACGGGCGTTCACCTCTCTAATTAACTAACACTACTACTTATGAAACTAAACTACTTCTTTTAAAACTCAGTTCTTTTATAAATATTGTGTATACTTTCTTAAATATTTGTTAATGATTTTTAGTGCGTTTGAACACTTGCTTTGATAGACTTATTCTTTTCGAGATCTGTTGGCGCATATATTTTAGGGCATAAGCCTTCTTGATAAAGAAAATAATCGAGTAGGAAGATAGGGATTAATTCCCTACCTGTCCTCTCACACCACCCTGCATACCGTT
>NZ_PJNI01000002.1 GCF_002844555.1 Brumimicrobium salinarum
GAGTAAGACGACGCCACTTTTTTAAAACCTCATACATTTATTTGTGTGAGGTTTTTTTAGTTTGTTGAGGTTTGTATCTATTTTTGTTGATGGTACTGTCCATCTGCTGTTGGAAGATATGATGCTTCAAGCTTAAATGTTAATTGTTGGAATAGATGTATGCTTTTTAGTAACCTGTTTATGTCTTGTAAATTTAACTTAACAATTCATTTATTGATAAATATTACTACTATAAGGTTTTATACACGTAAAATTTGAATGTAGTTTGTTGACAGAACAGGATTTGTTGGTCTATTGAATCCATTCTTTTTTATAGAAGTTTAATCTTTATCTAGCTTTTGATACAGATCTAACTCATTTATACAAAAATTGGTAGCCTACATTAAAACGGTTCATCAATATCCTTGTTTTAGGTACATGGTTTGTAACATGTTTATATATTTTAGAATCTAGATATTATTCAGATATACTTTCAACACTATGATAAGCAACAGAAAATACTTGTATTTGTACACCCTATTCACCCAAGAGATTGATTTACTCTATGCTATGTGTAAATTCTACTTGATAACTTGTGTGTCTACGGATATTCATAACCCTGTTGTTATCAAGAATAATATATTGGCCTTTGATTCCTTTTAATTGTCCAGAAATTGTAGGTGATTTGTCAAGATTTATACTATTAATTTTTTGCGGATATTCCATTACTGGATAACTCAAATCTATAGGTTCGTCATCATCGGTAATGTATTGTGCTATATCATCTGGTAATAATTCTTCCAATTCCCATTTTGCTTCTTCCAGATCAATAGATTCATCTATATCGTTGCGTAGCATTTTTCTCCAATTTGTTTTATCTGTAAACTGAGATTTTAATGCAACCTCAATTACACCAGCTAAGTATCTATTTGGTGTTTCTGCTAATTTAATTGCTTTTACAGCTCCTTGATCTATCCAGCGGGTTGGTATCTGTGTATTTCTTGTAACGCCAACTTTTATTACATCACTTGCAGCCAAATAGACAATATGTGGTTGATTATGATGCTTTTCCTCCCATTCAATATCTCTTCCCTTGCCTAGATGTGCTTCACATAACTCGGGTCGTATAATACATTCTGCTGATTCAGGAGCATTTTTGAAACATGGATAACAAAAGCCTTGATTAAATGAGGTTTTAGTTTTTCTACCACATTTCTTACATATTATTGTATTTTGAAATTCAAATTTTATTTCTTGACCAATTAATTTATTTAAAGGAATAGACTGTTGATCTTTTGTTGCAGAATCATAGAAAATAAGCTCATATTGTATTACACCCGCTACTATTTTAACTGGCATTTTACGTAATTCACCCTTAAAGTTTGCTTTCATACCTTAGTCTCATTAAAATAACATTCCAACCATTGTCGCTGTTAGCATACATGCCAATGTTCCAGCAATTAAAGATAATACACCATATTTTGCTAAAATAGGTTTTTTACTTGGAGCAAGCGCACCAATTCCACCTACTTGAATTCCAATAGAAGCAAAATTGGCAAACCCACAGAGTACATAGGTTCCTATAATCAAAGATTTTCCAGTTATTTCATCTTGTAACTCTCCTAAATGAGGATATGCGACAAACTCATTAATAATTGTTTTTTCTCCAAGTAGCTGACCAATGATCATTGTATCTTGCCATGGTACTCCCATTAACCAGGCAACTGGAGCAAGTAGATTTCCAACTATAAATTGAAACGATAATTCAGTATATAAACTTGAATGATTAGCTATAATTTCATTTAAACCGGAATAGTATCCCAATTTGCCTAACATGAAATTTGCTAATGCAATTAACGAAATAAAAACTATTAGCATGGCAGCTACATTTACAGCTAACTTAAGCCCATCAGTAGTTCCATTTGCTATTGCTTCTAATGGATTAACACCTAACTTATCTTTCGGGATGGAGAGATCCTTGTTAATCTCCTCCGTTTCTGGAAGTAATATTTTTGAAAACACAATAGCTGCAGGAGCAGACATTAATGAGGCGGTGAGTAAATGTTTCGCAAAAAAGACTTTTTGTTGAGGATCATCACCACCTAAAAACCCAATGTATGCTGCCAAAACACCACCAGCAATTGTAGCCATTCCTCCAGCCATTAGACATAGAATTTCACTTTGCGTCATTTTACCTAAATACGGCTTCACTAATAAAGGAGCTTCTGTTTGACCTAAAAATACATTTCCAGCTGCGGATACACTTTCTGCACCTGATAGGCCCATTAATCTTTTCATGACCCATGCCATTCCATAAACTACTTTTTGTAATATACCCCAATAGTATAGTAAACTCGATAATGCAGAAAAGAATATAACCGAAGGCAATACCCAAGTCACAAAGTTCTTAACTAAAGGTGACATCTCTCCTGTTATGACGCTATTAAAGACGAACATTGCTCCTTCGTGAGCCATATCAACCACTTTCACAAACGCTTGTGAAATAAAATCAAAACCATACTCTATGAATGGAACTTTTAAAATTAATAAAGCCAATACAACCTGTAATAAAATACCTTTAAATACTAGTGGCCAATTGATGCGTTTTTTGTTTTTACTTAGCAGAAAGGCTATGAAAATTAGAGATACAATACCTAATAATCCTCGAAAGATACTACCAAAAGAAAGTGTTGTTTGAAGATTCTTATTTTCTTTTAAATATGTAATTCTGTTTTCATTTTGATCTAAGGCAAATTTACCATTTTCCATTGTGAGAATAGGAAACAGCTCCGTTGTAGATGCTGAGTCACCTTCACTCTTTAAAATGAGTGTATTGTCTTCTATCAAATAATTACCTTCTTTTTGCCGTGTTAAGATGGTGTCATTTGTTTTAAAGGTTCCATCTTGATTTAGTTGCAGTGTAAACTTCCTTCTAAACCATTCTTGGTTTTCATTATTTTTATCAACTTCTTGTGCATTTATTTGTATAAATACAGTGAGAAGTCCTATCAGTAGAAGAATAAATTTAGGAAGTACGTTTGTTAATTTCATCTCTTATTTTTGATGCTAACTCATAATTTTCATTTTCGACTGCTCCGTCTAATTTTTGTTCCAACTCTTTTACGGTAAGTTTAGACAAACTATCACCTTTCTTCTCCTCAGAAATAGGTTTTGTGTCTTCACTTGGAATGGGAGCGCCTAAATTACCCTCTTCGTCTTCTGGATTAATTTGAATACCTGCAGATTTTAAAATCGATTCATAAGTAAAAACATCACATTTAAACCTAACAGCAAGCGCTATTGCATCAGATGTTCGAGCGTCTATTTCGATTTCCTTTCCGTCTTGTTCACAAATTAATTGAGAGAAGAATATTCCTTCTTTGAGGTTATAAATAATCACTTCTTTCAATTTTATTTTGTAAGCATCAGCAAAACTTTTAAAAAGATCGTGCGTAAGTGGGCGAGAAGGTACCATATTTTCAAGCTCTATGGCAATTGCTTGTGCTTCAAATCCACCAATAATGATTGGTAATCTACGTTTACCGTTTAATTCTGAAAGCACTAAAGCATACGCGCCAGATTGGGTTTGACTGTATGATAAACCTATAATTTCAAGTTTTACTTTTTCCATAAGTGGCGAAAGTTCATTTTTTGAATAATTTAATAACAAATTAGGGAAGCATTCGCCTCCCTAATATGAATATTCGTAAAAATAATATTAATTATTGAATGTTTAGTTCGAAGCTTTGAATTTTTTTACCGCTTCTGTTAATTTCGGTAAAACTTCAAAAGCATCTCCAACGACTCCATAGTCGGCAGCTTTAAAGAATGGTGCTTCCTCATCTGTGTTTATTACTACAATAACTTTTGATCTGTTAACACCAGCTAAATGCTGAATAGCTCCAGAAATACCTGCTGCTATGTATAGGTTTGGACTAATTGCTACACCCGTTTGGCCTACATGCTCGTGGTGAGGACGCCAGTCTGAATCAGCAACTGGACGTGAACAAGCTGTTCCTGCGCCTAACGCCTCAGCAAGATCTGTAATTAAATTCCAGTTTTCAGGACCCTTCAATCCACGTCCTCCAGAAACAACGAGTTCAGCTTCTGGAAGTGGAATATCTCCTTCAGGCTTCTTAATGTCTTTCACTTTAACTTTAGTTTCACCTGCATTTCCTGAAAACTCTTCAACATTTGCTTCGCTTCCAGATGCTTCAGGTTGAATGGAGTTTGGCAATAAAGCGATAATTTGTTTTTCTGTATTTACTTTTACAAATCCATGCGCCTTTCCTGAGAAAACATTTACTGCTACAGTTCCGTCCTCCTTTGGAACATCTGTTGCTCCTGCAACAAGGCCTGCATTTAATTTAACAGATAGACGTGGTGCAACTGCTTTACCAATTAAATCATTTGAAAATACAATTGTTTTCGCTCCTGTCGACTCAGCAGCTGTTGCAACCATTCGTGTAATTTGTTGCTCATCAATACCTTCAAAGGATCGGTCAACAAGAACTTTGTTTGCACCATATTTACCTAGTTCGGCAAGCATGGTATCGTCTGCTTTACCGTTTGTAACGACTGTTACATCACCAATTTTACTTGCATAGGTTACAGCTTCAAAAGCATTCTTTGCAATTTTATCACTGTTACTATTTATATATACTAATACTGACATGTTTTTTTAATTTTTTGGAAGTGTTTATATTACTTTTGCTTCATTGTGCAACAATTCAACCAATTCATCCATATTATTTGGATCAATTAATTTAACTGCAGATTTTGGTGCTGGTAGCGCGTATTTAACAAATGTTGTTTGTAAAGCAGCTCCAGATGCATCTACCACTTTTAATGGTTTTTTACGTGCAGCCATAATTCCTCGCATATTTGGTATACGTTGTTCAGCCATACCTTTAGCACAACTTACAACTAAAGGTAGATCAGCTTCGACAGTTTGAACTCCACCAATTATTTCTTTATCTAAAGTAGCTGTATTACCGTCAACTTCCATGCTTTCTGCTAATGAAATGAATGGCATATCCAAATGCTCAGCAATCATTCCGCCAACTTGAGATCCGTTGTAATCAATGGTTTCTTTACCTAAAAGTACGAGATCGTATCCTTCTGATTTTGCGTAATTAGAAATTTCTGCTGCTACTTGACCTGCGTCTTCTGCTTTCACATCTATTCTTACAGCATCATCAGCACCAATAGCTAACGCCTTACGAATTGTTGCATCATCCTCTGCGGTTCCTACAGTTACTGTAGTCACACTTCCTCCATGTGCTTCCTTTAATTCAATTCCTTTTACTAAAGCATACCATTCATCGTAAGGATTAACGATATATTTAACGCCACTTTCATCAAATTTAGTATCACCATCAGTGAATGAGATTTTTGTGGTTGTATCAGGTGCTTTACTTATACAAACAAGTATTTTCATATCTATATTTTTTATTTTTTAGTCTTTTACAAAAATATAAAAAGATTCCTCTTAACCATGATTTTTTACAAGGTATGCATAGTAATTTTGATTTATTGTCTTTTTTCTGTTGAAAAAACTCTAAAAAGATGAATTATTTAATCAAATGCTTATCCTTTATTCTGATTCTTTTTATTATTTGATGATATATAGTTCTAATGGGTTACCAAGATAGAGTGGTAATCACTAATTCTAACGGTGTTTTTTTTAAATTTTCAAGCGAGAATTGTTTCAACTAATCTTATAAAGTTAATTTAATAAAAAAGAAAAAGGGATTCCTCAGTTTACAGTTAAGTCTTTGGGGTAAAATACCTGTCATTCCAATGGAGTCCCGAGCACTCGGGACGACGAGGAATCTTTTTTTTAATGATAACGACCTATCTTGGTAACTCAATAGCTTTGTTTTTTTGCTAATGTGGTTTTATCAAAAATTAAGTAGAATTAATTTCTCTTTCTTAAAGAGACCAACTTAAACCCATCGAAAAAGTAGTGTAATCTGGACCTTTATTGGATTCGAATAATCCATTTAATCCGTAATTTGCGTAAACACTAAAGTTTCTACGTCCAATTCTTACACTTCCATCTACTTGGAAAGGATTCAAATGATAATGACCTTTTTCAATGTCTGTCATATTCAAATCATTTTCTGAAAAAGAAATAAAAAAATGTACGTAGTTCTATAAATTAATTTCATCAAAAAGAAGGGACTGAGAATTCAAAACTAACTTTTTCATCTGAAACAATGATTGTTACCAATTCAGAAGGTAATTCAGCGTCGATTTCAGGTATGAATAACTATCAATTCTCAATTATTCCAACGTGTCTACGTATATTTTAACTGTTTTTTTCCCCATTCACGGGCTTTTTCAACGTTTACGCCCATGTAAATATCGATTTTATTTTTCCAACGGCGGTTCATTTTGTCTTTTACAAGGTAGTAACCGTCTAGGCCTTCAATTTTAATGCGGGTATTGTGGTCAAGTCCCATTCCAATTAAATCTCTAGACACAGCAATTGTTTTCATGCCTGGTTTTAAGGTGTCTCCCCAAGCTGCAAGTGCTGGATTTCCACTAGTTTGATGATGAAGAGAATTGTAGGCTGATGCTGTAACTGACATTTCTTTCCACTTGCTGTATTCTGGAATCACACGGACGGGTTTTGCCTCGTTAACACATGCAGTGAGCAGTAGAATGGAGAAAAATAAAAGTAACAATCTGTAATGAATCATAAAAACCGTTTTATACCGAAATTAATATTCAGTTGGAATCTAATAGTTTAATAAATTCTGACGGAAAAACAATGGCTGTATTAAATTACATATTAGGAATTATGAATTTCGAATTGAAGAATTAAAAGTACACAATTCATAATCATTAATCGATAATCCAATTAACCAATTAAAAATTAATAAATAACCATTACAACTTGTATTCCGAAAGCGGTTTTGGAAAATCCTCTGGATTAGCAGCCAAGTGATATCTTGGATCATCAATGTCTTCAATAATTACTTCCTTGAATTTCGGACTCGCTTTATACATCAGCTGTTTACAATCTTGACTGAGGTGTTTTAAATGAATCGTTTTTCCTGCTTTTTCATATTTCTCAACGATGTTGAATAAAGCTTCCAAAGCAGAATGATCGCTGATACGGGACTCTACAAAATCGATTTCTACTTTTTCTGGATCATTTTTGACATCAAACTTATCGTTGAAAGCTTGAATGGAACCAAAAAATAAAGGTCCCCAAATTTCATATACTTTCGTTCCGTCTGCTTTAAATCTCTTTCTTGCACGAATTCGTTTAGCATTTTCCCAAGCGAACGATAAAGCGGAAATAATAACACCTACAAATACCGCAATCGCTAAGTCGAATATTACTGTTACAGCTGATACAATGATTAAAACCACTGCGTCAGACTTTGGTATTTTCTTTAAAATTCTAAAGCTTGACCAAGCAAAAGTTTGAATTACCATCACAAACATTACCCCAACCAAAGCTGCGATTGGCACTTGTTCGATGAGTTTGTCGGTAAACAAAATAAAGGTAAGTAAAGTTAAGGCCATCATTATTCCAGACAATCTACCACGACCGCCATTGTTGATGTTAATAACAGTTTGTCCAATCATTCCACAACCTCCAGTTCCTCCGAAAAGTCCAGACATGATGTTTCCTGTTCCTTGAGCAATACATTCTTGGTCTCCGTTTCCTCGTGTTTCTGTGACTTCATCCACCAAATTCATGGTCATTAAGGATTCAATTAATCCCACAGATGCCGCTAAAAATGCATAAGGAAGTATGAATTTCAAGGTATCGAGGTTAAGCGGTAAATTTTGCCATAATTCTAAATTTGGTGTTGGAATTTCACCTTTTAAGCCTGTTCCACCACCTTCTCTAATGTAAGAACCCACCGTTGAAACATCTAAATCGAAACCAACAACAATTAAAGTTGTGACTAAAATTGCAGTTAAAGCTGCGGGAACTTTTTTCGTTAATTTAGGCAGAAACCAAATGATAGCCATTGTAACAAGAACTAAAGCAATCATAATATAAAGCTCTGTTCCCTGCATAAAGGTACTGATGTACTCTGTAGCGCCGCTATCTGTTACAACGGGTGATTTGTGCGAGAACATTTTGACTTGAGCCCAAAAGATAACAATGGCCAAACCATTCACAAATCCTAACATTACGGGATGGGGAATTAATCTCACAAAACGCCCAAGTTTAAAAACACCCGCAAGTACTTGAATAATTCCCATTAAAATAACACAGGCCATTAAATAAAAGAATCCCATGTTTTCAATGGGCTGATCCATGAGCATACCTTTGGTGTGACCTTCCGCAATCATAGAAACAAAAATAACTGCAACGGCTCCAGCAGCACCAGAAATTAATCCAGGTCTTCCACCTAGAATAGCGGCAACTAATCCCACAACAAAAGCTCCAGTTAGTGCCATTAGCGGATCAATTTGAGCAACAAAAGCAAAGGCTACAACCTCTGGAATCATTGCCAAAGATACCGTTATACCACTAAAGATATCATTCTTTGGATTATGAGAAAACTTTCTAAAAAATTGCGTCATTGTCTTAATTTTGAGGGCGCAAAAATAGTGTTATTATCGTCAACCGCAAAGTATTGAGTTGTTTTATAGGTTAAGAATAACTTTTCCCTAATTTATAGTTTCTTTCAAATCAAACTTTCCATTATTACTCTTCACTCTTCTGATTATTTTTTTCAAACTCTTAGGAGCTATTTTGCTTGTTTATCTGGCAAGAAAGTAACCACATTAAATGTGTTTTTGATAAATCAATACCCATAAATTTAAGGAGTACAAATTGTTGGTTTTATGCCCTGAAGTTCCCTAATTTGTTAGATTTTCTGTTTTTTATAGAAGTATGAGTAATTATGAAATAATTTAGGTGCTAGAAAAAGTAGGGTATAAAAAAAGCCTTCAATAGGGAAGGCTTTTTTCAAGATTTTGTAATTTCTATTTGATGTCTTTTTTGGCCAAGTACCATGTTGTTTTCTCTAGCGACTCATCTTCTAATCGTTCATTTAAATCATCTAATGTGCTTGGAGCTGGAACGATAACTTTATCGCCACGTTTCCAATCTAAAGGCATTGCTACCTTATGTTTGTCTGACATCTGCAAAGCATCCAAAGAACGTAATATTTCATCCATATTACGACCAACATTTAAAGGATAGTACATAATTAAACGTATTTTCTTTTCGGGATCAATAAAGAACACCGCTCTAACTGCTGCTGTTTCACTTTCATTGGGTTGCAACATTCCGTAAAGTTTAGCAACATTCATGTCAATGTCTGCAATAATAGGATAGTCAAAATAAACTCCAGTTGTTTCTCGTACGTTTTGCACCCATGCTAAGTGGGAATGTAAACTGTCAATACTTAATCCTAAAAGCTCAGTATTTAAAGCGTCAAACTCTGCTTTTCTTTGTGCAAATCCACTCATTTCTGTTGTACATACAGGTGTGAAGTCGGCAGGGTGTGAAAACATAACTGTCCACTTGTCCTTTGCAAATTCAGACATTTTTATTTTACCTTTTGTTGTTACTGCTTCAAAATCAGGAGCTGTATCACCAATTCTTGGCATGGGATAAACTTTTTCTAAATAAACTTCTTCTTTTTCCATTTTTCCGTATTTTTGTTATTCTTTTTTCAAATATACTGACTTAATAAGGCTTTAACTGTAACTTATGATACAGTGCTGCTGTAATAAATATGAGATGTAGATAGGTGTTGCTTTCCTTCAAAGTTAAACGCTTTATTCACACTGTCTATTTCTCACTGTCCTTCCTAAACGACCAGTAAAATATTTGTGGCAAAACGGTAAGAGAAAGTACCATACAAATCAATAATCCACCTACAATCATAATAGCCAGTGGTTTTTGTATTTCCGATCCCATACTTGTGGAAAGCGCAGCAGGGAAAAGTCCCATAGAACCCATCAATGCAATCATAACAATTGGGCGGATTCTACTGTAAACACCTTCGTTGATGGCTTCTTTAAGTTTCATTTTACGCATATTTTCTTTCATAACTGCGATTAAAATGATACTGTTAATGGTATTAACACCAAATAGAATGATAAACCCGATTCCCGCTGAAATTCCGAAAATGGTTCCTGTTATCCACAAAGAAACGAAACCGCCGATGAACGCAAATGGAATTGTACTGGCTGCAACTAAGGTGTCTTTTACACTTCCAAAGTTGAAGTAGAGTAGGAAAAGAATAAGGACTAAAACCGCAGGAACAATGACCGCTAATTGTTTTGTTGCACGTTCCTTACTCTCAAATTCTCCTGCCCAAACCATTTTGTTTTGCTTCGGCAAAGAGATGTTTTCATCAACAATGCTTTTGGCTTCGGCAATTGTAGAACCTAAATCTCGACCTTCAATGCTAAATCCAACCGCAATGTATCGACTCCCACCTTCGCGATAAATAAAGGCTGGACCAGTAATGTATTCGATGGTTGCGATTTCTCGTAAGGGGATTTTCTTTCCTGAGGATGAAGGAATTAAAATATCACCGATCTTTTCAGCATTGTCTCTCGATTCTTTTTGGAAACGCAAACGAACATCAAACATGCGATCTTCTTCGTAGAACTTTGTGGCAGCTGTTCCCCCAATGGCCATTTCAATTACCGCTTGTGCGTGTTGTATGTCTGCCCCATAACGGGCAATTTTATGATCGTGTAATTGTATTTTTCTACTGAATTAAAATCGTGCTGTGCAACAGTTAGCTTTGAAGCGAGAATCTTTTGTTGTGCTTTCCATTCTGTAAGTTCTGTACTTTTTACTTTGGCTAAAACCTGCCCTTTTTTTACATAATCGCCAAGGGAGAAATTCGTGTTTACAATAATTCCATCTACTAAATTGCTGAAGTGAATGACTTTATCAGGATTCGTTTCGACACTACCCGAAAGTGCAAATTCATTGACCATTAACTGTCTTTTTGTATGTTCAGTTTTGATGTTTGCTTTGAAGCTTTCTTCTAAACAATATGTTTTCTTTTGCGGAATTTCAGACGCTACTTCTTTCTTTTCAGAACAGGAAGTAAAAACTAGCGTAACGACTGCAAAGCTTAGGGTGAATCGTAAAATTTTATTTAATATGGTCATATTTCTTTAATTAATGTGTCTAACACGTTTAAATATTTCTAGTACTTTATTTTAAGAATTATCCGTTTTTTACTCATTTCAAACGAACGAGCAGGTTATTTTATAACATCTTTTCCTACTGCATAATTCAGTTCTTCTGCTTTATTCATTAATTCTATTTCGGATTGAAGAATGATATTTTTGTTTTCTAAGTAAGCTTCCAAAAAATCCAAATATTGAATAATCCCCATGTTTTTATTCTTGAAATTTTCAGTGTAAGCAGTTAAGACTTGATCGAGTTCTTCAGTGTAATTTTCCTCTATAGCTTCAGAAAATTGTAGGGCTTTTCGAAGTTGAAACACCGCCAGGGTAATTTCTTTTTCAATAGCAGAAGTGGTAAACTCTTCTTCTAATTCGGCTTGTTTTATAGCCAATTCTGCTTTGCGAATATTTCCTTTGTTTCTATTGAAAATAGGCAGGTCCAAAGCGACTCCAAAGCCCACAAAATCTGTATAAATGGCATCACCACGATTGTATTCACCAATCAATGAAAGATTGGGAATACGTTCTGCTTTTTCAACCTTTAATAAGTGTTGCGCATATTCTTGCTGAAGTTTAGAGATCTGATATTCTGGCCGATTTGTTCTTGCGGTATCTATAAGGGCAGCTATGTTTAACATTTCCAGATTTGAAAAATCAGCTGCTAAGTTCTCTTGCTTAAGTTGAAAAATCGTGTTGCTAGGCAAATGCATTAGCTGTTTGAGCTGAAAGGATGTTGTTTCTATTTCGTTTTCAAGTTCTCTAAGGTCATTGAGGATTTCCAAATTCATTGCTTTCAAGCGGAAAAATTCACCTTTGTTGAGAAAACCTGCGTCTACTTGGTTTCTGTATGCATCGGTTAACTGTTGAATTGACTCCAATTGTTTTGAATAAACAGAGTGGTAGTTTTGCAGATAATTCATTTCATTTAAAAGCATACGAAATTCAATTTTTAAATTCCGCAATACATTTTCAAAGTAACGTTTTGATTGTTCGATATTGACTTTCTCTAAAGCCATTAATTTCTTTCTTTTCCCTGCAGTAATGATCAATTGTTCTATAGAAATTCCAAATTGTTGATTGCGACCAAAATCTCCACTTAATGGTGGAACCAATTCCTGCCCTTGAATTTTAGATTTTGGTTTCCACAAATTCACTTGGTCTATGGTTAAGGTAGGGTTGGGCCAAACTTTAGCTTGAATAAGTTCTGCTTCAGCTTTAGAAATAGCTAAATGTTCCACAAGTAAGCTTAAGTTGTTTTGGAGAAAAAGGGTTTCTGCTTCTTTTTTGTTGAGGGATAAGGTATCTTGCGCATAAATTCCACGAGAGAATATGCCAAGAAATATCAGCAAGCTTATTTGAGTAATTATCCTATGAACCATCAGTTATTTTTTGATGGTGTAAACATCTTTAGAACAACCTTAAAAAGACCTTAAAATGGATAAAAATTAGCTTAAAATAGGAAGGAGGCAACGGAAAATTGAATTTTTATAGTTGGTGTTTTAATGGATTTTTTCCACAAATCTACTGCTTATCCAGCCTAAGAAATTGGATTCTAATTTATTATTGTCACCAGTCATATACAAGCTCCAATTTGGTTTTTTATTGTTTTTCATGATGACAAACCACCAAATACGTCCAGTTTCGTCTGTTTCTTCTGCAATAGCTATACCTTCTGACCCTTTTGGATACTCAGCAAACTGATTTCCTTTTTGTTGATAACCAATAGTCATGCTGTCGTTGATGGCTGGAGTTATTCTTAAGAAATACTTTTCGTTTATCGTTTTAAATGCGACAGGCTTTTCAAATGTTTTTTTGGGAAGCTTTAGTCCAATATGAAATGAATGTTTTGCTTGCAGCTCATACTTAAAGCTCGTTCTTAGCGATAATGGAGTATATTTTTCAATATGATTGACAGTACCAGCACAACACGCGTAGTTGTTTATGGTGAAGGATAGTGGAGTGAAACCATCAAACTTAGAAAGCTCAATGAACTCGCCAAATAATCCAATCACTTGTGCGTAAGTTCCATTGGTATTTCCTTTCATAAAGATGATGCGATTGCTTTCAGTTCCTACAAAACCATTATAAATTAAATCGAAAATGCCATCGCAGTTAAAGTCTGTAACATGAAGCCTATTTAAAAGTGACGTATCGCCGTCTTTATATGAATTATAAACCCAATGAAATTCATCTTTGTCTTTCAAAAGTTCTAATATTTTAGTCTTTTCAGTTTTTGAAGTTGGAATAATCCATTCATTCAAATCTACCTCTTTATCAAATCTCCTGGGCAGTTGACCAAAAACAGAAAGAGTTAGGAGTAGAGCGATTAATAGTATTGGAATTTTCATTGCTGTATTGTTTTAGAAGTCTGTTATTTTGCCATTTATTATAATTCAATATTTTATACCAAACTTTCATTAAAAATTATTTCAAATACATTTTCATTGTTTTGTCTGGTATAGTTAATTTTAGCTTCGTGAATGTCATTGTTGATTATTATATTTTCCAACAAGTCATCTTTCATAACAATATAAGATTTTAAGATACCATTTTCATAATAGCTTTTAAAATGATAAAACTTACCAGAGAAACTTTGATATGCGGTGGTATGAGACTTTAATTTTCTATCCTCTTCTGAATCACTATTGTCCCAATATTCTTTTTCATTGAGAATACGAATTCCTTTATGCTCACCACAGGCTAGGAGAGAAATAGACAATAGCATATAAATTAAAAACTTCATGTAGGCGTGTTTTATAAAGACACTTTAAAATTACATAATTATTTTAATGTATACTTGGGTTTTTGTTCAATCAATTTATAACAGTTAAGTTTTAAACCAGTGTTTTATATGGTCTGTGGGAATAATCGAGTAAATTAATTCGTTTTAACATTTCCGTCAGAAGCTATTTCTAAATCAACATTAGCGTCAACATATAAATGACCTTTATTTTTTTTGTTATTTGATTTAAAAGTAACTTCATAAGTTCCGTGATCCAAATTCCCTAAATTAATCTTACAAATGGCTGGAGAAATAACAGTGAGTCCTGCATCTGGAACTTTAATGTTTTTAAAATGAATATAAATTTTATTCTTTCTTAATTTCTCACAATAAATAATTTCATAACCTGTAGTTCCATACATTTTTTCGGAAGACACATTAAATATTATATTTTCATTTGAAACTTCTGTTTGGACAATTAAATCAGAAATAATTTCTTGCTTGTTTTCGTCTTTCCTGCAAGAATAACTCGCTAAAATTATAAATAAAAATAGTAGTATGTTTTTCATTTTTAGATTGTTTTGAATGTTATCTTTTGTTGGTTAAACGTTGTTTATAATCTAAAATTGTTTAAACACAATAAAGTTTTTAGGATTAGCCTCACAAATCGAAATGTTTTTTTAAGGTCATCACGGTTTAGCTTCACAAGTTAATGTGAACTTTTTCATCTCCAAAAGCCCTGTTTTGACTTAATCACGCGCTGACTCAAAATACAAAAGCACAAAAATCAAATTTTGTGCTTTCAAAAGACTTGTTTTGCAACTAAAACAATCTACAAAATCCTATTTCGTAGAATATTCGATAGTTATTTTAGTTTATTGAATTGCTAATTTCTTTTCTAAATCAGTAAGATAAGATTTGAATCGTTTATCAGTTTCAGATAAATTGGTTACCGTTCTACATGCATGCAATACAGTCGCGTGATCTTTACCACCACAATGTGCACCAATATTAGCAAGCGAAGATTTAGTCATCTTTTTAGAGAAGAACATGGCAATCTGGCGTGCTTGTACAATTTCTCGTTTTCTTGTTTTAGATTTTAGAATCTCTATTTCTATATCAAAGTAATCACAGACCACTTTTTGAATATATTCAATAGAAACTTCTTTGGCTGTATTTTTAACAAACTTGTCAATCATTTGCTTCGCCAAATCTAATGTTATTGCTTTCTTATTTAAGGAAGCTTGCGCAATTAGAGAGTTTAAAGCACCTTCAATTTCTCGAACGTTACTATTAATACTGTAAGCTAAATATTCAACTACTTCACGAGATAATTCAATTCCATTACCATACATTTTCTTTTCCAATATGGCAATTCTTGTTTCAAGTTCAGGCGCTTGTAAATCTGCTGAAAGTCCCCATTTCATTCTACTCAAAAGTCGTTGTTCAATTCCGTGAATGTCAACAGGTGCTTTATCAGCTGTTAAAATAATTTGTTTCCCGTTTTGATGTAAATGGTTGAAAATATGGAAGAAAACATCTTGAGATTTTTCTTTTCCTGAGAAAAACTGAACATCGTCAATGATAAGTACGTCCATCATTTGATAGAAATGAACAAAATCATTTGATGTATTATTTCCGATAGCATCGATAAATTGATGCACGAATTTTTCTGAACTTACATATAGAACTGTTTTATTTGGAAAGTTATTTTTGATTTCTATTCCAATAGCATTGGCTAAATGTGTTTTACCTAATCCAACTCCGCCATAAATAAGTAATGGATTAAAGGCGGTTCCTCCTGGGTTTTTAGCAACAGCATATCCTGCAGAACGTGCTAGTCTGTTACAATCTCCTTCTACAAAGTTTTCAAAAGAGTAGGAGGGATTAAGATTAGAATTAACATCAATCTTCTTTAAGCCTGGAATTACAAAAGGGTTACGGATGTGATCTTCTCCAACCATTAAAGGTACTGAAACAGGTTTGTTTTTTAGAGAACTGTTCCCTGAAGTAGGCATTTTCACTGTGTATGGAGTGGAATTAGGTGTATTTCTTTCCATTACAATGCTGTATTCTAATCTTCCATCAGGACCAAGTTCTTTTTTAATAACTTTCTTCAATAATCCCACGTAATGTTCTTCTAACCATTCGTAGAAAAAGTGTGAAGGAACTTGGATGTTTAAAACATCTCCATCTAACTTCACGGGTACAATCGGTGAAAACCAAGTTTTAAAAGCTTGCAATGGAATATTATCCTTGATAACTTTCAGGCAAGCTTCCCATTTTTGTTCATGCAACTGGCTCATTTATTTCTTTTAAAGGTGTTTATAGCAAATTTATAGCGTCATGAATAAATAATTTCATTTCATAACAGGAGCAAATATTTGGATAAAAAAGTTAAAAAAAAATGAAATACCTATTGACTTTTACCTTTTTTTTACTCCTGTAATTATTTGAAAAATATCTGTCATTTATTATCGTTCGTCATAAAATTATATTATTTTAATCGAAAAAATTCAACAAAAAAGTAAGATTCAAAATCTTTCAATATTGTCTTCGAATATACATATCTTTTTTCTATTATTCACTTTAAATTGTTAAAAACTTTATGGAAAATAATATCCAGCCAATATACGCACATTCTACCCTAATTCGAGTGCGATATGGTGAAACCGATCAAATGGGCTATTGCTACTATGGTAATTATGCACAGTACTTTGAAGTCGGTAGAGTAGAGGCTTTGAGAGCGTTAGGTATGTCATATAAGAAGCTTGAAGACCTTGGTTATATGTTGCCAGTTGCTGATTTTTCTGTACAATATAAAGCACCTGCTTTTTATGATGATGAGCTGAAAGTAGTGACCAAAATTGTTCAATTAAAAGGTGTGCGACTTTATTTTGATTATTCTATTTTTAACAGCAAAAATCAACTCATTTCAACGGCAAAAACTACTCTTGTTTTTGTAAGCAAAGAGAACAGAAGACCTGTAACGCCTCCAGTTGAATTCAGTAAAATATTTAATGAACAAGCACAAGAATAATGGAAAAACAATCTTCATATTTTCATTTTAATAAACTAGATACAAAATCAATTGAAAATCTAATTTCTAAACGTAAAGGTGAAACAAAAATAGGTGAATGTTTGGGGAACGCCTCAACAGCTAAATATGTCATTATTGGTGTCGAAGAGTCTATTGGTCCAAGAGCAAACCTTGGCAAAAAAGGTGCTGAAAATGGTTTTAAAGCGTTTTTACACAGTTTTTTAAATATGCAATCGAATGAAACGCTGACGGGTAAATCTGTCCATGTGTTGGGTAGTGTTTCAGTAATTTCTGATGAGCCTGATGACTTGAGAAGCCTTGTGACGAAGCTTGATGCTTTTTTATTGGCTGTTTTAAAAAATAACTTAAAAGATTTTCAAATACCTATTGTAATTGGAGGTGGACACAACAATGCTTTTCCATTGATTCAATTCTCTTCAATGCGTTTCAATACTCCTTTGGATGTTGTTAACCTTGATGCACATGCAGATTATCGACTATTAGAAGGGAGGCATTCTGGAAATGGTTTTTCTTATGCTTTTCAACATGAATATTTAGCTAAGTATTTTGTTTTGGGTTTACATAAAAGGTACAATAGCCAACAAATATTGGATGATTTAAAAAAGGATCATCATTTCTTTACCTATCATGAGGATTACGTCATGAATAAACGATCGTTTGCATCTGATTTACTGAATATTAAAAAGGAATTAAATAAGGGCAATAGGCCTGTTGGCATAGAGCTTGACTTAGATGCGATTGCTGAAATGCCAAGTAGTGCATTCACACCAATCGGATGGTCAATAGAAGATGCACGAAGATACATAACCGCTATGAGTGCAGTGAACAAAATAGCTTATCTTCATTTGCCTGAAGGTGCACCGATGAGTGAAAAAGAACAAATAATTGTGGGGAAGACACTCGCTTACTTGGTTTGTGATTTTTTATACAATTGTAATTAATGTCATTCGTTTTACTATCTTTAATGTATGATCCAAAAAGTGCTAAACTTACTGAATGCTATACGGGCGTTTTTCCCAATTAATTTGCTCTTTGCTCAAGTTAAATACAACATTATTGTACTTTTTTACTGGATTTTCTTATTTGCTGTGGTGAATAGTCAACTAGGAAATGGAATTGGGTTACCGTATTTATTTCTTTCTCCAGAATATTTGGGAGCTTCGGGTGGGATTTCCTTTTTGTTATTAGGTGTGAGTATTGGCGGATTTATTATGGCTTTTCATATTTATAGTTACATACAGATAGGTCCCAAATATCCTTTTATAGCTACCTTATCTCGTCCTTTTTATAAATTCTCTGTTAATAACAGTCTAATTCCTTTAATATTTGTAGTTAATTTATGCGTTAATATCTATAATTTTCAAATAAGTCAAGAATATTTAGAAGATGTTAAAGTGATTTATCAACTCTTGTCTTTAATTTCAGGGGTTATACTCTTTATTTTATTTTCCTTGCTTTATTTTTTCCCCACAAATAAGGATTTATTTTCGATTACAGGAAAAAATAAAGCCCATTTTCAAGCTAAAACAAGTAATATTAAAGCTACTCTTCACAAAAAGCAAACTTGGTATGAGCCGTTTATGAAGAGTAGTTTTGATCGATATTATTATATCGGATCTCGTTTTAAAATTAAGCAATCTCGGAGCAGTGCGCATTATGATATGAATGTTTTGAACAAGGTGTTTTCACAAAATCATATCAATGCCTCTGTATTTGAGATTTTGTTGGTCGTATCTTACATATCGATTGGTTTTTTTAGAGATTATGATTTCTTTCAAGTTCCAGCAAGTGTTAGTGTTATGATGATTTTAACAATTGTCATTATGCTGATCAGTGCCTTGTTTTCTTGGTTCAAGGCTTGGACCTATCCGATAATTATAGCATCTTTTGTTTTGGTGAACTTGATAAGTACAAAAACTGACTTTTTTCAATTCAAGAGCTTTGCCTTCGGTTTGTCATATCAAAAAGAAGACCTTGCAAAATACACGAAAGCTTCTCTTTATGCGATGGATTATTCTGATACTGCAATACAAAATGATTATGAAAATTATGTAAAGACTTTAGAGAACTGGAAATTGAATTCGGGTACTAAAAAACCGAAACTTGTAATTTTAAACACCAGTGGAGGAGGTTTGCGCAGTGCCATGTGGACTTTTAGGGTATTGCAAGAACTCGATGGAATAACGGATAATGAGTTTTCCAAACACATTCAAATGATTACAGGAGCTTCAGGTGGAATGATTGGTGCAGCCTATTACCGAGATCTATTGATTGAAGAATTGAATGATTCTCTTGTCTCCCGATTAGATAAAAAGCATTTGGATAATATTTCTAAAGATTTATTAAATCGATTGTCTTTTTCTATTTCTACTAATGATTTGTTTTTCAGGTACCAAACCGTAAAAATAAATGATCATTATTACAGTAAAGACAGAGGTTATGCTTTTGAACAAGAATTAATTTCAAACCTTGAAGGTGCTTTTGATCATACTTTAGGTTATTACACTGATTTTGAACGTTCGGGAACAGTTCCAACCATGATTTTTACACCAACAATTGTAAATGATGGGAGAAGACTTTTGGTTAGTGCTCAACATCATGGCTATCTTCAAGCAACTGATCAATTAGATGAGCGTGTAGGACTAGAACCACAAATAGAGAATATAGAATATTTAAAATATTTTAAAGACAATGAACCTGATCAAGTAAACTTTACATCTGTGTTACGTATGAGCGCAACCTTTCCGTATATTATGCCTATGATTACGATGCCTTCACAGCCAGGAATGCAAGTTATGGATGCTGGAATTAGAGATAACTATGGCACTAAAACAACTGTTCGGTATTTAATTGCATTACGGAAATGGATAGCAGAAAATACAAGTGGTGTAGTTATTCTTAAAGTGAGAGATACTAAAAAGACATTAATTGGAGAAAAGTATGAGGATATCGGACTTTTTGAACGATTGCTTTTACCTTTTGGTAATATGTATGGTAACTTTCCACGGGTTCAGGACTTTAATCAAGATGAATTGCTTTCCACTGCTGTTCGTTCTATAAATTATCCAATTGAAGTGGTCACCTTTAATTTAAGGGAGAATTTTAAAGATAAAATTTCTCTTTCATGGCATTTAACCCAAAAAGAAAAGCAAAAAATTAAAAACGCAGTTTATTCTGATGAAAACAGTAAGTCTGTTCAGCGTTTGTTAAACATTTTAAGATTCGAAACAAAAGAAAATATAAAAGATGGCAAAGAAAAATAAGAAAAGCAATCACGTAGTTTATAGTACGAATCCGAACTACACGTATGATGAAGAAACACCAGAGCAAGAAACGTTGCCTAATAATGAGCAGTTATTGTATGTTTCAATTGATCGCAAGAAGCGCAAAGGTAAAGATGTAACGCTAATTGAAGGTTTTGTTGGTTCGGAAGATGATATGAAAGAACTTGGTAAGAGGCTTAAATCTGCTTGTGGAGTAGGTGGGTCTGCAAAAAACGGTGAAATAATTATTCAAGGAAATAAACGCGACCAAGTAATGGAGCTTTTACAAAAAGAAGGATATAAAACGAAACGTAAAGGAGGGTAATCTTTATCCTCATTCTCATCGTTCACAAGGACGCTTAACAATTCAACGTTCGAAGTATTGGATGTTTTTGCTTAAATTATAGTGAATTAGTATCCTGCTTTCAGGAAGTACATCCTGCTTTCAGGAAGTAAAAAACAAGCTTATTGGGGATAGAAATCTATAAGAATCTTCTTATTTTCTATATCGATATATATTCTTTGGACTTAAAATAAAAGAATAGTTGTCTCAAAACTTTAATATGACTACCTTATTTTTAAATTTCAAACAAATTAACATACAAGAGTATATTCTTAGCGTTCTTATGCTCAACGCTTTGAGTTTCCTTACATTTTAGACAGTTACCTTTATTATTGAATTCAATTTTTCTGCTATTTCACAGTAATTACTAAGTAATTAGAGATTCTCCAAAATTTATCCGCATCTAAAATGATTAATTTGTTGTTCTTCCATTCGTATGAAGAAATCGGGTGATCTGTCACCAATTCAGGTTTCTTACCCACAACGGTGATTTCTTTTACTTTTGTTTTGTCCATAGATTGGAAATAATCTTGATTAAGATCTTCCGCAATATTTGTTTTCTTACCAATACCAATAAATCCACCTTCACGAACAAGGACTTGATTGTCAATTAATTCATCTAGAGTTCCATAAGCATAATGAACAGTATTCATTTCTTTCATTACATCTAATGCTAATTCTACTTGTTCTTGATACTCATCAAAAAGCTCAGAATATTCCATGTCTAAATCAGCTAAAGTACGTTGTAGTGACGCTATTTGCTCATCTCTCGCACGAATTTGCATAACCAATCGATCTGTCATGTTTTCAAGTTCGCTTATCCTCAAATCTTTATCTTGAATTTTCTTTTTGAGTACATTTACCGTATTGGCATTTTGTTTTCTTAAAAAGTTAATGTGTTGAATTTCTTTTAAAATCCATTCTTGATCCTCATTTGTTAACTCTGGATTGTTACTTCTTACCCTAATTTCTTCTTCTTTAATATTAATTTTGGCAAGATTTGACTGTACTTCATTAAAGAAAGAGATGGCTTCATTTAAAACAGAATCTTTTTGGTTACTTTCTAGTTCAAGTTGAGCAACTTTGTTGCGCAATTCTATCACTTCTTTACTTGTTGTTTCTGTTGATTCCTCTGTTGTTGATGTTTGCTCTTCTTTACATGCAAATACTACAAATACTAAGCTCAATAAAAATAAGTACCTCATAAGTTTGTTTATTTATTTCGTAATGCAAAATTAAGGAATTCTTTGGGTTAATTGTATCTTTGCGCAAAATCAATGAATTAATTATGAAAAATTATAAGTTATTTCTCTTTGTTTTACTGTTCAGTTCTGCTGTGTTTAGTCAAGAAATCAGACATGAATTATCTATGCCAGCTCCAGAAACACATTACTTTCATGTGGAAACTGTGTTGACAGACTTCTCTGAAGAGTCGGTTGTGATGACCCTTCCAGTTTGGACTCCAGGATCATATTTAGTTAGAGAATTTCCTAAAAATATTAATTTAGTAAGGGCTAAAGATGAAAATGGAAATGCACTCGAGGTGAACAAGACATCTAAAAACAAGTGGAAAATTGAAAAAGGCAACGCAAAAAAAGTTACTGTTAATTATGAGGTTTATGCTTTTGAACTTACAGTGAGAACATCTTTTCTTGATAAAACTCATGGGTATTTGAACGGAACAAGTGTTTTTATGTTTCCTGAAGGACATCAAAAATTGGGTGGAAAATTAACTGTGATTCCTCATTATACTTTTTCAAAAATAACGAGTCCATTAAATAAGGTAAGTGATGGAGTAAGTAGAGATGACCGTGCAGAAACATTTTCTTTTAAAGATTATGACGAATTAGCAGATGCACCCATCGAAATCGGTAATCAAGAGACATTTAGTTTTATGGCTGCGGGTATAAAACATAATGTAGCTATTTATGGACCAGGAAACCATGATGTTGAAAAATTGAAAGTGGATATGGCGAAAATTGTTGAAGCAACAACTGCTGTTTTCGGTCAAAATCCAAACGACGAATACTGGTTTATCATTCATAATACCGATTCTAGAGGTGGTGGATTAGAACACATGAATTCAACAACGTTAAATGTTGATCGTTGGACTTATGGTCCCGAAAATTACATGAGTTTTTTATCATTAGTTGCGCATGAATATTTTCATGTTTGGAATGTAAAAAGATTAAGACCCGCAGCACTTGTTAATTATGATTACAGCAATGAAAACTATACAGACTTGCTTTGGGTAATGGAAGGATTTACCTCTTATTACGATGAATTAATTCTCAGGAGAGCTGGTTTTTATTCGGAGCAAGATTATTTAGATGTGTTTAATAGTACTATTAATTATGTTGAAAAACAACAAGGTAACAAAGTTCAACCAGTTACTCACGCTTCTTTTGATGCATGGATCAAAGCTTATCGTCCAAACGAAAACAGTAGGAATACAACCATTTCTTATTACTCCAAAGGTGGACTTTTAGCACATGCAATCGATGCCATGATTATTAAAAAATTTAAAGGAAAAAAATCATTGGATGAATTTATGCAAAAATTGTATAAAGAATTTTATGCTGATCAAAATACTGGAATGACACCTGCACAATTTAAAAGTGCTTTAGAAGAGTTTTATGGCGATTCGCTTGATGAGTTTTTCGATAAATATGTTGAAAGCACAGAAACTATTCCTTATTCAAAATATTTTGAGCCACTTGGATTGAACATTAAACAAACAGGAGGTGAACGAATTTCTTTAGGAATTTCAACACGTTCTGATAAAGGTAAATTGATTATTTCAAATGTTGTAGCAGGGAGTTCTGCTGAAAAAGCTGGCTTGTCACCAAACGATGAGATTATTGCTTTTAATGGATTTAGAGTGAACTATAAGGATTTAAATAGATTCCTAGATATGCTAGATGCTGGAAATGATTTTAATTTAATTATTTCAAGAGGAAAGCAATTAATGAGTATCGATGCTAAAATGGGGATAATTGAAACACCACATTATTCTTTTGATTACTCTTCTAATAAATTAGGTACGTACTGGTTGAGGGAGAAAATGAGATAAACAAATATCAAGGTGGCGACATGGTTGAAATATCAAAAAGCCACCTTTTTAGTTTCCGTATTTTTTTAAGGTGTTTTCAGGATTTGTCTCTAAACCAATAAACACCACAACATCGGGTTTATATTGTTCAACAATTTCTTCATTTACTTTGAATTGCCAAGCATCAAATATAAAGAGACTTTCAGCGAAAGACTCTCTAATAAATGGAATCAAAGCTGCACCGAAGGAATCCCTAATAAACAGTATGCGCACTCCATTTTCTATACGATCATTTTTGTACCTTCTTTCATATTCCCAAGGATATGCAAAACCAGGAACTGGAGTAAATCCAAATTTCTCTGTGGTGGTTGAATGGTAGGAATTAGGCATAATAGATTCACTTATTTCATACAGTTCTGGAATGCCTAATACATTGTAGTGATAACCTTCTTGGAGCGTATCTTTTTTCCATTTTAATGCAGTTGCTGAAGGTATATTTTGGTTTGGAAAGTGTTTTCTAACCTTTTCTATAATAATTTCTGAAACAATGCTTCCAGCGCGTTGATTCCAATGATTATCTAATTGAAAGTACAATTTGTGATTGTCTTTTTGCTTTTTTAATACCTTATCGGGATAAATGAGTAGCCCTGGTAGGGATTTATCTAAATGTTTTTTCAGATTATGAATCCTGTTTTTTTGTGATGCCTGAATACTATAAGGTAATTGTTGATCATAAATTTGATGTTTCATTGGGGCAATCACCCAAAAAATAGGTATTTCCTTTTTATCAAAATAGTCTTTTCTTCTTTTCCATTCATTGGTAAATTCAGTTAATTGCTTTTCTGTAAAGTTTTTCCTTCCCCCTAATATTTCTAGTTCAATTCCTCCTTTAAAGTTCCAGCCATCGCGACCTATAAGCGTTTTGTTGGGATGTGGAGAGGTGTTAAAAATGTAGAACTTGGTTTGGTGATAAATATTTAAGAGCGGCGATCGAAAGAAGAAATTATCTGAAAAATATGCGTTGAAGTCAGTAGGAAACCTATCTAATTGATTAATTTTTAAAGAAACATTATCTTTAAAAGCTCTATTTTCATCCTTTCTTTGAAACCCTTCAATTTTCAAGAAACTTAAAATAAAAGGAGCCATTATTAGGATCAAAAATAGTATCGGAAGTTGATATTTAATTAATTTATTTTTTTTCATTTCTTAGAATCTAAAATAAATAAATGGATTATACGATCCAGAATTAATGTAGATAACACAGATTATGAAAACCATAATAACACCTGTATCTATAACTGTTTGACCGATGTAAGTTTGCATGAAGTTTTGTTTAAATAGAAAATCCTTTACCTTTTTAAAGAAAAGACTACTTGAAAATGCAGCAAGCACAAGGATGATTATTTTTTCATCGTTGAGATACATCATAAAGCTGTTTTTGTCTAACGTTTCAAAGCTAAATAGTTTAAAAATATATGCTAATGCTTCTGAGAAGTCTTCAACTCGAAAAAGAACCCAACCGATCATAACAATCAACAGGGTGTAGGCCCATTGTATAAAATTAGGAAGTTTAGTAAGTGTATGCTTAAATCCAATACGTTCAATAATTAAAAATAAACCATGAAACAAGCCCCAAATAACGAAACTCCAGGTAGCACCATGCCAGATTCCTGTTAGAAAAAATACTGTTATTAAATTTACGTATGTTTTGTATTTTCCGTTTCTATTTCCACCGAGTGGTATATATACATAATCTCTAAACCATGTTGATAGTGAAATATGCCATCTTCTCCAAAATTCTTGAATACTTTTTGAAATATAGGGAAAGTTAAAGTTCTCCAAGAGTTTAAATCCAAACATTCTGCCTAATCCTATGGCCATATCAGAATATCCTGAAAAATCGAAATAAATTTGAAATGTATAAGCAATTATTCCCAGCCATGCAGTAGAGGTAGATAATGAATCTATTGGATTGATAAAAATTAAGTCTGCAATTTCTCCGCATGTGTTGGCAATAATTACTTTCTTAAATAGACCTAAAACAAAGCGGTTTACACCAGATCTGAAAAGTGTAAATGTGGATACGCGTGTTTTTATCTGATCAACAATGTCGTTATAGCGTACAATTGGACCTGCAATTAACTGTGGAAATAAGCTAATGTACAGTGCAATATTGGAAAGTGAAGTTTTTTGTAGATTTTCATTCCGGTATACATCCCATAGTAATGACATTTGCTGGAAAGTAAAGAATGATATTCCCAAAGGTAAAACAATGTGCTGATAGGGGATAGGTGTATGTTCTAAGCCAGTGATACCTATTAGTTGATTGAGATTTAATATAAGAAAATCTAGGTATTTAAAAATGACTATAATGAGAATATTCAGTGTTAAACCAAAGGATAACCAAATGCTTCTTTTTTTTTCTGTTGACTTTTTTCTATGCGTTTAACAAAAAAATAATTGATGAGAATGGATCCAATCAATATGATACTGTAGGAAACACCTCCCCAAGCGTAAAAAACAAGACTGAATAATAGTAATGTATAGTTTCTAAACTTTTTGGGTGTGAGATAGTAAGCGCTCAATAAGAGCGGGAGAAACGCAAAAAGGAAGACAATACTATTAAATAACATTGAATTTACTGATTATTGTTTTTGACTATCGGTCTCGATTCTTTATGGTATAAATTCAAACAGGTAAAGTTAAAATTTAAAATTAGAGCAATGTGAATTTCAACCCATAAATTAAATCTGTACCTGTAATAAACGTAATTTTTTGATTGAAATTTTATCAAGCTCTATTTCTTAACGGTTCAAAATTTTTCATTCCTGTTAAAAAGTAACTTTTGCGTCTTTCATGTAATTGTGAAATGTGTTGGTAATCTCTTCTTCGTATTTAGTATATACCCTAGCCGACTCAAATAAGTTGTTTTTGAAAGAAATTCGCTTCGATAAACCTGTTGCTGCTTTATTCATTCCTTCTAGTGATTTATAACCTTGAATCCACTTTTGTTCATGAATCAGATTCATCAGATGAATAAAATCATTAGGATAGGTAAAAGAATGATTCTTAAAACTATGACTTTGAGTTTGAATAGCATATTTTGTAAATCTATTTACAAAGTCGTTGAAAGGTTCTGAATGATATTGCTGCCAATGAATCGCTAATAAATGGTCAAAATACAAATCTATGGCAATACCAGCAATTTTTGGTAAATCCTCATATAAACTTCGCCGTAGCTCTACAACATCAGGATGATGATCTACGTAATCATCTATTTTCCGATGTAAAGTCACACCATTTTGAACAACTTTTGGTAAATATGAATAATCTCTACCTTTTACAAAATCACCGTAAATATTAGCAAGTTGTAAAGCGAGATTGTCTTTAGAAAAATAGAGATGTCCTAAATAATTCAAGTTTTAATAAATAAATCTAGCTTTTCTATTCAACATGATATCATATATAAATGAAACTTCAAATCCACCAACACTTTTAGAAGCTGGTAGCATTGCATTTATATTCGTATCGTAGGCTGCAGAAATAGTCATCCCTTTAAAGGAGAACTGAAAATTAGCAATGATTGATTGTTTTAATCTATGGTAAATACCAAAAGAGAAAACTGTTGGCGTATAAAATAAAGTTCTTAAAGAAGGTTCTTGTAAGTAAAAATCAAAGTTTGATCCAAAAATTATATTTTGATTAGGCCCTTGGAAAGCCGCCAGTACATTTGGAGAAATTCCAAAATAACTCATATCGAAACGATGACTCATACCAAACTGACCAATATACCTTCTATATAAATCATCTCCAACATTGAAACGCATGTCTGGCTCTAAAATGTGTTGAGTTGAGAATCCAACATATACCTTGTTTGAAGGTGACGATTGAAATTTATAAAATAATCCAGCACCTAAATCAAAATTTGCAGTAGATGTATTCCCAATTGCTTCTGGTGGCATTCCTTGGTTAAACTCATAACCATTCCATTGACTTCCCCAAGTCAAGTTTCCACCACCTAAAGAACGCTGATATAAACCAGGAGCAACTCCAAGTGAAATTGAATTGTTCTCATTGAAAAAAATGTGATAAGCAATTGGCACACTTATGTTATTAACCATATAACGACCGTCACCACTCATATCGTTTATAAATGAGGCTCCGATTCCTAGATAACCGTTTCTTTCACGTGATTTTAAAAGCTTGGCTTCACCTGATGCAGAAATAGTCTGGAAAGGTTTATCCGTAACCGTTAAATATTGATATCTAAAGTTAGCAAATACCTTTAGATCATTATTTTGTGTTCCAACAGCAGCAGGGTTATGTTGCATGTTATTATTAAAAAACATACTGAAGTTTTTCCCTTGCTGCCCGAAAACAAAAGAACTTAAAATTATAGCAAGTGCTAAAAATATAAATTTCATAATAATATTATTTTATAAGTGTAATATTGCCTGATTTTTCACCTTCGGTACCGTCAATAAGTGAGTACCTCAACGTGTAAACAAAAACGCCTTGGTTTAGTGTTTCACCATTCATGGTTCCGTCCCAGCCTTCATCTAGTTCAGTGGAAGAAAATACCATTTGACCGTATCTATTAAAGATTTTAAAGTCAATTTCTGTAATTCCTAAGCCCAATACCTTGAGTGTATCATTTAAACCGTCTTCATTGGGTGAAAAAGCACTTGGTACTTCAACGATTTCCTCGAAATTCACATAGACCATTACGGTGTCTCTACCTATACAACCATTTAAACCTTCAAGAGATGGATAGTATGTTGTAGTTAATAGAGGTGTGGCAATAGCGTCATAACAAGTTGAGCAATCCAAATCATCTGCTGGATCCCAAAAGAATATTCCTGGATCAATAGGATTAGCTTCTATTAAGGCAGCACCTCCAATATCAATAATTGTATCTCCATACCCTTCAATAATTGGTAAATCTTCTACGATAACGGTAGAAATAATTTGATCAGAACCAGTATCGCTTGTAATATTTAAAGTCACGTCAAAAACTCCAGCACTGTCATAACAGATGTTTTGTGGGTTTTGTACATTTGACATTTCAGGTTCCGCATCTGTAAATGTCCAACTCCATGATGTAGGGTCACCAGTAGAAAGATCCGTAAATGAGATACAATCGCCTTTACATACCTTTAAAGTATCTGCGGTAAATGCTGCAGTTGGTCCAGTAGCACAATTGCTAACAGTTACTTGGTAAGTAATATCATTAGTTCCGTTATCATCTGTAATTGTTAAGGTGACATCGAAAGTACCTGCTGTTGAATAGCAAATACCTGTTGGGTTTTGATTTGTAGAAGTTGGTGTATCTGCTCCATTAAATGTCCAGTCCCAAGTTGAAATATTGGTTCCTGTTGATGCATCAGTAAAATCAATACAATCATTAATACAAATATTAAAGTTTGGAGTTGTAAAGTCAGCTGTTTGACTATAACCAAAAGATACACAGAGTAAAGTAACGAAAAGTGCTAATTGTTTCATTGGTTTCTTAAATGTTTCATAGATTATTCTAATTGTTCAAAAGTAACAAAATTTTTATTAAATTATAATTGTTGTCTAAATAATACCTTTAAAAATTTACGAGGTTGTCTGATAATTCAGTGTCATACGCTACTTAATAAACCTAGACTATTGTTTTGGCTAAAAGCTAAGTTCGGAGCGCTTGGGATTCCATCCCGAGCCCTCGCCATGGAATTCCATTGATTTTGTTACTCACCTTGTTTATTTCAATTGTGTTCGTGAGCTCCCGTTGGTCGGTTGTTTCGTTTTTTTATCAAGAACCGCAGCGATGCAAGCTCACTTCAACAGGTTCAGCGCATCGCATGAAAACCATTGAAAAGTTTTAAGGAATTGAATAAAAAAATGAAAAGAAAGAATTTTTGAATTGGAAAACCTAAGTTGTGTGTAATGATTTTTTAATCGGACAATAGTATAAATTTATCTACGTGTTGTTTTTTATCTATCGAGTATTTGCCTTCATACAAAAAAAAATTGCTTAATCTACAATGTTAAAATGGATAAGTTTTTAAAAACCAGATATAAAGAATATAGATTTTATGTTTTGGAATTCTTTCGTGCACAGTGTTTTACTATCCAAGCATTGCAGTAAAGGATTAAAGCTTGAGCGTTTGTTTTGTTCTATATGGAAATCAAATGAAAAGAACGAAATTTCCTTCAGAAGATTGGTATTTGATGTTCAAAGTCTATTTTTGTGTAAAAAAATTATGTTAGGATTAAAATTACCAACCGATCCACGATGGGTAAATATCGTTGAGAAAAATATTGAAGAGATACTCACTGATCATGCATATTGTGAACAAAAAGCAGCATCTAATGCGATAACGGTAATCGTGAAGTTTCCTGAATATCCTGATGTCGTTGAAGCAATGGGGGAGTTGGTGAAAGAGGAAATGGAGCATTTCCAAATGGTTCATCGAGAGATTCTTAAACGAAACTTAAAGTTGGGAAGAGAACGAAAGGATGAATACATTCATGATTTATTGGCATTTATTAAAAAAGGAGGAAGCAAAGAGCAACAATTTGTTGAAAAAATGCTTTTTGGAGCTATGATTGAAGCTAGGAGCTGTGAGCGGTTTAGATTGTTGTCTGAAAATATATCAGATCCTGAATTGAGGGTGTTTTATAGAGAATTGATGGAAAGTGAGGCCCGACATTATACGATGTTTTTAAATTTTGCAAAAAAACATGCTTCAACAATAGATGTTGATAAAAGATGGCAAGACTTCCTTACTTATGAGGCAGAGCTTATGAAGAAATATGGCAAAAAGGAAACCATACATGGTTAAAATTTTGACCTAGCTTATTATTTACTCCATACTTTAATTATATTTACGAATTAATAAAACGCATAAAACATAGCGCCAAATGTCTTCTACGATGAGAAAAATCAATTTAAAATCCTTACTTAAGCACAATTGGATACATTTATTAGCCTTCGCTTTATTTATTATTACAACGCTAATTTATTTTCAACCTCAGTTTTCAGGCTATGGTTTAAAACAACACGATATTGAACAGTTCAAAGGAGCTTCCAATGAAATAGCCCATTATAGAGAAGTAGCTGATGAAGAACCGTTATGGACAAACTCTATGTTTGGAGGAATGCCATCGTATCAAATTTCAACAAAATATGATGGGAATATTTTGTCCCATGCATACAAAGCGTTTCATCTATGGATGAGTTCCCCCGCAGGTATGTTTTTCGCTTATTTATTAGGTTTCTATTTGATGCTTTTGTTTATGAAAGTGAATCCTAAAGTTGCTATTTTAGGTGCTTTTGCCTTTGCTTTTTCTTCTTATTATATAATTGTTTTACAAGCTGGACATAATACCAAAGCAGCGGCTATTGGATTTGCTCCTCCGCTCATTGGAGCTTTTTATATGGCTTATCGTCATAATTTGAAATGGGGGATTTTATTAACCGCTTTATTTATGACCTTGGAGGTTATGTCAAATCACGTTCAGGTGACCTACTATATTGGAATGATACTTCTATTCTTGGGAATTGCTGAATTTATTTATCAATTAAAAAACAGACGTTTACTCCATTTTGCTAAGGTAACAGGTGGTTTGCTCATTGCTTATGTGTTTGCGCTAGGAATGAATTATGGAAACCTTTCTTTGACCAATGACTACGCTAAACATACAATTAGAGGAGGAAATGATATTACAATTGGCGTAGATGGAAGCGCTAATAACAAAAACACCACTTCTGGACTTGATAAAGACTACATTACACAGTGGAGTTATGGAATCAAAGAGTCAATGACGCTAATTTCACCAAATATAAAGGGTGGAGGCAGTGCAGCATTGTCTAATAGTCAGTTTTCTGATTTATTGCGTGAGCCTGAAATGCGTTCAAAAGCAACATTGGTTGCACAAAACAATATTTATTGGGGAAATCAGCCGTTTACTTCAGGTCCTGTTTATATCGGAATTATTGTGTTTTTTCTTGCCGTTTTAGGAATGATTTACCTTAAAGGTCCTTTTAAATGGGGACTTTTAGCGGCAACTCTTTTAGCATTAATGCTTTCATGGGGTAAAAACTTTATGGGGCTTACAGATTTTTTTATTGATTACATTCCTTTCTACAACAAATTTAGAGCAGTTACCATCATTTTAGTTGTTGTGGAATTAACTATTCCACTATTAGCAGTTTTATTTTTAAATGAATTATTTAAAAGAAAGGAGGAGATTAAAGACCGTATTCAGCCTTTTTATATTGCTTCGGGAATTATGGCTGGACTTTTAGTTATACTTACATTTACAGGACTCGGAGATGGTTATCTCTCAAATGAAGAAGCAAACCTAGTTTATGGATACGAAGATCAAGTTCGGGCGCAATTGGCTAACGAAGACCCTCAGGTATTATTAGAAAATGGTATTGATATTAATAATCCCAATCAGGTGCAACAAGTTGTCGATCAACAAATGAAAAGGGTAGATAGTCAGTTTTCAGCTTTAATTGAAGTGCGGAAATCAATTTATCAGAGTAGTATGCTTCGATCACTCTTGTTTTTGGTAATAGGATTTGTTCTGATTTGGTTATACCTTAAAAAGCCAATTAGGAAAGAGTATATTTTATTTGGTCTTTTGGCCTTTATACTCATAGACTTAGTTCCTATTAGTTTAAATTATCTCAATAATAAAAAATCGAACGGCAGGGCGTATGATTATTGGGTGAAAAGTACAGAAAAAGACTTCCCTGTATCACCAACCAAGGCAGATAAACAAATCTTGGAACAAGAGATTGCACAAGATCCAACTTTAAAAAAGAAAATTGAAGCGGTTAAAGTTGATAAAAATGGACCGCGAGGGCGTGTAAATAATGATGAATTATGGTTGAAGAAGTTTCAAACTTTAGGTTTAAATACGAATTATCGTGTTTATGAGCCTGCTCTTGGATTCAATAGTTCTCGTGCTTCCTATTTTCATAAGGCTATTAATGGTTATCATGGTGCGAAACTAAGAAGAATTCAAAATGTTAAGGATTTCCATATTAATTATAACAATATGGATGTCTTAAATATGTTGAATGTAAAATATTTCATTCAAAAGAATCAGGTGAATAGAAATCCTATGGCACTTGGGAATGCTTGGTTTGTTAAAGAGGTAAATGTGCAGCCAACGGCCAATCAAGAAATACTGGCTTTAGGCAATAGGTTTTTGATTGAAAGTACGCAGGCAGCACAATTAATTGTAAACAATAAATTAAAAGCATCTGATACCATTTCGGGTAGAGAAAAGCTGAAGTTGTTTACTGGAGATACCATTACATTAGATATAAGTCCTGTTGTTAATTCAGGAACTAATTCTAGTTATGTGGTGGATGTTAATGGACAGACTAATTGGATTCCGACAGCTGAATTGAAAAAAGATAGTTTAAATAGTTTTGAAACATTGGTTAATATCCAAAAGATACATGATTTTGATCCTCAAAATGAGGTGATTATCAATGAAGAAGATGCCACTCGTTTGCCTTCCCTTACTTTTAGCGGAAATGGACAAATTGAAATGACATCTTACGCACCTAATGCTCTAACCTACAAAGTGGACATTGATGAGCCACAATTCGCAGTCTTTTCAGAAATATATTATCCAGATGGATGGAACGCTTATGTTAATGGTGAAAAAGTTGATATAATGCGGGTAAATTATTTATTGCGTGGAATGTTACTTGAAGCAGGAAGTTATGATTTAGAAATGAAATTTGAAGTTCAAAAATATAAAACTGCCAATATGATTTCTTTTACAGGTTCACTTTTGCTAATCCTTTTGATATTAGGATTTGCGATTAAGGACTTCATTTTAAACAAATCAAATGAATAGACCAATCGGGATATTAAGTTTGTTGAGTGTAATTGTATTGCTAATACTTGCCTTGTTGATGATCTTTGGTGTTATAAATTTCATTAGCAACTTCAAGTTTGTTTCTATTTTAGCAGTAGGCTTTATCACATTTTTCTCTTTAGCTTGGTTAGTCAAAAGAAACGAATTGTCCAAGCCAATATTTGTCTTGCTATTATTAATTATCCTAGCTCCTTTGTTCCTTCCAATTATAGGGTTGTTTAATCCTGATTGGCTAATCGAACATTGGAACTTCCTCAGTGGAGGTATAATTTTCCAGCTTGGAACCGGAGTCTTTGCGTTAATGGGTGGTTTTATTAAGAAAGGTATGCCGAAAGCTCAACACTTATTAGGTATTATAAACTACTTACTATTCATTTTCTTATCAGTAATACTCATTTTTGAGGTTCAGACACTTCTAAAACCTATGCTTTTTTATGTATGTGGAGGTTTTATTTCAGTATTAAGTATTTTGCTTATTTTCATTAAAAGACCCACAATTAGTCTTTAAAGTAAGTTCCAAAACCAGCAATTCTTTGTTTCCAATAGGAAGATTGATAAATATCTACAATTGAAATACCTATACTGGTACTGGCATGAATCATTTGAATACTATTATTGTTTAATGAATATACGATTCCAACATGTGATATTCCTGAACCATTATCAAAAAAAACCAAGTCTCCAGGTTGAACATTTTTACGTTTAACTTTTGTGGCAAATTTATATTGATCAGCTGCCCTTCGGTTTAATTGCTGATTCATTTCTTGTTCTGCCAAATAGCAAGTAAAACCACTACAATCAAATCCTTTAGGTGTATTTCCAGCCCATTTATATGGAATTCCTAATAGTTTTTCAGAGGATTGAATTAAATTCATGCGTTGTGCAGAAACATCAAGTACATTTTCTACAATTGGTTTGTTTACAGGTTCAAGCAAATCCTCCTTCATGTCAATAACTTCGGGTACATTTTCTAAAACAGATTGGGTTAAACGTTCTATTTGTTTAAAAGTTTTATCATCACCTTTTAGCTTAAGTTCATACATCCATTGCTTTAAATCACTTTTTAAAATACTCAGTTCATATTGATGTACTTTTAAGACTTCTTTTCCTTCTAAACTTTTGTTGAGTTCTTCAAATGTTTCAATGGCTTCTCCAACCGCATATTGATGCCTTTTTCTCCACCGATCACTTTGAGCCAATTGTAGCTGAGAAAGTGCCAAGTAATAACTTGGAACAAAAGAAAAATCGTAAGCCGGATTGTCTAATAGTCGGTTTGCTTTTCTGTAAACACTTTTAAATTGTTTTTGATCATAACGCATTTCAAGTTGATCGAATTCCATTACTTGAGCAGTTAATGAACAATGAATCGAAAACAGAAATAACACAAATATTGCTTTGTACATGAATTTTTGGACTTTTTACAAATTTAAACTAAAACCCCATGGAAAACTGTGCCACTATGGAAGAATAGATTAACAATTGTTTGTTTAAAAGACTTAGCTCAAATTATTAACTTCATCTCGATAAACTCGATACATTGCGTTGAGCTCGCAAGCTCGGTTCATGAGAATATTCTAAATTTTAGAGGCGTAGCTTCTTTTAAAGATAATGATATTCTATAACAATAAATTTCAATTGAAATGTGTTATCAAATGAAGCCAAGTAATAAAACATTGCTCCCCAAAACTTAGAATAGTTTTATACCCTACAAGGTCAGAATAAATGTCTAAAATCGATTTATTTTTCATTTAAAGAATGAAAAGGGTTGAATAATACAGGTTAGATTGAAAACAAATCTTTATATTCTGCGTTTATATTCATCCGAACTTTTATTTTTGGACATAGATTTGCAGTAGACCATAAAAAACAAAACAATGAAAAGATTATTATTTCTATTTTTAACTGTTCTCGTTACCACACATACAATTAGTCAAGTAGATGATCCTGACATGATGCGAATGTATGAAGTGTATACATATATTGATCGAATGTATGTTGACAAGGTGCCTAACCAAAAGATTTCAGAGGCTGCTATCGTTTCAATGTTGGAGGAATTAGATCCACATTCAACATACATACCAGCAGATGAAGTAAAACAAGCCAACGAACGCATAAATGGTAGTTTTGTGGGTGTAGGAATACGATTTAATATCTTGAAAGACACATTATTGGTAGTTAACCCAATTCCTGGTGGACCTTCCGAAAAATTGGGAGTTATGGCAGGGGATCAAATCATTAGTGTAGATGGAGAAACTATAGCTGGCGTTGGATTAAAGAATTCTGGAGTAAGAGAACGATTGCTCGGAGAGAAAGGAACAAAGGTTAAAATCACTATTCTAAGAAATAAAAAACAAACCATTAAATACACTGTCACACGAGATAATATTCCAGTTCATTCAGTGGTGAGTGCTTACATGGTTGATGATAAAGTTGGTTATATCAAGCTGACGAACTTTTCAAGAACAACGAAAGATGAAGTGAAAGCGGCAATTAAAAAATTGAAAAAAGCAGGAATGAAAGATTTAATTTTTGATTTGCAAGGTAACGGAGGTGGACTGCTTTACGCCGCCAAATATGTTGCTGATGAATTTTTAGCTGATGAAAAGTTAATCGTTTATTCTGAAGGTAGGAAACAACCAAAAAGTGTTTTAAAAGCAGATACTAAAGGAGATTTTGAAAAAGGAAGATTAATTATGTTGATTGATGAAAGTTCAGCTTCAGCGAGCGAGATTTTATCTGGAGCCATTCAAGATTGGGATAGAGGCCTAGTGATTGGACGTCGTTCATTCGGAAAAGGATTGGTGCAAAGACCAATTGAACTATCTGATGGATCGCAATTAAGATTAACGATTGCTAGATATTACACTCCGAGTGGAAGGTTTATTCAAAAACCTTATGAAGATTTGAATGCATATAGAAATGACTATATGGAACGTTTTGAACATGGAGAGATGATGCATAAAGACAGTATTAATTTACCCGATTCATTAATCCACAAGACCCTGATTAAAGAAAGAGACGTATACGGAGGTGGTGGAATAATGCCTGATATATTCGTGCCATTAGATACGCTTGAATATTCCAACTTTTATAAGTCATTGAGTCGATCAGGAGTGATCAATACGTTTTCTTTAGCTTATGCTAACGAGAATAGAAAAAAAATCAAACGGCAATACAATACAATCGAAAGTTTTAAAAATGAGTTTGAGGTAGACGAAAAATTCATGAATGAGTTCTTTGATTACGCAGTGAAGGAAGACAGCTCTTTAGCAATGGTTGAAGAAGATTATGCGATTAGTGAAAACCTTTTAAAAATAAGGTTAAAGGCAATGGTTGCACAAAATATTTGGGATTATCAGGCGTTTTATCAAATTTTCAATGTGAAAAATGAAATTTTCATGGAAGCGTATAAAACTTTACAGACTGGTCGTTACGAAAAAGTAGGATTAAATTAATTTAAGAAAATACATTTTATATATTTGTGTTTGTAACTTTAAAGAATAGATAATTATGAAAAAGATACTTTGGGTATTTTCAATTGCTTTTATGACGTTTTCTTGTACCAATGATAATGGAGTAGATGCAAACATTGAAGTGAAAGAGGGAGAGAAGAGATCAAAACTTTCTGCTGGATCGCAGTCTGCTGAAGAATTAAAAAAAGCAGCTGAAGAAAGAAAGAAAAAACAAGAAGAGGCAGAGAAGGAGCGATTAGCTAATCAAACAACAATGGAAATTACTCCAAATGTTTATGATTTTGGAGCTATTCCAAAAGAAACTCCTGTATCAACTGTTTTTACTGTAAAAAACACAGGTGATAAACCACTTATCATAAATGATGCTAAAGCTTCATGTGGATGTACAGTGCCTCGTAAACCAGAAGAGCCTATTATGCCAGGAGAAGAAGGAGAATTGGAGGTAACTTTTGAATCTAATGCAGCTCAAGCGGGAAAACCTATGAATAAAACAGTTACTGTAACTGCAAACATTCCAGGATCAACAAAAATGGTAACTATCAAAGGTATGGTTGACAATTAATAGTCGATAGATAATGTGAAAAGGAGCAATATTGCTCCTTTTTTTATACCCAAAACTTTGGTTTTAGAATTAAGCTAAGTCTAAAAACGAGTTTAATTGTTGTTGAAAATAAGAAATGTGCTGAACCGAGCTTGCGAGTTCAACGCAATGTATCGAGTTTATCGAGATGAAGTTAATAATCCGGGTTAAATGTAGAGTCGTTTTAAAACAGCTAAATTGGAATTATTTGAGCTTAGTTCCTATTCGATGCCTGATTAGTAAAATAGAATTTACTACCACTAATCATAGCGGAATCAATATATTCAATTTTGGAAAATCCTCATGTGTATATTAAAATAAAATGCCTATGCGATACTTTACCAATAAATATATCAAAGCCGTCAATCATCTGAACAAACGGTTAACTGACAAGGTAGAATTCAGGTATTACTTTTGAATTTCACCTTTCCAGTCGAGTATACCACCCACTAAATTGTATGTTTCCTTAAACCCCATTCGGTTCATAGCAATACACGCTTGTTCGCTTCTGGCACCGCTTCTACAATATATAAAATACGGCATATCTTTGTCTAATTTTTCAATGTCTTTTACGAAATTTCCAGGATCCATAATGTTGATCAATTTCGAGTGAGGAATAATTCCTTCTTCCCATTCTTCTGGTCTTCTAACATCGATAATGATTGCATTATTTTTAGCTTTTAAGAGAGCTTTCCATTCTTCCTGAGATAAGTTTTCCATAATTTACTTTAAATTTGGTAGACTATTTATCACATCCTTCCTCATCTTTTTGGGAGCAGCATGACATCTTAGCCTCAATATTTTTTGTTTCTTTTTTTGTTTCTTTCTGAGCAGAAACGACCATCTCCATTTTAGGACTAACGTAAGGAATTCCAAGGTTCATTCCTCGTAAAATCATAAAAACTCCTACTAATGAAATTAGGCTAGCCAATACCATTTTACGATTAAAAACTTGCATTTTCGCAAAATAATCTTTCATAGCTCCAAGAAAAAGAAAACCAGGTAATGTTCCTAAACCGAAGAAAAACATATACAACATTGCATTTTCTATTCCACCAACATTTAAAGCGCTGATAAGTGCAACATAGACCATTCCACAGGGTAAAAACGCATTGATAAAACCTATACCGATTAATTTTGGTGTACCAGCTGGTTTACTCTTCAAAAACCTTGACATTGCTTTCATCACCCATTTGTTAAACCATGATGTTCTTGCTTTTCCTTTGTAGTATGCACCCCATGCAAATATTATGATAAGAACTCCAGAAGCGATACTTAGCCATTGAAGTACACCTAACATAGATGCACTCAGACCAATCAAACCAACAATAACTCCCATTGTAGTATAACCAAAACTTCTTCCTAAAGAGTACGCAGTAATACCACCAGCAATTGTTGTTTTAGATTTACGATTAAGAGGTAAAGCCATGGCAATAGGTCCGCACATCCCAATACAATGTAAATTGGTGACCAAACCTAAGCTAAAGGCAATAAAAACAATATTTATTATTGAATCCATACGGTTTCTCTCAATTGAAAATTCTTATCGTTCACTTTCCAGTCAACAGTTAGGTAATATTTTCCTGCTGTAAGTTTTTCTTTGTTGATAAATACACTTTTCCCATCAGAAGCAATATTTACATCGCTATCTTTAGCATTTGCACGATAAAGTTTGATATGTGCTTTTTTAACTTCATCAATTGTGTTGATCTGTAAAAAAAGCCCTTCTTCAGTGTTTTCAATTTCCAAATTACTTTCGTTGTTAATGGCATTCTGTTGCGCTGTTACTTCACGCTCGTACACCACTTCATTTTTATAATAATCTGGACTAACTAATTCCGTGGGGGTTTTAATTAATATAACTCCCATGTAAACGATAAACGACATAAATGCAACAAGTGCAATTGTAATTCCGTGACCCCAATTCATCTCTCTAAAATTTAATTATAATAATGGTCCAATAAAACTTGTTTTGACCTTGAGCAATTCTTCATCGTCTCCCATTACGCGAATTTTTAACTTTTTCTGTCCTCTTTTCAGCTCATTGGCATCCAATTTTATTATAAAATTGTTCTTTGTACTTTCCTCAGGGCCTAAATGTAAGGGAGATTTTGTAACGTTGATTTCACCCTTAATATCATCTTCGAGTTTTAATGAAATCTCAAAAGAATCCTTGGATTTATTGATTAATTCCAATTCGTATATGTTACTTATCATCCCATTATCTAATGTTTGATAAGAAGATCCTCTTTTCTTCAATACAACAGCTTGAAAATCTGTTCGTGTTCCGATCAATGTTCCCCATATTACTAAAAGTAAAACTAGAAGGGCAGAGTAGGACTTCATTCTTTTGGTAAATTTGAATTTTTTACCGCCTTCAATATTACTTTCAGAGGCGTATCGGATGAGTCCTTTAGGTAAGTTTACCGCTTCCATGATATCATCACAAGCATCAATACATGCTGTACAATTGACACACTCTAATTGAGTTCCATTTCTGATGTCAATTCCGGTAGGACAAACATGAACACATTGTTTACAATCGATACAATCTCCTTTATTTTCTTCCGCTCGAACTTCATTTTTTTAAAACGACCTCTTGGTTCACCACGTTTGTGGTCATAAGCAACAATAATAGAGTCTTTATCAAGTAAAACACCTTGTAAACGGCCATAAGGACAAATGGTGGTACACACTTGTTCTCTTAAAAATGCAAATACACCGTAAAAAACGAGTGAAAAAACAATCATTGCGATAAATCCGCCTAAGTGCGCAGTTAATGGATCGGTTTGAATTTTCCACAATTCATCTGCTCCAATAATGTAGGCTAAAAATGTATTTCCAATTAGGAATGAAATCAGCAGAAATATGGAATGCTTGGCTGTTTTCTTAAAGATTTTTTCTCGATTCCATGGCTGTTTATTAAGCTTCTTTTGATGCGTCCAATCTCCTTCTATCCAATATTCAATTTTACGAAACACAAATTCCATAAATATTGTTTGGGGACAAATCCAACCACAAAAAATACGTCCAAAAACTACAGTAAATAAAATTATGAAGACAATGAGCAAAATCATTGTGAAGGCAAATATGTAGAGATCTTGTGGCCAAAATACTTGTCCAAATAATACAAATTTACGTTCGAGAATACCTATTAAAACTAAGGGTTGACCACCAATGTTAATATGTGGAGCAGCAAATAGAAGGACCAGTAAAAAAATACTTAAAACGAGTCTCCATTTATGAAAGAAACCTTTTGGTTTTTTAGGATATACCCAGATCCTTTTACCGTCTTCATCAACAGTTGAGATGGAGTCTCTAAATTCGTCTTCGTATAAATCATCTACATTTGCCATAACATTAAATTGTTTATTTGTAGAGTGTTTAAAATTTGAGAAATACACCAATTCTTTTTGTGATTAACGTAAAGAATTGGTGTATTTAATATAATAAGTGGTATTTATTCCACTAGTTCACCTTCAGGTGCTTTACCACCATCAGCTTCTGTAACTTCATCAAAGTGTAAAACATAAGATGAAACTTGTTGTATTTGAACAGGATTGAATTTAGATTCGTGAGCAGGCATTCCTTTAGGTGCTCCTTTTTTGATCACCTTAAAAATGTCTTTTACATCGCCACCATACACCCAATAATCATCTGTTAGGTTCGGTCCAATTTCACCACCACCATTTTCGGTGTGACAAACAGCACAATTATTTTGATAGAGCGCTTTTCCTTCCATAAGGTCAGCTTGATCTTCCATCAACGTCGCATTTGTCTCATCAATATTCATTGCATTTGCTTTACGGTATTCAGCAATTTGTATTTCTGCTTGAGCAATTGACTTATTATATTCTGCTTCTTGCAAATCTCCAGTTCCAAGTATATGATAATGGAAAACATAAACAATACCGAAAATTATTGAGATGATAAATCCAGCTACCCACCATGGAGGCATAGGGTTATCTAACTCTCTAATACCATCATAGTCGTGTCCTAAATCAACTTTATATTCGTCTTCAATTGCTACACCACCTTGTAATGCTTGTGCTAATGAACTTCTCGAACTTTCTTTGGTACCGTCTGCATTAACTGCTACCTCCTTGGGCTTTATCAGTCTCAAAGTTTTGTAGAACATTCTAATCATGTGAAGTAAAAATGCTAAGAGAAGAAGTGTTATAATAACTAAAGCATTCAAATCTGCGGAGGTTACATAAACCCATAGCTCTAAGTCAGCAGCTTTAGCATTGGGTGCAGAAAAAGACAAGGCATTAGCGATTTGACTACTTCCAATAAATCCTAACACCATTAAAATAGTTAATGTTTTATTGTCCTTCTTTGATCGGTTATGAATTTCTGCAATTTTCTCTCTGTATAATTCAGAAGCCATCAGGGCAGAAGTACTTCGCGAAACAACATATATTCCCAATAGTAAAACAAGGATGATAAAGAGAAACACCTTAAACATCGTTAAATTTGATTCATAATTATCAACATAAGTTACATTTTCAGCATCGCTAGTAGCACTTGTACTTGATACTTCATCAGTTGGTAATGTTGAAGCAGGTGCAGGCGGTTCCCATGCGTCGGCATAATCGATTACCGCTTTTGCTTCTTCGAGACTGATGTTTTGTGGTGGCATAAAAGCTGCACTAAAATCTTCAGCTTCTTTAGCACGTTCACTTTTTCCAGACGCTACTAATTTTGCTGGATTTAGAACCCATTCATAAAGGTTGTCTTCTTCACCTTCCCATTTGGCTTTAACTCCAATTAAGTTTGGACCTGTAGCATCCTTGCCTAATATATGGCAAACGCTACATTTTGATTCGTATAATGCTTTGCCGTCCTGACTGTTTGCAATGAAAGCGAAACCGAGGGATAAAACACCTAGAAGGATTGATTTTTTTAAGTTCATTACTTTTTTCATAATTAATCTTTAGTCTCGTTAGTATCTTGTGAATCCTGGTCTTCCATTAAAGGTATATGACTATATGATTCTGTTTCGGATTTTGTCATTTTAAATATTCTCCAAAGAACTGCTGCGAAGAACAGAACAAAAATGAGGAGAGAGATGATGGGGAATATTTCTATTCCCGCAATCTCTGACATATTATGTTTAATGTATCTAAGCATATTTTAATTATTTCATTGATGTTTCGATTTCTTCATCACCAGCTTCAGCAGGAACAGCTTTAATATCTGTACCCAATCGTTGTAGGTAAGCAATGATTGCGACGATTTCTTTGTTTGCAATTTCATCGACACTTACGTTACTTTCTTCCTTACTTAAATCATTAACAATGTTGCTAGCAATTTCTTTTGCTTGTTCTTTAAGGTCTGCAAGAGCTTCCTTCTCATAACCTTCTGGATAGGGTACACCCAAACTTTGCATTACAGTAATCTTTTTCTCCAAATATTCTGTATTTAAGTCATCCTCTGCAAGCCATGGATATGCAGGCATAATTGAACCTGGTGACCATTGTTTTGGGATGATCAAGTGACCATAATGCCAAGAATCACTTCGCAGTCCACCTTCTCGAGCTAAATCAGGACCTGTTCTTTTAGATCCCCATAAGAATGGATGGTCGTATACAAATTCTCCAGCTTTGGAGTATTCTCCATATCTTTCTGTCTCAAAACGCAACGGACGTACCATTTGAGAGTGACATTGAACACAACCTTCTCGAATATAAATATCTCTACCTTCTAATTCAAGAGGTGTGTAAGGTTTAACTTGAGCTATTGGTTTTATGTTTGATTTTACTGCCATAGTTGGTATAATTTCCACGGCTCCACCAATTGCAATCACAATTATACTAAACACAAGTAATCTAACAGGTTTACGCTCGATAACTCGGTGCCAGTATTCATCTTTTTCGTCATGCTTTTTATTAATTGAAGAGGTTACTTCAACCACCTCATTGTTAGCAAATGTTCCTTTTTAGCAGTTTTAATTAAGTTGTATCCCATTAATAATACACCTATGATGTAGATTAAACCACCGAATGAACGCATGATGTAAAATGGTTTCAATGCTGTTACCGTAGTTAAGAAATCAGGATTTGCAAGCGTACCATCTGGATTGAATTCTTGCCACATTAATCCTTGACTAAATCCAGCCCAATACATAGGTATTGCCCATAATACTATTCCAAATGTTGCAATCCAAAAGTGAGCGTTAGCTAACGATTTTGAGTAGAGTTCTGTTTTGAAAAGTCTAGGGAATAAATAGTAAAGCATTCCAAATGCAAGCATTCCATTCCAACCTAATCCACCAACGTGAACGTGTGCAATTGTCCAATCAGTAAAGTGGGTTAATGAATTAATATTTTTCAAAGAGAGTAGGGGACCTTCAAAAGTGGCCATCCCGTATGCTGTCAATGCTACTACGAAGAATTTTAGTACAGCACTGTCTCTTACCTTATCCCAAACACCACGAAGTGTTAATAATCCGTTTAACATACCACCCCAAGATGGTGCAATCAACATAATTGAGAATACAACACCAAGAGATTGTGCCCAATCTGGCAAACTAGAGTATAATAAATGGTGAGGTCCAGCCCAAATGTATATAAATATTAAAGCCCAGAAGTGGATTATTGATAATTTGTATGAGTAAATAGGCCGATTTGCTGCTTTAGGCACAAAGTAATACATCAGTCCTAAGAATGGTGTTGTTAAGAAGAAGGCAACTGCGTTGTGTCCGTACCACCATTGTACTAATGCATCTTGAACTCCTGAATACCAAGAATAACTTTTCATAAAGTGTACAGGTACTTCAAAAGAATTAAAAATGTGTAGTACAGCAACGGTAACAAAGGTTGCTAAGTAAAACCATATTGCAGTATAAATGTGTTTTACACGTCTAACCAAAATAGTAGCGAACATATTCCAACCAAATATTACCCACATTACTGCTATAGCAATGTCAATTGGCCATTCCAATTCCGCGTATTCTTTTGTAGAAGTGAATCCCATTGGTAGTGTAATAACTGCCGAAACAATTATTAATTGCCAACCCCAGAAGTTAATATAACTCAACTTGTCACTCCACATACGTGTTTTAAGTAAACGTTGCATGGAATAATAAACTCCTGTAAATATTGCATTTCCAACAAATGCGAATATCACTGCGTTGGTATGTAGTGGACGAATACGACCAAATGAGATAAGTTTATATCCAAGGTAGTCGTTAAAAAAATCAGGGAATGCCAATTGAAGTGCTGCCACTAAACCGACCAACATTCCAATAACTCCCCAAAAAATTGTTGCATACGCGAAGTATTTTACAATTTTATTGTCATACTTTACTTCTATTACTTCCATTTTTATTTATTTGGTTGTTTTTATTTGTTTCTTCTTTAACTTCTTTTACCTCTTTTACCTCTTTTACCTCTTCATCGTCATACAAAATGCGCATGCCTGGTGTAACGTCATCGTCGTATTGCCCTGTTTTATTTGCCCAAATAAATGAAGCCAAAAACACCAAGGCTATGAGTAAACTTACGATCAACATTAAATAGATGATTTCCATGGTGCAAATATAAATAGGTTTATGAATATTTAACAAAAATCGTAGACGTAAAAAATATGATTTATATCAGTTATAATTTAGACTAATTCTAAATAGTAGCGCAGCCTACATGGTTTTTTATGAATCAGATTTTAGTAGTATTTTTTTTTAGATTAGCACATAAAAAAAGGTGAGATTTAAACCTCACCTTTTTTTTAAAATATTTGTTTGTTTATCCGTTGATTCCAACGATTTCTACATCAAATGTTAATTCTTGTCCCGCTAATGGATGGTTACCATCTACAACAATAGCATCATCTTTCACTTCTTTTACAACCAATTGAATTTCATTTCCATCTGGTGTTTTTGAAACTAAGCCCATTCCAACTTCTGGTTTAATTTCCTCAGGTAAACGATCTTTTGGTACCTCTTGGATTAATTCCTGACGTGGCTCTCCATACGCTTCAGCAGATGGGATAACAATCGTTTTCTTTTCATTCACCTTCATGTCAATTACTCCGTTTTCGAAACCTGGAATCAATTGTCCTTTACCTACTTCGAATTCCATTGGCTCACGCTCTAATGAACTGTCGAAAACTTCGCCGTTTGCTAATTTACCAGTGTAATGTACTTTTACTTTGTCATTTTGTTTAACTTGACTCATACTATCTGTCTTTGTGTATTAATATCTAATCAAAGCATTTTTGCTTCAATTTCTTGCAAAGGTATAGCTTATGTGGTGAAGTCCAAAAATATAGCCTTGTTTTTTTGTGAGTTACAAAAAATTAACTGAAATTATTTTCATTTTGTTCCTTAAATTTAACAAGCCTATAGATTGTATCTCAAGCATAACTTTTTTCGATTAAAATGAACAATAAGGAATTCAATGTAAATTGAAAAACTTACAACTTAGCCTTGATCTTTAGAGCTTCTATATGATTTTTAGTCAATTGAAGTTCTTTTGAAATTTGCTTTTTTTGCGCTATAAAATAATTGGGTAATTCTCTGAAATTATCTCTATAATATTTAATACTGTTTAATAAATTTAGAGCATACTTTTTAACTTGTTTTTCCTCTTTTGGTGAACGATTGTGTTCTAACTCTTGAATTTTGTTTTTGAAGTCCTTCAGGTATAGTCGAAGTTCCTTGATATACATATTTGGACGATCGGTACGTTCAATTACATTATCTCGATGATAAATGTGATCACAAATGTTAGTTAGCTTCATTGTTTTTGAAAAATAGGCTAAGTTTGGACCTGGACAAATTGAAACTCCTCTTCCTTCTCTGCTTGTATCTAAATTATGTTTTAATAAAGTGGATGTCCCTAATCCCACACAAATACATGACTTGTCTGTGATTTTCTTAACTCGTTTTTGATAAATTTCAGTAGATAGCTTTTCTGCTTGAAGTGCCTGTATTTTAAGGTGTTGATATTGTCGGGAAGCAGTGCATATATTATGATTCGTAAACTCTTTATTTTGTGCTAAATACTTTTTAGGACATGAACTTCCGGGTCTTTTGTTGTTAATATTCGTCTTTTTCTCCAAATCTTTTGAATTTCCTCTAAGATTATTTAGTGGTACTCCAAGTGGAGAAATGTTACTTAAATAGAGGTCACTTTCCCTTGCTGTTATAAGCTTTTTGATCGTTTTTTGATCAACAGTTGTGGCTTGTGGCACTAGTAGAAAAGGCGTTCCCCAGCCAACGCTATCAATTTTGTAGTGTTGAATAAGAAATTCTTGTTCTTCTGCTGTACCAACACCTCCTTGAGCAGACAATCGGATTGTTGGTTTTGTAATCGGTACATTTTTATTCTTCAATTGAAGTCCTTTTATAAACAAAGGATATAACTCATTAAAGATATCTTCTTTTTTGTCTCTAAACTCTGCCAAAATAGGACCAAGTAACATTCCGTTCGTTGAAAATGCGTGTCCACCGCAGTTGAGTCCAGATTCTATTCTAAATTCTGAAACCCATAAACCTTTTTTGGCGAAGAACTTACCTTGAATGAGTGCTGATCTATAATCGCTAACTTTAATAATGATTTTTTTGTTAAAATTACACGCTTTGTCTGGAAAAAAATCTTCAAAATCTTCGAAATAACTAAAGAGCTTTGGATTCATACCAGCAGATAAAATCAAAGATGAATTGAGTTTGCTTTTTGCGAAACCTCTGAGGGCTGCGTGTGCATCATTATGAGTAGTTGGCAGGACTTCTTTTTTATGATTGTAATTTTCCTTGTCTAATTTGGTCATTATATTAACGTCAATGCTTCCTAGGTGCATTTGATGTATTGCAGCTGATTCTGGTTTGTCGATTTGCGAACCATGAAGCAAACGGAAGTATTTTTTAATCCCTTGGCTTGATTTTTTTAAATGATTAAATTTTTCCTCACTTATATCTTGGAGTAAATTAAGAAAGCTAGTAATTCTTTTTGCTCTATAATCATTGATTTTATTTGATATCTCTATATAGTTGCGTTGGAATTTGTTACAATATACTTTCCGCAATTTTTCCATTAATTCATCATCTACCAAAGAGACAACAGAGTCAATGCCAAATTGAGCAACTTTTATTGGGGTGTCCAATGTATAACCAATCCCCATTACAGGGATATGGAATTGATGTAATTTCGTCATTTTTTGTCATTATAATTAAGGTCGAAAATTAAGGATATCGGTTAAGAGATTATATGATTTACATCAGCCATAAAGAATAATAAATAACGAAGACATTTAACTTGTGATTCCCCGCGATTATACCAATAACATTTTTATAGATTTCTCCATCCCAAAATCTTTGATTTTTGGGATGATCGAAATGACAGTCGTATGGGGTCAAATTAGTAAAAAAGAAGAAAAGCTCTGCTTTTCTTCTTTTTTCCATTTGTCCTAGCCTGAAACCTGTCTTTTCGACAGAATCCCAATTTGTTGGGATGACGAGAAATCTTTATATATATCTTTTGAATTTCATTTTTTACAATAAAGGTCTTACAGATTGAGGATTTTAACTTAAAAGTTGACTATTTTAACTTAACTGTTTTCATTTTAAATCATGAAAGAAATCGCGATTAAATTTAGGATTTTGTTTATTAAAATAAAAGTGGAGCTTCTCGTAAAAGACACTTCACTTAAATATTATATAAATAGAAAGACTTATTTTTTAAAGCCTCCAAAAATTAAACTCAATATAATTAAAGCTAAAGCGATGAAAAATACAATTTTCGCAGCGTATGCTGCTCCAGCTGCAATTCCACCAAATCCGAAAATAGCTGCAACAACAGCGATAATAATTAAAGCAATCGATAATCTTAACATAATAGTAAATTTTAAAGTTTAAGTAATAGTTGTAAAACTTGTTTAGTAGCATTACAACGTTAATTGATTTTAAAATAGTAATTATCAATTAATTAAAATTAAAACTGCTCAATCTTTAAGATTTTTTAGGTGTTTTAATCAATAGATGTTAATTTTATTGAAGTTGTATTTTCTTCTCTCTTGTGCCATCACTGTATATGTAAATTAGCAACATATTGGGTTGTGGTTGAACTTCTCGTCCTGTGATATCCATTATTTTTATTACAGTTTTTGTTGATGAAATTGTTTCATTTTGTATAAAAGTTGTTGAATCCTCAGGAGTTTCAGGATCTGTGGTTATCGTCGAGTCTCCCCAAATCAAATCAGCATAACCAGGTTCATCAATAAATGGATTTCTGTTGTTTTGGAATTGATAATAAATAACATCATTTCTGGTTTTCTCCCAATTATCTACAGGATCTTCATGATGCCATTCCATCAAGTCTGATAGAAGTGCGTGTACAGGATCAGATGTGCTATTATTAGTTGGTAAATAATCAACCACTTCAAGATCTGGCTCGTTATTACCGGTTCCTTCGTATCGAGTAGCCATATAGAAAATCATTCTCGCCACATCGCCTTTTACTTCTGCTCTGGGTTGCCATAAATGTAAAATGTCATCGTAGTAATTCCCGGTAGGTCCGCTGTGGTTATGAGGTGTAGTGGCATTACCAAACCATTTGTTTCCTCGGTCAGAATTGACTTGTATATTACAGGGTCTTAGGTGATGAACGTCTGTACCTGGCCCTTTAGAGGTTCCAAAATTTCCATGGGATTTTGCCCATACATGTTCACGATTCCATCCGCTACCGCCATTGTATTCTTGTGCTGCATTTACTGAAGCTCCAGTATACAATAGAATTACATTGTTGAAGTTGTTTGGATCCTTGTCTGTTTGCTTTAATATGTCCCAAACATCTGTTCCACCAGCAGAGTAGGAGAACTCTGTGTGATCTTTAATTATTTCATGAAGTGCTGTTTTAAGAGCTTCTCCTTCAAGCCCTTCTGCGTTATTATAATATCCAGCTGGGACCTGACTAAAGCTTAGATTGATAAAAAAAAGAGAAAGTGTTATTGTAAATAATGTGGATGAAAAAAAATGCATATATTATTTGTACTTTTGTAATATTGTTAATATTCTATTAAGATGTTAGCTAGACGAAATTATTTTGAAAAGGGTTTGTTTTTCCTTTAAGTTAAGCCAATAATTTTTTAAAAAATAAAAAAAGGTCACCTCGTCTATGGTGACCTTATATAAAGTGAAAAATATTTAGTATTTAAACAAAGGGTAGTTCGACATCAATGCTTTAACCTCTGAAATTACTGATTGAGTTATTTCTTCATCATTCATGTTACTCATTACTTTGTCCATCAACTCCACAATTTTTGGAATATCTGCATCCTTTAGTCCTCGGGTCGTAATTGCTGGTGTACCAATTCGAATACCTGAGGTAACGAAAGGCGATTCTGTATCGAAAGGAACCATGTTTTTATTAACCGTTATATGGGCATCATTCAGTGCGTTTTCAGCATCTTTTCCTGTAATTCCTTTAGATCTAAGATCTATTAACATACTATGATTGTCTGTACCTTTTGAAATGATTTTGTATCCGCGTTTAACAAACTCATCGGCCATAACTTTTGCATTTGCCATAACTTGTTTCTGATATTCAACAAATTTAGGGTCTAACGCTTCACCAAATGCAACTGCTTTTGCAGCAATAACATGTTCTAATGGTCCGCCTTGAGTACCTGGAAAAACAGCAGCATCTAACAAAGAAGCCATGGAACGTAAATTTCCATTTTTCCATTTGATACCAAATGGATTGTCAAAATTCTTCCCCATCATGATTACTCCTCCACGAGGTCCACGAAGTGTTTTATGTGTAGTTGAGGTAATGATGTGACAATGTTCCATTGGGTTGGCAAGTTGTTTTGTAGCAATTAATCCAGCGGGATGAGAAATATCTGCCAAGATTAGTGCGCCAATTTGATCTGCAATTTTTCTGATTTTTGCGTAATCCCAATCTCTACTGTAAGCGGATGCTCCAACGATAATCATTTTCGGTTTAACTTCTTCGGCTTTTTGCGCTAAGTCGTCATAATCGATTAATCCCGTTTCTTTATCTACTCCATAAAAATGAGGATTATATAATTTTCCTGAGAAGTTAACAGGAGAACCATGGGTAAGGTGACCACCATGAGATAAATCAAATCCAAGAATTGCATCACCGGGCTTTAGGCATGCAAGCATAACTGCAGCATTGGCTTGAGACCCTGAATGTGGTTGTACGTTGGCCCATTCTGCTCCAAACAGTTTGCAAACTCTATCAATTGCTAATTGCTCTACTTGGTCAACAATTTCACAACCACCATAGTATCTTTTTCCTGGAAGACCTTCTGCATATTTATTGGTCAAAACAGATCCCATTGCTTCCATTACTGATTCACTAACAAAGTTTTCAGAGGCAATTAACTCGATTCCGTTTACTTGTCTCTCTTTCTCAAGACCTATTAGATCAAAAATTTCGTTATCTCTTTTCATTTTATATTGTTTTTTTTAAATATATCGTCTTATGCTGTGATATTGGTGGGAATAATATTCACTTTCCCTATTATAAATTCCTTTACTATCTAACTGATCAATTCTTACACGACCATGTGCATGTATGATTTCATTTTCATTTAATAGTATTCCAACATGTGTTATTTTACCAGTAGTTGTTGATTCAAAAAACGCCAAATCTCCTGCTTTTTGTTTACCGAGTTCAATATCCTCACCTTGCTTTACTTGTTGAGAAGCATCTCTTTTCAATTGAATACCTATTTGTTGATAAACAGTTTGCGTTAAGCCTGAACAATCAATGCCAAACCTTGTTTTTCCGCCCCATAAGTAGGGTGCATTCAAATAACTTTTTGCGCATTCAAGTAGGTCTTTAGTATCTTGTTTGGGAGTATTATTTTTCCATTCAAATGACAAGTCGTTAATAGAGAACTGCTTCTCTTTCGACAAGACAGGACTTCCTGAAAGAATAAGTTGCTCTCCCCAAGGTGTTTTTAAAGAAAGTGTGTTGTTCAATTGGTAAGTTTTTACTTTGGCGATGGCTTCAGCTTCTTGAGTGTTTATTTTAAGTAGTTGTTTTTCATCAACCCAACCTTTGTATTGATCATGATTAATGATTATCTCAACCCAATTTTTTATGGAAGAAATGCAGGTTACCAAATCACCAAATAATAATTGCGTAACCATTTCAGCTGTATCGTTTGGATTACTTCGAACTGGAATAACCGTTAGTTTACATATAGCCTTGTATGCTTGACTCATTTTTTCTTTGGAAAATTGGGGTGATTTAGAATATTTCTAATCTGTTGAATATGCCTTTCGTTGTGATAAATAACAAACATGAGTGCATCGCCTAGTCTTAAACGAACAATTTTGCTAATTGAAATAGGTATTTTTATTTTTTTCAAATTTACCTGTTCGGCCAATTCTAAAATGTTAAGTAATTGATCTTGATTATTAATAAAATTCCGAACAGCATGTTCTTCAATAATTGTTGTGTTTAATGTTGGATTAAACGCTTTAGGAGCTCTAAATTTTCGTTTTATATTATTTAGTCGACCAAGTTTCATAGACTTCCAAGCACTTCTGCCAAGTGGCGACGGTACAAAAGTCTCTTTGGCATTATCGTGTTTTGTGTTTTTTATTTTATCAATAAATACCTTGTGATAAAAGTCTGAATAACTGTTTAAGTGGGAAAGTACCTCTTGAATGCTCCAGTTTTCCTTACTTGAACGCCAGGATAATTGATTTTGACCTAAATGAATACACTTTTTAGAAACCAAAGCAATGTTTGAATTGGTAATCTGTTTGAGATTCGATAATAATTCTATTGATAAATAACCCTTCATAGTTGAATTCTTGAACAATTCAAAATTAACATCATTTATCAATAGTAGCCAAGATTTTGGTTTTATTTTAAGCTTTTTAATTGAAAAAAATGAATTGATGTATAAGAGATGCCAATTTACGCATGAATATGATATAAGTTAACTAACATTGATTGTAACAAAATAAATATACGATTAGAAATGTATTATACTAAGTACTAAGTTTTTAATTAAGCATGCGAACTACTATTATATACGGGTATCAATTAAATAAATGTTAATGCTTATCAGGAACTTTACAAGTAGTTTATAAACTACAATATAGAGTACTCTTTATAACCTGACAAGATTTTTCAACCGGTTGGAAAGTGAAATTTGCGAAGGATCTTGTCAGTTAACCGTTTATTAATATGGTCGACGACTTAGATATATTTATTGGTAAAGTATCCGATAGGTATTTAAATGTTTAATATTGTTCGTTTGTGTTTCCTCCAGTAAGGATGTTTAAAGAAAGGTCACCATCAAAATAGAAATTTCCTCTAAAATCAAAAATAAACTGATGAATATAACGGGGTAAAGTGTATCTTTACAAATTAGAATTGATTAAGTATAAAGATTTATAAATAATTTTAAAACCCAATTTATATGGCAAGTGTTAGAAATTTAAAAAAGAATGTAAACAATATGATTTATGACGTAGTTGATGAATGCTACAGTTTACAATTGTTCAATGAAAGTAAAAAAGAAGAAACAGATGCTTTTATCGATGATGCAGCAGACTTTCAAGAAGAAATCATGGGGGATATCAAGAAGGCTAATAATAAAGCAGATTATAAAGCGATAGAGGAAAAGGTTGTGAAAACACAAGAAGAGTGGATTACACGTTTAAACAAAATGCAATAAGTTATATACTCAAACCGAAAAACCATCATTGTTCATAAATTGATTAATGATGGTTTTTTTATGTGTAATTAATTCTAAACCAATCTTTTAACTAGTTAGTTGGGAGGAAATTTTTCCTGTAAGATTAGTCAGAGATTTAATATATTTTATTCTTCTTTTTCGTCAACTAACTTTTGCAAACGATACATCTCATCTCTTAATCGAGCAGCTTCCATAAAATCTAATGCTTTAGCAGCTTTCTTCATCTGACGTTCGGCATTTTTTATGCTTTTATTTAATTCTTCATTACTCATGTATTGTTCCACAGGGTCAGCTGCAATAGGGGAGTTGTTCTCTTCCTCTGTACGATAATGAAAGGCATTTTTATTTCCTTTGTTTAAAGCCGTTGGAACCATATTGTTATCCTCATTGTATTTCATTTGAATAGCTCTTCTGCGGTTGGTTTCATCTATCGTACGTTCCATCGATTTAGTAACCTTATCTGCATACATAATTACTTTACCCTCAACATTTCGCGCTGCTCTACCTACTGTTTGAACTAAGGAGCGTTCGTTCCGTAAAAAACCTTCCTTGTCAGCGTCTAGTATAGCCACTAAACTAACTTCAGGTAAATCTAAGCCTTCTCTAAGTAGGTTAACACCAATTAAAACATCAAAAACACCCTCTCTGAGTTGTTGTAAAATTTCAACCCGTTCTAAAGTATCGACTTCACTGTGAATATACCGACATAGAATTCCTAATCTGTCAAGATATTTTTGAAGTTCCTCTGCCATTCTTTTTGTTAATGTCGTTACTAGGGTTCTTTCTTTTTTATCTATTCGAATTTGAATTTCTTCAATAAGATCATCAATCTGATTTAAACTAGGTCTGACTTCAATTTCAGGGTCCAGTAAACCGGTAGGGCGTATAACTTGTTCTACAACCACACCGTCTGATTGTTCAATTTCAAAATCAGCAGGTGTTGCACTAACGTATATAGTTTGGTTAACTATGGATTGGAATTCTTCAAATTTTAAAGGACGGTTATCCATTGCCGCCTGAAGACGAAAGCCATATTCAACTAAATTGATTTTTCTCGCTTTATCACCGCCGTACATAGCTCTAATTTGTGGTAATGTGACATGACTCTCATCAATAACCATCAAAAAATCATTGGGGAAGTAATCGAGCAAGCAGAAAGGACGTGTTCCAGGAAGTCTTTTATCAAAATAGCGGGAATAATTTTCTATTCCTTGACAATAACCTAGCTCTCGAATCATCTCTAAGTCATATTCAGTTCTTTCAAGTAAACGCTTAGCTTCAACGTGCTTGCCTTCTTCCTTAAATTTGGCAACCTGTATCACCATGTCATCCTGTATTTGTTCAATAGCAGCTTTCGTCGTTTCAGGTGAACTCACAAAAATATTTGCTGGATAAATATTGATAGCATTTAATTGATCTATTCTATCATTGCTTTCAGGGTTTATGGTATAAATTCCTTCTATTTCGTCACCCCAAAATTCTACACGAAGCGCATAGTCAGCATAGGCAAGAAAAATATCAACTGTATCTCCGGTAACTCTAAAAGTACCCCGTTTGAATTCATCACCAGCTCTCGAATATAGGTTTTCAACTAATTTGAATAAAAATTTATTTCTTAAAATCTCATCTCCAACTTGAATAGGAATAATACTTTTTTCAAACTCGTTTGGATTTCCAATACCGTATATGCAAGAGACAGAAGAAATGACAATTACATCTCTTCTTCCAGATAGGAGAGCAGAGGTAGCTGATAATCTTAATTTTTCAATTTCATCGTTAATGGCTAAATCTTTTTCAATGAAAGTATCTGTAATAGGTAAATATGCTTCAGGTTGGTAATAATCATAATAAGAAACGAAATATTCCACAGCATTTTCAGGGAAAAATTGCTTGAATTCATTGTAAAGTTGCGCAGCTAATGTTTTGTTATGAGACAGGACAAGCGTTGGTTTGTTAACTTCCTTTATTACATTGGCAACTGTAAATGTTTTACCACTTCCTGTTACACCAAGTAAGGTTTGATTTAACACATTTTCGTTAACTCCTGCCGTAAGTTCTTTGATGGCTTGTGGCTGATCTCCCATTGGATCGAAATCGGAAACTAATTTGAACTTCATCCTGCAAAATTAAAGATTTTAAGTCACTAAAACGAAATATTGAAGCCATGATCAGGTAAATTATGTATAATTTATGCGGTGAAAAATAAATAGGTTTACCGCATTCAAATAATAAAATTCTACTTGAATTGTTTAAAAGCAATATTTCTTCAAAACTTGCCGTTCAATTTATGTAACTTTATGTTAATCTACCATAAAAATTGCTTTCAAATGAGAAAAGTTATACTTTTGCGCAAATGAGATTGATTCAGCATATATTATACGTTTTTTTGTTTGTGACGCTACTTACGTCTTGTAGTGATTATCAAAAAATTGTGAAAGGAGACGATTACGAAGAAAAGTTCTTGTTTGCAAATCGTATGTATGAAAAAGAGAATTACAGTCGTGCTCTTGCGTTGTACGAACAAATTTATCAACGTTTTCCAAATACAGATCAAGGACAGGTTGCCTACTATCGAATAGGAAAGTCTTATTTTTTGGAAGGAGATTATTACATGGCAGGTTACTATTTTAACCAATTCTCCATCAGGTATCCAACGAGTGAAAAAGCCGAGAAAGCTTTGTTTTTAACAGCAATTTGTTCCGTTAAGAACAGTCCAAATCCTGCTTTAGATCAGGAAGAAACAGATTTAGCTTTAAATGATTTGCAATTATTTGTGCAGCGATTTCCTGAAAGTGAATTGATAGATTCTTGTAATCGAACAATGGATCGTTTGCGATTAAAATTAGAGACTAAAAAGTTTGAATCAGTAAAATTGTATGCTAAAATGGAGAGGTATCGTGCTGCTGTAGCATCATCAAAATCTTTTCTTGATGAATATCCACGCTCGCATTTTTTAGATGAGGTTACACGCATTAAGTTCGAAAATGCATATAAACTAGCGATGAATAGTGTGTTCAGTAAGAAAAAAGGAAGAATCGAAGAGGCGATGGAAACCTATACCAAATACAGTTATTTGTTCGATGGTAAAAGCTATCAAAATAGATTGGAAAGATATAATAACGACTTAGTTGAGGAATTAGGTTTTGTAGCAGAAAAATACAGTTTTAATGGAATTGTTAACGCTTATGAACAATCAAACTCAAATTCTACTCAGAAAAAAACTCATTATCTAGAAGAAACAATCAAAAGATTTGATAACTTTGCAACAAAATACCCAGAATCTTCGTTATTAGAGAAGGCGAGAAGTATTAAAGACAAAGCAGAAAAGGAATTAACCAATAGTTAATAATTAGAATATGAGTTTTAAAAATAGTAGGGCAGAACGTTCAACAATTACACGTGATACTGTTGATTTAGAAAGTGAAACAGGTAATATCTACGAAACCATTGCAATTCTCTCTAAACGAGCAAATAAAATCAATGTTGATTTAAAAGAAGAATTAACACAAAAGCTTCAAGAGTTCGCATCATCTACAGATAATTTAGAGGAGATTTTTGAAAATAGAGAGCAAATAGAGATTTCTCGTTTTTATGAACGTTTACCTAAACCAGCAGCAATGGCTATTGATGAATTGGAAAGAGGTAAACTTTTCGTAAAAAGCATTGAAGAATAATTAATTAACACATAATCATGTGGGAAGGAAAGCGAATTGTTATCGGTATTACTGGTGGTATTGCTGCGTACAAAATTTCTTTCTTAATTAGAATGTTAAAAAGCAAAGGGGCAGAAGTTAAATGTGTTTTAACTCCTGCCTCTTCTGATTTTATATCACCACTAACAGTAGCTACCTTATCGCAAAACCCAGCATATTTAACGTTCTGGAATAAAGATAATGGTGAATGGACAAATCATGTGGATCTTGGAGCTTGGGGAGACGTGATGTTAATAGCGCCTTTAACGGCTAATTCTTTAGCAAAATTGTCAAATGGGTTTTGTGATAATTTACTTACCGCAACCTATTTGTCTGCAAAGTGCCCTGTTTTTGTTGCTCCTGCAATGGATTTAGATATGTATGCTCACCCTACAACATCTCAAAATCTGGATCAACTACGTAAACAAGGTGTAAATATAATTCCTGCAGAAACTGGATTTCTTGCAAGTGGATTAACAGGCCAAGGGAGAATGGCTGAACCAGAAACCATAATGGATACATTGACAGAACATTTTACGATAAGTCAATCCATGAGTAACCAAAAGGTTTTGATTACTGCAGGACCAACTTATGAATCAATTGATCCAGTTAGATTTATTGGTAATCATTCTACAGGTAAAATGGGCTTTGCTTTAGCCGAAAACTGTCTAAAAAGAGGTGCTGAAGTTGTTTTGGTTACAGGACCAACACAATGTAAATTAAGTCATTCACGTTTAACAAGAATTGATGTTCAATCTGCAAATGAAATGTATACAGCCGTTCATGAACATTTCTCAGGTTGCAACGGCGGAATTTTTTCTGCTGCTGTTTCAGATTACAGACCCAATCAAATAGCTGAACAAAAAATTAAAAAATCTCAAGACAAGATGGTTGTTGAAATGGTTAAGAATCCTGATATTCTTAAATCTATTGGAGCTGTCAAAAAACAAAATCAGTGGTTGGTTGGTTTTGCCTTGGAAACTAATGATGCCTTAAAGTACGGGGCAGAAAAGCTCAAGAAGAAAAATTTAGACTTAATTGTGGTGAATACCTTACAAGATAAAGGAGCTGGATTTGGTTTCGATACAAATAAAATAACCTTGTTGGACTTTAACAATAAAACCACTAAATTTGAGTTAACAACTAAGAAAGAAGCAGCAAAAAACATATTAGATTATCTATTGACCATAAAAAAATGAAAAAAATACTCGTACTCCTTTTTATAGCGTTTTCATTTTCTTACACAGCGCAAGAATTGAATTGCCAAGTTAATGTTCAGATAAATCCAACCCTACAAGTTTCTACAACAGATAAGGAGATTTTTCAAGAATTAGAACAATCTATTTTTGAAATAATGAACAATACCTCTTGGACAAAAGATGAATTTGAGGTTGAAGAACGAATAAATTGTGTATTTCAGCTCTCAATTACTGAAGTCTTAGGAAGTGGAAATTATCAAGCAACTGTTCAAGTTCAAGCAACACGACCTGTTTTTAATACAAGTTACAATACTACTTTATTTAATTATTTAGATGAAGATGTTCATTTTAACTTTAGAAGAGGAGCTAAGATTATTTATTCTGAAAATCAATTTACCGATAATTTGTCTTCTATTATGGCATTTTATGCTTTTTATATTTTGGGGCTAGATGGTGATTCATTTGCGAATCAAGGTGGAAGTCCATACCTTAAAAAAGCACAAGAAATTACTATGATGGCACAAAGCAGTATGATGCCCGGCTGGAAAGCGGATGAAAAAGGTCGAAAAAATCGTTACTGGTTAGTAGAGAACTCCTTACAAGAATTATTTTCACCACTTCGTGAATGTTTTTATGATTATCACCGCAAGGGGCTTGACCGCATGTATGATAATCAAGAATTAGCGAGAACTGAAGTACATAATGCCTTAAAAAAACTGATGAATGTTAATAGATCACGACCTGGTTCTGTGAATGTTCTTAATTTTTTAACAGCCAAAAGACAAGAGGTAATAGGAATATTTAAGGATGCAGAAAGAAAACAGCAAACAGAAGTTGTTAATCTACTAAAAAGGATAGACCCAACAAATGCATCTAAATATCAAGAAATTATTCAATAATGTTAAACCGATTATCTGTTAATAATTTTGCTTTAATTGAAAACGCAGAACTCAATTTAAAGAACAGTTTTACTGTAATAACTGGAGAAACTGGATCTGGAAAGTCCATTCTTTTAGGAGCGTTAAAACTAATTTTAGGAGAGCGTGCTGATTATTCGGTTATTCGAGATAAGGATAAAAAAACCATTGTTGAGGCATTGTTTCAGCTGGATCGCAATCGATTTGAAAGCTTCTTTACGACAAATGATTTAGATTTTGAACCGGATACATTGATTAGAAGAGAAATTAATGCAAAAGGAAAATCTAGGGCTTTCATTAATGATACACCTGTACAATTAACTGTTTTGAAAGAGCTTTCTGAGCGTTTGATACATATTCATTCTCAGCATCATACATTAGAATTAAAAAATAAGAGTTATCAGCGAGAAATTTTGGATGTGATCGCTGGAAATGAATCAATTCTTAATAAGTTTAAAGGTATATATGCGCAAATTAAATCACTAAAAAGTGAAATAGCAACGCTAAAAGAAAACAAGGCTAAACTTTCAATTGAATCGGAGTTTAATTCCTTTCAATTAGAAGAACTCAATAAGCTTCAGCTGGATCAAATTAATTATGCACAAATTGAAGAGGAAGTTCAACGAGGCGAACAGTTTGAAGAAATTAAGAATGCATATCAAATTATTTCAGAAGCTATTAATACTGAAGAAGGTGTTTTCTCTACCTTAAATCGAGTTATAAAGTCAGTTTCTATTCAGGATGATAAGGTAACGGCTTTAATTGAGCGTTTACAATCTGTTAATATTGAACTTAATGATATAGGTACAAGTGCTGAAAATGATTTGTCTGATTTAACATTCTCACCAGAGGAATTAAATAAAAACATTGAATTACTTGATGGTTTTAATGCAGCGTTAAGAAAACATAACTTAACGACACAAGAGGAGTTAAAACTGAAAATTGTTGAGTTATCCGAAGATGTAAATTCAGCTGATCAAATTGAAGAGCGTATTGAAGAAAAGCAAATGCTACTTCATAAAGTTGAAAACGAGGCCCTTGAAATAGCAGAAAAGCTTTCAAAAAAGCGCAAAGAATCAGCAAATAAAATAGAGAAACAGGTTAAGGACCTATTGAATCAATTAAAACTTGTAGGAGCAACCATAAAGTTTGAATTTTCAGCAACGACTTTAAATGAATTTGGAGTTGATGATATTACTTTGTTTTTTGCTCCAAACAAAGGAATTGAACCGAAAATAATCGAAAAGTCTGCTTCTGGTGGAGAATTATCCCGCTTAATGTTAGTGGTTCAATTCTTAATGTCGCAGAAAAAAGCCTTACCAACTGTTATATTTGATGAGATTGACACAGGAGTATCTGGCGAGGTTGCACAAAAGATAGGTGAGCATTTGAAAAAAATGGGGGAGAGAATGCAGTTACTCGCTATAACACATTTACCGCAAGTAGCGAGTAAAGGTTCTCATCATATTTTAGTAAAAAAGCAAGATATTAAAGGTGTTACCAAAACTTCACTTCTACCATTAAATGAAGAGCAAAGAATTGAAGAAATAGCAAAACTTATGAGTGGAAGTGTTGTAAACGAAGCAGCTTTGTTAAATGCCAAAAACTTAATGAATGAATAATAAGAAATTAATATTGGTGGGTTTAATATTTATTCTTTTGGGAATCATATTAGGAGCAATGGGAGCACACTACCTCGAAACAATTGGTATTGTCGAAGAGCAAATTAACAGTTTTAAAGTTGGAACGAGTTATTTGTTTTACAATGGATTAGGTTTACTTGCTTTAGCAGGAGTGGTAGATAAGTTTGATTTTGGAATATTATCTCCATTTCGATCGATTTTTTGGGGAACATTACTTTTTTCAGTTTCGATTTTTCTACTGGTTTTAGGAAAACCTTTGCTGAATCTAAATCTTGGAAAGTTTATTGGTCCTGTTACGCCTATAGGTGGATTGATAATGATTCTTGGATGGACAGTTTTACTTGTTAAATTCTTGAGAACCTACAGGTCTTAACATTATCAAAAATAGATATACAACATTGAAATGTGAATAAATAAAACCAGATATTAATTGAAATCAATGAATATCATTATAAATTTGTAAACCATAAAAGCATTAAGCAAAAATTAATATTATGAATGAATTTGGTAAAAAAGGTTCAAACGCCAATTTAAAGAAAGACATAGATTTAGGAAATCTTGAAAATGTTTTTTGGAACATGAGTCCTGCAGAATTAATAGAGGATACGATTCTATTAGGGGAAGGAACCTTAACCGATTCCGGTGCAATTGCAGTAAATACAGGTGAATTTACAGGTAGATCTCCTGAAGATCGTTTCATCGTTTGTGATGAGAAAACAGAAAATAATGTTTGGTGGGGAAACATCAATAAAAAATTTGATTCAGATAAATTTGATGCATTGTATAATCGAATGAAAGCATATTTATCAGGTAAAGATATGTATGTACGTGATTCTTATGCGTGTGCAGATGATGATTATCGATTGAATATTCGTGTGGTAACGGAGTTACCTTGGTCAAATATGTTTGCACACAATATGTTTTTACGTCCAACGGATGAAGAAATTGAAAACTTTTCACCAGAATGGCATATCGTATGTGCTCCGAATTTTCCTGCCGATCCAGCGATAGACGGTACACGTCAATCAAACTTTGCAATTATCAATTTTACCAAAAAAATGATAATTATTGGAGGTACTGGCTATACAGGTGAGATTAAAAAAGGTATTTTTTCAGTGCTAAATTTTGTTTTACCTTTTGAAAAAAATGTTCTTTCTATGCATTGCTCTGCTAATGTTGGTAAAGATAATGATACAGCAATTTTTTTCGGATTATCGGGAACAGGAAAAACTACACTTTCATCAGACCCTAACCGCAGGTTGATCGGAGATGATGAGCATGGATGGGCTGAGAATGGAAGTGTTTTCAATTTTGAGGGTGGTTGTTATGCGAAAACAATAGATCTTTCAGCTGAAAAAGAACCTCAAATATACGAAGCCATCAAATTTGGTGCATTATTGGAAAATATTGGATTCAAGGAAAACACTACAACTCCAGATTATGAGGATGACACAATAACGCAAAATACTCGTGTTTCATACCCAATTCATCATATTGATAATATTATGGTGCCCTCAAAAGGTTCTGCACCTAAGAATATTTTCTTTTTAACCTGTGATGCTTTTGGTGTCTTACCTCCGATATCTAAACTTAATTCAGGTCAGGCGATGTATCATTTTATTTCAGGATATACAGCAAAGGTTGCTGGAACAGAAGCGGGAATTACTGAGCCACAAACTGTTTTTTCAGCTTGTTTTGGCGCTCCTTTCTTACCTTTACACCCAACAAAATATGCTGAAATGTTAGGTGAAAAAATAGAAAAAAATGATGTTAATGTTTGGCTTGTCAACACTGGATGGTCTGGTGGTGGCTACGGAGTAGGTCAGCGAATTAAATTAAAATATACACGTGCTTTAATTACTGCTGCATTAACAGGAGAATTAGACAATATCAATTATAGTAAGGATGAGTTTTTTGGACTCAATATGCCAAAGGAGTGTCCTAACGTTCCTGATGAAATCTTAAACCCTAGAAACACATGGGAAGATAAAGAAGCTTTTGATATGAAAGCCTCGGAACTAGCACAAGCATTTGTAAATAATTTTAAATCCTTTGAGAGTAACGCTTCTAAAGAAATAATGGATGCCGCTCCAAATGTTATGGTAAAATAAGTGTAAATTTAATTGTAAACTATAAACAGTCAGATATTTAATTATGTCTGGCTGTTTTTTTGGTATATTTATTGTTAATAGTTCACACGTAACTAAAAACAAGGTTTATGAGATATTTTACTTTTTTATTCGCCCAATTATTTGCTTTTGCTGCTATGGCAAATGTGCAATCTAATCCTGTGCCTTTTGAAAGAAAGGATTCTGATCATATAAAGGAAATTATGACCCGTTGGGATAAAACCAAAGGTGCTTACTTATATGAAAGCATTGCAGCAATTGTAATGAAAGAACAACAACCTGAACGACCGCAAAGTGTTAATCAAACTAGCTTTGAACTACTCCAAATGATGGATGAGCAAAGAATTGATCGTATGACTCGTATTGCAACTACAGCATTAGAGAATGAAAAGAAATCGACTCGAAATGATCGTTATTATTGGGAAGAGTGGAAGGAATATGTTCAGTCTTCTAAATGCGACATCAATAGAAATGGTAAGTCGAGTGGCGATCCTCATTTAAGAACGTATGACGGTGAACGCTTTGACTTTCAAAACGCTGGAGATTATCTGTTAACAGCCTCTGAAGATAATTCATTTATGGTTCAGACCCAGCAGGTAAGATCATCGCCTAGTATTGCTTTGAATGGTGGTGTAGCTATGAACATAAATGGAGATTTGGTAACCTTTTCTTCTCCAGATGAAGAGCGTGGTCAAAAAATGATCCATATAAATAATGAAGAAATTCAAAATGAAAAAACAGATTTAATTCTTCCTCAAGGTGGAATAATCAACTATAGAAAAGGAAAACACCTTGTTAAATGGCCAACAGGAGAGCAAATGAGTATTTCAACAAGAGAATTTACTGATCAAAACCTCTTTGATCTTAAACTTTATGTTCCTTCATGTCGAAATGATTACTATGGTTTGTTAGGAAATAATGACGGAGAGATTAATGATTTAGTTGTGCATGATGAAGAAACAGGAGAGGAGTACACAAGAAAAAATGTAGGGGATAATTATGAAAACACCTTCGGGTCGAATAGAAATAAACCTGCTGTTCTCAATAGAAAATCAGGTGATTTATTTTTCATTACACGTGTTTATGGAGGTGCTTATCAATTAGACAGTACAACATCTTTGAGGAGGCATCAAATGACTGATATTCCAGACAGTATTAGATATCCTAAAGAGATGTTGACCTTAGCAGAATTAGAAGATGAAAAAATTGAAGAAGGATTGAAAAAAGCTAGAACTGCTGGTGTTGCAGAAGAAGACTTGTTTGAAGCAGTTTATGATTATGGACATTTAGGGCTTGAACCAATCGCGCACAAAGATGATTATCAACGTCCAAAGCGTTCAACTAAATATAAGGAGCCAGAATTGAATAAAGAGGGGACTGGTGTTAAGAATGACGGAAATGGTAATCAGCCACGAATTCGCATAAGACCATCAATATTTATTGGGACTGGAGTTCAAGTTAATCCACCGAGAAGAAATCAACCGAGAACAACTAACCCAAGACCAAATACAAGAACAAACCCTGGAGGAACACGAAGTACACCTTCAAGCCGATCTGGTAGAAGATAAAATATGTATTTAATTACATTAAGGTAACCCTGAAGTTATGTTATGACTTCAGGGTGTTTTTTTATTTCTGTGCTCGATTGAAATATTTTTCTAGCCAAATGTAATCTTGTAATAAATTTTAACCTTAACATTATGATTTTTATGGCGATGTGTAAATAAAATACTAGATAGGTGTTCTAGATAGTTTCCTTAAACGAATTTAAGGTAGATAAGGTAGATATTTGTTTTCAGGTTAAACTTTTACCCCAACGATACAAACATCATCAATTTGCTCATAACCACCTTTCCATTTGTTCAGTTCATCTTTAAAAATTATACTCTGCTGATCAATAGAATGGTCGGCATGATTTGACATGAAACGTTTCATTCTTTTTGTGGTGTATTTTTTATTTTTACTTCCTCCAAATTGATCTTGAAATCCATCAGATAGGGCATATATAACATCACCTTTTTCTAGTTGAATTTTTATGGTTTCGAATGGCTGATTAAAATAAGGGTAATACCCTATAGGAGAACGATCACCTTTAATCTCAAGTAAATTGCTTTCAAAAGTTTTAAAACGTGCTTTTGGTAATGTATGATTTATATTTGAAATATCTGGACGAAGTATATAAATGCTGTTATTTGCTCCAGCAAATTCTAATAGGTTTGTTTTTGGATCCCAAACGCATATCACCATGTCCATTCCGTCTTGTTTATGATTGGATTGGTCTTTCTGATTCAATGTATGAATGACACCCTCTTTTAGTTTGTCTAAAATTGTCCCAGGATCTGAAACACCTTGTTCAATTACAATTTCATTAAGTAATCGTACACCTATAATGCTCATAAAAGCTCCAGGAACACCATGTCCTGTGCAATCTACAACGGCCCAGACAATATTTCCATTGGTTGTTTTATTTCGCCAGAAAAAGTCTCCACTAACAATTTGCTTGGGTTGATTGAAAACAAAATGCGCCGGAAGTAAATCTTCTTCAATTACATTGCCGTCGAGAATAGCTTCCTGAATTCTTTGTGCATAATTTAAACTGTCGGTCATTTCTTGATTTTTCTGCTTAATGACCTTGTTTTTCTCAGATAATAAATCATTTAATTTTTTTGTTTGATATAGTTTCGCACGATAATTAAACCAATGAATATTAAAAGAACAGAAACAACGACGAAAAAAAGTATAACATTTCTTTGACGCTGTGTTTCTAATCTTCTTTTTTCTATTTCAGCATTTTTTAAAGCAAGTTCAGCCTCATTTTTCTTAATTTCAGCTTCCTTAGCCTTGTTGTATTGATCAAGTAATTCAATTTTTAAATCCTTCTTTTCTAATTCATTCTCTGTAAATTTTATTTTGATTTGCTGCAGTTGATTTTCTCTACTTAATTTGTTGATTTTGTAGAAGAATTGTTCGGTTTCTTGTGCTTCTTTGGAGTTTTTATCTTCTATGTATGCAATGGCTTCATCATCTTTTAAGGATTTTAAATTATCTAACTCCTTTTTAGCCAGTTCAATTTTTTTACGTTTTTCATTAAACTGTCTAATCTCTTCAGTTAAATTTCGCGTATAGTTTTTTAATTTATTGGATTTTGCGATTCGTAATGCTTCCTCATAATGCGTAGCGGCATCTTCGTAATTATTTTGTAAAACATAACTTCGTGCATATTGTCGATTGTACAATATTGCCAAATCCTGAAATTCATTGTTTTTATTTCTTCGAGCTCCTCGGCGATAAAATCGTTGTCCTTTATTGATTTTATCTTCTTCGTTAACATAATAGTCACCTAAAAGAATATAAGTCTCAACAACAAGTTTTTGTTGATTTTCAGATTTGGCAGTTTTCAACTGTTCTTCTAGTTGCTCCAGTTTTTGTCCATGTACAGTAAAGCTCAGAATGCAAATTAGCCCAAAAAGTAGAAATGCAATATTAAATTTCTCTTTCATATTAATCATTGTAATTGCACAAGGATATGTATTTAAAATATAAGGCCATTTATAAGCTTTAAAATTTAACAAAAATATAAATAAGTTGTGCTTTACATGTAATTTTGAAATCTTTCTCTATTCATATTTAAAACGATAGCCATAAGCTAATCTTACATAATAGTATAATTGATTATACCTGAATGTCTTAAATCTAATATTTTTTTGATCAAATGAAGAGGTCAACATCAAGAACCAATTTTTAACGTTATATCCTACTTGAAGTTTTAGGTCAACACGAGGAGCTAATCCTAAAAAACCTCTTTGATTTCCTGGATAATTATAAACTTTTGCCTGAATAACGCCACCTAATCCAACAAATGCCCCAAATTGCCAACCATCAATATTATTTAAGAAAGCATATCCTGGAATTGCGCCAACATCAAATGCTGTAATAGATTCAGATAAATGTATAGAGGATTCAGAGTCAAAAAAATTATGTGGAATGAGACCTTTATTCGCGGAAATACCATGCAAATTAGTAGTAATTCTAATGTAAGGGCCATGTACGCGTTGTGTGTACCTACCTTTTATACCTATGGCAGCTTGCATATTCAAATCTTTTGAAAAAAAATGATAAGCATTAATGCCCAAAGAAGCAGATTGAATTTTACTATTTAAAAAATACCCAGATGTAGAAAGGGGAATAGTATCTGCAATTTTTGAAGCATTTTTAATTCCGTATCCTCGATAGTCATGAAAATCTACTCTAAAATACCACTTTTTAAGACTGAATTGCACTCCTAAATCAAAGTAATTAGTTTTTCCGAATTTTTCTGTATTGCGGACATAACCAGGTAGCTTATAGTTAATGTTAATGGCAAACCATTTGTGAGCAATACCAAATCCATGAATAACGTTTAGGTTCGCACGATAGTTTAACCTTTTAAAATTACCAAATTTATCTCGCAAACTAAACGGAGCATCCTTCAAGGATAGAGAAGTATGCACAGTAATTCTATTTTTGTGCATAGCAAACGCTAAACTGTCACTTTGGGCATACGTAAAATTAGAAATCACCCAAAAAAATAGGAGAAGTTTTATAATTTTCATCGACTACAAACATACGTTATTCAAATTAAATTGTAACATTGTGCTGCAACTTTATATTTTTGTATAAAAAGTTACTTCATCGAAATTTTCAAAAGCTAATGAAAAAGTTATATAAATTTTTACTCAATACGTTACCAAGACCTTTACTCATAAGAATGAGTTACTTATTTAAGAAAATAGCACCTATTTTATATAAAGGTAACAAAGTTGCGTGTCCGGTTTGTGAACGTTCCTTTAGTAAGTTTTTATCTTATGGCTCTAGTGTTGCGCACCGCGAAAATGTATTGTGCCCGTATGACTTGACCTTAGAGCGTCATCGGCTGATGTGGTTGTATTTACAGCAAGAAACACGTTTTTTTAAAGACAAGCTTTCTTTGCTGCACATAGCTCCAGAGCAATGTTTTCATGAAAAGTTTAAAGCTCAAGGAAATTTGGATTACCTAACTGGTGATTTAGTTTCCCCAATAGCAGATTTACATTTTGATTTACATGATATTCCATTAGAAGAAGATCGTTTTGATGTCATATTTTGCAACCATGTACTCGAGCATGTAGACGACGCTTTACAATGTATGCGTGAACTCAATCGTGTTATGAAACCAGGTGGCTGGGGAATTTTTCAAGTTCCTCAAGATTTGTCTCGTGAATTAACATACGAAGACCCTTCTATAACTTCACCAGAGGAAAGAGAAAAACATTTTTGGCAAAAAGATCATGTTCGATTATTTGGAAGGGATTACCCTGAGTGGCTTAAAAGAGCTGGTTTTGAAGTGGAAGAGTTTCATACAACTAAAGAGTTTCCACAACAGGATATTGAAAGATATCGACTGATTCCAGAAGAAATTCTATATATTGTTCATAAAAAGAAGTAATGCAATTGAGAAGGGGCTTATATTTTTTGATTGTACTTTTATTTGGATGCACATCTAAAACAAATAAAAATATTTCTGCATACCCAACAGATCTGCCGTCTAAAGAGAAGGATCAGTTACTGGTCGAACTAGGAAAGGCACTTTTTTTGATCAACGTCTTTCCTTAAATAACACTATTTCTTGTAGTTCTTGTCATTTGCCAGAATTAGCATTTTCAGACGCTTCAAAAACCAGTATTGGAATTCATCAACGTCAAGGAAAAAGAAATTCACCAAGTTTGTGGAATGTGCGTAATCAAGATCAATTTATGTGGGACGGTGGTGTTAAAACCTTAGAAATGCAAGCCATTGTGCCTTTGCAAGATACCAACGAAATGGGAGGTACCATTATGGATTTATTTCCTAAGCTATCTAAAATTAAATTATATGACAGTTTGGCCCATTCAATTTACCAAAGAGATTTTGATCCATTTGTTTTAACCCGTGCCCTTAGTGCATATCAAAAAAGTATTTATCAAGAAAACAGTACCTTTGATGATTGGAAAAACAAAGGAATAGTAAAAGATTCTGCCCTAGTGAGAGGTTTTAAATTATTTGATGAAGAATTAAATTGTACGGCTTGTCACAGCGGATCTTCTTTTACCAATAACTCACTTCAAAATAATGGAATTTACGCAAAGTATGAGGATCCAGGTAGGTATAACATTACAGCAGATTCAAACGATATTGGAAAATTTAAAGTGCCCACACTTAGAAATATCGCTATTACCAAACCTTATATGCACGATGGAGAAATGGAGACTTTAAAAGAGGTTGTCGAACATTACAAAACAGGAGGAAAGCAACATTTTAATCAAAGTCAGCACATCCAACCATTTACACTAACAAATCAAGAACAAACGGATTTAATATATTTTTTAAATGCGCTTACTGACAAGCAATTTCTGGATTAAGTACCTTTAAAAGCTTCCATATTTTAAATAACTTTACCCCTTTAAATTAATTAAAGAAAGTAGTAGGAAAACATTTTCGCTTTCCAATAGAGTTGGTGTGCGTAGAATTGATTTAAAACCCTTATTTTTGACGTCAAATATAAAGAGTAATATATGAAAGGTGTTGCCCATTTTTATAAATTAAATTATGACTTTTCTCCTGAATTTGCTGAAGCACATCACGATGGAAATGAGTCTGAAAACAATAGGTTTTACGATTGGCAAGATGAATTGGAGCTTACCAACACGATAAAGTCTATTGAAGTTGTGGAAGATTCAGTTTACAATCTTCAAGGTGAAAAGGATGGATTTCCCTTTAATTACGAAATTCCCAATATGACGTGCTTTCAATTTATTGGTGAAGATGATTCAATAACAACAATGGCTTGTTCTCAATCTATTGTAAATCGTTTTGAGATTAGCGAGGAAGATGAATTAACGCTTTCAGTATATTTAGAAGAAAAAGAGCCTTTAACTAATCCTTTACCTGGTATTTATATCGATATTCAGGATTTTCCGAAATCTTTAGTGGATTGAGTCTAAAACTTAAACATATTGGTTTTAATTACGCGCTATCTAAACCTGTTTTTAAAGGGGTTGAATTAGAAGTGTCGCCTGGAGAAATCTGTTCAATTGTTGGTCCTAGCGGCACAGGAAAGTCAACTCTTTTAAAGTGTATGGCTGGGCAATTGCAAATTTCACAGGGAGAAATATTAATAGATGGTCATAAACTTCTTGGACCACAAGAAAAATTAGTTGCAGGACATCCTGAAATAGCATTGGTCAATCAAAATTTTGAACAAGATGAGTATTTTACTGTAAGTGAAAACATTGCAAACCAACTTCATCATTTAAATCGCCAAGACAGGTTAAGTTTTGTACAAGAGTTATTGACTATTTTTGAACTTAACTCTGTTTCTAATAAGAAGTCAAAGAAAATTTCAGGAGGAGAAAAACAAAGACTATCAATGGCCTGCGCACTGGCTAAGGAACCGAAGTACTTGCTGCTCGATGAACCTTTTGTTCATTTTGATGTTCATCTACATAGAAAAATTGGAACATATCTAAAAGAGTTAGCCAAAATTAGAGAAATGGGTGTTGTTTTAGTAACTCATAATGGAGCAGAGGCTTTATCTTGGTCAAATCGTATTTTAATGATGTACAAAGGAAATATCCAACGTTCTTATACACCGGAAATGGCATATTATAAGCCGAAAACATTATTTGAAGGACGATTCTTTGGAGATTTAAACAGTGTTTACATTCAAGAAAAACAATATTTGTTTAGACCGAATGAATATAGTTTAGTACCTGAAAATAATAAATTGGCCGTATCCGTAACCTTTCGTAAGAGTCAGTTTAACGGGCCGTTTATTGAGAATTACTTTCAACTAAAAAATAAAAATGAAATTGTTTTATATGCATCAACCGAACTAAAAGAAATTAAAGAAATATATGTCTGAAGACACCGAATACAAAAAAGCGCCAAAGAAAAACATTCAAGTGGTTAAAGATAAAAACAGAGGTAGAAAGCTTACTTGGTCTGAATTATTAGAACTTACCAAAATTAGTTTTAAGGAATTTTTTAAAGGCGATAGCTTTATGCACGGTGCAGCTTTGGCGTATTACGCAATGATAGCCCTAATTCCAATAATCTATTTGGCAATCACCAGTTTCGGATTAATTGTTGGCCAAGATCAGGTCATTAAAATTGTCGGAAACCTCCTTGAAACCAATATGGGCATAGCAGATGTTTCTGCATTTACAGATTTAATGTATAAATGGGAATTCGGAAAAGGAGGAACTCCTTTCATGCAAGTGGTTGGTATAATAGCACTTGCATTTATTTCAACGGCCATGTTTAATTCATTACGGAAATCATTAAACTCATTTTTTGGTATTATTCCTATCAAACATTACAATGCTGTACTAGAAGAGTTAGTAAAACGCTTACTTTCCGTTGGCTTGATGGCTATCTTTGCAATGATCGCTATTGTAATTTATTTTGCACAGTCTATTCTTGTTGCTATCGGTGCGAAAATGCTATCTGATGGAAGTTTTTTTCAAGAGGTGCTTTTTTCCATACTCGAGCATATATCTATATTAGCAATCAACTTTTTAGTCTTCACCCTTGTCTTCAAATATTTACACGATGGAATAGTAAAATGGAAATTAGCAATGGCAGGAGCATTATTTACTGCAATTTTACTTTATGGAGGACAAACTTTAATCAATTATTATTTAGCCAATTACTTTTTTGCTGCAGATGATAGTGGAATAGCAGGAACAATTATGGCAGTGCTCACCTGGATATTTTTCACCTCTCAGATTGTTTTTCTGGGCGCAAAATACACTTCTGTCTATGCAAGAATGGTTGGAATGCCAATAAAAGCGAAATAATCTCTTTTAAGGTGCCATCTCCTTCTTCGTTTTTATTTCTTTTTTGCTTTCAGTTTTCTTCCATCGTATTGCAAGAGCTTTCCATTATTCGAATTATTACGTAAGGATTGAAATAGATTTTCCGCATAAGCTAAATTACGATTTGTTGAACATACTGAAATAAGAACACAGGCTCGTTTATGCGCATTTATTGTTTTTTGCCTAAAATTCTACCCCAAAATTGAGCATCAATTATTAAATGCTTGGTTTTTTTTAGCTTTAACATGTTTGTTAATCAAAAAGAGGGAGGTGCTTCAAAAAATAAAGTTGTATTGTGTTGCGGATGTACAATTTCTAAAGTTGTAGCATGTAGATATAGACGATCAGCTAAGTTTCCATACAAATCATCGCCTAATATGGGCATATTTAAACCCTTGGAATGCGCACAATGAACACGTAATTGGTGTGTACGACCAGTAACAGGAGTCAGTTCAATTCGGGTTTTCCCTTTCTTACGTTCTATCACTTTGTATGTTGTTCTTGCTGATTTTCCATTTTCAAAATCAACTTTTTGCCGAGGTCGATCCAACACATCCATCGCTAGAGGAAGATCAATTATACCTTCGGTAGTTTTTAAATATCCGTCTAATAACGCGGTGTATGATTTTTTTACTTTTCGTTTTATAAACTGTTCTTGTAGTTTTTTGTGTGACTCTAGATCTTTTGCGATTATCAGTAAACCCGAGGTTGACATGTCTAAACGATGAATTAGAAGAGGTCCTTTTGCATCAGGGTACTGTTTTTTAATTCTTGCATAAACAGAGTCATAGATTTCTTTTCCAGGTACTGAAAGCAAATCGTGTGGTTTATTAACAACGAGTATAAACTCATCTTCATAAATTGTTTTAATCGTCTTATTTGCCCCAGGGTTTTTCAGTAAAGGGTTTTCATCCACTTGCATACCTTTTAACATGTGTGAAAGAATAGGCTTGCATTTTCCCAAACAAGCTGGATAATATTGTTTGTGTTTACGAATTTCAGTTCCAGGAGGAGCACCCCACCAAAATTCAGCCATAGCTATTGGCTTTAATCTGTTTTTAAAAGCATAATGTAAAAGTTTTGGGGCAGCACATTCGCCAGCACCAGCTGGAGGTTTCTTAAATGCCGTTTCTTGAAATATATCAAGCAGCGCTTTTCTTTCACCTTTAGCATTAAGAAAGGTATAAGCTTTAAAAAGTTTAGCTTGTAAAGTTGATGAGTCCTGTTTTCTTTTGGATAAAAGTTGTTGTAATTCGGTATTATATGTTGTAAGTTGTTTTTCTATTTTTGATATGGCTTGCTGGTTTTTCTTTTTTAAATCATTCAGACTATTTTTATAAGCAACGCTTTCTTTAGCTAAGGAAACTTTTAAACTTTCATATTCTTTTAAATTTAAATTTTTCTGGCCTTCAGATCTTTTTGATTTACGTTCGGCTTTGGCTTTTCTCATTTTTTCACGAAACTGTTCCTCTTCGATTGCACAAGTATTTTTCAAATTAGTTAATTCTGCATTTAACTTTTGAAAGGAAGTGTTTTCTTCAATCTCCGAAATACGTGTGTTTATTGCATTAATTTTCTCCTCACCTTCCAAGAAAAAACTGCCATCTGTAAGCATATCAAATACGGGAGGTACAAAATATTTGTGATGGTTAGTGTTGGCTAATTTACCAGAAAATGCGGCCAAATAACCGAGTTCACCAGCAGTATTTTTAACTACTAAAACACCAAACATTTTCCCTATTTCTAATCCTTTAACATTTTGCGCTAACCCAAAATTATGTTCCCAATTTTTATTTTTTATAATGGTTTGTAATTCTTTACTTGCTAATACTGCTAAGGGATGGGGTTGATAGTAAAAAGGATATGTAAATTTATCAGGAAGCGGGTATTTACTTATATCTTCCTGAAATGAAATAAATTTGCTTGGGTTATGCATTTTTCCATTGTTTTTGGCAAATGTACAAATAAAAAAGCTTGCTATTGGGCGAAAACATTGAACGATATCTAGTGAAATCAAAATTAATCTTAGGGTTTCTCCATTAAATTAAATCGCACTTAATATTTTTGTTTAACTTCTTTGGTTTTTTATTTATGTTCTTTTAACTACAATTTAAGTTTATCTCTACCATTAAATATTTCTGTCTCCTTTGAATTTTTATATTTGTTTAAAAATAAATTATTATGAAAAAAACATTGTTTTTATTAGGAAGTATTGCACTAAGTTGGTGTACTATGGCTCAAGTGAACACGCCAGCATTAAGTCCAAAAGCAGAAATTGAGCAAACTGTAGGTTTAACAGAGTTCGAGTTGACCTATTCTCGTCCATCATTAAGAGGAAGAGACATGTATAAGGAAATTATTCCCGTTGATAAAATGTGGCGTTTTGGTGCAAATAAGAACTCAACATTATCTTTCGATACAGATGTAGTTTTTGGTGGAGTTGATGTTAAAGCAGGAGAATATGCAATTTTCGCAATACCTGGAGAGAAGGAGTGGACCATCTTTCTTTACGATGATACGAACAATTGGGGGGTTCCAAAAGAATGGAACGATAAGAAGGTGGTTGCTAAAATTGGTGTAGAATCCAAAAAAACACCTCATACAGTTGAAACTTTTACAGTTGCTTTTGAAAATTTAAACATTGATAAATTTGATATGACAATTGCGTGGGGTAAAACATATTTACCAATTCATATTAAACTTCCTACAGATAAATTGACCAGAGAATCAATTAAAGAAACGATGAGTTCAGAAGAACCTACTGAAAGGGATTATTATAACGCAGCAAGTTATTTATTAAATGTTAATGCAGATCTTGAAAATGCATTGACATATATGAATAAAGCTATTGAAATGAATGATAATGCACCTTTTTATTACATAAGAAAAAAAGCATTAATTCTACATGCAAATGGTGAAAATGAAAAGGCAATTTCTACTGCTAAAAAATCCTTAGAAATGGCTAAGGCTGCGGGTAGCGAAGAGTATGTTAGAAAAAACGAGAAATCAATCAAGGAGTGGAGTAAATAACACTTACCATTTTATTTGCCATTGATTAAGGCTTTCTTAATTGCAGTTGTTTGCTTTTGAGAAAGCCTTTTTTGATTAAGGAAACTGACTTTTTGTTGTTACAGATGAGATTTGTTTTTAAGGTGATTTATTTTAATTACTCCTTTGCTTATGGAGAATAAAAATCCAGTTAGTTAAAATCAATTTGTATTTTTGACTTAAGCTTGTTATTAGACGTTCAATTAGGTTTGAATACGCAATTTATGATTCAGAACATTTTGTTTATTCATCTTCTTCAGGAAATGCGGTTTTGTATTCAGTATATCTAATAAATATTGATTCAACATAATTGTAGGTTTCACTACCGCGCATGTACCCATAATAACAAACAGGGTCATGATAATACTTAGGCTCTGACAATTTTTGGATAAATAATTCAACATTATCGTCCCAAACCAAAGGATCTTTCCCGTATTTTTTTGTCAATCTTTGAGCATCAAGGACATGACCAATTCCAGCATTGTAAGTAGCAAAAGCAAACTTAACGCGTTGTGTAGAATCAGGTATACTTTCCCATTCTTTATAATTTTTCGTAATCTTTCTGATACCACCATCAATTTGGACAGAGGGAGGAGAATCAGGATAGACACCAAAAGTAGGACCAACCGAAGGCATAAATTGCATTAAACCATAAGCGCCAGCCCACGATTGTTGATTTAAGCGAAATTGAGACTCTTGATATATTAAGGCAGAAATTAATCTCCAATCCCATGCATACTTCTCAGAAACGCGCTTAATAATTTTATCGTATGGTGATATTTTGGAGCCACCAATTGAGGAGTAATTACTTTTGGAGCGCGAAGTGTAAGTTGAAATATTCAAATACTTATGTTTGATGTAATTAAAAGTAGAGCTTTTCATGAAATCAACGAGCCAAGCATTTAATTTCTTCCTGAGCAGTGGAGATGACTTACGAACACCAAAGGCTATTTTTTGCTTTACACTTATTTCTAACTCCGTATCAATATCAGGATAATAGCGTTGATTAATTTTAGCAACATTATCATCAACTACAGTATATTGTATAAACTCCTTATTTACCATCTCAATAGCATCTTCAGGGATTACATCTCCGCTAAGAGGCTTCAAAACAATAGTATCTCCTAATTCGTTTTGCAAATTAACCAAACGATCATAATAACTTGAATTTTTCCAGATATGAACTTCTTTTCGTGATAGTTCAGCGGGATCACGAATAATTTCTTTTTCCCAATCTTTTTTTCTTCTGGATCTCCAATCTCTTGGTTTCTTTTGAACCAAAACTTGTGCACTTCGTAAAATGGGTAAAGAAAAGTCAATTTTTCGTTTACGATCTTTTGTAACTGTGTAATGACATGCTATAAGATCACCCTTTCCTTCATTGAGCATGGTCGTAATTTCATCTAAGTCTTTGACGACCTTAACTTCTAACTTCACACCAATTTCCTTGGCAAACTCATTAAGAATTTCATATTCGAGCCCCATTTTATGACCTTTATATATGAAATAGCTTGTAGCACTATTCTCCGCTAATACAGTTAATTTATTTTTATTTAAAATTTCACCGAGATCATCTTGTTGCTCAATTTCAGCTTTTCCTATTAGTTCTTGCTCTGATTCAGTAGTGTTTTGACAACTCAATAAACACATTACAAATATGCCTGTTGAAATGAAAAATGCTGGAATATGTTTTAAGTTTAGCGTCAAATTATGGGTTTAATGAATTTTAAAGATAATAAAAAAAAGAATGATTGGTTTACGATTGATAGCAAAAAATGCTTAAATTAAATTGAAATCTTACTTAAATAACAAAATTTATTTTTTTTAACCTTCTTATTATTAGTTTAAAAGGTTTGTTTATGCTTAAATGTGTTTCTTTTTTTTTAAAATATTTTAAGGGTGTAAATTATTAAATTTGTTTTTGGAACGCAATTTGTAATTACTCCCGTTAGAACTTAAAAATTATTATTATGCAGAACTTAAAACTACTATTATTTAGCATTATTCTGATGAGCTTACAATTTAAAGCTCAGGCACAATATGCTCAATTTAAGCAACAAGACTCTGAGCATATCAAAGAAATTTTAGAAGCATGGGATCATAAAGCTGGTCCTTATTTATACGAAAGTATGAATGCTATTGTAATGGAATCTCAACAACCTGAACGACCAGCAGGATTGTTTAAAACACCTTATCAATTATTAAGCGGCATGCACCTTGATCGAAAGAAAAGATTAAAAAGAATCGCGTCTACCGAGCTTGAAAATGAAAAAGCCGCTAAAAGAGGAGAAAGAGACGCTTATTACTGGCAAGAGTGGATAGATTATTTAGAAACATCTAATTGTGGCGTCGACAAAGGATCTTCAACTGGTGAACCACACATGTTAACTTTTGATGGAGAACGTTATGATTTTCAAAATGCAGGAGACTATTTATTGTCAAAATCTAAAGATGAAACCTTCGAAATTCAAACGCAATTATTTAGACGTGCTGCAAATAGCCCATGGTCATTAAACAGTGGAGTAGTGGCACATGTAAACGGAGATATTATTGAATTTAGAGGTACCAAAACGCCACTTGATGGCGAAGTATATATCAATGGCGAATTGATTCATGATAGAGATGCAACTATTAATCTTGATAATGGAGGAACGCTGCGATTAAATAAAACGCCTAAAAAGCAAGCTAATAGACATATAAAAGGTGATCGTTATGTTGTAAATTGGCCTACAGGAGAAAAAATGAGAATTGCCATTATAAGGAATTTTAGTTTTGGTAGAAATAAAGGTGAGGAAAATAATTACCGTAATGTCCTTTACCAAGTTTATGTTGAAGTACCAAGTTGTAGAAATGACTATTTTGGACTTTTAGGAAATAATGATGGTGAAAAAAATGATTTGGTTGTTGATGATACAACAGATATTAACAACGACCGTTCTGTTTACTCGGAAGATGAACTTTTTGGTGAAGCTAGAAAGTCTCCTGATGTGCTTGAAAGAAAAGCTAAGTCTTGTGAATATTTGGCTTATACCTTTGGAGATGTTTTTGAATTAGATAGTTTGACTTCTCTTTTTGCCATGAAAATGACTGATATCCCCGATGAAATTAGGTATCCGTCAAGATGTGTTACATTAGCAGATGCGTCTGATCAACAAATTGCTGAAGCAAGACAGAGGTCAAGGGAAGCCGGTATTCAAAATGATGATATTTACAATACTGTTTTTGACTTTGCCTATGCGGGTATTGATCCGGAAGATCAGGTAGATGAAGGTAGCAATGATAGAAGTGCTAATCGAACAAATGGAAATGCGAATGATAATAATACAACACCTGCAAATAACAGGACATCTGATCGAAAAGCGGATAGCGGTAATGATAAAAGTGATAGAAACTCTCAGGTACAAAAACCTAGAAAGCCTCGTGTTGTTACACAACCGCAGCCACGTCATACAACGCGAAGAAAAAAACCACAGACGCAGCAAAGACCGAATACGAGAACAAAACCTGGAACTAGAAGTAAACCTGGAACAAGAAGCAAACCCGGTACACGATCAGCTCCAGATCCAAGATAAATAATTTAATTAATACAATTAGAAGAGAAAAGAGGTACATCCATTGGAGTGCCTCTTTTTTAATTAAAATAACTGGGCTACCATGATAGATCGTTAATCATTAGTTTTAAGGTTGTGATTTTTCAATAATTACAGCCGAGAATCGTATCAACTAATTTTATCTAGTGTTAAATTTTACCCCAGCCAAGCCAACAAAAACCTGTCATTCAAATGGAGTTGCGAGAACTCGGGGCGACGAGGAATCTTTTTTTAATAATTACGACTTATCTTGGTAACCAAATAAAATAATTGATGTTAAAACTTAATGTCTAATCAACAAGCTCTTTTTCAAAAGCTTCTTTTAATGTTGCAACAGCAAAATCAATATCGTCTTTTTTCGTGTATCTTGAGAATGAAAAACGTACATTCGGACGTGAGGTATCTGCATTTATCCCTTCTAAAACATGAGATCCTTTATTACTTCCTGATGAACAAGCTGAACCTCCAGAGCAAGCAATTCCTTTTAAATCTAAAGTAAACAATAACATTGCAGCTTTTGATGTTTTTGGTAAACATACATTAAGTACGGTGTATAAACTATTCTCAGGTCTAATATCTCCATGAAATTTCACACCGTTAATACTCTCTTTTAAGCTGTTTATCATATATGTTTTTAAACCTTGCACATGTTCTTGATGTGTCGATAAATCCTCATAAGCAATATCCATGGCTTTTGCTAAACCAACAATTCCATAAAGGTTTTCAGTTCCGCCTCGTAAACCCCGTTCTTGTGCACCACCATGAATAAAAGGAAGACCTTTGATATTCTTATTGATATATAAAAATCCAACGCCTTTTGGACCATGAAATTTATGTGCGGCACATGTGATAAAATCAATATCCAGTGTTTTTAAATCGAAAGGATAATGGGCCATTGTTTGTACTGTATCAGAATGGAAATAAGCATTGTGTGTTCTACACATCTGACTTACTTTTTGAAGATCTAGCAAGTTTCCTATTTCATTGTTGCCATGCATTAGTGACACAAGCGTTTTTTCATTGCTCTCCGATAAAAGTTCTTCTAAATGATTTAAATCTACACTTCCTGAATCATCTAAATTTACAAGCGCAAATTCTGTGTCATTTTTTTACACGTACTTTCAATGGTATGAATAACGGCATGATGTTCTATTTCTGAGGTAATAATTCGCTTAACATCTAATTCGTGAACAGCGATATTAAAAACCATATTATCAGCTTCTGTTCCTCCAGATGTAAAGATGATTTCTGATGGCACAGCATTGATATGTTCCGCAACTTTCCTTCTCGCAGTCTCAATCGTACCTTTTGCCTTACGACCAAAGGAATGTGTTGAGGAGGGGTTCCCGAATTCATTTTTTAAATATGGAATCATTTCATCAACAACCTCAGGAGCAATGGGAGTGGTTGCTGCATTATCTAAATATACTTTTTTCATGCTGAATTTGATTTTTATCGAATTTATTTTGGCTTTACAAAATACGGTAAATCATACTGTTTTTGACGTATTATGGTCATCAAAATTAGGCTATTCTTGTATTCTTATTTATAAATAAAAATAGGTTAGAGAATTGTCTCGATTTCAGACATTATGTGCTGCGCGAGTTCATCTGCTTTTGAATTGTTTTTGCTTTCTGCGTAAACGCGAATAATTGGCTCAGTGTTACTTTTTCTTAGGTGTACCCATTCCTTATCAAAATAAATCTTTACACCATCTGTAGAGTCAACTTCTTGCTGACTATATTTTTCAGACATTTGAATTAGGACTTGATCTACGTTTGTTTCCGGACTTAATTGAATTTTATTTTTAGAAATCGTGTATTTTGGATAACTATCTCTTAATTCTGAAACTTTTATGTTTTTATGTGCTAAATGAGTCAAAAATAATGCAATTCCAACCAAAGCATCTCTACCGTAATGAAGCTCTGGCAAAATAACACCACCATTTCCTTCTCCACCTATAACAGCGTTTACGTTTTTCATTTTCTCAACAACGTTAACCTCACCAACAGCAGAAGCATGATGTGTATATCCATACTTTTCAGTGATATCACGCAGCGCTCGAGTAGAAGATAGATTTGAAACTGTCGCACCACCTTTTTTTGAAAGTACATAATCAGCAACGGCAACTAGTGTATACTCCTCTCCGAACATTGAGCCGTCTTCACAAACCATAGCTAATCGGTCAACATCCGGATCAACAGTTATTCCTAAGTCAGCCTTATGACTTATTATGGCTTTAGATAAATCTGTTAAATGTGCAGGCAGAGGCTCTGGATTATGCGCAAAGTGGCCTGTAGGTTCACAATGTATTCCTATAACCGATTTTACACCTAATGCATCTAATAACAAGGGTACAGCGATTCCCCCTGTAGAGTTTACCGCGTCAACAACGATACTAAAATTAGCTTTCTTAATAGCCGAAACATCAACATAAGGAAGTTTTAAAATAGCATCAATGTGTTTTTGGATATAATCTTCTTTTACTTCTAATTTACCCAATTTATCAACGTGCGCAAAGTCAAAAGCTTCTGCATCAGCAATGTTTAAAACTTTTTCACCATCTTCAGCAGAAATAAATTCTCCATTTCCATTTAGTAACTTTAAAGCATTCCATTCTTTAGGATTGTGACTCGCAGTAATAATGATACCGCCATGCGCTTTTTCCATTGTAACAGCCATTTCTACTGTTGGAGTAGTGGATAAACCAAGATCAATAACATTAATACCTAAGCTTCTAAGCGTCGAGATTACTAAATCGTTTACAATTGGACCAGAGATTCGTGCATCACGACCGATAACTAGACTTAATTGTTTTGCATTATTTTCATTTTGTAACCAAGTACCAAAAGCCGCAGAAAATTTAACAATGTCAAGCGGAGAAAGTCCTTCACCTACCTTTCCACCAATAGTACCTCGAATTCCAGATATAGATTTAATTAAAGTCACGTTTTAAGTTTTAGATTGTCTTTTTTAACTGTATCATTTTTAAACAAGCTATAGCTGCTTCAATTCCTTTATTTCCGTGTTTTCCACCTGATCGATCTATAGCTTGTTGCATCGTATTGTCTGTTAATACGCAAAATATTGCGGGTTTATTGTATTTTAATCCCACATCTTTTATTCCTTGAGCAGTTGCATCGCAAACAAAGTCAAAATGTTTTGTTTCGCCTTGAATAACAGAGCCAATTGCGACAACTCCATCAATTTCATCTTTTTCAAGAAGCCATTGAGAACCTAGAGAAAGTTCAAAAGATCCTGGTGCAAAATGAACGTGTATATTATCTTCCTTTACGCCATTTTCTATTAGTGCTTCTTTTGCTCCTTTTAGAAGGTTTAGGGTGATATTATCGTTCCATTCAGAAACAACAATGCCGACTTTAAAATCGGCACCGTTTGGAATACTATTTTTATCGTAATGTGATAAATTCTTATTTATTGTAGCCACAACTATTCAATTATTGAGTTCTCTGCTCGTGTAATGTATTTGTCAATTCCTTTTTGATTAGAAAATGATAAGAAATTGTCCTTAATAACTTTATAATACTCGGCTGCTTTTGAAAAATCTCCTGCTTCCTCAGCGTTTAATCCAGCTTTGTAATAATATAATGGAGTAGTTGCTTCGTTATCAATTCGTGTTGCTGCTTTAACATACATTTCCACAGCACTTTTATAATCGCCTAGTTCTGAATAACAATCTCCTTGTGTTCCAATTGCTAAGGTCATCAAATAGGAGTCTTCTAGCTTAACGCCTTTTAGTTCGTTCAAAGCTGCTTCATAATCACCTTGTTCAAAATACATATTCCCTAATGCATATTGAGAAACCTCTCCACCTTTATAGCCATCATATTCACTTACTAAGGCTTCAAACTCATTGATTGCCATTTGTGTTGAATCATTTTCAAGATACAAAACTCCATTTGCAATTGCTTTTTCTGACTCTGCTTGATTTGGAGCAACAATAAATTGTTGGTATGCAAGTACAGCAAGCACAATGATAGCTATACCTCCAACGGCATACGTCGTGAATTTAAGGATCTTGTTCCCCTTAAATTGTTCGATAATTTCTTCTTTTGTTATATTTTCACTCATAATTAGCTGTTTTAAGCGAATGCAAAAATAAGTTTTTTTTTGATGCAAAGCCAACAATTTATGAAAAGTACTTTGTTGAGAACTAATTTTATTATTCTTTATGGGGTTAAAAATGAATAAATCCTTTCATTTTAATTAACTTTATGGCGTGAATAATCATGTTTTTGTTTCCAAATTGAGCTTAGTTAATTTTAAAAATTATAAACAAGCTGACTTATCACTTTCGCCTGATATCAATTGTTTTATTGGGGAAAATGGTGCGGGAAAAACCAATGTTTTAGATGCCGTTTATTATTTAAGTATGTGTAAATCATACTTGAATCCTGTTGATCGTCAAAATATTTTATTTGATGCGTCTTTTTTTGTAATTCAAAGCTCGTGGAATAAAAAAAATGAGGTCGATCAAATATATTGTGGTGTAAAAAAAGGTCAAAAAAAGGTTTTCAAAAAGAATAAAGTGACTTATGAGAAACTCGCAGACCATATAGGACAGTTTCCAACGGTGATGATTTCACCCTATGATCGCAATTTGATTTTAGAGGGAAGTGAAATCAGAAGGAAATGGATGGATGGAATAATTTCTCAATTCGATCGCAATTTTTTGTCACAATTAATTAAATATGGTAAGGTGCTTAACCAAAGGAATGCCTTGCTAAAAAACATGTCCAGCTATGGCTTTTTTGATAATGAAAGTATAAGTGTTTGGGATGAACAGTTAATTGAATGTGGGAAAGTTATTCATGAAGCAAGAAAAAAAACCATAGAAGAGTTTATTCCTATTTTTCAAAAATATTATAATTGGTTGTCTGGAAGTAAAGAAGAAGTTAATCTATCCTATCGCTCTCAACTTTTTGATAAGTCTTTCGAAGAATTACTTGAAGAAGCCCAAAGTCAAGACCAAAGAAGGCAATATACAACTGTTGGAGTTCATAAAGATGATTTCATTTTTACAATTAAAGATCATCCCATAAAAAAATTTGGCTCTCAAGGACAACAAAAAACTTATCTAATAGCTCTGAAATTGGCACAATACGAGTGGTTACTCTCTCGATTAAAGTTAAAACCTGTTTTGCTATTAGATGATATTTTCGATAAATTAGATAATGAAAGGGTAGAGCGTTTAATGCAAATGGTAAGTGATCAAGATTTTGGACAGGTACTGATAACAGATACTGACCAAGAACGAATAGATGAAATTTTTTCTAAAAATGGCATTGATTACAAATCGTTCTTTATTAAAGACAACATCATTGAAGAATCCAAAAATAAAGTTACGGTAGAATGAATGAAAAAGATCGCAATCAAAAAGATAAAGGTATTGACGCAATCATAGATAAAATGATGCGAGCATGGGGCTTAGACAATAAGATGAAAGAAATGGATGTCATAAATGCCTGGCCTGATTTGATGGGGCAAGGAATAGCTAATCGTACAGAAAGAATACGCATCACCAATAAGGTATTACATTTAAAAATGAATTCCTCTGTAATGCGTGATGAATTACATTACGGCAGAAATGTAATTATTCAAAGAATTAATGAATTTGCAGGTACGGAAATGATTAATGACATCTGGTTTGAATAATTGCTTATTGAAGGATTGAAATGTCATTGTTCTCTAAATTAAATCTTAAATCTGAGCTGATAAAATCCGCTTTTATATTGTCGTCTGGAACAATACTGGCCCAAGCAGTGAGCTATATTTTGATGCCTTTTATCACTCGACTCTACACGCCTGAGGATTTTGGAGAATTTGGACTTATCATGCGAATCGTTGCGTTTTTAGCTGTAGTTGGAGCTGGAAGATATGAGTTTGCTATTCCATTGCCTAAAAAAATGAGCATGCTTTTCATGTATATCGGTTAACACTAAGAATCTTAGTTTGGACCGTAAGCCTTTCTTTTGTAACTGCCTTTATAATTTGGTTGTTGAAGGATAATTCAACAGAACTCTTTTTTTATCTCGTATTGGTTGCTGCAATAACTGGTTTTACTGTGTTTATAAATATTGGAAGACATTGGGCTATTCGAATGAAGTGGTTTAAAAATATTACTATTTCAACCTTATTGACTTCCGCTACATCAAATACAGCTAAATTATTAGCCGGTATAGCTGGGATGGGGGTTTTTGGATTGGCTTTATCAACTTTACTGGGCTTAATTGTTGGAAGCTTGATTTATGTGTTTGATGCCTTAGGAGTTTATAAATCACCACAACATATAAAATCAAAAAATAGAAGAATCGTTTTAGCCCGCAGATATAGCGATTTTCCTAAAGTAAATTTACCTCATTACTTGATTGATGGCGCAAGAGAGGTGTTAATTGCCTTTTTGTTAACCATTTATTTAAGCGCATACCTATTTGGTTCTTTTGATCATGCGTATAAAATGTTGAAAATCCCTTTGCTTCTGGTTGGTGTTGCGATAGGGCAAGTTTTATATAATCGTCTATCGGCTGATTATGCCAATAAAAAAGCTATTTATCCATTGTTGAGAAAATCAGTAATTACATTGGTTTTTTTAGGAATGATTCCCTTTAGTATTATCTACTTTGCCGGAGCACCAGTTTTTGAATTTGTTTTTGGTGAGCAATGGAACCTGTCAGGAGAAATAGCTGGTGCTTTATCGCCGTGGCTTATGGCTAACTTTGTCGCATCATCTATTTCAATGGTTCCCTCAATTATTCATAAACTAAGATGGTACTTTTGGGTAGGTATGTTCATGACTTTTATTCAGGTGTTGTATTTTATTTTTTTACCCGATATTTTAAACCTATTAAAGATTAGCGAAGTAGTTGGTATTGAAATTATTTCTTGGATTATGTTTATGTTGTATGCAATTGTAATTGTTTGGCAATTAATCATTGTAAAAAACATGGATCTTAAGAAGCTAAAATAAGTGGTTTGGAAATATTAAAGCTGTTCAAAAACAATATTTTTGAAATAACTTAAATTCCTATAAATAGATATGATGGTTTCTTTTTCCTCAGGACTATAAATCATGTCTTGCCAACTCAAAGGACGATTATCTATGCTCCATTTAAATTGTTCAACACGTTCTTCCTCTTTTTTTATATCATTCATTGGATATAGCATCCCATCAGGGCTTTCACGGTAGGTGGCAGTTTCTATTTCTCCAGCTGAAAACCCTAAACTAATGTTTGAGGCATAAATTCTATTCATCCCTTTACGTTCAACTATAATGACGGTATCATTTTCATTTTCCTCTTCTAAAAAATAAATCGTTTTTGCATTTCCTTCTATATTCACCCTTCTTATTGCTGTGCTATCAAAAAGTGCGTTCATGCTTGTTCCTGCAACTTGATTATAATAATTGGTTGAATCGACATGCGTAATAACCAAACCATTTTTTCTTAAAAAAGCACGTTGTATTTCGTTATTCTCTTCGTAAATAGAAATTGTATCTCCTGAGAGTTGCGCTTTTTTTGCCCAAAGAGTAGGTGCCTTGTACATATTCATTTCTCCTAATTTTCTATCGTAGGTCAATGAATCGCAAACTCCTTGCATATCTCCTCGGAATATTTTAACCCCGTTGAAGGCTTGTAATAGTTTCGGAGCGCGTGTTGTGTCAAGGTAGTTATAAAGCGTATCAGCATGAATATATAAAGTGTCTTCGTCATCAAATCGCTTGGCCAATGCATGTCCAGTGATAAATGAAAAGTTTTTACTTTCATCGTTGATGGCGTAATCGCCATTAAATCCAACCTTATTTGTGGTGTCCAGAATGTTGACATTGTACTTTCCAATGTAGATGCTATCAATAGCAGAATAGTAAAGACTGTCTGCAGCAATAAAAAGTTCATTACGATCGATGAAAGCGTTCTGTTCTAAAACACCTACATTTTCATTCAAATTGTACCAGCCTTTTTCACAATACATGTTGCTTTCAGCATTCATAATATGTGTAGGACCAAAGAAAAATGCTTTTTTTGATAAACCATTAAACTGTAAGGTGTCAGTGGTAACGGTAAACTCATCATTTTTGTAAACTACCTCGTTTCTAAAATTAAATTGCTTTGATTCAGGATAAAAGTAACCTATAACACTATTGAGTTGATCGTTAGATTTAATACTGGTTATTTCTCCCTTGTTTTTGTAGATTCCTACGTTTTTTTTAATGTCGTAGTCTAACGAGTCAGTTGTTAATTTATATTCATTATCTCTAACTCGTACATTTCCATAGAGCTTAGCATATTCTTTTTTCGTATCGAAAAATAGTGAATCACAAAACATGTTTAAGGTGTCTTGCTTATTTAGATGAATATTTCCATACGCTCGAATTGTATTGTTAACAATGTTAAAATAGGCTGAATCACAGTAAAGTTGTGTGTTTTCTTTTTTAAAGATTACATTTCCTTTAACAATATAATTTCCTGTTTTACCATCCAAACGAAGTTCATCAGAACCTTCTATCAATTCGATAAATTCCTGATTAAGTGCGTTTTTAGGAAATAAAAAAATTGCGCCTCCAACAAAAAGCGCAATTTTTAATATGTTCATTAATCTATTCAAAGATTCATTTATTTTTTAATGTTTGACTTCTATCAGGACCTACAGAAACAGTTTCTATCGGAACTTCAAGGTGTTTTTCTAAATAAGAAACATAATCTTTTAATTCCTGAGGTGCATCTGCAAATGAGGTTAATTGAGTTGTATCTGTTTTCCAACCTTTAATTGACTCATAAACGGGCTTAAATTCAATATCTGTAATATCAAACGGTAAATAATCAACTTTCTTGCCATCTATGATATAATGTGTACAAACTTTAATTTCATCAAAGCCATCTAATACGTCCGATTTCATCATAGAAAGTTCTGAAGCACCGTTGATCATGATTGCATATTTTAATGCAGGTAAGTCAATCCATCCGCATCTTCTTGGACGTCCGGTTGTAGCACCAAACTCTCCACCTGCATTTCTGATTTCGTCACCAACTTCATCGTGTAATTCTGTAGGAAAAGGTCCAGAACCAACACGTGTACAATATGCCTTAAAAATACCAACTACATCTCCAATTTTTGTTGGTGCTACACCTAAACCAGTACACGTTCCTGCCGTAATGGTGTTTGAAGATGTTACAAAAGGATAACTTCCAAAATCAATATCCAAAAGTGTGCCTTGCGCTCCTTCTGCCAAAATCGTTTTTCCTTCCTTCATCGCTTGATTAATGAAGTGCTCACTATCAATCGTCGTTAAAGATTTTAATAAGTCAATTCCTTCAAAAAAGGCAGGCTCAAGCTCTTGAATGTCATACGAAAATCCTTCGTAATGTTTTAACATTCCTTTGTGCTTCTCTACCAAAGCGTTATACTTTTCTTTGAAAGTTGAAGTAAATATATCGCCAACACGTAAACCGTTTCTACCTGTTTTGTCCATATACGTAGGACCAATTCCTTTAAGCGTCGATCCAATTTTTGACTTTCCTTTGGCTTGTTCTGATGCCGCATCTAAAAGACGGTGTGTTGGCAGAATCAAATGCGCTTTATTTGAAATCAACAAAGTCTCTTTGATCGGTAAGTTAAACTGCGCTAAATTTTCTATTTCCTTTTGAAAAATTACAGGATCGATAACTACACCATTTCCTACAATATTTAAGGTGTCTTTACGGAAGATTCCTGATGGAATGGTATGTAAAACATGTTTAATACCATCGAATTCTAAGGTGTGTCCGGCGTTTGGACCGCCTTGAAAACGCGCAATAATATCATATTTTGGAGTTAAGACATCGACAATTTTTCCTTTGCCTTCGTCACCCCATTGTAATCCTAATAATACATCTACTTTACTCATGCCTCTTGTGCATTTAATTGGTTAATGGCAGAATATAAATCTACCGAAATATTTAAAATTATTTATTTTTTGAATTTTAGAATACTTATCATTTATATCAAAGCGTAACTGTGAAATTATTAATGTTTTTGAAAAAGAAAAAAAGTACTTTAACAATGTCAAACACTTATCCATCGATGCAGGGATAAACTGAATGTTGTGTATTTTTATTCTAGATGAAAAGTCCACGACTTTATGATTTATCAGAGGATTTATTTTTATCTGCTTGCGGATTTCTTTCTCCATAAAAGTAGAGCGAATGATGATTAATTTTAACACCAAACACTTCCTCTATGGTAGATTTTATGTTTTGGATTCTTGGATCGCAAAACTCAAGTAATTCACCAGTATCTGTAAGTACAAGATGATCGTGCTGCTTAAAGCCATGTGATTTCTCAAATTGTGCTATGTTTTTTCCAAATTGATGTTTACGAACAAGGTTGCAAGCTAATAAAAGATCGATAGTATTATATAGTGTAGCACGAGATACACGGTAATTTTTGTTTTTCATTTTAATATAAAGTGATTCTATATCAAAATGTCCTTCATAATTGTAAATTTCTTCGAGTATAGCAAATCTCTCTGGAGTTTTCCTGTGACTGTTTTTTTCTAAATATGCCGAAAAAATATTCTTAACTGTTTCTTGCACGCTTTCCATACATCTTTCACATTAAAACACAAAAATAAGGAAATTGTGAGATAGTGAATTAGAAAAGTAGACATTTATAAAGAAGTTATGCACAGCGAATTTTTTTAAGGTTCTTTTTTATTCTGATTTAATACCTTGCGAAGTGATTAGTAAGGATTTTACATATAAAACTAATGTTTGTCATTTTTTGAAGATAAGGTACTAATGTAACATAGACTTTGGTTTAATATCCTTATTTTTAGTATTTAACATTAAACAAATAAGTATGAAAAAGAAAGTAGTTTTAATTACGGGAGGAGCAGGTGGCATTGGTGTCGCTACAGGACAAAATTTAAAGGAATTTAAACTTGTTATCTCAGATTACGCAGATGATGTGATTCAGAAAACAGTAGATTCGTACAATAAACAAGGATTCGATGCAGTCGGTTTTAAATGTGATATTACCAATAAAGAAGAGGTTGAGGCGCTTATGAATTTCACAAAAAAGCAGGGTGCTTTGAGTGGAGTAGTGCATACAGCCGGAGTAAGTGAAACGGTAAATGATGTGGAGCAGATTTACAATATAAATCTTAAAGGAACTGCCTTAATTTTAGATGGTGTTTTGGATATTGTTGATGAAGGTGCCTCCATAGTATTGTTTTCCTCCATGATGGGGCACACTGTACCGCCAAGTGATGCGTATGATGAAGCGTTGACTAATCCACTTGAGGAAAATTCTTTTTCTAGCATTAAAAATGTTGTAAAAGAAGATTCAAATATGATGTATAACTTTACCAAGAGAGGAGTTTTGTTGTTGACAAAAGAAAATGCCCAGCGTTTTGGGGCAAAAGGAGCAAGGGTAAACTCAATCTCTCCAGGCGTTATTATGACACAGATGGGGAAAAAAGCAGCTGAAGAACATCCGGAAAAAATAAAACAACTTCTATCTATGACAGCTTTAAATCGAACAGGTGAACCAGAGGACATTGCTGATGTTGTGAAATTCATGTTGAGTGAACAATCACGATTTATGTCAGGTTCAGATCTATTAGTAGATGGTGGTGTGTTGCCTTCAATTTTGAAGTACAACAAATAACAACCTTTTTTTGTGACACCTTTTACAACCGCAGTTTTTTACTTGAAACGCTCATAATCTTTTATACAAAAAAGGAAATAGTGATCAGTATTAGGCTTTATTTCTTTGTAAAAAAGAAAGTAATGGAAACGTTGTAAGTTGTTATCCTGAAAATATGTAAACTTTCAGGATAACAACTTTTAATTAATTGGGATCTCTACGTGAACTATTCTTATTGATTTCATCTTGTAATTCTCTGCGTAGAATTTGCTCTTTTTCTAAAGCTTTTTTTCGAACTTCTTGCAATTCATTTTCAGTTTCAAGCAATTTTGATTTTGCTAGTTTCGTGCGGTTATTCCCTTTTTTAAATACTAAAAACAATATTACTGCAAGTAGAAATAAAACAATAATAATACTCCACATGATGCTATTGTAAGCTGTTTTATGGGTTTGAATGCCTAATACTTCAATACTTTCAACTTTCTTGCGGGTTTCGTTAAGTTCTGTTTCTAAACTTTGGATAGTACTAGATCTTTCCGCTATTGCTGCTTTTTGCTCCTCAATAGTTGTCTTGTCCTTGTTGATTTTACTTTCTAACAGATTAATAGAATCAACTACATTTTTTTGTAGTGTATTCATATCTGTTTTTTTTATGACCTTAAAATTTTGATACGAATTAGAGGATTCAATAACCTTTTCAAATTGATCGGTAATTGAGGTTTGCTCCTGAGCAGAAACAACTGTGAAAATGAAAATAGCAAGTATTGAGTATATAAGTTTAGAATGTGTCATATTAAAATTTTCTCTAAAATTAGTTGTTTTATTTAATTTGTTGAGATCCGATTTGGTAAAAAAAGTAAAAATAAAAAGAATTGTATTATTATTCTAGAAGTGGGTTGAGCGCTTAAGCTTGATTTAGGGTAATTGCTGAATATAAGAATGAAAGTATCGTTTGGTGTTTTAATTAAACATCTTTTGAATTATGTTTTTGACTTTTGGGTGTTTTATCGATTCTAATTATGCAAACCTTACCCAAGGTTATTAACTATCTTTTGTTTTTTATGTTTTTAAACAGCTTTTAAGGTGATACTTACAATTTCTGGAGACATACCAATTCTTCCTGGAAAACCTAAGAAACCAAAGCCTTTACTGACAAAAAGATGTTGATTGTTTTCAGTATAATGTCCCAACCATCTTTTGTATCGGTATTGAACTGGACTCCATCGATAACCAGGGATGTCAACTCCAACTTGTGACCCATGTGTATGTCCGCTTAACGTTAAATCAAAATGCAAAGGATGCTGTCGCAATACATTTTCCCAATGGTCAGGATCGTGACTTAAAACAATGTTGAACGTGTCTTTAGATACATTTTGTGTAGCTTTATCAATATCACCATATTTTGGAAACGGACCTTGACCCCAATTTTCCACACCGATGATATCGAAACGCTCTCCGTTATCTTTAATTTGAACTGCTTCATTCTTAAGCAACGTAAAACCTGTTTGTTTAAATATGTTCGCTAATGCTTCTTGATTCTCTTGTCGTGCTTGAAGACTATCAAATTTTATATAATCTCCATAATCGTGATTTCCCAAGATCGCAAATTTTCCATATTTTGCAGTTAATTGCGTCAGCGCATCAAGATATGGTTCCATTTCAGCAGCTCTGTTGTTTACTAAATCTCCTGTGAACATGATTACATCAGGTTTTTGTTCATTGATTAAAGACAATCCCTCTTCAACGGCCTTAACATCATCAAAACTTCCTGCATGGAAATCAGAAAACTGAACTACTTTTAAACCATCAAAAGATTTTGGGAGTCTTTTCATATCAAGCTTTAGCTGTTTAACATGAAAATTATATTTACCTTTTGTGACTGCATATATTGTTCCCAAAACTGGAATAGCAGCTACACCCAAAGAAACTGTTTTAACAAAATTTCGTCTTCCAGGGAGTGTGCGTTTTTGTCCTTTAGGTGCAAATACTTTGATGTTAATTAACGCAATAACCCTTATGATGTCTTCCGAAAATAAAATAAAAGCTGCTACGAGTTTAGCAATGAAAAATCCTAAAGCAATCCCGAAAAACACATTGATAATTGGATTTGCGTTATAGATTCCGTTGGAACCTCGGTATAGATTTATAGCAAATCCACTTAGGAAAACAATTGAGGAAAATGGGATAATCCATTTAAACCACTTGAATGTTTTTTCTTTTAGGGTTTTTTTATATCCTTTCCAAAGATAAATATCCAATAAAACAAAGGATACCAATATCATGGAAAACCAAATAATATATCTGTAGCTCATTATTTTTTATTTCGGTAATCGCGTTGTACGATAAACGTATTATGAAAACACAAGGTTTTCAGCTTTAAGGTAAAATTCGGTGAACTAACAAGGTCCATCATTATTTTTGGGCATATTATAACTATTGTATCAAAAAGAAGAATGACTTATTTTTAACGGTGTTGCATTATTTTACAGTTACCTATCAAAACATCCATGTTGCATAAAAGTTTTACATTAAGATGAATTTTATTCGCTAATGTAATCTTCATCTTTTTCTTTGCTTACATCATCCCATCTTTCTACACGCTGAATTCCCTCTGTCATTTCAAACTTTTCGATCAATTCATCTAAATGATATTTATCCATTACATATACTTGAATCTTACCTTCAAAAATACCGTCTATGGATTCAAAACTAATGGAACGCATATTCACATTGTGTTGAAAAGAGATGATTTCTGTGATTTTGTTTACAATTCCCACATCATCAATTCCCACGAGTTTTAAATTGGCAATATGTTGTTTCACAGCTTGATCCTTCCAACGAGCAGTAATACAACGATAATTCATTTTCCCCATTAAGTTTTCAGCATTGGGACAGTCTGTTCTGTGTATTTTAATTCCGTTGCTTACCGTTATAAAACCAAAAACTGAATCTCCAGGTAATGGATTACAGCACTTTGCGAAGTCGTAATCAACATCCTTAAAGTCATCTCCTATTACAAGTGTGTCTTTCTTTTTATCAATTCTTTTTTGAATTTCAGAGGACGATTTAAGTTTTTTGGGTTTTACTTCTTTTTCAATTTTTAGTACACCAGCAACATTTTTTATACTGCGTAATTTCGTTAAATCAACTTTACCTTTAGCAATTCTTATATATAAATCAGTAGCTGTAGAAACATTGTAATATTTTTCAAGAATAGAAATGTTTTCACTGATAAAGCGAATATTATGTTGTTTAAACTTTCTATCTAAAATCTCTTTTCCGTCTTCAGCTATTCTATTACGTTCCTCGTTGAGGGCAGCTTTGATTTTTTGCTTGGCACGTCCAGTAATTGCAAACTTTAACCATTCTTCATTTGGCTTTTGTTTACTAGAAGTAATAATTTCAACTTGATTACCGCTTTTTAATTGGTGACTGAGCGGAACTAACCGTTTGTTTACTTTTGCTCCAATACACTTTAGACCAATATCGGTATGAATGTCAAAGGCAAAGTCTAGGGTAGTGGCACCAGTTGGAAGTACACGCAATTCACCTTGTGGTGTAAATACATATATTTCATCGTTAAATAAGTTTAATTTAAACTCATTTACGAAATCCATGGCGTCTTCGGAGTGATTACCAATGAGCTCACGGATTTCACTAATCCAACGGTCAAATTTATTTTCTCCATTTTTTGACTCCTTATAGTTGTAATGCGCAGCTAATCCTTTTTCAGCTATTTGGTCCATTCGAACTGAACGAATTTGAACCTCAACCCATTTTCCTTGTGGACTCATAACTGTTGTATGCAAGGATTCATAACCGTTGGCACGTGGAGTTGAAATCCAATCTCGCAATCGATCTGGATTAGGTTGATAAAAATCAGTAACAATACTGTACACTCGCCAACAGTCAGGTTTTTCTAATTCTTCAGGAGTATCCAAAATAATTCGAATCGCAAATAAATCAAAAACCTCTTCAAACGGGACTTTCTTACTCTTCATTTTCCGCCAAATGGAAGAAATGGATTTTGTTCTGGCTTTAATATCGAAAACATATCCTTCATTTTGAAGTGCTTCCTTAATTGGGTGTGTAAAACGACGAATAAACCTTTGTCTTACGGCATGAGTGGATTTTAGTTTACTGCTAACCTCGTTATATCCTTGTGGATTCATGTACATTAGACATAAATCCTCGAGTTCACTTTTAATGGTATAGAGTCCCAATCGGTGGGCGAGTGGTGCGTAAAGGAAATTTGTTTCAGATGCAATCTTTAATTGTTTATCTGGACGCATACTTTCCAAGGTTCGCATATTATGCAATCGGTCTGCAAGCTTTATGAGTACCACACGCAAATCATCAGAAATCGTAAGAATCATCTTTCTGAAGTTTTCCGCTTGAATAGAAACATTTTCATCAAAAACTTCAGGGATTTTGGTTAAGCCATCAATCACTTTCATGACAGTATCACCAAATAATTCCTGGATGTCATCCAGAGTTATATAGGTATCTTCAACTGTGTCATGCAATAAGGCTGCAATAACAGCTGTTGGACCTAATTCCATTTCTTCTGCACAAATCTTTGCGACCGCAATCGGGTGATAAATATAAGGTTCACCCGATTTACGACGCATGTCTTTATGTGCTTCTACAGCAACATCAAAAGCTTTACGAATTTGTTTTGTTTCCTCACGTGTTCGATTGTTTTTGGTTACACGCAATAAACTTCTAAAAGCGTTAAGAATTTCTTTACGCTCTTGTTCTAAATCAATTTCTGGCTTATTTTCCACTCAGTTTTTATTAAATAAAAATTAATCTGCAGGAAGTACTTTTGTAACGACTTCTCCAAAACCAATACGTACACCATTGGCTTGACAATGACCTCTCATTACTACAGTGTCTTTGTCGTTTATAAACTTTCTTTCAGAGCCGTCCTTCATTTTGATTGGTTTACTTCCTCTCCAAGTAAGTTCCAACATTGATCCGAAAGAACTCTTGTCTTCCCCAGAGATTGTTCCTGATGCCATCATGTCACCGCATCTAACATTACAACCATTCACGGTGTGATGTGCTAGTTGTTGTGACATATTCCAATACATATATTTATAATTGGACTTACAAACGGTTGTTTCTTCCGAATTTTCAGGAATAATTCCTACTTCTAAATCAATATCATAATGTGCGTCTTCTTTGTAGGCTAAATAAGGAAGTACTTCTGGATCTTGCTTAGGTCCTTTTGTTTTAAAAGGTTCTAAAGCATCCATTGTTACGATCCAAGGAGAGATTGAAGAGGCAAAGCTTTTCGCTAAAAATGGACCTAGAGGTACATATTCCCATTTTTGAATATCACGTGCAGACCAATCATTCATAATGCACATACCAAAAATATAATCTTTAGCTTCATCTGTTGAAATATTTTCACCAAGAGGTTTTCCATCATAGGTAACAAAGGCCATTTCTAATTCAAAATCTAATAGTTTACATGGTCCAAAAACAGGATCTTGATCATCATTTGGTTTTTGTTGTCCTTTTGGTCTTTTGATTTCTTGAAGTGAAGGGATGATAGAACTTGCTCTTCCATGATATCCTACAGGAATCCATTTCCAATTTGGTAAAAGCGCATTGTCTGGATCTCTAAATAATGTTCCAACGTTTGTTGCATGTCCTTCAGATGAATAGAAATCTGTATAATCACCCACTTGAACAGGCATGAGCATTTCTATTTGATTGACGTCGATAAGTACCTGATCAACATGATGCTTATTACTTGATAAGTCATCATTTTCGGTATTGAATAACTTTGATAGTCTGTTTCTTAAATCTCTCGTAGCAGCTTTTCCTTTTTTCATCATAGGATTGAGTGCATCTGTTTTGAAATCAGTCGCTTTAAAAGGTAGATTTTCCAGATATCCTAAAACGTATAATGCGTTTAAATCAATGACTTTATTTCCAATTCTTGAGCCTACTCTGGCATCTTCTTCATTTGTTTTAAATACACCAAAAGGTAAATTTTGAATGGGAAAATCGGAGTCTTTTTCAACTTCAATCCAAGATTTTAAAGAAGGATCGTTTGCTTTTATCATGTTATTATAATTTGATTTATGTTTTAAACAAAAATAGTAAAGTCTTTCGATTAGTCAAAGTACGAGAAGAACTGTTTTGGATATTCGGTTAATTGGTCTATTTAAAGCGTTGAAAATCGTTTTCAGATGTAATGATTTGTTTAAATGAAAGTGAATAAATGTCAGTTATTAGTTAAAAAAATGATCTGCTGAAAACCTTTAACCGAGAACGCTTTAATTTAATTAATCATCTTAATGTATAGACAGCTCCTGATAATATTGCTATTATGGAATAAAAAACACTGTATTCGAATGCAATATCTGAAGATATGAGAAACAAAGTCAGAAATGTACCTAGGACTGTAACAGTGATAATTATCGCTTTAATGAAACTCGTTTTAATTTCTTTTTTATTTAAAAAGTAAAAGAATCCAATTGAAATAATCACCGTTGGAAGTGCGAAGAGTATACTGAAAATTAGGAATATTGAAAAGGCTTCAAGTTGAAAAGTGATATCGATTTTATCACTACTTAACAAAGAATAAGTAAAAAGCAGTACTGGACTAACCAATAATATTGTAATCCAATATTTAAAAAAGTAAGAATAATTCATTTTTGTATTTTTTAGTATTTCAGTTTAATGGACTATCATAAAATACGCCAAAATTAAAATGCGTTATTGTTGTGATTTGCCTTGGAATCTATTTTCTATGTACTTCTCCGTCAGCTGACGGAAGAGTTGCTCCGAACTATCTCTTAATGTTAACTGATTTTAATTTAAGATATATTCTTGAATCTTATTAAAAAATCTGCGTAAATCCGCACGATTTTACAAAATGCTACCGCGAGATTTTATCTCGTGGTCATTTTTATAAATCGTCGATATTTACTCCCAAAACTCCACTTCATAAACATATTCCCTCTCATTCACATTACTATAAGAACGCTTATATTCTTTTATGGTCAATGGTTTGTTATCATCATCGTGATATTCGTATGTGTATTTAGTTTCGCTTGTATGGTCAGATGTTGCTTTATATTCAATAATCCTTCCGCTTTCATCATAGAAAAACTCATGGTGATGTCTGTCTCGGTCACGATATACTTCCACAGGTTGATTTTTATCGTTCATCAAAATGTCAATGGGTGCTCCTTTTTTCTTTTTAACACCTAATATATTTTGATTTTCATCGAGTAGCAAACAAGCATAAGAAGAGCAATATTTATTTTCTTCTAAATTCCTCGTCTCAATATATCTATTGGGATCAAATCCTCCAACCAAATTAACATCAAAGGCATAACGATAGTTTTGGTGATACACATAATGTTTTTGGCTCCACTCCAAATTGACCGCTGGATCATAGTGCCTCTCTATTACAAACTCTAAATTATCTTTGTAATCTAAGCGATTTTTTTGGTAATGAAAAAGGGTGAAGTTACCGTCAATATTGGACTCATCAATCATGACTAATCGATTCTTGGCATCATAACTATACTTTTTTTCATTATAAAGACTGCCCATACCATCAATAATCTCCCTTCGCTCAACTTGCTGATTTTTATTAAAATAAAAGATTTTTGTTTGCTGTTGTTTGATCACGGTATCTCGAATGTAAAAATTATTGATGCTGAGACGACGAATAGTCTTGTCAAAATCTAAATACTTTAATAGTTGTAATTCTTTTGGGGCAACACTAAATCTCGAAATATCAAAATTGTCATCGTTGTTTAACTGCTTAATAGCTTGTTCAGATGGAGCGATTAAAGGCTGGTTAAAAGCGGATTTAAATTGTGTATAAACACGAAGCAATTCTTCTACATCTTCTCCTTTTAAAAATATCCGAAACGGATAATTAAAAAATAGTTGTGAAGAATTGGAGAGTTCTGGAAACTCAACAACAATTCCAGCTAAATAAGGATAAACAATCGCTTCTTTATAAAACAGTTTTGATTCGAAATTCTTTATTTGTGATTTTGCCATTTCATCGATGCGGTCAATGTCTTTTGGATTGATTTTCTGGGTTTGTAGTAAATAAAGACGATTGAATTTCTCTAAAGTCAATTCCTTTAAAACTTGCTGTTGCGCTAGAGTAGGCGTGTCATTAAATGGCGTAATTGTTCCTTTTTTATAATCTATAAAGTAATACTGATCAATACTTCCACGTTGTGCTTCGTAATGAACTTTTGAATAAATCTCAAAGTTGTAGTTCACTACGTAAATTCCACAATTATTCATTACGCTTAAAAGCACAATATCCACAGATTTGAATTTGGGCTGCATGGAATTTCTGGTGTATTGGCCTTCAATTCTTTTTGATTCTTCTAACTTGTTTTGATATTGAATTGCTTTAGATTGAATCTGAAAAAAAGATACTTCATTTTTCACTTCTTGAACTACACGATCAAATAACTTTTCTTCAAGTTTTACCCAGTTTTCTGGTTTTTCAGTGTTTTTATCTTGTACGATTTCTAATTCACTTGGAGAATAAGGTCGCTTTATTTCTGCTGACAATACATAGCTCGAAGTTTTATATTGCTTGTTTTGGAAAACATCCATTAATTGAGACTGACCGTAAAAGGTCAACAAACAAAAAACGAAAATGATGATAATTTTATACATGTTTATTATTTTTCGGTGTAAAACTGAATAGAAATTCCTTCGACTACTTCATTGATCTCAACACGATAAAAGCCTTTGGTTTCTAAAAACTTTTTTATTTCATCGATTGGAAAGGTGTGTTGTTTGTTTTCTAAAGTAAATGTATTGTCTTCCTTTAATTGACCTTCTAGGATTATTTTTCCAGCGACATAGTTTGAACCGGCTAAAATGCGTTGGGCTTTGGCGGAGATTTTAATTGTTTTTCCATCTTTGATAAAATCAAATTTGAGTGTTGCTTGACGAATATCAAAGCCATAAAACTGTTTGACTTCAGCGGGCAATAAAGGTACATCGCTAAACCTCCCATTGGAAGGTCGAATATCTAATTCCGCTTTTTGAATTTCAATTTTCATCAAATTATTGATGATTCCTAATGGATAGCATGTGCTGTCTTCGTCAATAAAATCGATAGACTTAATGTCATTTTCGCTCACATCCATTCCTTTTGTTTCAAAATGAATCGTGTAAGGTTTTTTATTTTGATCGACTAAAGGATTATTGTTCAAACTCACGCCAATTGTTTTGGTACTTAAATGGGCATGAAGTGTTCTGTCGGTTGAATAGCGATAATGGAAGTTACCTTTTATATTACTGATATAACCTTCCGTTTTACATGGAGTAAGATTAAACTTTAAAAATCCTGGTGCCGGATAATGAAAAGCAAAGTCTTTGAACAAAAGCAATTTTAAACTTGTAAATCCAGCAGAGCGATTGTTGTCTGTTTGTAATCCCACATAGAAGATTTTGTCGTAATTAAAACTGTCAATGGGCACAATTGATTTGGGAATAAAATCTTTAATGTTTTCATACTCTTCAAAGTAGGAAAGACTTCCAGCATAACCTATGGAACCGCTTTGCAAAGTTGTGTCAATACAATTGCATGTATTATCTTTTTCTATGGGTTTTACGATTACAATGTGTCCATTTTTAAACTGACTCACTTCTGTTGTTCCGTCTGTTTTGTATTGAATCCATTGTCCGTGTCGATTTTTGTTTTTAAAATGGCCCAAAGTGAGTAGATTTCCGTTTTGATCAAGCCGTTTATAAACTCCATGTGTCAGCTTATTTTTGTTTTCATGAAGTGTTTTGAGTTGTCCGTTTTCAAAATAAGTTTTCACTTCGCCCAATCCAGTAGTTAGGTTATATCGGCGTTCCACTTTGATTTGATTGTTTTCATAAAATTGACGTTCTAGCTGAATAGAATCGCTTTCGGTCAGCAAAATGTTATAACTAGAAGTGTCGCCATTCTTTCTATAATAAGCATGACTATTGGTTTGGGAGTTTCGCCAGTATTTTAAGTTTCCATTTTCAAAATAATCAGCTTGATAAGTGAGTTGACCTAAACTGTCGTATTTCTTTGTTTCACGTAAATTTCCATTTTGTTGGTAACGATGGTTTTCTTTGATTTTGTGATTAGAGAAATACGTGGTTTTTTGTTTGTAAACTCCATCAATCGTTTTTTCTATCCATTCTCCAACAGGTTTTCCTAGTTTATATTCTTTATGGTAAATTGTATCACCATTAATGGGATTGTACATTAGCCAAACTCCATTGGGTAAACTGTCTTTAAAGGAGATTTCGAAAAATGGTGTTCCATCCGCATAATTCCATTTGTAAGTTCCATTTTTTAAGCCTTCTGTAATTAAAGCTTCTTTATTCCAAGCTGGATTGTAATTTTCACCGACTTGCTTTGCAATGTTTTTGATTTCTTCATCTTCTATATTATTTCCTGTCGCTGAATAGATTTGAATCACTTCTCCTTTACTATTAAAATTAGCGGAAGCAGAATGAAAATCTGTGGCATTAAAGTGAACTTTTCTCAATTGTTGATTTCTAAAAAAATCATAGCCAAAATAGGGACGAGAATGATTGAGATAATGAATAGATTTAATTTTCTTCGCTACCGAAGTTTCGATAAAAATGGCGTTGTCAACAGAAAATGTGCTTTGTTTCCCATTTTTGTATTGGATACCGATGCTGTTCTCACCGTTTCCATACGAATGAAAAATATGTTTGAGCTGACCTTCTTCATTATAGGTTTTGTTCCACCCGATATGAAATCTTCGTCTTCTCTTTGAATTGTAGAAATAGTCATAATCTTCTTTGATTTGACCATTTTCATAGTAGGTTTGATATTTGCCATCCAGTTCACCATCGGTAAAATGCATTACTTTTTCTAAATTTCCATTTTCATAATACATTTTAGAAACACCATTTTTTTTGCCGTTTTTCCATTCAGTAGTGTAGCGTAATTCTCCATCTTTCCAAGATTTTTCTATTCCCGTTTGTTGAGCAACTCGTTTTCCGTCTTTAATAACAATTTCAAAATGACCTTCATAATTTTTTGTTCCATCAGCGTCAAAACGTTCTTCTAAACCAGTTTGTAAATTGTCTTTATAACGAATACGTTTGTTCAACTTTCCCGAATGATACGAGTAGAACTCAGCTATACCATTCTTTTTATAATTCTCCCAAGTCTCCATCCGGTTTTTATAAATGACTTTTTCTCCGTCATTATTTCTTTTCTCTTGGAAGTAAACAATTTCTCCATCGTAAACATTATTGTAAACCTGGCTATCGGCTTTTATGGTTTCATAAAAAATGCCTTTACTATTGATTTTACCATTGGCAAAATATTGGGTGAAAGTTCCATGTTTTTTACCGTCTTTGTATTCTACTTCAGATTTCAACGCATTAGAATTGTAGTGATACTCTTTACATAATCCGTCTTTTTTACCGTTTTTGTATTGACAATCAGAAGTTAGCTTTCCATTTCTGTAATATTTTACTGTTCCGTGTAAAACAGAGATTTTTTGAGCTATATTTCTTGTGTTTACCGGTTTTACTTCTTCGAGTTTCTGTTTTTGATTCTTATTTAAAGCCAAATATTGTGGGTTATCTATAATGATAAAATTCTCCTCACGTTGTAAATCTCCGGATTGAGAATAACTTAACTTTCTTCCGATTTCTAAATCCTCTTTATACTGCCCTTTCGTTTGCAGTTGTCCGTTTTGAAAATATTGAGTGTAAGGTCCATCTTTTTTTCCTTCCTTATAATTCAATCGTTCTTGAATACCTTTTCCATGAAAATAGCGTTCTACTTCGCCATGTAAAACAGAAACTCCTGAATCGGGTAGGGCTTTGTAGTGCATTAAGGCAATTAACTGCTTACTGTTCTGAATAAAAACTTCAACTTTTCCATCCAATAATCCATGTTTATAATGTGCAATGGATTTTACATCACCATTGTGATAGAAAAGTTGTTGTTCGCCGTGTATTTTTCCATTTTTAACTTCGGCAATTTCTAAAGTGTCTTTGTCTTTGCTGCGAATAATCCAGGTTTCTTTGTTGAATAGATTGCCTAAAAATGGCTTCTGCACAAGGGTGTCTGTTCCTAATATGTTTTTGTATTCCTGCCGCGGTAAACTATTTTGTTGGGCAATGGAAACAAGAGAGAACAATAGGAGGAAGGGAGAGAAGAGAATTATGTTTTGAAAATTGTTTTTCATATTGAGTTTAATTGAACTGAAAGTTAAGATAAAAATATCGACTTTTAATCTACTGTTGTGTTGTATTTGAAATGCGTACAGTTGTGGATGGAATAGGTTCAAATTTATGCTGGATTTGTTTTTTTATTCTGATTTTCATTATCTTTAGTTAAATCCTAAATCAAAAAAAATGAAAAATTCAAAATTGCCTCAACGAAAAAATATTCGTTTAGAAGGTTATGATTACGGTTCTAGTGGGTATTACTTTGTGACTATAAATTCTAGAGAATTCAGACATACCTTTGGAAGTATCGAAAATAAAGTAATGTATTTAAGTCCTTTGGGAGAAATTATTGTGGAGGAATGGGAGTTTACAGGTGAATTGCGTCAAAATGTTAAACTTCATGAGTATGTGGTCATGCCAGATCATTTTCATGCGATTATTGAAATAAGATATTCACGTAATAAAAATAATATACCAGGTGAATTTAAAGCATCCAAACATACTTTATCTTCTATTATTAGAGCGTTTAAAGCATCGGTGACTAAGCGCAATATTAAAATGAATCCAGGGGATACCAAAAGCGTTTGGCATAATAGATTTCATGATAGAATTATTAGAAATAATCGAGAGCTCCAAAATAAAAAGAGATATGTTTTGAATAATGTGAAAGATTGGAAGGGATGATGAAGCTGGGGCGGAGGAGGTTAGCATTTTTTATTAATTGAGCAATTGTGTAGATGATTGCCGTGGGCAAATGAGCGTGCGGACGTTTGCCAAACGTCCGTACAGCGCTCATTGCTTCAATAAATATTTCTCCATTGTTAATTTCAGCTTCATTAATAGTATTGCTGAATTAATAAATAATGCTTTTCCGAGTATTGTTGATTAATATTTCATTTTTAGAAAAATGCAATTCTTATTTTTATTATCCATAAAAAAAGGCGCTCCATTTGAAGTGCCTTTTCATTAATCTATACTTTAACTATTTATTAATCCAAAAAAGAAGGAAACTCTTTTGGATTTGCCTCATTCATAATTTTATATGCAGCTGCATAAATATCATCGATATTTGGTTTAGAGAAATAATCTCCATCTGTTCCATAGGCTGGTCGATGGTCGTTTGCACTTACCGTTACTGGCTCGCTGTCCAATAAGTAATATGCTTTTTGCTTCACTAAAATCTGATCTAAAATATAGGCAGACGCTCCACTAGAAACATCTTCGTCAACAATCATTAATCGACTCGTTTTTTCCAAAGATTTAGAAATGTCGTGGTTTAAATCGAAAGGCAATAAAGTTTGAACGTCAATTAATTCAACACTAATTCCTGCCTTTTCTAATTCTTTGACTGCTTCTGCGGCAATGTTAAAAGTTGAACCATAACTAACTAAAGTTAGATCACTACCTTCTTTAACAATATCCACCTTACCGAGTTGTGTTTTGAATTCTCCCAAATTCGTTGGAATAGCTTCTTTAACACGGTAACCATTTAATGGCTCAATAACCAATGCAGGCTCATCAGCTTCAATTAAAGTATTATACATTCCAGCCGCTTGTGTCATATTTCTAGGAACACAAACGTGAACTCCTCGGGCGGCGTTAATGATCATTCCCATTGGACTTCCAGAGTGCCAGATTCCTTCCAAACGATGTCCACGTGTACGGATTATTAAAGGTGCTTTTTGACCTCCTTTAGTTCTGTATTGAATTGTAGCTAAATCATCAGAAATAACCTGAATAGCATACAGTAAGTAATCTAAGTATTGTATTTCTGCAATAGGACGTAATCCACGAAGTGCCATTCCTATTCCCTGACCGATAATTGTGTTTTCACGAATTCCTGTGTCAGAAACTCTTAACTCACCATACTTTTCTTGCATACCTTCCATGGATTGGTTTACACCACCAATCTTACCGGTATCTTCACCAAAAGTGATGATTTCTGGATGCTTTTCAAAAAGTTTGTCGAAATTGTTTTTCAAAATTACACGTCCGTCTTCAACTTTTTCATCGTCACCATACGTTGGTGCAAGCGCCTCTATATTGGTCACTGCATATTCAGAAGATGAATAGAGATGAGAACCGTATCTCGCTTTGTTTTCTTCTAACTTTCCTTTATACCAATTGATTAATTGCGTTCGAGATTCGCTATTCTCGCCACGTACTAATCGCAACACTTTATTTACAACGTTAAACACATCCTTGCGAATAGGTTCGTATGCATTCTCTAAATCTTCAATTTCCTTTGAAATAAAGTTGCTATTATCACTATCTTTTGCAACATTTTTCATCAATTGAATCGCAGCGTTAAAATCTGCGCCAACTCCCTTTCTAAAGTCGCTCCACGCGGCTTTTTTGTCTGCTAAAACTTCTTTCTTGGCTTCTTTTTGAATTTGGTCTAATTCTTCTTCTGAAGCAATAGTCTCTCCGTTTTCACCTTTAAAGTTGATGATAAACGATTTGAATTTAGCAATTGCGTCGAAGTCTTTTTCCCATTGCATGCGTTCTTCAGACTTATATCTTTCATGCGATCCGGAAGTAGAATGACCTTGTGGTTGATTTACCTCTTCAACATGAACCAATACAGGAATGTGTTCTTCACGAGCTAATTTTACAGCTTTTTCATAAGTTGCGCACAAATGAGGATAATCCCAACCTTTAGTTGTAAATATCTCAAATCCTTTCTTTTCGTCTGTTCGTTGAAAACCTGAAAGGGCTTCTGAAATACTTTCTTTTATGGTTTGGTATTTTTTAGAAACAGAAATTCCATAACCATCATCCCAAACTGACATTACCATAGGAACTTGTAAAACTCCAGCTGCGTTCATTGTTTCCCAAAACTGACCTTCAGAAGTACTCGCATCTCCAATTGTTCCGAAAGCTACTTCGTTTCCGTTATTTGAAAAAGAACTGAACTTCTCTATGTTCTTTAGTTCATCATGATTTCTATATACTTTTGAGGCTTGTGCTAAACCTAATAACCTTGACATTTGACCAGCGGTAGGAGAGATGTCTGCGGAACTATTTTTTTGTTCCATCAAGTTTTTCCATTCTCCGTTTTCATCTATATTCCGTGTAGCATAATGTCCACCCATTTGTCGTCCCCCTGATGCAGGTTCTAAACTTTCATCAGTTTCAGCGTACAATGCAGCGAAATACTGTTGAACATTCAACTGGTTTATAGCCATCATGATGGTTTGATCACGGTAATATCCAGATCTAAAATCACCATCTTTAAATTGTTTGGCTAATGCTATTTGAGCGACCTCTTTACCGTCGCCAAAGATACCAAACTTTGCTTTTCCAGTTAATACTTCACGACGACCAAGTAAAGAGGCTTCTCGTGAAATGTTGGCTAATCTAAAATCTGATAGAACCTCTTTTTTGAAGTCCTCGAAATTTATTTTATTTGATTCCTTTTTAGGGAGTGTTGCTTTGGACATAAGATAAAAATTTGAAGGCAAATATAAGGATATTTTTTCGTTAAAGCGAACGAAAGTAGGAGTGTTTAGATTAATCCCGTATTATTCATGAACACGAAGTCTCAGCGAAGCTAATTTAATTTTAAATCTATTCTAGGCACAAGACCCAAAAGTAATATATGCATATTTCGAAGGGCTTGTAACGACGAATAGATCAAAATCTTTCAAAAACCGAAGTACCCAAAAATGGGGTTCTTAAAACTTCCCAAAGAACCACTTAAAGACTTGATTTAAAAATATTAACAATTATAAAGATTAAGATTGTTGAATAATTCGGATAATTAAGCTTTGTGGGTTTAAAGGCGATGAATAACAACATCTATATCTAACGGTTTGTCAGATTTTGAAAGGTAGCAAATGTGTTCTGCTCGTTTTCACATTCACCATTAACTGACCTTAAAAGCGACTTGTATTACAATTGATCACAATTTAAATTGTAAATAATTATGCAACAGCTGAAAAGAATTGAACCAATGAACAGACGACTATCGTTTTTTACGTTTCTTCTTCTTTTTCTTTCCATTTAAATTAGAAAAACTTACTCCTTTATGGTTAGATGGTGGTGTTTTAATCGTGTTTCTTTCTTTTCTACGTGTTGATTTTTTGTTTTTCTTTTCGTCATTCAAATCATCAGGAGTAACAGCTTGATGTGCTCCTCCATCCAATGGAGAATTTGGATCTGTTGGGTCAATCCACTGACTTTTTGCAGGAATAGTTATCACCGTGTCTTTTTCTGAATCATAAGCTTTTAAATTCACTTGGTCTTCTTTGGATTTGTTTACAGCAATAATGTCTTCGTGCAATATCCATTGTTTTCCATTCCATTCGTAAGCATCATAAGACATATCAGGAACATAAAACTCTCTAAATTCTTTTAATCCCGGAGATTCTGGTGTAAGGTGATCAAATACTATTTTGTTTCTTTTATTATCAAAGCGAAGAGACATTGTTGCTTTATTAGAATGTTCAAAAATTACACGTTTTGCTCTACCTTGCTGAACTTCAAATAAAGGATATCCAAAATTTGGTATTTTTCCAGTAAAGTAAAGAACATCTATAAGTTTAATTGAACTTCTTTGATCATTAGCGTCGTATCCTAAAAGTGTGTAATAGGTTCTGTTTCTACGTTGAACGTCTATAATGTCATAATAAAGCGCACCATACCAATTTTCATGTGTTACGGTCTCATGCTGTATCATACCGAAATGTTGTGGCTTCCGATTTAACTCTGTAACATACATGCGGTTTCTACGTTCATCTTTCTTCATAACGAAGGCAAAATAATCATGCATTAAATCTTCATACTGAACATTCCATGAAATAACCCTTACCAATTCATCATCCGACTTTATTTTTCCAACAGTTTTAAGTGCTTTAAATGGAAAATCAAATGCGCCTTCGATGTTTAGTGTTTTTTTGAATAAGGTTTTGAACTTTTCGTTAACCTTTTTTAGTTCTTCATCACCTTTTGTGGTCCTTAACTCTGAAAGAAGGTTATTTAACTCAACTTCTTTTTCGCGCAGTTGTGTATAATTTTTTTGTCCTACAATTTGTAAGGCAATGAGAAAAATAAAAGTAATGGAAATAATATATTTCATAGTCTTATAACGTTTGCTTTTCGTCTTTGTTACACAATCTTAATACCAACCCAAAATATCATAAATTTTCTTTTTACAAAAATGGTTGTTTAATGTCAATATAAGTAAGATTATTTAGAATAAAAAAGTTGTTGTTAAAATGATGAACTCAAATGTAAGTACTCTTCGTTCATGAGACCAAAGCAAAAGAGAAGAAAAAACTGCCTTTTCTTCTCTTTTGTTCTATTTCAAACTTAAATGGTTGAAAAATTAATGATAATTAACTGAAGTAATGTTTTGCTTACTTCTTAAAGTTATCAGCAACAATAAGTTCTTTTGTTTTGTGCGACCAATCATAGAAACCTTCCCCAGACTTCACACCTTTCTTACCTGCTGCGACCATATTTATCAATAGCGGACAAGGTGCATATTTATCATTACCTAATCCATTGTAAAGAACTTCCATAATGGCCAAGCAAACATCTAAACCAATAAAATCTGCTAATTGTAAAGGTCCCATTGGATGCGCCATACCTAGTTTCATGACAGTGTCAATTTCTTCAACTCCAGCAACACCTTCGTTTAGTGTAATTATTGCTTCGTTAATCATTGGCATTAATATACGATTGGCTACAAAACCAGGATAATCATTAACCTCAACAGGTGTCTTCTTTAATGATTTTGAAGTTTCCATGATTAAGTTTGTGACTTCATCAGAAGTAGAATAACCACGTATAATTTCAACCAATTTCATTACTGGAACTGGATTCATGAAATGCATTCCAATTACTTTCTCTGGACGAGAAGTTACTGCCGCAATTTTCGTGATTGAAATGGATGAAGTGTTGGTAGCTAAAATAGCTTCAGGTTTTGCGGCTTTGTCTAATTGTTCAAAAATCTTGTATTTTAAGTCTTCGTTTTCTGTTGCCGCCTCGACAATTAAATCAGCTGTTTTAACACCTTCTTCTGTTGAAGTAAAAGTACTCAATCGACTTAAAGTTGAAGTCTTATCATCAGCACTAATTTTTTCTTTGCTTACCATGCGATCAAGATTCTTCTCAATCGTTGCCATTCCTTTATCTAGAGAATCCTGTGAGATATCAACTAATGATACTTCATATCCAAATTGAGCAAAAACATGAGCAATTCCATTTCCCATTGTTCCGGCACCTATTACTGCTACTTTTTTTATCATATCTTATTTTGATTTTTTTTCGTGCCCTAAAATTAAGGATATTGATTGAGATATGATTTGAAATCAATAAATTTTCGAGATTTGATACAATTCTAATAAATTAAAGTTGAAATACATGAGTTTTGAACTATTCACCTCATTTTTTTCAAAAAAAGCAAAGATGTTATGTTTCAAAGTGGCGAATCATGCAATTTCTCTTATTTTTATCAAAACTTTTTTATTTATTATGCATATTGTAATTATTGGTCCAGCTTATCCTTATCGTGGCGGTTTAGCAGTTTATAATGAACGACTCGCTAAAGCATTTGAAGAGGCTGGACATACAGTTGAAATTTTGACTTTTACACTACAATATCCAAAGTTTCTTTTTCCTGGTAAAAGTCAGTTTGTTGAAAAAGATCAAGCGCCAACATACGATTTATCTATTTCAAGAAAAATTAATGCAATCAATCCTTTTAATTGGCTAAAAGTTGGTCGATATATTAGAAAAAAACAGCCAGATATAGTCATTTCAAAGTTTTGGCTTCCGTTTATGGGACCTTGTTTTGGGACTATTTTACGGCAAGCAAAAAAGAATAAACATTCAAAGATTATTTCTATTTTAGATAATGTTATTCCTCATGAGTCAAGAGTAGGTGACAAGGTTTTTACTAAGTATTTTGTGCATTCAGTTGATGCCTTTGTTGCTATGTCGAAGAAGGTACATAACGATTTAGCTCAATTTGATACACAAAAACCTCGGTTGATTTCACCACATCCTATTTTCGATAATTTTGGTGCAAAAGTAGACCGAGAGACAGCTTTAACCCACCTGAAATTAGATCAAAGTTTTAAATACCTTTTGTTTTTTGGACTCATAAGAGATTATAAAGGTTTGGACTTATTGATTAAAGCATTTGCAGACCAACGATTGCGTAATCAGAATTTAAAATTAATTATAGCGGGTGAATATTACACAAATAAGGAACAATATTTATCTTTAATCAAAAATATGAGCTAACGGAAGATATTATTCACGTTGAACAATTTATTCAAGATGCAGATGTGAAATATTATTTTAATACTGCTGATGTTGTAGTTCAGCCCTATAAGACGGCTACCCAGAGTGGAGTAACGCAAATCGCTTATCATTTTAATAAACCAATGATTGTAACAGATGTTGGAGGATTAAAGGAAATGTGTCCTGATGGAAAAGTTGGCTATGTTGTACCTGTTGACGTACAAAAGTTAAGTGATGCCATTTTTAAGTTTTTCAGTGAAAATAGATCTGAAGAAATGATAGCACATTTAAAAGAAGAAAAAAAGAAATACAGTTGGGATATCCTTGTTGAGAACATATCTCAGCTTTACGATAAAACTAAAGTTTAAATGAAATATATTAGTAAAGCACCTTTTAGAATAGGTATTGCTGGAGGAGGAACAGATGTTTCACCCTATTCTGATGAATTTGGTGGAGCCGTTTTAAATGCTTCAATAGACTTACATGCCACTGTGGTAATTGTTCCACGAACAGATGACAAAGTCATTATTAATGCGATCAATAATGGTGTTAAACATACTTTTGAGGCACAGGAAGTATTAGGAGAGCATCCGGAACTAAAATTGCAAATTGGGGTTTACAATCGTATAATTAAAGATTTTGTTAAAAAGCCGCTAGCTTGTGAGATTATAACAACGATGGATGTACCAACTGGTTCAGGGTTAGGGACATCATCAACACTTGTGGTTGCATGTATTGGTGCATTTGTAGAATGGCTAGGCTTGCCTTTGGGTGAGTATGATATTGCACAGCTTGCAGTTCAAATAGAACGACATGATTTGCAAATGGCAGGAGGGAAGCAGGACCAATACGCTGCTACTTTTGGAGGCATGAATTTTATGGAGTTCTATGAGCAAAATCGGGTAATTGTAAATCCCCTAAGAATAAAATCGGAGGTTTTGCGTGACTTAGAGTTTCATTTATTGTTGTTTTATACGGAAACACAACGCGAATCCTCAAAAATTATAGACTTACAACGTTCTAACTTTGAAAAAAAGGGTTCTGATGCGATTCAGGCTTCCCATAAATTGAAAGAACAGGCCTATAAAATGAAAGAAGCAATTTTGAAAGGGAATTTATCACAAATTGAGGTTCCGTTGCAAGAGAGTTGGGAAAATAAAAAGAAGTTAGCAAGCGGGATTTCAAATGCGGCTATCAATACGATTTATGATACGGCAATTTCTGCAGGTGCAACTGGAGGTAAAATATCTGGTGCAGGTGGAGGCGGTTTTATGATTTTCTACTGTCCGAGCAATAGTCGTTTTGATGTAATAAAAGCACTTGCTGAGAAAGGAGTAAAATGGCAAAGATATAGATTTCAAAATAATGGATTAGAAACATGGACAAGTCAACAATAATAAAAGAAAACCTCAAAGCTTCGATTGAAGTTAAACAAGCATTATTAACTGATAAAGATATCATTAATAGAATAGAGGATTTAGCAGAACGAATTATCAAAGTTTATCAAGATGATGGAAAGGTGCTTTTTTGTGGGAATGGAGGATCTGCGGCAGACGCACAACATTTAGCCGCAGAATTGTCAGGACGTTATTATTACGATAGACCACCATTATTTGCAGAGGCATTGCATGTGAATACATCTTATTTAACAGCGGTTGCCAATGATTACTCTTATGATGTTATTTATGAACGTCTCATAAAAGGAATGGGTAGAAAAGGTGATGTCTTAATTGGGCTCTCCACATCTGGAAATTCTAAGAATGTGGTTAATGCATTGATAGAAGCAAAAAAAATAGGTATGCTAACAGTTGGATTTACAGGTAAGAATGGCGGAGTGATGAAAGAATATTGTGATATCTTAATTGAAATTCCATCAGAAAACACACCTAGAATTCAAGAATGTCACATGCTTATTGGGCACTCAATATGTGAGATTGTAGAACAAGGAATGTTTCCCCAACAAAAGAAAGGTTAATTATGGAGGCGATAATTCTAGCAGGTGGATTAGGCACCCGATTACAGCATATTTCAAAACATACCCCGAAGTCAATGGCGTTGATCAAAGGTCGTCCATTTTTAGCGTATCAATTAGATGCTTTAATTGCACAAGGTGTAAACCGCTTTATTCTTTCAATTGGTTATAAATCTGAACAAATTCGAGCTTATTTTAAAAATGAATACCGCAAATGTGAAATCATTTATGCTGTTGAAGAAGAATTGCTAGGGACAGGAGGTGCTATTATAAATGCAATGCAATTAAGTACATCACAGCATGTTGTTGTAGCAAATGGTGATTCTTTGGTGGTTAATAATCTAAAAGAACAATATGCCTTTCATATAAAAAATAGTGCTAATGTTACTTTAGCGCTTAAAGAAATGAAAAACTTTGAACGGTATGGAACGGTTGATTTAGATGAATTCAATCAAATTTTACATTTTAATGAAAAAAAACCAGTAAAGGAAGGTCTTATTAATGTAGGTGTCTATATTTTTGATAAAGAAAAAATATTAGATCAAACTTGGCCTAAGAAATTCTCTATTGAACGTGATTTTTTCGAGGATAAAGTATCCGAATTTAAACTATATGGTTGGGAAACAACCGGATATTTCTTGGATATTGGAATACCCATTGACTTTGAGAAAGCACAAACAGAAATAGGTACTTTTATGCACATTGATTCCTCTTGGACATTGTTTTTAGATCGAGATGGGGTGATTAATAAAAAAAGAGATAATGATTACGTGAAATGCTTGGATGAATTAATCCTCTTTCCTTCAGCACTTGAAGCAATTGCAGATTTAACTCCGCTCTTCGATAAGATCGTTATTGTTACCAATCAGCAAGGAATAGGAAAAGGATTAATGACAGAAACAGATTTAAAGTCTGTACATGAGGAGGTACTAAAAGAGGTGGAACGTTATGGAGGCCATATCGACAAAATATATTTTGCTCCACAACTCGCCAAAGAACAAAGCAAAATGCGAAAACCGGAGATTGGAATGGCAATACAAGCTAAAAAAGACTTTCCTTCCATTGAATTTGATAAATCGATTATGGTTGGAGACTCAATTAGCGATATGCAGTTTGGAGATAAAGCTGGAATGACCAATGTTTACATTCACCCTGTTAAACATGATGAATATTATACTGTTGACTCTTTAGCGACTTTTTCCAAAACAATTTCATCGTTAAAACAAAATTAATAGAGACTATAAAACTGAACTTTACTGCGATAATAATTTCGTAAAAAAAGAAGATAAACCCCGCTACGTATAGATTTTAGTCAACTATCTAAACGTAACGCGGTTTTTATATTTAATCCTTAGCTTAGGATATTACTTTCTTTACCAAAGCGTTTATATGAAAAAATCACCGAAATAGCAGCAGCAATTAACATGATTGCATAACTTATGATTAATAAAACTGGATCTATCGTTCCTGCAACAATTTCTTTAGTGGCTAAAACGATATTTACAATAGGAATTAAAGCGGTGGTATAGTCTAATTCAATATTAGGCAACATGCCTACAAAGGCAGGTAACAAAACAATGAAATTTACAGGAGTAAGTACACTTTGAGCCTCTTTAAATGATTTGGCGTAAATGGTTGCTGGGATCATTATTCCTGCAAAGAAAATGGTCAAGGGAATTAATAAAGCCAATAAACCTAAAATAAATTGAGGAGTTAGAATTCCATCAATTACATTGCTGAGTCCTGGTAAATCAACAAGAGAAAATAATCGTAATCCTGCAAACATTCCAAGAAGGGCAAATGCTGCTGCGGCAATACCCGACAATGAGATTACCATCATTTTTCCGATAAGAATTTTCCATCGTGGAACTGGTGTTGTTAAAAGCGTTTCTAAGGTTTTTCTTTCTTTTTCACCTGTAAATAAGTCAATCGCTGGATACATACAACCAATGAAACCAAATATAACAAACAAATAAGGTAAGAATCCACCGGCGACTTTACCAATTATTTCTTTCTTACTCGACATGTCTATAAATTGCTCATGAATTGGTTTGATAAGCTTTTTATCTAAAGACAACCTTTCAAATCGATCTTCGAGAAGCGTGTTCTCTATGATAGAAAGATAAGTGGTTATTCTTCCTTTATTACCCAAATTAACTCCTTTATGAAGAATAGCAACTGTAGATTGTTGATTTTGTTGTTGTTCACTATCAAAAGTAGGAGGGATGATAAACGCCAATTGAAGGGAGTCTTCGTTTATTTCTTGTCTTAATCCCAAAGTATCTTGTCTATAAAATATTTCTTTAGGTCCTAACGAATCAGGAATTGCCGATAATCGTTCAGTAAATAAATTGTCAGGTGTATTAGAAACAACTGCAATTTTGAGTACTTCTTCTTTCTGTTTGTCAGCAAAATATTTAGTGACTGTTGTCGACAATCCCAATAAAAGAGGAAAAACTAGAACAGGCACGACAATCATTGCGATTATTGTTCTGCGATCTCGCAAGGTGTCTTTTAATTCTTTTTTAAATATATCGAGTATCATGATTAATTATTTTCGTTGATGATGTGTATAAACTCAGCTGTTAAATTATCGGTTTTCATTTGATCACGAAATTCTTGCATAGTACTACTATGGATAATTTTACCTTTATGGATAATAGCTAAATCATCACATAATAAATCTACTTCACTCATAATGTGAGAGGAGAAAATAACCGTTTTTCCCTGTGTTTTACAATCGCTGATTAATTTGATGATGTTTTCGGCTGTAATAACATCCAAACCACTTGTGGGTTCATCAAAAATAACTACATCTGGATCGTGAATCATTGTTCTTGCAATAGACACTTTTTGTTTCATTCCTGTACTCAACCTGCCAATACGCTTGTCTTGAAAATCATGCATTCCTAGCAGCGTATATAAATGTTCTTTTCTTTGTTTGAAATCTTCATCTTTAACTCCATAGAGTTTTGCAAAATAGGCAATGATTTCATTTGCTGTTAAACGTTCATACAAACCTGTGGAGCCAGTTAAAAAACCAATATCCCTTTTCGCTTTATTGGTTTCTTTTTGAATATCAAAATGATTAATAACAATATTGCCTTGCGTAGGTTTTAAAATTCCAGCAAGCATTCTTAATGTGGTTGTTTTTCCTGCTCCATTCGGTCCTAATAACGAAAATATACGACCAGGCTGACAAGTAAAACTTACATCCTCAACGGCAAGCGCTACTTTGTCATTGGTATTGTTTTCTTTTTGTTGCTTTTTTGATAACTCGAATTCCTTTCGAATATTTTGAACTTGAATCATTAATAATGAATTAAAAGTGTAGTAAAAATTACGATGTAAAAATACGATTAGTAAACTGAAATACTTGTTTTTGATCTAAAAACTTGATTTTATTTACTTTTTCGCTTCAATACATCTTTTGGCTGGTTTAGTTTGTCTCTGAATTTTAATTGTAAGCCATGAAGAAAATTTCTTAAAAATTGGTCATTACATTTCCTATACTGACGTTGGGTAGGCTTTCTAAAAAATGAACTCAGCTCATGTTTACTTATCCGCATGTTGGCTAAATCAAGAATATGGATAATATCATCATCTTTTAGATTTAATGCGATTTTCAGCTTTCTAAATATGATATTATTATTCAATTGTTTTTCGGGTTGCATAGGTGGACCTTCTTTCTTTCCTCTTTTATCAATGATAAAACCATTTAAAAAGGTAGCCATTTCTACGTCTACTATTTTCACAAAGTCTTCTTCCTCTTCTTTTTTTAGCCAGTCACAAACTTCTGCTCTTGATGCAGTTATACCTCCTGCTTCAAATAAACTCATCATTTGTTCATCACTGTAGTCGAATGTATAGCGAAGTTGTCTTAATATATCGTTATTTGTCATTGTCAAATATTATTTTTCTATTGTTAAATATTTTTTTAATTTCTCAAGTGTTGCAGGACCAATACCCCGAATTTCTAATAATTCATCTAAGTGCTTAAAGGAACCGTTTGTAACTTTATAATCAATAATTGACTGCGCAGTTTTTGGACCAATTGATGGGATCATTGTTAATTCCTTCTTAGTTGCTTTATTTATATCTAAAGGAAACAAATCCTTCTTTTTTTGTGCTTCCATGGTTAAAACTTTAGTGTTTACCAAATCAGGAAACTCCCACATACCAAGTTTATTTTCTCTTGCTTTTTGTTCTGCTAATTTGAACGCGAGAATTGAATCACTTTGTTGACGCCCATATAAAGAATGTGTTGCATGACCAGAAGCAATCATTAAACGATTAATGCTATAAACAGAATCATTTTTTTTTGCTTGGATATATCCTTTATAACGACCGTAACTGTGCGTTGGTTTTTCATTGCCCGCAGTAATTTTTAATGCTGCACCTTTGATTAATGATTTTAGATAGTTTTGCGCATATTCAGCGTGAAAATAACTAGAGTCTTTATGTCCCGCCCATGTTTTAGGCATTTTTACACCTAATAATTCAACAGGGTAGTAGAGGTTTGTTGCCAATTCTAATTCAATGTTACCGTTTCTACCCATTCTGAAATTATCATACCACTTATTAGTGTCTATAGCGGGGAAACGGTGATAAGTTTCTCCTTTTGCTCTTTTTTTAACCCCCATAAAATCTTGATAAAATTGATTGGCGATCTTATTGTCATAAATCATTAAAATGTTTTCATCATTTGCGATCTCAGCGGCTGCAGAAAAATTGTATGATCCGACAATCGTTATAGCTTTATGTTTTTCAGGATAAGGAAATTGCGCATCAATGATTATGGTTTTTGCATGGAGTTTTCTAATTTCTTTTCCAGCCAAAATCATTCGGTTTCCAAAAGACATTTCAGGTTTAGCCCAAATCTGATTGTTGTTTCTGTATCTTGCATAAAAAGCAGGATCTATTACACCTTCAAGTATTATTTCACCGCGAGCCGACCGATCAATCATTGCTTGACTAATGGAAATATTAGGACTGATGGCAAAAGCAAGAAAACGAACATCGTGTTGTGCGTATTCATTGATTAAGGAGGTGATGCGCTGAGCTATACTTGGTTTGGTTTTTTCTCTGTCCATTGGACCAAAATAAACTTCCACTTTTATATCATTTACATAATGGAGGTTTTGAGATACATTTCTTTTGTCTTTGTGAAATCGAGCTTTTCTAGCATTAGGAATTTCGGTTTTACTTCCCCACATTTGTTCAAATTCTTCATGATAAGTTGCTGCAAGCCCATTGTCTTTAATTACCAATGTTGTATTGGTATTCCAAGGACCTGTGTAAGTAATATTCATAGAACCTGTCCATAAATAATCGTTTTCGGGATCTTTGTCTAATACATCAAAAACGGCAAACTTATGATGCATATTTGCACCTGAATTAGGAAGCTTTTCCTGCAAGCTTATAATACGGCCGTCGGGATGGTAAATAGTTCCACTATCATCAATGTTGTAAATACCTGCCGACCTTAAGGTATCCCACATAGGTTGCGTGAATTTTGGAGCATGATTACGGTGTATGATGTCTGTAATTACACGCACACGAACGCCTCTACGCGCAGCATTTGCCAAAGCATGACCTACACGCATGTTTTGAAGGTCGTAAGCAACCAAATCTATACTATGTTCTGCGCTATCAATACGGTCAACTAAAGGTTGAATCATATCCCATTGATCATTCGCTTGATTATTAGGTAGTGCAACACTGTAATCAGCAATAGAATTAAAATATGTTTTTATCCATTCTATACTGCTGGTGTCGTTTTTAGCAGCGAATGAAACTTGCTTCGTTACTAATAGTATAAAAATGAAAAAAAAGATTTTTTGCATAGCATTTTGATTATGCCTTTTCAAATCAGGTATCTAATTTTACTAATCGATCTCCTTTTAAAATTGGAATAACCTCCATTTGATTTGGTGTAAGACAGAATTTTATATCTTCATTCAAATTTAGCTTTTTTAATCTTCTTCTGTGCGAACTTGACTTTAAAAAACCAAAATAATTATCTTTTGCCGCTAAATAAAGGTATTTTGCAGCAACTGAAGCGTCCTCATTTGAAATGAATTTTCCTGTTTTTAATAATCCTTCAGCAATTGCTCCCCCACAAATAGAATCTTCAAGGTTAAATTTGTCTTTCCAACCAGAACAAAGGCAAAGCACATTTTTGTCTTGATCTTTAAGCCAATTAATAAGATAGTCTAAATTGGATAATGCACCAATTACGACAGTTTCTGCATCCTTTGCAATGTTAATTGCTCGTGTTCCATTTGTTGTAGAAAGCACAATGTCTTTACCCTTAATTTCAGGTTTCATATAGCTGTATGGTGAATTACCGAAATCAAAACCTGATACTATTTGACCCTGTCGTTCGGCGCCTACTAAATATCCTTTATCTTGGTAAGCTTTAGCTTCTTCAATTGTTGAAACGGGAATAAGGCTTTTAACACCGTTGTGAATAGCAGAACATATTGCTGATGTTGCGCGCAATACATCTATAACAACTACAATTTCGAAATTACCTTTATAGTAATCGTATCCTCCAGGGGTATAACAAACTTCAACTAATTTTTTCTGCATCTTGCGAAAATAGTTAAATATATATGAAAGTTAATTAGTCCGTATAATTAATTTAGTTGCGATGTAGAGAGTTTTCCATACAAAGGGATCAGAAGTGAGTTCAAAAAGCTACTTCTAGCGTTTGTTTTTGCTATTTAGAGAAAAGTCGCAAGATTATAATCAATATGAAACGACGTCCAAAATAGGATGTTTTTATAAGTTCTTAAAACATAATAATAATCTGTAAATCATCGGTGTATAGCGTGGCGCAGGTAGCTTTGGTACATGATAAATGTTGATTATTAAATATTTCATTCAATATGCATTTTTTTAGTCTAATAAATTGTAATTTAGATTTTTATGATTTTTGTTTTGACCTAACGCATATCTATCGATGAAAAAACAAGGATTTATTTTAATTTTATCGATATTTGTAGGTTAAACCATGAATTTGAACGTTTCTTGTAACTCATTGTACAGATTTGCGTTTTAAATAATAACGATGAAACAATTATTAACAGTCTTATCCTTTTTATTTTTGCTCACTCAGGCGTCTAATGCCCAAAAGGTAACTTATGAAGGTAAAATTACAGACATGGATTCTGAGAAGTCAATGTCTGGTGTAACCATTCGTGTTTTAGAAAATGGATCTGAAGTTACTAGTAGCACCACATCTTCAAATGGAAAATATAGTGTTCAATTTGAGCCAGGTAAAAAATACACCATTGTTTATGATAAACCAGGATATGTAAATAAAATCATTAAGATTGACGTAACAGAAATATTCGCAGAGGATATGCCACCTGGAGGAAAAATATTCCCTCCTGTTGATATTGATTTATTTACAGAACGAGAAGGCGCTGATTTTTCCTTTTTAGAAAATGAAGCTGTTGTGGAGTGGTTTTTTGATCGAGATCGAATGAATTTTGACAGGAAAAAGGTGAGTCGAGTCAAAAAGAAAATTTCAGATCGCTTGTTAGAAGCTGAAGAATCTGTAGGAAGAAATGAAGCAAAATACAATGCTTTAATTCAAGAAGCAGATCAACTGTTCAATGAAGAATCTTATGATGATGCATTGAATAAATACGTTGAAGCTTTGCAAGTGCCAGGAAAGGAGGCCGAAGAACATCCAAATAATCGTTTGTTAGAAATTGAAGGTATTTTACAAAAGAAAGAGGAAGAGGAGTTGGCTTATCAACAAGAAAATCAGGCGTATTTGAATGTGATAGAAGCAGCTGATAATTTTGCTGAGAATGAGGATTACGAAAAAGCACTTCAAAAATACCGCGAAGCTGCTGAAATGAAATCTGATGAACAATACCCAAAGGATAGAATACTTGACATTGAAAAGACAATCGCTAATTTAGAGAAAAAAGATGCGTATGATGATTTGATAACGCAAGCAGACAATTTCTTTAATCAGAACAGTTTACAAGCTGCAAGGGATAAATATCAAGAAGCTAATCGCTTATTACCAGACGAGAATTACCCTAAAGAACAGTTGGATGCGATTCAGGATAAATTAGATGCGCAATCAGCACAAAGACAACAAAAAGAGAACTACAACAAAGCTATAGCAGCGGCAGATAAGCTATATGATGATGAAGATTATGCGGGTGCTATTGAAAAATATGAAGAAGCTATTTCTTATGAGAGTGCTGCTACTTACCCAGTTGAACGTATTAAATTGTCAAAAACTCGATTAAAAGAGTTGGAGGATCAACAAGAAACAAAAGAAATGTTCAATCAATTGGTGGCCGATGCAGACCAAGCTGTTGGTGCTAAAAATTACGAATTAGCCATAGAAAAATATGACGAAGCATTAAACTTAATCACCGATGAAGATGTGGAAATTAAGCGTTCTAAAGCTCAAGACTTACTAGCAGCGCAAAAAGATAAAGAAAACAAGGCACAACAAATTGAAAATTTACTGGCTAGCGCAAATGCTAATCTAACGGATCAATCTTATGAAGCAGCGATTTCTGATTTTCAAGCTATCTTAGAAATCGAGCCGCAACATGCTGAAGCCATTGAGGGAAAAGCAAACGCAGAACGATTATTAGCAGAAAAACAAAATGCTTTAGCGCAAGAAAATGAGTTTAATGAGCTTGTTGAACAAGCGGATGAAAAATTTGAAAATGAAAATTGGGAAGAAGCGAAATCACTTTATATATCAGCTAAAGCTCTTATAGATGATAATGAGCACGTGAACAACCGTTTAGATGAGATTAGAACAAACATTGAAAATCAAAATGAACAAGCACGGATTGCTGAAGAAATCCAAGTTTTGCTCGATCAAGCGACTTCTTTAAAAGAAGATAATGAATGGTCTGCCGTTATTTCAAAATATGAAGAAGCCTTAGCTTTAGATAATAGTAGAAATGATGTTCAGGATTTATTAACCGCAGCGCAACAAAGTAAAAAAGACTTTGAAGCTGCTCAATCTAAGGAAGAACAATTTGCTCAATTAAAACAAGAAGGAGAAACACTTTTTGCAGCCGAAAGGTGGGAAGAAGCAAAAGAGAAATACGAAGCAGCATTAGCCATTCAAGATGATTCAGAAATTGAGGAAAGAATTTCTGCAATTGAAGCTGCATTATTGGCAGCAGAACAAGAGCGTAATCAAGAACAACTGTACAGTCAGAAAATGTCAGAAGCTGAATCTTTAGCAAATGCAGAAAGTTATGAAGATGCGCTAATGAGGTTTTATGAAGCATTGGAATTAAAACCAGATGATATTACTGCGAAGTCTCGAATTGCTGATATGGAACAAAAAATTGAACAGCTTGAGAGCCAGCAAGAGAGAGAGGAAAAGTATCAAACAGCAATGTCGTCTGGTAAGGAAGCAATGGATGAAGAAGACTATTCAGCAGCAATTAAGTTTTTTGATGATGCTTTAATTGAAAAACCAATGGATAATGAGGCTACTCGACTAAAAAATGAAGCAAAAACATTAATTCAAAATTTACAATCAGAAGAGGAGGTTTACAATAGTTTGCTAGCAGATGCTCAAGATAAATATGAAAAGGCAATTGACCAAAACAATAACATATCACAATTAAAAGAAGCGAAAAGCACCTTTGAAGAAGCTCAAGCGATGAGGCCAAAAGCGTCATTGCCACAAAGTAAAATTGTTGAGATAGATGAATTATTAAGGCAAATAGAGGAGGAGAAAGAGCAAGAAAATAATATAGCAGAAATCAATAGGAGGTATGAGGAACAATTAGATTTAGCGAGTGTCTCTGCTCAAAATAATAGGTACAACAAAGCAATTGAACATTTAGAAGAAGCAGCAAAGTTAAAACCGTCTGAGACGCTTCCAGCAGAAAAAATAGCAGAATATCAGGCCTTGATTGATCAACAATCAGCTAGAAACAGAGCAGAACAAGCTTATAAATCTTTAGTTGACCAAGCAGATTTAGCTTTTGAAAACGAATCATACGATGAAAGTATTGCCCTGTATGAAGAAGCACTTGATATAAAAGCAAACGAAGCTTATCCTTTGAAACAAATAGAAAAAGCTAAACAAGCTAAAGTAAACTTAGCGAATCGTTCTGTTAATGCAGAATATCAACGTATAATTGATCGAGCAGATGAATCATTTGCCGATGAACGTTATGAGGAAGCACTTTCACAATATGAATCGGCTTTAGAAGTAAAAGAGAATGATAGTTATGCTAAAGATCAAATCAGTGAAACACGACAAATTTTAGATAATTTGGCACAAAAGAAGGCGAAAGCAGCAAAAAACTCGGCTCAATTTGATGCTTATATTTCAGAAGCTGATGAACTTTTTGCACAAGAAAGATTTTTAGATGCTGTAAAGGTGTACGAGAAAGCTCTGAAAATTAATAAAAATGATGCGTATGCCCTTAAACAGGTTCAATTAAGTATTGAAAAAGAAGAAGAAAAAACGGCAAGAGGAAATGAAAAACGCTATCAGAAAATCTTAACTAAAGCAGATGAATATTTTGATGATGAAAATTATGACAAAGCGATCAGTTTATATGAAAGAGCGTTAAGTCTGCGCGCAACCGATCAATACCCGAAGGATCAATTATCAGCTATCCAGGCCATTAAAAACGGAAATGTAAAAACAAATAAAAGCGTAGAATATTTAGGAGAAGAGTCGAACATTTCCATTATGGAAGGAGCCGCACTATTAGAAGCTGGAGCAAAACAAAGAGAACAATTGAAACAAGAACGCGTTCAGAAGCAACTTCAAAAAAATGAAGGTTTAGCAGAAGAAAGGTCGGCATCGGATTATCAGGAGCGTGTGAAATATGAAAATGAAATTACTTCGATAAAAGACAGACGAAGTTCCGCTTTTGATGTGCGAGAACAGGATCATGTTGATTTTATAAATGAAATTGACGAACAGGAATATCAATTAGAATTAAAAAGGAACCAAGATTTAACCTTTGAGCAAGGTGCTGTGTACCGCATGAATCAAGAGTTGATATATATAGATGATGGAATGGCTGAACAAAAACGTAAAAACAGCGACAATCATTTAGCAACAATTGAAAAAATAAAAGACATTCAGATTGAAAGAGACCTTCAAAGTACAGCAGAGGCCGCACATCATAAAGTTAAAGTAAATAGTACACGCGATGAATTACTTAAGGTCGATGAAAAATATGATCAATTTACCGCAGAGCAAAATGAAATTAGAAAAGATAGAGAGGTTAAGGTTGATAACATTGAAAGAGGAAGGGAACTGAGATCGTTTGAGGAGAAAAATGATGAATACGAGCAAGTAATGCAATTACAAGACGATGCATTATTGGCAGAAATTAAAGTTGCAGAATCTCAAGAAGACAAAGCGATTATACATCAACAATTACAAGATGATATCTACGCTTTAGATGCAATGTTGCAAAGAAAAATGTCTGCCGAAACAGTGGAAGCTTATCAAGATCAGCTATTGATTGATGAGCAATTAACACGGGCAGAGATTCAGTATGCAGAAGCACAGGAAGGGAAAGATGACGCGCGTCAATTGGCTTTGGAGCAATTAAAAGATATGGATCAAAAAAGTGTTGAACAATCACATATACGTTCAGATCAACAATATGAAGAAGTTCAAGATGTTGTCCGAGAGGTAGAATCTGTTGAGCAATTAAATGAAGCACAAAAACAAAAGCAAGAATCTGATTTGTCAAGAATTAATGAAGAGGTTAAGTCTCAAGAACGTGCTATGGAACGTGCCAATGAATTAAGAGATCAAAATGAAGAGATTCAAAGACAGAACACAGTTAATGATATAGAACGCATTAAAAAACAAGAGGAAATAGCTAAAGCTCAAAAAGAAGGAAAGATCAAACAAAATCATGAGGATTTAAAAGGTTTGGAAGCGAGTTTAGACACAGATGGGCAAAGGCGTCAAGAAGAGTCACGCAATAAAAAGATTGCTACGCAAAAGATGATAGATAAACTCGAAGGCAATAAGATTAAATATTCGGCAACTATTGCAAATACCATAGGAGATCAATATCCTGAAGGTGTTTCTCAAGAAAATTATGTTCGCAAAGACGATGAAGGAATTCCTGTAAAAATTGTTACCCGAAGATTTGTAGTTAAAGACGGTAGAGGAGATATTTATATCCGAATGCAAACCAGAAGTGGTTTAACGTATAGTAAGAATGGCACACCAATTACAGAGCAAGGGTGGATAAATGGAACAGAAAATGCAAAATTGGAAAAACATTATTAATAGTCATAGTATTGGTTTTAATTATTTTGTAGGTGTAACTTTACTTGTTTTAATTTGTACCGCCTGTAAGCAATCAAATAGTGAGGTAGAAAAGCCAACAAACAAAGCAACTACTTATAAAAATACCGAAAATGTTTGGCAAACAAGCCCTAATATCATAGTGGGGAATGCCTTAGGGACTACATTTATTATTAAAACCAATGGAGATTCTTTACGTACATCACCCGAAGAAATAGATGCTTTATTTGAACGATTCAATGCGGAACTTTCTACATATATTGATTCTTCTTTGATAAGTAAATTTAATGCAAATAATACGGCTATTGATTTAAGCGGCACTGAATATTTTAAAAATTGTTTCGAAATAAGCCAAGAAATCTATAATAAAACTTCAGGTGCTTTTGATCCTACTGTTCATCCTTTAGTTGAGCTGTGGGGTTTTTTTAAACGAAATGAACATACGCCTTCACAAAGTGAAATTGATAGTGTGCTTAACTTTGTAGGACTAAAACCTAATCAATTGTACACGTACAAAGAAAACGTATTGGAAAAACAAGATTCGCGTTTTAAGCTAGTTTTTAATGCCATTGCTAAAGGTCAATCAGTTGATGTTATAGCAGATTTACTAAATAAGAAAGGACAGACTAATTATTTTATAGAAGTGGGCGGAGAAATACGTGTTAAAGGATTGAATGACCAAAAGGCCAAGTGGATAATTGGAATTGATGTACCTAAAGAATCAAACTCAGGGCAAGAGGGTGTTCAAAATAGAGCCTTAGAAAATTATATTGAAATAACAGACGTCGCCGTAGCTACTTCAGGAAACTATAGAGATTTCTATGAACTAGAAGGTAAAAAGTATAGCCATACCATAAGTCCAGTTTCTGGAAAACCAGTTAAACATAGTTTGCTTAGCGCAACTGTCATAGCACCAACAACTGCAATGGCGGATGCTTATGCCACTGCATTTATGGTAATGGGCGTAGATGCTTCTTTAGAATTTGTTAAAAATAACCCAGATTTAGGTGTGGATATTTATCTTTTATTTGATGCCGGAAACGGTAGAATTGAGAGAGCTTATAGCAGAGGAATGCTAAATTACTTGATAGACAGATAAAGAAGAATAATCTTAAATAAATTTCATTTTTCTTTATTTTTTAAAGCCAACCTGATACTTTACAGTGAATATATCTAAGCTGTCATTCATGTGAATCAACGATTAACTCCCAAAATCCTTCCATATTTGAAAATCGAGATTTCCAAACATGGAAGGATTTTGTTAGGTTAAAGAAAATATTTTTTATTGTAGCTTATTAAACTGTTGGTAAAGTTCCCGATAAGCATTTTTTAAAATGTTTAACAATGATAAAAGTAAGTTTAGGTACCAAAACTTTTACTCCTATCTGTCTTTTTAGTATATTAGAGGTATGAAAAATAAAGTTTTAATTCTATTTATGTTTGTCATTTCTCAAGGTTGGTTAATGGCACAAACTCCGCAACATGTTACCCAAACTGATAAAGAGCAAATTAACTTTTGGGAATCTAACACAGCAATGATTATTGGAATAGTGGTAATCGTTTTGCTAATTATCGCCCGAACATGGTCAAAACGCATCCATAAGAAACGAGATGAAGTTGTTAATAATAAAAACGAGGACGAAAATTAAACCTGATTTTTAGCTACGTTGAGATGCATTGAACTGCTGAACCGAACTCGCAAGCTCAACGTATTAAATAATTCTATCTAACAAATTGACTAAGTTACTAAAATCAGCTATTTTATATCACAAAAGTCCCGCTACTTTAGAATACAGGTAATAATTTGATTCACGAATTTTTTTGTCATCATTTTTGTTTTGCTACGCGACAAAAATGCCGCCAAAAAGAATTATACCGATATTTATAGCCCCGAGTTGCGCTTTGCTTACACGGGGCTATAATTACTTGACACCTTCAGCGTCAGGTGTAATTTAATCTAAAAAATTCGACTTAGTCGATGAAGTTAGCTATTTTATCCCGCTTTATTCACCAATCTTAATCTTTAAATTTATAAACCAGTAATATTCTTGTATTTGATTGTGTTTCATTCAATTTTTAAGAACCCCAAATTTGGGTACTAATAATTTTGCAAGATTTTGATTTAATTTTGACCTATTTGTCGTTACAAGCCCCGTGAAATATGCATATATTCCTTTAGGGCTTGTGCCTAAAATAGATTCAAAATTAAATGCATGAATAATGCGGGTTATGTTACAAAAGACCCTGTTTTGGAATGCGGCTAATAAACCTCCACAAATAGTGTAGTGCGATTGATTGAATAAAGCATGAACAATAAAAAATAAATATCATTTTTTTAATTGTTTATGCTTAGTTAAAACAATTCGGTTGCAATAAATACAATCGAACAAATAATTAAACTTGCTACATTAAGCTGTTTTTCTGGAACTAAAGAACTGTTCTTAAGCGACCTAAAATGTATAACTCCTATAATAGAAGCTATTACAAAACAGAATGCACCAACAAAAACTCCTGTCAAGTCCATTCCTAATCCCATCATCTCACCATTTATTTCAACTTTTCCTCTATTTGGATCAATCCAGTAGATTAAAAACATGATGACTTGAAAAAGTGCTGAATAGGAAAAAATAGAAATAAGCACTGATGCTAACACCTTAAATAACAAAATCAATTTAAAATAATACAAAATAAGCATAGCAGCAGCAAGTGAAATTACTACAAGCTGTGGCATTGCTTTTAGTTTAAACTGGATAAAAACAAACGCAATTAAAAGCAGGGTAAAAGCTATGTATTTGACAGGATTATTGGCTTTTATTCATAAAGTAAATATAAAACAATAAATCAGTTTATAACGCTATTTATGAAGCAACTCCTATTTTTTACTCTCAACTTTTATGGTATGTCCCATTCGATCTCGCTTTGTTTCCAAATAGAACTTATTGTGTTTATTACTTTCTATTTCTAAAGGTACATTTTCAACTATTTCAAGTCCATATCCAATCAAACCAGTTCGTTTAGTTGGGTTATTGGACATTAATCGCATTTTAGAAACATTTAAATCTCTTAAAATTTGAGCACCAATTCCGTAATCTCTCTGATCTCCTTTAAAACCTAGTTTTTCATTCGCTTGAACAGTGTCATAGCCTTCTTCTTGAAGTTTATAGGCTTTTAGTTTATTCATCATACCGATTCCTCGTCCTTCTTGATTCATATAAACAATTACTCCTTGTCCTTCTTCTTGAATCATGCGCATCGCTTCGTGCAATTGTGGTCCGCAATCACATCTGCATGAACCAAAGATATCTCCTGTTATACATGAACTGTGAACGCGTGTAAGTACTGGTTCGTCCTTTTTCCATTCACCTTTCACCAAAGCTAAATGCTCTTCGCCACTATTTTTATCTTCATAGGCAATCATTTCGAAATCTCCGAATTCTGTAGGTAATTGGATTTTAACTTTACGATCAACTAAGGTTTCTTTTTTAATTCTGTATTTTATAAGGTCTTCAATCGTGATAATTTTAACACCAAAGCGTTTTCCTATTTCAACCAATTGTGGCAATCTTGCCATTGATCCATCTTCATTCAGAATTTCAACAATAACTCCAGCAGGTTGAAAACCGGCTAGTCTTGACAAGTCAATAGCTGCTTCTGTGTGCCCGGCACGTCTTAAAACCCCACCTCTTTTAGCCCTTAAAGGGAAAATATGTCCTGGTTTACCTAGCTCTTCAGGTCGTGTTGATGGATCAATAAGAGCTTTGACTGTTTTATATCTATCGCTAGCTGAAATTCCTGTTGTACAACCATGACCAATTAAATCAACTGACACAGTAAAAGGTGTTTCATAAGCTGCTGAATTAGATTGAACCATCAGGTCAAGCCCCAATTCATCACAACGATCTTCAACTAAAGGTGCGCAAATTAAACCTCTTCCATGTGTAGCCATAAAGTTGATTATCTCAGGCGTAACATTTTCTGCTGCGGTAACAAAATCACCTTCGTTTTCTCGATCTTCATCATCGATTACTATGACAACTTTTCCAGCTTTTATATCTTCAATAGCTTCTTCTATTGTGTTTAATTTATATTGCATAAAATTGTTCTTAATTTTTATGCAAAAGTACGACAATAAAGCCGGATAATAAAAGGTTCAATCAAAAACTCAATTCTTTATGAGGTCAACTAAAGTTTGGGTTACTTTATTCCATTTATATTTGGCTGAGATAAATGAACGACCTTGTTCAATTAATTGCTGACTCAATTTTGGTTCTGCTAATAAGCGTTGAATTTGATGAGCAAATGTTTGTGCTTCATCAGCAATTAAAATTTCATGATTGGGTTGTGCGTCAAGTGCGTTGTTGGCTAATGAGGTAGTGATACATGGAATGCCTAGGGCCATAGCTTCTAAAAGTTTGTTTTGTAAACCAGTACCTAAAAACATGGGCGCGATGAATATTTTGGCACTTTGATAAGCAGTTCTAATATCTTCAACAAATCCTGTTATATGTACTTGATCAGATGCCAACTTGAGGACTTCGGATGAAGGAGAAGCTCCCGCAATTTTTAGTTTTATGTTTTTAGGAAGTAATGGTAAAACTTCCTCTACAATAAATTGGACTGCGGTAATGTTAGGCGGATAAGACATATTCCCAGTAAAAACAAGATCGAATTCTTGCTTTGATGGGGAAGGAGAGACTAAGAAAGATTCATCTACTCCGTTTGGAACAATATGTATTTGTTCTTTTAAAGTATGAAAAATGTAGTTTTTATCTTGTTTTGATATTATTGTATGATGTTCAAAATATTCAAAAATAGAATTTTCATAATTCGTTAATCTTTTATGTTCACTTTGAAAAATAAGTTTGTATATCCAATTAGCCGTATTGGCACGGCGCTCCATTCCTTTTGAAAATGCGTCCATGTAGTCAATTGTTTTTGGACAATCGTGATAATTTTTAACATACTCCGCCGAACGAATTAATTGACAATAAATATGATCGGGTTGAATTCTACGCAATTGCTTGTTAATCTTTTGCTGTATACTAAGGTGATAAAAATATCCTACTTGAAAAGGTTTCTTACTCAATAATTGCCTTAATAATCCTGTTATTTTTTGAAAACCATTGATGGGATACACTGTAATGGTTTTGCAATATGGTTTCAGTTGAGATTTCCATTTTTCACCTACATTTATTTCAGATGTGCTGATCAAATGTATTTCAAAGTGATGTGCAAGCTCTTTTATTTGATGATAAGCACGTAATTTATCTCCTTTTTCCAATGGAAAAGGAAAACGCGAAGTAATTACGACTAGTTTTTTATATGTCTTTGATGAATGCATGAATTCTTCTCGTTAACTTTTCAAAGCTGTAATGTTGTTCAATATATTTCTTGGCATTTGTACCTAGTTTTTTCCTTAATTTTTGGTCGAGATGCAGTCGGTACATTAAAGATCTAAAAGCGATGGGATCATCGGCAATCAGTACGTGTTTTTCATGTTCAACATCCACACCTCTTGCACCTTCTGTTGTAGTTACAATAGGTTTTCCCATTGCCATATTTTCTAATAACTTTATTTTCAAACCGCTTCCTGCATGCATCGGAATTATGCATATTCCATGTTGATGAATAAAATCAACTGCATTTTCGACTTCTCCTTGATTCTGAACTGCAGGATGATCATACTGGTGTTTTTTCAAGCCTTTTCCACCGATAAAAAATTGGGTTCCTTTTAATCCTTCAGGAATTACTTCTTTTAAAAACCAATGAATCCCTTCAATATTTGGCTTCCAATCCATAGCGCCAAGAAAATAAAAATCGTTTTGTGCATAATTGGGCGGCGGAAAGTTAGTCTTGACAGCTGTTGGAATTACTGTTGTCATAACATCAGGTTCAAATTGCTGAAAAAATAAAGCATCTGTTTCTGTTATCGCTATAATTCCATCCACTTTTTTTAATTCTTTTTCTTCATATTTCTTGAGTTGAATAGCCAAATGCTTGAAATACTTTTGCTTGAGGAAATTTCCTTGCGTTTCAGCCATAGAATTCCATACTTCATGTTCTAAATTGTGGGTTCTTACAATGACTTTAATGCCTTTTTTCTTGAAAATTGAAAGATAAGGAAGCAAATAAATACTCTCGAAAACAGCAATGGTAAATTTTTCTTTATCAATTAATTGTGTAAGTGTTTTAGCTACCTTTTTATCGTAAAAGCGAGCAACATTGTAAGATTTATTGCGCAATAAATGATAGATCGCATCAAAAATATTAGTCTTAGTTTGAATCTTTTGATGCCCAAATTTCATTCGGTCTCTCCATGTCGTTGGATAGGCTTCGGCAGAAAACGGATGTTTATATGTGGATAAAGTAAAATGATATACTTCAACGTCGTTTAATTGAAGAAGTGACCTTAAAATACTTGAAATAGCAACACAACCACCGTCTTTCAACGGAAAAGGAGGTTTGTTTGAAAAATGAAATATTTTATCCATTCTTCTTTCTTTTCATCCATTTTGGTATCACTACAACACTTCTGTCATTAGCTGCACTTATCATGAGTAATGCCGCAATTGGAGTGAGCAAAATATTTGGTCCCCACATACCAAAAAAGGGCGATAAAACTTGACTTTCAGCCATTCCATCTCCAATGGTGATTAAAACAAAGTAAATCATAAAAAGTAAAGCAGCGATAACTACTGGTGCACCAAAGCCACCACGTTTTACAATTGCACCTAAGGGAGCGCCAATAAAAAATAGGATAATGATGGAAAAAGATAAAGCAAATTTACGGTGAAATTCAATTTCATACCTGCGCATTACACGGTGCCGATTTCCTTCTATATCTATCTGTCCTTCTAAAGATTTTATATTGTTACGCAATTGTGACTTCATGTGATTAATTGCAGGTGTTTGCAAAGAATCGGGCATATTTTTAAATGCATATATGGGTTGAATTTTAAGTTTTTGAGGGATAGAATCTTGGATTGAATTTTTAGTTGATTTTACTTCCTCTGTTGAGGAACCATTATCAATATCAATCATATTGGTGTCATTAGAAATGCGTTTAATTTTATTTCGAACAGCAATGTAATTGTCAATATGTGACTTTTGTACTGTATCCATTTTCTGATCATTTAAAAAATGTATGGATTGAAAATAAGCATGTTTTGCTTTGCTATTAAAAGAAAGCGACTCCATCAGTTCATTGTAGCGTATTTTTATAGAATCAGCTGTTTCATCAATCTGAAAGACATTTAGCATTTCATAATCATTCTTAAAAAGCTCATCTTTCGACCTTTGAAGTTTAAAACCTGTCATGTCCATTTTATAGGTTGCAGTTTTAAAATCAGATTTACGACTTGGGAAAATACTGTGGTTTTTGTTTGAACTATTGTCCATTTGAAAGTCAGGGCTTTGGGCTAATTCCTCAATTACATTTCCGTCGAATAATTTAAAGAATAGAAAATCACCATTCTCCGATTGATAAAAAGTTCCAGATTTTGCAGTAATTGTTTTGATCTCTCGACTATTTCTTCTGTCATGAATAATAATGTCTTCAAAACTATTATCCTTACCATCTTTAATTTTTATACTGAATCCATCAATCTCTTGGGTATAGGAACCGGGTTTAAGAAAGGATGTCATTTTCTTTTCTTGAATATCCCAGATTATTGAATGCCATTTATAATTGGCAACCGGAATAACATAGTTAGAAAAATAAAACGTGCCTATAGCAATGAGTACAACAACTGAAGTTAACGGTCGCAAAATTCTGTAAATGGAAAGTCCACTAGATTTCAAAGCCGTTAATTCATTCGATTCTCCTAAATTTCCCATTACAATTAGCGATGATAGTAATATCGCTAGTGGCAATGCGAGTGGTAAAAGACTGGCAGAAACATAAAATAACAATTCAATGATAATTGCCGTTTCTAATCCTTTTCCCATCAAATCATCAATGTATTTCCATAGAAATTGCATTACAAGCATAAACATGGAAATAAAAAAGGTCGCTAAAAACGGCCCTACAAATGATTTTATGAAAAATATACTTAGCTTTTTCATGATTTTCTTTCAATTGCGAATGTACTGAATTAATTTTTATACTTGTGATGTTCCTGTCGCTTTATCTAAGCATTTTGTATTTTTGATTCACTTAATCAATACTTACCCAAAATTCTTTATGCATATAAGTGAATGTAGAAGTATTGAAATTCTAAAAGTTTTTCCATATTTGTAATATGAAACGCTTGCCAACTCTTTTATTGCTATGCTTGTCTTTAGTCCTTACGATTACAGCACAAGAGAACTATTTTTTAACACCTCAAAACAAAGCTTATCTATTTCATACCGTAAGGAAAAGTCCGATTCTTGAGAAGAATATCGGGCGATACATTGTTTATTCAGGAAAAGAAATCACCCTGCCCAACGGCGAAATTAATTATGATTCTACTGAACAAGTAATTATTAACCAACCCGAATTGTTAAAGATTTATGCTAATGAAATTCAACGCTCTCCAAAAGGTTTGCTTGCTGAATTAGCCAATAAAATGGCAATATGGGAATTAAATAAGGTGTTAAAATCGCACCGTAGTAATGATCTTTTAAATGATGGTTTACTTACTGATTACGAAAAGTTTGAAACGAAACTATTGCTTTATTTACCACAAAAAGCAAAGAAAAATAAAAAAGATGGTCTCCAAGTTCACAGAAAAGTGCTTAAGCTATCTAATCCCACACTCACATTTAAAGATAAAGTTGCAATGCTTGATGGTTTTGCTTCTTGGACAGAAAATGAAAAAAAGCAAGTCATTCTAGCCTATAATAAAGCCATAAATGAATGGGTGAAAGAGCGTACACATGAGATTTTTAAACTCCTTGGCGGAAAAGCAGAATATTTTGTAAATGTACTCACAGCAGCTGGTGACGGATCAACAACCTCAGGTTTATTTGAGGAACGTGAAAAAGATGAACGTGGAAGATTTAACAAAGGACTCCCTAAAGCAGTTGGACTTTTTCCCTATGAACCTTATATAGGTATAAAACCAAATAGCAAAAAAGAAAAACCAGAAGTTCTGTCGATGGGACATACCATTCATCAATTTGAAACCGTAGGACAGGGAAAAGAAACAAACGTACATTTAGATGTTTGGGGATATAATTCTGAGAAACAAACCACCGTTGTTATTCAAAAAGGTAAAAAATATTACCCGCTTTTTGGTTCTGGAGATACGCGTTTTATTTCACCAGATTCTAGTTTTGGTGAAGGCATGACATATTACTCTTTAATTCATCGCATACAGAGAGATATAGCTGATTTAGAAGATAAAATTTCAGGGAAAAGAGGATTAGATTATTGGATTGAACATTATGAAGACAAAAGAGATGATACCAAATTATCAATTGATAAAACAGAAAAAGAATTAAACGATATCCGTTACAGCACAATTACAACCAATAGTAAAAAGTACAAAACGGACTCAAAACGTTCTAAGCGTAAAAAAAGACAAGAAAAGGTAGTTCAATTGTATGGCAAACTAAAGTCGATTGAAAAAAAGCTAGTAGCTTTAGCTGAGGAAAAAGAACAAGTGCTTGTGAAAAAACAAGTTTTAAACAGAAAAGTACAGCAAATGTATGACTTAATTGGACAAAAATGGGTTCCATTCACAGAGAAAAATGGTTTATATATTTATGCCGATTCTACACGTTTTGATTTGCTTACACAAGAATTTACTTTTCCAGCCAATGCAGAAAAAGAAGTATTTGAAATTAAATTATTAGCCATTCCTATATCTTATAAAAGTAGCCAATTTGACGAAGTTATGTTGCATATAAACATTACAGATGCTTTGCCGAATTACACTTCTCAAATTCAATTAAAAATGAATGACGTTTTTGGCGTAGATGATTATAAACTGCCTCAAAACGTATTGTTACAACCTTCAGATTCAATAGCAGTAAAGGAATTTTTTGAAGCGCTTTTAGATAAAAAGAAAGACTTTAATATAATCGCTAGGGGAGGTGGTATCGGAAAATGGAAGAATGAGCAGGTTGTAATTGGAGATCAAAAATCAGAAATAGATCATTATCCTGGTGAGACGAATGAAATGCGTAAAGATTCAAAAAATGATTCTATTTTTAAAAGACTTCGCTCAACGGAAGTTTACATAAAAATCGATCGTTCCACATGCTTAGAGATCAATAGTTATACGGATCCAGTGCGCAGTAACTTTAAACCAATAAGCTCCGATTTAATAAAAGTTCAACGGAATTACGAGTTAAGTGGCAATCAAATGTTAAGTGCTTATCGAGCTTACACAACACTTAAAACCCTAAAAAACGAGTTAAATATTCTTGCAGGAAATTACTTAACACGTGAGGAAGCTGCTAAAGTTATTGATCGTTTGAATAAAGCCATTAGTAAATCGAAAGTAACTGTTGGACCTACCTCAATAAAATACAAAGCTTTTTGATGAAGGATTTAATGGTTTAAAATTCAAAAATATCAACTTACGCTATTTATTTAGTAAGTTATCTTTTTTATGTTGGGAATACTGTGGACTCCATTTGAATTGATATATTTAATCGCATAAAAATATTGATTATTAATTGAAATTTCTATACTTGAGAAGGTGCGACTTAATTTCAAAATGAAATTTTTATTGATCCGAAAAAACGTTTTGATGCTCCCTTCCTTGAAAACAGATGTATACCTTTCCTCTTTCATGATTTCTAAAAACTATAACTTTATCCACATGCGTTTAGGAGTCTTAATTATAACTTTTTTAAATGGTATACTTTCATTAAAGTATTTATATTGTACCTGAACAAGCATATAGATAACCTTAAGCTAATTTTTTTCAACTGGGCTACCAAGCTAGGTCGTTAATCCTAGTTTTAAGGTTATGTTTTTTCAATAATTACAGCCGAGAACTATATCAATTAATTTTATTTAGTGTTTAACTTTATCAAAAAAAGGAAGAAGAGATTCCTCAGTTGTTAAAATCTAAAATTTTATCAACTATCGGAATGACAGCTCATAAGGAGGTCTTTGGGATAAAATTTGCTCAAGCTTCGCTTGAGCAAATTTTATCCCGCCAAAGCCAACAAACACCTGTCATTCCGATGGAGTCCCGAGAACTCGGGGCGACGAGGAATCTTTTTTTAAATAATTACGACTTATCTTGGTAACCCAATTTTTCACATTAAAAGATTAGAAAAATGATTGTTGTTATTTTTAATCTTTAAAAAATTGCTTATTGAAATTAACCAAGAAAAGCTTGTCAGTTGCTCGGGTTAAGGCCGTATATAACCACCTAAAGTAAGATTGGTTTAGCATTTCTTCGGTTAAAAAACCTTGATCGACAAAAACACAAGCCCATTGACCACCTTGAGATTTGTGACAGGTAACTGCATAAGCATATTTAACTTGTAAAGCATTGAAATAGGGGTCAGCCACAATTAGTTCGTAGCGTTTTTTCTTGTTGCGCTCATATTCATAATCTTTCTCAACTGAAAAGAAGAGTGATTTCATTTTCTCGCGTGGAAGGTTTGGAGCTTCTTCATCCAAAACTTCAAGTAAAAACTTAACTTCAAACGGTTCTGCATCTGGATAATCCACAAGTTGTACCAGGGCATCCACAAAATCAAATCCATGCATGGTTTCACGGTTGCGAATACGCACGACTTTAATCGTTTCTCCATTTGCAATAAATCCATATTTTGAGTTGTCCCCTAGCCAATAATAATTATTGCGCACGACCATAAGTAAATCATTGGCTACAATTTTTTCTTCAAACCAAAAAATACGGGAGCGTATCTGTTGATTAAATAAATTCGCTCTTTTATTACTTCGGGTAATTACAAGTGTTTCAGTAATGCCGTAGTTGGTAAAAGCAGAATCTAATTCATCTTCCAAATCGTTTCCTTCTAAACGTATTAGGTCGTTTTTTCCACTTAAATCAAATGAAGGATATAGCCGTTCTGATGCTGAACGTAACTGTGTAGCATTTTTTAAAATATCAGAATCAGCAGCTTGTCTGAGAACTTTTACAAGCTGAAAGCCTTGTATTTCAAGTTGCGCATAATGGTTAGACATGTATTCGATATTCAAGGCTGGACTAAAATCTGCCCCAACAGGTGGTAACTGACCTTCATCACCAATGAAAATAAGCTTGCAGTTTTTACCATTATATGCGTAGTTGATTAAATCTTCAAGTAAATTTCTTGAACTAATTGCACCGTCATTCCTTTGTGTATAATCACCAATCATTGAAGCTTCATCTACTAAAAACAGTGTATGTGTATGTAAGTTCGGAGCGAGTCCTAGTTGTATCGCTCCACCTGCAATCTTTTCTTTTCTATAAATTTTCTTGTGAATGGTGAAAGCAACTTTGTTCGATCGCTGCGCAAATACCTTAGCAGCTCTTCCTGTTGGTGCTAATAAAACGGATTTTCTTTTGAGTTGTGATAAAGCTTTAACAAATGCACTTAATAAACTTGTTTTTCCTGTTCCAGCATATCCTTTTAAGATAAATAATGATTGGTCATTAGGCTGTACATAAAATCGACAAAGCGCTTCTAATAATTCATGTTGATCTCTTGAGATTTCAAACTCAAAATGTTTGAGGGTGTGCTTGTATAATTCTTTATGAAGCGGCATAAGGCGAAAATAAACTAATTTTTAGATTATAAAGTTGCATCAGTCAAAAGAATCTAAACTTTAATTGTTGTTATCCAAACTTGGAGTGACTTTATGTGTTTTTGAACAGATCTGTGGATTAACATAGCATTTTTTTGATTTTTTAAAAATATGAGATACTTCAACGGGTTCAACTGAGTTGAATAAGCTAAGGTGGTGAAAATACAGGTAAGATTTAATTTAATCACCTATAGTGAAAAGTTAAGATACACATTGTCATCCTTTAATATAAAATGAAATAAAAAATTGACTTTTGAAAAAAGGATGCGGTATTTGTCTAATAAAATGATGTTAACGCCATCTTGTTGATTAAACGGTTTAAAAAATCTAGTGTTTAATTCAAGCACATTTCAAAATTATTGTAGATTTGTAAAGATAAAAATGAATTTAATTAACATTGAATAATGAATAATCAATTTTCTGTATTTGTAAAGCGTTACTTAATAGCTGCGCTAATTGCTGTTTTTGGAATTGTAATGATTGTAATTGGATTACGGTCAGGTCAAGATCAACTGTTTATGTTTGCTGCGATTAACATCCTAGTAGGAGGAATCTTAGCCATATTATTTAGTTCAGGTTATTTGAAAAGAAACGTCGTTATGGCAATTGGTTTTATTTTTATAGGTGTTACCATTTATATTGGGTACAGTTCTGTTCAAGCTGTAAAAGCAACTATAGCGCATGAGAAAGCTTATGAACGTTCTACTTTGTTGTATCAATATGAGCTTACACAAATTCGTGATATCCAGAGAGCTTACCGTTCAAAAAATGGTGTTTATGCTTCTTCTTTCGATGAGTTAAAAGACTTCTTCGAAAATGATAAAATTCAAAAAGTAGACGCTATGGGGGTTGTTCCTTCAAGAAAATTAACCCTAGAAGAACGTGATTTATTATATGATGATAAAAGAGCTTTGGATCAAAACATGACAGAAAGAGAAGCTGCTTTGCTATCAAGTATGGAAGATGTTGAGTTAAATGAAGACCTGCAAGGTTTTAAAAGAGATACCATAATGGTTTCTTACAAAGATGAGTATTTGAGTTCTCGTTCACGCAAAAGAGCTAGAAAAGAATTAGGATTAGGCGCTTTTGATTTTGATGAGCTACGGTACATTCCTATGACGGATCCAAAGGAAGAATGGACAATTGAAACCCGTGATGAATTTGTTTATTTAAACACGGATACCATTCCTACAATCAAGGTTTACGGATTAGAGCCTTACCCACGTTTTGAAAACGGAAAACGCAAAGAGGTCGGTTTTGGAAATTTATCGTCCAATTCTGATAAAGCAACTTGGGAATAATAATTAATAGTTGTGAATAAAACGCAATTAACTATACATATTTCAAGAACCTCAGTACATGTTGCTGAGGTTCTTCGTTCTAACCAAAACATAGTTAGAGAAAGTAGTTTGGTGCTCTATGAACAGTCACCAAGTGAATATAAAAACAAATTGAAATCTTTTTTTGATGGACTCAATTGGGCAGATAAATATGACGAATATTCAATGGCCTGGGGTTCCCCCAAACATACATTATTGCCTTTATCTGCTTTTAACGAAAGTTCTGCAAAAGCAGTCTACGCTTTAATGTTTGGTGAAGACGTTGATGAAAATACCATAGATTTTAATCGGCTAATGGAACTAAATTTCGTAAGCGTTTTTGAAATTCCAGATTGGGTTAAATCGTTTTTTATTATGCGTTTTCCTCAAATCGTTTTTAAACATGAACATGCGATGACTTTAAGAGCATTGTTTCAAAAAAATACATTTAAACGCAAAATCGTTGTTAGTTTTAGCGATGATTATATCAATATTGCCGTAATTCATCAAAATGAATTGATTTTTTCGAATTGTTTTGAGGTGCAAACAGCTGAAGATGTGCTGTATTACCTACTTTTTGTAATTGAACAAAAGCAATTAAAACAAGAGGAGGGAACCATAAGTTTTTTATATATCGATGAAACAACAAAAGAAAAGGCAGAACAAACAAAACAGTTGCTTGCTGATTTGAAAGGACATAGTAAATTAAAAGTAACGGATGTTGATCACAAACTTAAACTTCAAACATTGTGCGTATAATTAGTGGACTTTTAAAAAAACAACGTTTTTCACCCCCGAAAGGATTTCCATCACGTCCAACTACTGATTTTGCTAAAGAAGGTCTTTTTAATGTACTGGAAAATGAACTTTACTTAGAGCATTTAGACATTTTAGACTTATTTGCAGGTACCGGAAATATCTCTTTCGAATTTGCATCTCGTGAAGCTGGACGAATCACTAGTGTGGATAAAAACTTTAAATGTACGCGATTTATAAAATCGTTTGCAGCAGAGCATGGAATTGGTGGTGCAATAACTGTGGTAAAGGCAGATGTTTTGAAATTTGTGAGTAAACATCAACAAACCTATGATTTAATCTTTGCAGATCCTCCGTTTCAACATCAATTACATCATGAATTAATCGATGGAATTTTTGCAAACAATCTATTGAAAAAAGAAGGGGTTTTTATTTTAGAACACGGAAAACATGATGATTTTAGTACCCATAAAAACTTCACGAGACAAAAAAAATACGGACAGGTTGTGTTTAGCTTTTTCGAATAGATTTATTAATTTTAAAGTAAAAGAATTATGATGAAGCGCATAGCAGTATTTCCAGGATCATTCGACCCGTTTACAAAAGGACATGAATGCATCATTCACAAGGCCTTAAATCTATTTGATGAAATTGTTATTGGAATAGGTGAAAACACATCTAAAAAATATCTTTTTGATGTTGAAAAAAGAAAGAATCATATCGCTTCTATCTTTAAAGATACTGAAAAGGTGAGGGTAGAGGTTTTCTCAGGTTTAACCGTTACTTTTTGTCAAGCTATAGGAGCTCAATTTATTGTACGCGGTTTAAGAGACTCAAAAGATTTTGGCTACGAGAGAAGTATTGCGCAAATGAATCAAGAAATTTCTGGCATAGAAAGTGTATTTTTCATGACTGTTCCGGAATACACGGCAATCAATTCAACTATTGTTCGAGAGATTCATAAAAGTGGTGGAGACATAGATTTGTTTGTAACGAATTCCGCTTTTCTCGTTTAATGTATACGAGATTTATCATTTTAAATTGACAATTATGCGCAGTGGTTTACTTTTCACCTTCATGTTATTGAGTTTCATCCAATTGTTTGCACAACCCGTAACTACCATCTCGGGTATAGCGGAGTCTTATGTAGGTGAGGAGGTGAAAGTTTTCACTATTGATGATTATTTAAGCCGAATTACCACACAGGTTGCAAGTACTACGGTTCAAAAAGATTCTACCTTTAAAGTTAGTTTTTTTAATAAACAAACCCGAAAATTAAGAATTGAGGTTGGTAAGAATCATTTTCATATTTACACTCAACCAAAGGCTAAATATAAAGTATTTGTAAGTGAAAGCAGTCCTTATATTGATGCAAATGCAGAACGAATAGAAGTAGAATTCTTCTTTCTCGATTTGCCAAAAACAGATATTAACTACAAAATATTAATGTTTGAAGATGCACAATTGTCTTTTTTAGAAGAACATTATTACCATAAATCACTCAAATCAGTGAATTTTGTTTCAAAGCTGGATACATTTAAAAATGAAATTAGCCAAAGATACGCAACAGATACCAGCAAGTTTTTTCATGCTTACATGCGTTATTCTTTTGCATCAATTGACAATTTATCATTCTTAGGTCAAAGAAATGCGTTTGAAAAGTATGATTTTTATATAAAGCCCGAAACGGTACTTTATCAAAATGATCGATACATGGATTACATTTTACACTATTATAAATTATATGAAACACAATTGCCTAATGAGGTGAATGAATTGTTTTATAAAGGTGTGGTGAATAGTAGTCCTACAATAATACTGAATGCTTTAGGCGGTGATATTGCCTTAAAAAACATACGATTAAGAGAATTGATCATGATTCGTATGTTGTCGGAGGTGTTTTATACCAATATCTATCCGCAAACCAATGTGCTTACTGTTCTTGATAGTGTTGCTAATCATGCAATTTTTGATGAGCATAAAAAAATCGCTAAAAACATTAAGTTTAGATTGTTAGACCTTGTTCCAGGATCAGAAATGCCCGATTTTAATATCTCTGTAAACGGAACGAAAAAATATAATAGTGACTACCGAGGAAAACATCTTTATATTCACTTTGCAAATAGAAATGTTCAACAATCTATTGATGACCTTAAATTGATATCACTACTTAAGAAGAAATATGGCAAGCATATTCAATTTTTAACAATACTGACATCAAATCCGACTGATACGCTATTAAATGATGCGTCTAGTTTTATAAAAACACATAATGTAAGCTGGGACTTAGCTGTATTATCGAATCAAGATCCTTTGCTGGAACGCTTAAATGTGAGTAGTTATCCACATTATCTTTTATTAGATGCCGCAGGAAATGTTGTGGCTTCACCAGCTCTGCTTCCGCGACCAAATAATGAATATGAAACCATTGAAAATATCTTTGTAAGAATTGAACGGAGGTATAGATTATTAGAACAGCGGGAGTAAATCGCTAGTTTCGGTAAAAAAAACTTCTTTTCAAGTTAGAAGATATAGATTACTTTTTAGGAGAATCATCAGCAGTGTAAAGAAAAAATTGCTTTTCTTGTTCCGAAGGCAAAACACAAAATTTTGAAATTATTTTATAGCGTCTCTTAGCAATTTGGTCATAAATCCAATCACGTAAAAACAAAGGAACAATTTTACCTATAAAATATAGAATAGGATAGAGGCCTTTTAACTTTTTTGAGATTTGTAACGCTGCTTCAGATTTTTGATAAAGTGAACCGTCTTTCAATAAATATAAGGTATTCATTTCAATGACTTCGTCGTGAATGTCCATTATTTTTTTTGCTAAATCAGATTGTAAAGCAATAAAATAGAAATCTGTTTTCTTTTGTTTTAGAATCAATTGAACTGAAGAACTACAAAATCCGCAATCTCCATCATAGAAGACGATATACTTTAATTTTATAATATCTTTAAATTTCATATAGATTATCCGTTCTTAAACAAATTTAATATTTATATTAGTTAATTGAGAACAAAAAATTGAATCAAAAACGATATTATGAAAATTGGAGTTTTATTATCAGGAAATGGAGTATATGATGGTGCTGAAATTCATGAATCTGTATTCACTTTACTAGCAATAGCAGAGGCTGGACATGAGCCTGTGTGCATTGGAGTTGATAAAGACCAACATCATGTTATTAATCATTTAAACGGTGAGCCTCAAAATGAAACACGTAATATGATGGTTGAAGCTGCTCGTATTGCCCGAGGCGAAATTACAGAAATCAATGATATTGCTCCAGCAGATATTGATGCGTTGGTAATACCAGGTGGTTTCGGAAGTGCTAAAAACTTTACCAATTGGGCGTTTGAGGGACCTGAAGGAACAATTTTACCTGAAGTTAAATTACTTCTGGTGAATATGATAAATGTAGGGAAACCAATCATTGCATTATGTGTTAGTCCAGTAGTTGTAGCGAAAGCTTTAGAAGATTCAAATATTAAAACATTTATGACAATTGGATCAGACCAAGCTGCTTCTGATTATGATATCAAAGGATTTGTGGATGGTTTAACTCAAACAGGGGTTGCAACTACTATGAAATTAGCCAATGAAATTAATGTTGATCGCGTAAACAAAATCGTTACGGCTCCATGTTATATGATGAAGTCAGATTTAATAACTTTGAGAAATAATATCGCAAACGCAATAAACGCTGGAATAGAGCTTGTTTAATTGTTTGTAAACTCGTTTATTTATGACAAGCGTATTAAAATAAAATGCATGATTGGAGTTTTACCTTAGATTTCCAACATAATTAGGAGGTAAATTTTAATCGTGCATTCGGACTTATATCTTGCTGGGCAAAATTTCCTTGAAGAAATTGATATCGACCAGCTATAGCAATCATTGCAGCATTGTCAGTACAATATTCAAACTTAGGAATAAAAGTCTTCCAATTCCTTTTTTCACCCTCTTCTTCCAAACGATTTCTCAAACCTGCGTTAGCAGAAACTCCACCAGCGATTGCAACTTGATTTATATTATGTAGTTCAACTGCTTTTATTAATTTGTCAAACAAAATATTGATAATGGTATGTTGTAAACTTGCGCAAATATCATTGAGATTGTTTTTTATAAAATCTACGTCTTTTTTTGTTTCACGCTGTAAAAACTGAAGAAAGTTTGTTTTTAAGCCACTAAAACTATAGTCAAAATCAGGCATTTTGGGTGTAGTAAATTGATACGCGTTAGGATTTCCATCTTGTGCATATTTATCAATCAAAGGCCCACCAGGATAGGGAAGTCCCATAAGCTTTGCGGATTTATCAAAAGCTTCTCCTGCGGCATCATCTTTTGTGGTTCCTATAACTTCCATGTCTAAGTAATCCTTCACTAAAACAATTTGCGTATGACCACCTGAAACCGTTAAACATATAAAAGGAAATTGAGGTTTCTCTTTTTGTTGGTCGTCTATAAAATGAGCAAGCACATGACCGTGCATGTGATTAACTTCAACCATCGGAATATCAAGTCCTAAAGCCATGGATTTAGCAAATGAGGTGCCTACAATCAAACTCCCTAACAATCCGGGTCCTCGTGTAAAAGCAATGGCATCTATATCTTTAAGCTTAATTTTAGCATTTTTTATAGCTGTATCAACGACTGGCAAAATGTTTTGTTGATGTGCACGTGAAGCTAGCTCAGGAACTACACCACCATAGGCTTCGTGTACTTTTTGACCTGCTATTTCATTGCTTAAAACGGTCTCATTTTTGAGGATAGCAGCAGAGGTGTCATCACATGATGACTCAATACCTAGAATGATTATATCTTTTTTAGCCAACTTTGAATATCTTTGTTTGAACGAATGACAAAATTACTGAAAATACTGGGGAATATTGTTTTATTTCTAGTGGAGATTGTACTGATCTGCATTATTGTTTTCGCATTTCTTATTCGTACCTCAAACTTTCAAACCTATCTTGCTCATAAGGGAGCTGAATTTTTAACCGAAAAGCTAGATACCAAAGTGAGTATTGGTAGAGTAGATGTGGCATTTATTGACCAAGTATACTTTGATCAACTGTATATCGAAGATCAACAACAAGACACCTTGTTTTACATTAACGAATTTAGAGTTAATTACAACTTGAGCGGTGCGATGTTACTGAATTTCAATATTGAAAAAGTTCGATTGAAAAAAGCAAAAATTGCCCTTCGCAGAAGAAAAGATGCAGAAGACTTAAACTTGCAATTTATTATTGATGCATTTAAACCTGAAGATGCCAAAGACGAACCTTTAGACTTTGCGTTTAACATCAAAAAAGTAGAACTTATTAATTCTCATTTTATTTTTGATGATGAAAATGCTCAATATGTTAATCATGGTGTCGATTTTAAGCACATTGACGCTAAACACATAAACCTTACTGCGTATGATGTTTTAATTTATCCAGATAAGTATATAGCAGATATTCAGGAGTTTAATTTCCAAGAAAAGAGTGGTTTTGAATTAACCGGTTTAACAACACGTGCTTTATTTGGACCGAAAGGTTTAAGAATGGCAGAAACGGAATTGAAAACTAGACGCTCTCATTTAAAGGTAAATTCTTTCGCTTTAAAAACACGAGATTTATCTTCATTTTCACATTTTGTTGATTCAGTGGGATTAGAAAGTGATTTTAAAACCTCTGAGGTAGCATTAAACGAAGTTGCACTTTTTGCTCCTCAATTAAAAGGGATGAATGAAGTGGTTACGTTAGCAGGTAATTCAAAAAATGCAGTAAACGATTTATTATTAAACGATATTTCAATAGCCTTTGGTAAAGGAACTAAAATCAAGGGAGATTTTTCCTTACCAAACTTTACACAACTTTCTCGTGCTAATATAAAACAACAATTAGACTACCTATCCGTTAATGTGTCGGATATTAAGCAGTTTAGATTACCTGATTCTGCACCGCAAAAATATATTTCCTGGCCAGAGGTGCTTGATGAACTTCGCTTTTTTGAAATTAATGATATCGCTGTTGATGGGAATGTCAACGATTTAAACTTTGATATCGAAGATCTAAATACAAACCTGGGCTCATTTCAATTCCAAGATGCGTTTAGGGTTTTGTCAGATACTAATTATCAAACTTTTACTATACTTCCAAAAAATAATAATCAAAGTCAGGTACAGGTTTCTGCTTTATCATTGTCTGCTATTGTGAAAGATAAAAATTATGGAAAACTAAATGGACTTTTTGGACTCAATACTGCTATTATAACATCAGATAAGATTCAAATTAAAGGAGTTGAAGGAACTTTAACGAACACCGAGCTTTACGATTATTCTTATGACTATATTATTTTAGATGGGTTTGATTATACTTTGAACAATAATCTTGTCACAACTCAAAATAGCATTCAAGGTAAAATGTACGTTCGAGATGAAAACTTTGACTTATCTTTTGATGGCTTATTTAGCATGGGAAATGACTTAAAAATAAAGGCCGATATAGATTTAGAATGTGCTCGATTGGATCAGCTTAATAGTGCGTTTGAAAACATGGGTGAATTGAGTTCTTTTATAAAAATTGATGCAGCGGGGAGTGATTTTAATGACTTTAAGGGAGATTTATTCATTGATTCCTTATATTATGAGGAAGATACTGCTTCGTTTTCAACAACTAATTTTAACGGATTTGTAGAACGACGTACTGATAAAGATAGTATTGCTATACAATCTGATTTTGTAGCAGTAGACATTAATGGATTAATTGATTATTCAAAAGTCGGGCGTAACATTCGAGCGCAAATTGGTCAATTATTTCCTGCCATGAATGTAGGAATTGAAGAAATGGTGAGCGATGATCATTCTAAATTTGATTATGATATTAAAATTAAACGTATAAATCCTATTTTAAATGTATTGTATCCAGTTGTTCAAGTGGCTGATCAAACATTTATTAATGGATATTATAATGGAAATACAAATGCGTTGGGAGTAAATTTATCTTCTGATTATGTAGCGTATGATAACATTAGACTGAGTCAAATTGATGCGATGCAAGAAATTTCTAATCAGGAATTGTTGGCATTAATAGATGTTAATAAAATGTATTTAAACGACTCATTAACTGTTCAAAATATTCACTTTACGGGGCTGGCAGCCGATGGTGGATTAGATTCTCAATTATTATTTGAGGATCAATCTGAATCAAGCTCAAATGTAGAATGGTTCACTAATTTACAAGAGAAATCAGCTTTTGAAATTAAAGTTTTCCCATCTTATATTACGTTAAATGGCCATCAATGGAATTTAAAAAATCATGCAGAGCTTTCTTACATTGACGAATGTTTGATTGTAGAAGGCTTAAAGTTAGAACATGAAGATCAATACGTTTCTGCGAATGGTCATTTGTCAAGTTCTATGTACGATAAAATGTACCTAGATGTCATGGATTTAGACTTGAAGGAATTAGGCGATATCTTAGGTCCTGACAATGTGCTTTCGGGAACGATGAATGTTTCAGGATATGTTACAACACCTGTTTCAAATTTACAGTTTTTTGGGGAAGCCATTATTGATGAATTTAAAATAAATGAAACAAAAGTTGGAAACTTGAGTTTTGGAGCAGATTACACTTCAAACAACGAAAAAGTTAATCTTTTTGGTGATATTTTATACGGAAGTAAGCAAACTTTTCAATTTAAAGGAGATTATTACTTGTCAGAACGGTCTCAAGCATTAGGAAATCTAGATTTCACTATGATTTTTAATAAAACCGATATTTCTGTTGTTAATGAGTTTTTAGATCCAGACGTAATTAGTGATTTACGTGGAAATTTGAATGGGGAGTTAAAGCTTATTGGAACGTTTAAAGAACCAGTAATGACAGGTAAAGTAGATTTCAACGATGGAATGATTAACTTGGCCATTCTCGGCTCTAACATGTTTTTTGAAGGAGAAATAGAGTCTGTAAAAGATGGTGTCTATATCAATCAAATGCCGGTGAAAGATGTGGAAGGAAATACTGGTTTTTTAACAGGATCTTTGTTCCATGACAATTTTTCCAATTTTTACTTTGAGCTTATTGCCAATTTAGAAGAACATCCTGTTAAACGTTTGGCTACAGATCCATCTAAACCCTTTCCTGTTGATCGTTTTAAAGTCATGAATACAAGTTATGATATTGAAAATCCTTATTATGGAGAAGCTTACATTACAGGGATTGCTAATATTTCAGGATATGCCGATAATCTTTCAATTATTGTAAATGCAAAAACTAAAAGAGGGACTAAAATTGTTTTTCCAATGTACGGACCAACTACAATTACAGAAGACGGTTTTATTTCCTTTAAAAAGGATAGCAGCATGGTCGCAGAAAGTGAAAAACGTGTCGATCTAACTGGAGTGGATTTACAATTGAATTTCGATGTTACTGACGAAGCTCAGGTAAAATTAATTTTTGACGAAAAAGTAGGTGATGAAATTTCAGCCCGAGGTAAAGGTGATTTAAGTCTCACAGTTGATCAATTCAATGACTTAGCTATGGATGGAACTTATAGGGTTTCAGATGGAGTTTATAACTTTGTTTTGGGGCCTTATAAACAAAACTTTAACATTTCTCCAGGAGGTACTGTTCAATGGGCAGGAGATCCTTATGAAGCAATATTAAATATTGATGCTTATTATCGCACCATGGCTAATCTTTCGGTGGTTATGCCAGATGTTGTCAATAGTCAATCCTCTAATAATGAAGAGATATTTTCACATTTGAATATCACTGGAAACATGATGTCTCCCGAAATAGCTTTTGATTTGGAAGCACCTAAAGCCTCGGAATCAGGTAAAGCTATAATTTCACGAATTCGAAGTGACCAAGATGAGTTGAACAAACAATTTTTCTCCATTTTAATTTCTAAATCATTTATACCTTTATCTGGTCAAGGTGGCGGATCTGGAGCAGCCGGAGGTGGAGCGTTTTTGGATTTGGCAACTACACAAATTAATAACATTTTAAATAAAATGACAGAAGGATATCAAATGAATGTAAATTTAGAAAATGATGAATTTTCTGGCCAATTTTCAGGTGAGTTTGGTGTTTCAAAAGCATTTTTGGATGATCGATTATTAGTTTCAGGTTCTTTTGGTGTAGGAACAACGCGTGGAGAGAACGGTACTTCAGATGAACTCCCTTCTCAAAATCAATTTATTGGGGACGTTAAGGTTGAATACCTACTCAATGAACAAGGAACATTTAGAATGAATGTTTTTAATGAATCTAATAACACAACTGTATTACAAAATGAAGCAAAAGGTCAATTTACCCAAGGTTTAGGGGTGAGTTATAAAGAAGATTTTCATACATTAGAGGATTTTAAACTCTTTCAGTTCTTTGCTAATATTTTTAGAAAAAGAGACGAATGGGTAGATGTACAAGAACAAAAAAATAATAAAGTTCCAATTCCTGCAGAGTATAGGGATGGAAAAGCTATAAAAAACGAAGAATGAAGAAAGTTTTAATTGCCAACCGAGGAGAAATTGCTAGACGTGTTATACGCACGCTTAAGAAAATGAATATTCAATCTGTGGCTGTTTATTCAGAGGCAGATAAAAATGCACCCTTTGTGCATGAAGCAGATGAAGCTGTTTTGATAGGACCGGCACCATCAGCTGAAAGTTATCTAGTCCAGGATAAAATTATTGAAGTCGCACAAGCATTAAATGTAAATGGAATTCATCCTGGATATGGATTTTTGTCAGAAAATGCTTCATTTGCAGAAAGACTTAAAAAAGAAGGGATTACCTTAATCGGTCCTTCAGCTGAAGCAATGCAGCTAATGGGGGATAAGTTAAGCGCCAAACAGGCTGTAAAAAAATACGATGTTCCTTTAGTTCCAGGAATTGATAAAGCAGTAGTTGATTTCAATGAAGCAAAAGAAATTGCTGTTCAAATCGGATTTCCTGTTCTAATTAAAGCTTCTGCAGGAGGTGGTGGAAAAGGAATGCGCTTGGTAGAACGGGAGGAAGATATGAAAGAACAAATGGAGTTGGCACAATCGGAAGCACGATCTTCATTTGGAGATGATGCTGTTTTTGTTGAGAAGTTTGTAACAAAGCCACGGCACATCGAAATTCAAATTTTCGCAGATAATCATGGAAATGTAATTCACTTGCATGAACGTGAGTGTAGCATTCAAAGAAGACATCAAAAGGTGATAGAAGAGGCGCCAAGTGCAATTTTAACACCAGCCTTGAGAAAGGAAATGGGGGAAGCCGCCTGTAATGTCGCAAAGGCTTGTAACTACTCTGGTGCAGGAACAGTAGAGTTTCTCTTGGATGCTGATTTGAATTTTTATTTTTTAGAAATGAACACAAGATTGCAGGTTGAGCATCCTGTAACTGAGGAAATAACTGGTTTGGATTTGGTGGAAATGCAAATTAAAGTTGCTCAAAATGAAAAGTTATCGATACAACAAAGCGACGTTCAATTAAACGGTCATGCGATGGAGGTGCGTGTTTATGCAGAAGATGCATTGAATAATTTTATGCCCGATATTGGTAGATTAAAACGCTATCAAAAACCAGTAGCTGATTACATTAGAATTGACGATGCGTTTGAAGAAGGTATGGAAATTCCAATTTATTATGATCCCATGATTGCGAAATTGGTTACTTGGGGAGATACACGTGAGAAATCTATCGAACGAATGATTGATGCAATTGATCACTATGAAATTTCTGGGTTGCGTACAACTTTAGACTTTGGAAAATATGTGATGAAGCATCCAGCTTTTAGATCTGGAGATTTTGATACAAACTTTGTGAAACACCATTTTGCTGATCCGAAAATCATGCATACTGCTCAAGAGGAAGAAAAAAGAGCACTTGAAGCATCAATTGATCAAATTTGGAACGATGTTATTGAAAGACAAAACGCTGAAGTAAAGTCAGAAATGATGAATTAGAATTATAACCGGCCGAAAGTTTTACCTTTAAATAAACGCAATAAAAAAGAGGTTGTAGTCAAACTACAACCTCTTTTTTTGTTGAATTCTTTTAGAATATAAAATACGCTATATTTAGTTAACAATTTCATCATAATACATGCTCCACGTTTCATTTTCTTCAAAGTAAGGTGCGCCAATGTTCATGATTTCTTGTGCCTTTTCAGTTTGACGGTCCTCTTTTAAGGCTAAAGCCGATTGGTATAAACCAAGCATGAAAATTTTCTTATCAGGCTTAGACCAACTAGTGATTTCAGCATCTTTCAATAATTTATCGCCATCTTTCCATTTGTTATTAGCTGTAGATTTGTCTCCTCTACGGTACCTTAAAGCACCCTCTAAATAATACACAGGAGCATAATCTCGTCCAAATTTATATAGTCTCATCGTCCATCCAAATGCACGTCTATATTCTTCATTTTCGGTTTCATTTTGAATGATTTCAAGCAATGACATCTTTAATTCTGAAACGAACTCAGCATATTTTTCTGCCACACTTCCGTCTTTGTCATACCTCAACATTTTCCCGATAGAGGTGAAAGCATCTTTATAAGCATTTTTGAAAGCATCGTCTCTATCAGCTCTAAATGAAATTTTGTAGAGTCCGTAAGAAAGATAGTAGTAAGGAACAGGATCTTTTTTTGTAGAGTTTTTGAGGGTATATTTTTCTGCTTTTTTGATTAGCTTCTCCCAATCACCATCCGCTTTTATTATCAAAAGGTCTTCATAAGTACCTTGCGCCAATAAACTCGTTGATAAAAATAAGGTTGTACATAATAGAAATAACGTTCTCATTGTTTAATTTTTTTTTGATTTTATAGTTTAAATTCAATAACTATGCCTAAAACAATAATTGAATGTAATTATTAATGCCTAATAATACGTATTATTATATAGAATGGATACGAAAAACTGAAGAAATCAGCTTTTTTTATCTTCAAAAAGATATTGCCAAGGTTTCAAACGGGGTGAATGTTCGATTATTACTTTCAAAACGGCTAAAATAGGAACTGTTAAAATTAACCCTAGCAAACCTGTAACAGCACCAAAGATGACTAAACTAATAATAATAATCAGCGGGTTGATGTTAACATTTTTTCCCATAATGTTAGGTGTAATAATGTTGCCTTCCAAGAATTGTACTACAGCAAAAATACCGATTACACCAATGCTATACCATCCTGAATCCTTGGTTAAAAAAGCGATAATAATAGGTATGGTGGCACTCACAATTACGCCTATATAAGGAATTGGTGTTAAGAGCGCTGTGAGAATCCCCAAGAATAAAGCGTACTTTATACCTAACAATAGAAGTCCAATGTAAGTGAGCACACCAACAATAGTCATTACTAGAAGCATTCCTTTCAAATATTGAAACATGCTGTGTTTTACATCATCTATAATTTCATCACTATCTTGATTTGGTTTCTTATTTTTTTGATACTCTGTTATAAATCGATAAACGTTGTTACGATACATGAGCATAAAAAATATGTAAATAGGGCAGGTGATTAAAAATACTACAAAATTAGTTACTCCCTTATAACTACCTTCTAGAATTGTGATGATTCCGCCTTTGAGCGAGGAAAGATAAGTTTGAAGTGTTTCTGCAGATAATCCTATCCAGTTACTTATCGACGAGAATGTTATATCATCAACATCAATGTTTAAAAAGCTTTCATTTTCATTCATTAATTTAGGAATCTCAGTTACAATAGATTGGCTTTGAACAATGAGAACTAAAATTAATCCCGACAAAATTATAATGATTAATAACACCGTTAACAAAACAGAAAATACATTTCCAAGCCGAAGTCTTTCAAAAAACTTTACGAGGGGCAAAAGAATTAAAGAAGCAATTCCTGAAAATACAATAGGCATTAAAATGGATCCAAAAAAATAAAAAGCCAACACAAGAAATGTAACAATAAACAAGCTTTTTGCAGTATTGTCGAGGTAAAAGTTCTTTTTCATAAAGGTTATTTTGCAGAATCTATAAGTAAATCTAATATTTTTATTGCTGATTTAGAAATTTTTGTTCCTGGGCCAAATACGCCAAATACACCTGCATCATATAAAAAGTCGTAGTCTTGTTGCGGAATAACCCCACCAGCAACAACCATTATGTCACCTCTATTCATGATTTCTAGCTCTTTTATAATTTGTGGTACCAAAGTTTTATGTCCGGCGGCAAGTGAAGAAACACCAATTACATGCACATCATTTTCAACAGCTTGTTTAGCTGCTTCTTTTGGCGTTTGAAATAAAGGGCCAACATCTACGTCAAAACCAATATCAGCAAAAGAAGTTGAAATAACTTTTGCACCACGATCGTGACCATCTTGTCCCATTTTAGCAACCATAATTCTTGGTCGTCTCCCTTCTAATTGAGCAAATTCATCTGCCTTTGCTTTAGCTGTATTAAAATCATTATCTTCCATGGACTCACTTGAATATACCCCACTAATTGATCGAATTGTTGCTTGATATCTTCCAAAACTTTTTTCCATCGCCTGAGAAATTTCTCCAAGACTTGCACGTTCTCTTGCGCATTTTACTGCAGCAGTTAAGAGATTGCCTTTACCAGACTTTGCAACTTTCTCTAACTCTTGAAGTGCAATCTGTACTTTTTCTTCATCTCTTTCGGCTTTCAATTGATTTAATCTTTCAATTTGTGATTGTCGAACTTTGGTATTGTCAATTTCGAGAATGTCGATAGGTTCTTCTTTGTCTAATTGGTATTTATTTACACCTACTAAAACATCTTTTCCTGCATCTAAACGAGCTTGTTTTCTTGCAGCGGCTTCTTCAATTCGCATTTTAGGTACACCTGTCTCTATAGCTTTAGCCATACCACCTAATCCTTCAACTTCTTGAATCAACTCCCAAGCTTTATTGACTAAATCATCTGTAAGCTTCTCAACATAATAACTTCCTCCCCATGGGTCAATAAAATCAGTAATACCTGATTCTTCTTGAAGAAATATTTGTGTATTTCGAGCAATTCGCGCTGAAAAATCTGTAGGTAAAGCAATTGCCTCATCTAATGCATTGGTATGTAAAGATTGTGTACCTCCAAAAACGGCAGCCATTGCTTCTATACATGTTCTTCCAACATTATTGAATGGGTCTTGTTCGGTTAAACTCCAACCAGAGGTTTGACAATGCGTTCTAAGCGCTAATGATTTTTTGTTTTTTGGATTAAATTGCGCTACAATTTTAGCCCATAAGAGTCGGCCTGCTCTCATTTTAGCAACCTCCATAAAATGATTCATTCCAATTCCCCAAAAAAAGCTTAATCGTGGAGCGAAAGCATCAATATCTAATCCTGCTTCGATACCAGCCCGTAAATACTCCAATCCGTCGGCTAGTGTATAAGCCAATTCTATTGAGGCTGTAGCTCCAGCTTCTTGCATGTGGTAGCCCGAAATAGAAATAGAGTTAAATTTAGGCATATTCAGCGATGTGTATTCAAAAATATCTGAAATAATTCGCATGGATGGAAGAGGAGGGTAGATATAGGTATTTCTAACCATAAACTCTTTCAGAATATCGTTTTGTATTGTACCCGATAATTGCTTTTGATCAACGCCTTGTTCTTCGGCAGCAACAATATAAAAAGCCATAATTGGAATCACCGCACCATTCATTGTCATAGAAACCGACATTTTATCTAGCGGAATTCCATCAAATAAAAGTTTCATATCGAGAATAGAGTCAATGGCCACTCCTGCTTTACCTACATCTCCTTCTACGCGCTCGTGGTCTGAATCGTAGCCACGATGAGTGGCTAAGTCAAAGGCTACGGAAAGTCCTTTTTGTCCAGCCTTTAAGTTTCTTTTATAAAAAGCATTTGATTCTTCTGCTGTTGAAAACCCTGCATATTGTCGAATGGTCCAAGGTCGAGCACTATACATAGTAGAATATGGTCCTCGTAAATATGGTGCTATACCAGACACAAAATGTCGCTGTTTTAAAGCTGCAATGTCTTCAAACTGATAAAACGCTTTTAAATCAATCTTTTCAGCGGTTTCATGCGTTTTATTAGCTTCTATTTTATTAGAAGCTTCAATATTTTGCGGTGATATTTGACTAAAATCAACTTTTTTCATATTATATTTCAACTTTACACGCGTTTTCTAGTACTAAAGGAGTACCAAACCTAGTATTTGCTGGTAATTTCCAGTTTTGTTCTTCTGGTGTTTCATTCAAGAATTTATTTACACCAATCAAGGTTTGCTGCTTTTTATTTACTAAAGATGTCCTTATATCTGCAACTCTTTGAATGTCAGATTTAAGATCGAAACTTTGTTCAAGGCTCTGAAATAAATCCCACGATTTTTCTTTTAATTCTTCGTATAACGATTGTAAAACATAAGCTCCTCCAGCAGGATCAATCACTTTATCTAGGTACGATTCTTCCTTTAACATGAGTGCAATATTTAAACCTAATCGTTGGGTTTTATCAAACATAGGTTGTGTTGACCAAGCATCGTATGGTCGTATGGTTAATTCATCCACGCCTCCAATAATTGCTGCTGATGCTTCAGTGGTTTGGCGCAATAAATTATTATGCGGATCTTTTAATGATTTATTAATAAATCCAGTCTCTGCTTCTATATAAGGAATAGCACTACAACTATGCTTAGGATGATAGTGTGAGACTATTGTTTGCCATAAAGCTCTAAACACTTTGAATTTTGTAATTTCTATAAAATAGCTACTTCCTAAGCCAAATTGAAATTTAATTTGTGGAGCTGCATCATCAACAGAGATTCCAGATTTAATTAAATTGTATAAAACTTCATGTCCTTCATGTAAAGCAAAAGCGATTTCTTGTTTGGCATTTCCACCTGCATGATGTACGTCAATGGCACGCACGAGTTTATTTCTCGCGTTTTTTATAAAACCGAAATTATTCTGTTCAGTGCATATTGTTGTCCCAAAGAAGGCGTCTTGCGCTGTTAATTTATTAAGCCAATCGAATTGCGCTTGTGTTTTATAGATAATTGTTGAAGTAATATGTTCAAAACCTATGTTTTTTACAATTTCATGACACTCATTCAGGTCAAATGACGAAATATCAATCGTTAAGGCAGTAGCGCCATTCATCAATTGTTGTAATGCAAAAGCATTCATTTTTTTGGCGTATCAATTGGAACGTACACGTTGTTTTTCCAATCATTGCTTTTTGTGGATCCACCTCTACTAAAATCAGCCTGCCCTGGTGCATTGTGATGGTCTTTTAAGTCCTCCGCTAGTCCGTATGAGTGGTAATTCAACTCCTCAACAGGGTGTCGAAGGTGTAAAACATCTTCTATAGTTTTTCCTTTTAAATCAACTTTTACTTTTTCAATCCATTCCTCTTTAGAAGTTGTTGAAAATGCATTATAGAAATCAGCCATAGCTTTAATTTGTCAATTTTTATCAAAAATAGAAAATTTTTAATGTTATTCTTGCGTATAGCTCGCCAATTAATGATTAAATTTAAAAGAAAAAGATGTTGGTAAAATTATATGATAAAATTTCTTCGGGATTAAACCTAAAAATCATAAAGTTAAGGACGTTCAGTTTTTTATGTTTAACTGCTTTGATGATAATAGGTTGTACGGAACAATCAACTCAAAAACAAAACCAGTTGAATGACGTAAATGAGCAGGACAGAAATGTGCAAAATAGAAATTCACAAGCGATTCAAATTGAACAAGAACTGGATACCCTCAAAAAAAATGTATCAAATGATTTATCGTTACCTGATTCGTTGATAACTTCATCTTCCCCTGAAGACTTAAGTTTGTTTTCAGGTCAAGCGGAAATAGCCATTTATAAACTAAATAAAGCGCGATATAAGGGAATACATCCTGGGGAAGCTGTTTTGATTTTTGTAACTGAACCGTTTTTAACAGACAAACAAGTTAAAGCCGACCAGCCTGATGATAAAAAAAGTCAGAAGGTTCTTAAGCTCAATAGAATTGATCGATTCAAAACGGGAATCTATGATTATTCACAGTATACTTCTGTTTTTACACCAATAGACAATGAAAAAGCGAAATATCCTTTAAAAATAACGATGGGAAGTCAAGATTGGTGTGGACAATCATTTACACAAATAAATAAAAAGAAAGCTTATGCTTACAGGCATTTTTCATATTTCGAAAATGAAGGAGATACTGCTTTTAGAATTCCACATGTTTACACAGGTGATAATATGATGAATTTGGCACGAATTTCACCAGACTTATTACCACAAGGAGACTTTCAAATTTTACCTGCATTCAATTACTTAAGATCGGCGCAAGTATCTGCAAAATCGTATTATGCAAATGCTTCAATTGAAGAAACGGACGAAGGTTATCTTTATGTTTACAACATACCAGAGTTAAAGCGAACTGTTAGGTACTATATTTCTAGTAAAAATCAATATCAAATCACACAATGGGAGGAACATTATCCAACAGTTTTAAATAATGAAATGCACCAATCGGTTTACACCCTAGAAAAAGTAAAATACATCCCATATTGGAAGCATAATAATGCTGAGGATATTCATTTGCGTGAGGAGCTTCAGTTAGATTTCTAACATCTGTTTAAGTAAAACATGACTGATAAGCAATGCTTTTAGTTGTCAAAATAAATTTATACGCATATAAATTAGGAATTATTAAAATGATTTTCTATTTTAGTCAAAACTGGAGAAGATCCAGCAATATTTATATTAATTAAGAGTAAAGAAATTATGGGAAGACCGCCAACAAGACCAGCGAAACTAAAAGATGGTTTTTATATTGAGGTTAGAAATGAGGGATCCAAAGCCAATGGGATTAAAATTCGTAGAGATACGAAAGAAGAGATGTTAATGGCTATAGAGGATTATGAGAGAATTAAAGACGTTACTGTTTTAGGTGAGCTCAAAAATGATAAATGGGTAAATAAAAAAGAAACTAAAAAGAAAAAGTAACTTTTTTCCAGTTTTATTAAAGTTTAATGCCTTCCTAGTTGGGAAGGCTTTTTTATTATCATAATTTAAGTAAAATATTTTTTGATATATGGATCCAGACTAATTATTGGGGATTAAGCATAAATATTTGTCAATCTGAATAAAACATATCCAAAATTTTATATTCTCCTACTGGGCTACCAAGCTAGGTCGTTAATCCTAGTTTTAAGGTTGTGTTTTTTCAATAATTACAGCCAAGAACTGTATCAATTAATTTTACCCCGCCAAAGCCAACAAACACCTGTCATTTCGATGGAGTTCCGAGAACTCGGGACGACGAGGAATCTCTTTTTAAATAATTACGACTTATCTTGGTAACCCAATTCTTCTATATCTTATCCTGAAAGTTTTTTATAATTTAGAATAAAATATATCATTAAAGCTTTAAGCATAAAAGTGGTTAAAACCATTCCCTCCCCAACTTTTGAGATTGATCCGATATATGCCTGTCATTCACGGCTTGCTTTCAGATTTTATAAATTAAAGTATGTGTATATAAGTTTTAGACGTTGTAATTTGATTCTTAAAAAACAACAGTATCTTTAGGCTATGAAAAATAAAATGTTTCTTCCATGGATTTTGCTATTCTTAGTTCTGTTAGGTAGTATTCCTTTAATTTTATATTATAAAGGTTTTACAAGTGCTAAAATAATAGGAATACTAGTGGTTATATCAACGAGCGTTGCTTTATGGGTTTGGCGAATCAATACCCGAAAAACATCTCCGAGAAATTCAAAGGTTCAATTAACGACTAACGATAAACATTGGTTAACTCAACACATTCCATTTTATAAGCGGTTAAAAAAGAATGATCAAACGATCTTTACTGACAGGGTAGGAATCTTTTTGGCTGATGTAAGGATTACAGAAGTAGGGAAGGAGCAGGCAGACAAAGAAACACAACTTTATGTAGCTTCAAGTGCAGTAATTGCTTTTTGGGGTTTACCGTATTATAATTATGGTAACCTACGTGAAGTGTTAGTTTATCCCACAAACTTTAATAAAGACAATAGTTTAAATAAGTTTGGAGTTGTGAACGGAAAAGTGCATCATGGTGGATTGATGAATAATACAATGATTTTATCACTTCCTGCTTTAATCAAAGGATTTCAGATTGATAATGATAAAAAGAATGTAGGTATTCATGAATTTTCCCATTTATTAGACAAATCAGATGGTAGTATTGATGGTATTCCAGTTTACTTAGGTGAGGAGGATAAGAAAATATGGGTTAAATTGATGAAAGAAGCAATGGAGAAAATAAATGCTGATGATTCAACTATACCTAGTTATGGAGGAACATCAGAAGCTGAGTTTTTTGCAGTTCTAACAACATACTATAAAGAATGCCCTCATTTATTAAAAGTAAAACACAAACCTCTTTTTGATTTTTTAGAACGTTATTTTAATCAAAAAAATATTGAGTTGTAGTTTTTTATCCACGCTTAAACAAGAAACGCACGCATTTCTTGATTTAACTCTACTTCAATTCTATCTTGTAAGGTTGTAGATAGCGTTAATCCGACAAAATCGCATCTAATGGGAAAACTCCTGTGTTTTCTGTCAACTAATGCTACTGTTTTTACCTTAATAACAGGCCGTTCTAATATTTTCATTAAAGCATATTGCATAGTGCGTCCTGAATTAATTACATCATCCACAAGAATTACAGTTTTTTGATCAATTGATGATAAAGAGGTGTCTGTTACAATTTCTTCTTTTAGCGGATCTTTTTTGTTAATTTTCAGTTCAATTATCTGAATATTTTCTACCTGAATGTCTTTGAGTCGCTTGGCTAAAATTTTAACGATTTCAAAACCATTCCCATGAATTCCGACTAAAATTAAATGTTGCGTATCTGGGTTGTTTTCAACTATTTCATAAGCTATACGATCTAGCTTTTGGTTGATTTGTCGATGATCTAATACCAGTGTGTCCATATTATTTTCGTTTTCGTGTCTTTAACCAATTCTGGAACGCTCTTGCATTTCTGTTGTGCTGAGTTAGTGTACGTGCAAAATTATGTAAGCCGTCGCCATCGGGTTTAGCACACATATACATATATTGGTTGTTTTCTGCATTTAGCACAGCATCTACTACACTTGCAGGTGGAATATGTATTGGACCAGGAGGCAGACCAGCATAAATATAGGTGTTATATGGACAGTCGCGGTCTCTGTGTTCAAAAGTTAAACGTTCTACACCTTTGAGTTCATCACCCCAACAAAATCTAAATGTAGGATCTGATTGTAATTTCCAACCTTTTTGTAAACGATTCAAATATAATCCTGCGATTGTTTTCCATTCTGAAGGGTATTTATCTTGTTCCTTATAAACGATTGATGCTAATGTAACGGCATCAGATTGATTTTTTAATCCTGATTTTCTTAATTTTTCCATTCGCTCTGCTGTCCAGAATTTCTTAAATTCTTTTGCCATTTTGTCAATAAACTCCACATGGTCAGTGTCCCAATAAAAGTGATAGGTATTGGGAAGGAATAATGCACTGATTTTTGCAGAATTAAACCCAAATTTGGTTAAAATAGAATCTGACAGAATATAATTAACAAAAGCAGCGCTATCCATTTCGATTTGTTTGGATACTTTACTTGCAATATCCTTTACGTCTCGGCAGTTGTTGAAAGTTACTTTAACTTCTAACTCTTTGTTTCCATTCCCTAAGTTATTCAAAGTGAATCCATTAATAAGGGTTTTGTATTTCGTTTTTGGTGCAATAGAGTACTTTCCTGCTCCAATCATTTTATCATTGAACTCTTTATACTTCAAAACTGATGAAAACCCGTCTAAATCATCTATAATTTTAGCGTTTACGAGAGACGATTTGAGTTCATTTAGCGTGGTATTTGTTGGAACATAAAAAATTACAGCCTGTTCGTTTATTGTTTTTTTATTTCCACCAAAATAGGCATTAATTGTAGTACACGAATTCACAGTAAAAAGTAAAACAAAGCCTATAAGAACAAATTGAATAAAACGCATTTTTAAATAAATTTTTGGTAAAAATAAGCATCAATAGCGTTATTTTTAATTATGTACCAATTCTTTTTTGTTCCATTTCGAACATATTTTGCCTTTTCAAACAACTTTATGCTCTTAAAATTGTCTGCTTGTATGTCACAATAAAGCTGTTCTAGTTCCATTTTGTGTGATGCAAAGCGCTCCATTAAAAAAAGTGCCTCTTGGGCATAACCTTTATTTCTATCCGCTTGATTGGCTATTAAGATTCCTATACCTGCCTTTTTGTTTTTGAAGTCAATTTTAAATAAATCTACTGTCCCTACAGCTGTGTGGTTATCAAGTCTGCAAATAACGAAACGCAATTGTTGGTTTTGCCTGACATGACTCGCATTTTTGACATAATGTTGTAATTGTAACAATGAAAATGGTGCTTCTGTTTCGCTATAACGCCAGTGGTTGGTGTCATTTTCCCACATTAACAATATGTTCACATCTGTTTCCTCAATCTGTCTGAGATAAATATTTTTTCCTTTAAGCATGGTTTTCCAAAGATACAAATTTCCGACATTAGTTGAAGCTTTTACGACCAAACATAACGCTCGAACTTATATCTTTGGAAAAGTTTATTTTTCTAAAATGGATTGAATTATTGATCTAGGGAATTAACGAATGCTTTAAAAACTGCTTTATGTCTATCCAAATCCATTTGTCCAGAAAGTGAAGCCCTGACAATATAGTCTTTGTCTCCTTCTTTTGTTGTTCCTTGAGTTGAAGTCGCTGGAATTGTCCAGTAACATCCTTTTAATTGCCCATAGCTTACGCAGTATTTACTTTCCTCAGGAATCTCTGTGATCATCATATTGATGAGTTTTAAGTTTAACTTACGCTTGTTTTCTTCTCTTTCTTCTGGTGTATCACCAAATGTTGGTAGGTCTAAAGAAAAAACAGAAGGCGTAAAACCATCTTTGGCAAGTTCATCTGACACAAAGTTAACCTTTGCAGGAGGTAATTCATTTTTTATAAATTCAACAAAAGCTTTAGTGTTTTTATAGGCTGATTCAATTCTTTGATTCATTGATGGCATTTGTTCAGCCAAAATCTCATATTGTAAGGCTGTAGCTTCATTATCACATATTAAAAGATGTTTTTCAACCTTGTCGATAAGTCGATTTGTTTTTGTATTACCTATGCAATATCCTGCTGTACATTTTCCTCCACTTGGAAATTTAGAACCACTCGCGTATGAAATGGTACGTACCTCAGATAAAATTTCTCCCTCTCCTAAGAAGTGGACATTTGGACAAAATGTTTGATCTAATATAAAAACAGGATCAATAGCTTGTTCGCCACTTTTTGTTGTTCTTTTAGCTGTTAAAACAGCCTTTAAATCATCTAGATTGGGCACTTCAACACGCGGGTTTGTTGGAATCTCTGCAATTATGTATGGAATAGCATCAATCTCACCAAGTGTATTTAAAACCTTATTTATACTTTGAACCATATCATTGTCACCATCAACGGGTAAGTCTACAATTTCTACATTGTCTAAACAAGCAGCAACTCTTCTCGCTTGATCATTGGTTCCACCATAACAGTTTGGAGGAACAATAAATTTTATCTCTTTGTTTGGATGATTTTCAAGAGCATCTTCTATGAGTCCCATCATAATTGCGTATTGCATAGAGAGTCCACTAGAAGCAGCTAAAGCTTTTGTTTCAGAACCAGAAATTTGCTGAATTAAACTTTGTACTGTTTCTTTCTCCTTTTTAGTGGTGTTTTTGTCTTCTTTTTCATAGGAAGTTGAGGTTAATTCCTGAAGTGCTCTATAACTGTTTTGAGGAGTCATAGAAATTGTTTCTCTTCTTCTAACGTGTTGTATTTCATTTATGTATTTGTTATTATCTAAACCGTTAGTAAGGATGATGCTGCCGAGTCCATTATAAATTTCAACGAAAAAGTCTATTGAAGTGTATAGATTTCTTTCAGCGCTGATATCCTCTTTGGTATCAATTAAAATAGTTGTTTCTTCAACAGATTCAACAGCTTGAATGTTTTCAATTTTTTGTGTCTTGAATTTATAACCGTAAACACGTTTTATGACCTCCTCATCAAAGCATTCTGGGAGCTTATCAAAATATAAAATTCTAGTTGCCTTGTTGTCCAATAAATTTTTTCTCAAAACAGCTAAAATAGGTGCTGTTTTTGAAGAAAAACTAATAACTGCCTCAGGATTTAGGTCGTTCATTTTGGCAATGCTCCATTCTAAGATACTGGAAAGCGGATGTCCTAAGCGAATGTAATCATAAGCGGTTGGTAGGGCAGATAATTCATTTTGTTCAGCATTATTTTCTAAGTAAAGCTTCTCAAATCCATCTAGAAAGGCTGTTTTTGCTAAGGATTCATTGTAAATATCAAGTCTATGTGTGGTCAAATTTAGCCAATCAGTGGGTAAATTAATAATAACATTTTTGATGTAATCTTGTATTTTGTTTGTTTTCATATCTTCTTTGATTATTAGCGGCGCAATGTACAATAATTAGCAGTTTTATTGAAATTTTTTGGCGTAAGTTTTCAGTAGTCTTTTTTAAATTTAATAGGTTATTCCTTATATGAAGTCTTGAATTAATATTTGGTGGGTTATACAAGCGGAAGGGTATATAATTAAATTCAGTCTCCGGGAAATGGATATTTTTGTTCATACGAGAGGTATTGAAATGATTGCATAGACATTAATGTTAACCACAAATAATAGATCCTAAAATTAAAATATTCTAAAAACTTGATAGGGTGGAACAAAATTTGAATATTTGTATTCACCGATGAAGAAACTTGTATTTTTATTTTTTATATGTTCCCTATTAGGGAGGACACAAGATTTAACCGGAAATTGGTCTGGAATACTAATTCACAATGGAGCTTCATTAAAAAAAGCTGATGTTATTTATCTCAAATTAACTGCAAACAACACAAAAGTTTCAGGTCTTACACGAATAGAATTACTTGACGGAACTGATTTTGCAGTTAAATCTTTCACGGGCGATCAAAAAGAAAATCAACTGCGACTATCAGAAGAATATGGGCGAAAATCTTCAAATACGCGTCTTTCTCCAGTTTGTAAACTAAATTATGAATTAAAATATATTGATTCTACGGGGTATTTAAAAGGTACTTACGTGAGTTCGGATTGTCGAAATTATCAAGGAGAAGTCGTTTTTTTTCGTTCAAACCATCCAGTAAATACAGATAAGAAACCAGCATCTACTCATCTTTGGAAACATAGATTTATACGAAATTATCAAAAAGGATATCCAGCACCTGAGATAATGAAAGCTGAGCAGATGAACTTTAAGTTTCAACCCATTTACTTTGATCATGATAAATCTGAAATAAAACCCGAGTTTCATGAATATTTGAATCGAATGGCACGTGTTTTAGACGGTATTCATGACTTGAGAGTTGAGATAATAGGGCACACTGATGCTGTAGGAACTGACCAGTACAACATTGGACTTTCAGAAAGAAGAGCAAAGGCTATACGTGATTATTTTAAAGCACAAGGTATTGAACCTGAAAAATTAGAAATTGACTTTAAGGGAAAACGGCAACCGATAGAAACGAATAAAACAAGGGAAGGAAAACAAATGAATAGGCGAGTAGTGTTTAAGTTTATTTAGATTTAAACGGTTCGATTACAGCTTTGATAGACGCAAAAGTATTATTCACCACAAGATAAAGATCTTCGTTTTTAAACCATCTTACTTCTCGAATATCTTCTTCTAATTGAGGTTTTACATTTATTTCATCCGTCTCAAGAAAATACCAATAATTTTTCTTGAAGTAGTAATTGTTATAAGCAAAGTAAACGTGAAATGTATTTGTCAGCGGTTTTATGATTTTCAACGATGTTATTCCACATTCCTCTTGAATCTCTCGAATTGCGGCTTCTTCTGGTGATTCATCTTTTTCTATTTTTCCTTTAGGAATATCCCAATGATCATTTCTGTAGATAAATAATAAATGTTGAGTTTTCACGTTTTGCACAATACCTCCAGCGGCTTCAATTGTAATGAAGTTTTTGAAGAATTGATTCATGGTTTGTTCAGGATCTGGTGAGTTAAAGAAGAACCGCTGTTGATTTGACTGTTTCAATTCGGAACGAAAGAGGTTAAAGTCATTGATTTTTAGTGCAGGTAGGAAACGATTTGGTAGAGAAGATGATGTAGACTTATCTTTTTGAAAGTAAATTGGAATATTATCGATAAAAACTTTATACATTTGCGAATATGATTACAGATATTGATAATTCAGCAAAGATAGCAGAATTTTTACTACAAATAAAAGCTGTCAAACTTCAACCAAATGACCCCTTTACATGGTCTTCAGGTTGGAAATCCCCCATATATTGTGACAACAGAAAAACGCTGTCGTATCCTAATATTAGAACTTTTATAAGACAAAGTTTTTGTAACGCAATTCTAGAAGAATTTGGAAAGCCAGAAATTATTGCTGGAGTCGCTACTGGAGGAATTGCAATGGGAGCTTTGGTTGCACAAGAGTTAGGTTTACCTTTTATATATGTTCGTTCATCGGCCAAAGGACATGGACTTGAAAACATGATAGAAGGAGATTACACCAGTGAAGCAAATGTTGTTGTTATTGAGGATTTAATCTCAACAGGAGGTAGCAGTTTAAAAGCAGTAGAGGCATTGAGAAATGCAAAACTCAATGTAAAAGGCGTTATGGCCATATTCCATTATGGATTCGATACCGCCGATGAAGCGTTTAAAGCCGCGCGATGTCCTTTAAAAGTTTTGTCAAACTATGACATTATGATTGAGAGTGCATTAAAACAAGGAACCATAAACGAGAATGATTTAAAATCTTTAAAGGAATGGAGAACTGCACCACAATCTTGGAAAAAATAAATAAATTATGAAAATTAAAAGTGAAAAAACTGTTGTAAACGCTGATGTTAAAAGCGTATTTAACTTTATATCAGACACAAGAAATCTTGAACAATTACTTCCAGAAAATGAAGTGAAAGATTTTCAAGGCTCGGAAAAGGATTGTTCGTTTAAGGTTCAAGGAGGAATTGTAATTTCTTTAGAACAAAAAGAATTAATTCCAACCCAAGAGATAAAAATGACGTCAGGTAGTAAATCTCCTTTCCCGTTTAAACTTTCTGTACATTTAGAAGATAAGGACGGGAAGACGGAAGGATATATTGCATTTGATGGAGAAGTAAACGCTTTTTTAAAAATGATGGTTAAAAAACCTTTGACAAATTTATTTAATCACATGACAGAAAGAATGACGACTGTTTTTGCTGATCAAAAATAAAAAAGTGTTTTTTTAGCCTTAAAAAGTGCTTAGTCTTCTATGTTTTTATAAAAATTAGAAGTTAAATAATGAGTAAAAAATCAATTCCAACATTATTTTTAAATTTTGAAACCGTTCCCCGTTGGGTTGTAATGGTTATTGATGTAATTATAAGTTTAGCAGCACTCGTACTAGCTTATTTTGTGCGATTTGATTTTTATACGGATTCAGAATTAATTAAACAAGAATGGGGATTTATTAAAGAGGTTCTCCCTTTTATTGTGATTCTTAAATTTGCTGTATTTTATTTTTTTAAAATTCATAAAGGCCTAATTCGACATACTTCATTAGAGGATGTAAAACGAATATTTTTTGCATTACTCACCTTTTCTTTAATTTTAGCTTTTACGAGTTTTATAAGAAAATTCTACTTTGATGAACGGTATGTTCTACCAACTTCTGTTTTAGTTGTAGAGTTTTTAGCTTCTTTACTTTTCTTGATTGGTTTCAGATTTTCAATTAAAGTATTGTATTATGAATTTCATAAGCCAAAAACAGAAGATCGAAAAAATGTAATTATTTATGGTTCGGGTGTTTCTGGATTAATTACGAAAAGAACCATAGAGAAAGATCCATCAATAGGTGTTAAAATAATAGGTTTTGTAGATGACAATAAAAAGCTGAAGGGGAGTAGGTTAGAGGGGGCTAAAATTTATCATAGCTCAAAGTTGAAGTGTTTAATCGACAAACATGAAATTAATGAATTGATTGTTGCCATTCAAAACCCTATTAATAAGAATGTAAATCAAATTATTGAAACTTGTTTAGAGAAAAATGTTGAGATAAAAAAAGTACCTAGTTTTAAACGATGGATTGACGGTGAATTTCAACTCAACCAAATTCGAAAGATAAATATTGACGATTTACTTGGACGAGATCCAATAAGTCTTAAAGTTGAAGCAGTTAAGTCAGAGCTCAAAGATCAAATAATTCTAATCACAGGAGCTGCGGGATCTATTGGTAGTGGTATTGTTCGTCAAGTTGTAAATTATTCCCCTAAGAAAGTTATTCTTTTAGATCAGTGGGAATCAGGGTTGTATGACTTGCGTATAGATCTGATATCTAAGGAGTTGAATCAAAATGTTGAAGTTGTTATCGGTGATGTCCGAGATAAAGCCCGCATGGAAAAACTTTTTAAAACCTATACTCCTACAATTGTTTTCCATGCTGCTGCTTATAAGCATGTTCCATTAATGGAGGCCAATCCGTCTGAATCTATAAAGACAAATGTTTTGGGTACTAAAACAATAGTAGACTTATCAGATAAATATAAGGTTGTTAAAATGGTGATGATTTCAACAGATAAAGCTGTAAATCCTACCAATGTAATGGGAGCTTCTAAAAGAATTGCGGAAATCTATGCTCAAGCAATCAATGAAAAGTCAACCACTCAATATGTTACAACACGGTTTGGCAACGTTTTAGGATCAAATGGATCTGTTATTCCACTTTTTAAAAGACAAATTGATGAGGGAGGGCCAGTAACGGTTACAAATGAACATGTAACTAGATATTTCATGACAATACCAGAAGCTTGTCAACTTGTTTTAGAAGCGGGAGCGATGGGTAAGGGTGGTGAAATATATGTTTTTGACATGGGAAAGCCAATAAAGATTGTTGATCTTGCTAAAAAAATGATTCGTTTGTCAGGATTGGAATTAGAGAAAGATATTGAGATTAAGATTACGGGTTTGAGACCAGGAGAAAAGCTTTATGAAGAGTTGCTTGCCGATACAGAAAATACACTTCCAACACACCACCCAAAAATCATGAAAGGTAGTGTTACCGCTTCTTCATCCACCAAATTAAAATTGATAGAAGAGTTGATTCTTCTTTTTGATCAGCAAGATAATCAAGCTATAGTAAAACTTATGAAACAAATTGTACCAGAATTTAAAAGTAATAATTCAGAATATTCAAAATTAGATTAGATGTTAAAACCAGCAGAGATTCAAGTTAGATTCGCAGATTGCGACATGATGGGACACGTTAATAACGCAGTTTATTTAAGTTATTTCGAAATGGCAAGAATGCATTATTTCGAACAATTAGTAGGAGCTGAGTGGGATTATCAAAAACACGGAACGCTACTAGTAAAAAATGAGGTGGTTTACCTTAAGCCTGTATTGCTAAATGATACTCCAAAAATTTTTGTACATTTAGAGCGTATTGGAGAAAAGAGCTTTACTTTTGGATATACCGTTAAAGTAAATGATGAAGTAAGAACTACAGGTAGTTCGAAACTAGTTTGTTTTGATTTTAAAACGCAATCAACAGTTAAAGTATTTCCTTCATTTATAGAGGCTTTTCAAAAATTAGATCAATAATATGAATAAAGTAGTTATTCTCATTTTTTTACTATGTATTCCATTTGCACACAGTCAAATATCAAAAAATAATGCTTTTGGAAATCAACGCGGACCTTGTTTTCAGAAATCGCTCGATCGACTAGGAAAAAGATATGCAAGTTGGGAGTGTGATGAGTTTGACAATATTGTTGATTGTAATGAAAAATTAGAATCTGATCCTGGAAGTAACCTCGTTCTCACACGTTCTTCAGGTACACCTTTTACAGGAGATTGTGAGTCATGTCACATGAATGGTTTGCGCCAAAGATTAGTGCATTTTGTGAACGGAAAAACAGATGGAATTGATACGACTTATTATCAGTCAGGCTGTCCACAAGTGGTGAGGAATCACATAACTGGAGTGGAAAATGGGACATGGACATATTATAATGACACCAGTGGTTTGGTCGCTTGGAAAATAAACTACTTTAACGGAGAGAAACATGGAGAATCCATTTTTTATCGACAAAATAAAGTAGGAACTGATTTTGTAACCGTTAAAATTAATGGGGCAGAAAGAAAGATTCACTATTCCACGTATGAAAACGACACTGTAAAAATTGAAATCTATAACAATGGTAAACTAGAAGGTATTAAGAAAGAATACTGGCCAGGTTCCAAAATAAAACGAGAAGTCAGTTATAAAGAAGGTGTTTTTGATGGCGCTTATATTGAATATGGTCCATCAGGAAATGTGATGCAAGAAAGAAATTACGACGAAGGATTAAAAGATGGTGATTGGAAATATTATTACAATGATGGTAGTTTATTAAAAACTGAAAGTTGGAATAAAGACGTTAAAGACGGAACATTCAAAACCTTCTATATTCAAGGGCATATCCAAACTCTTGAAACCTATAAAAGAGGCATGAAGCACGGTCGATTTATGGAGCGTTTTCCGGACGATAAGATAAAAAGAGAAGCCGAGTACAAACGTGGCGAATTGATTGAAGAACACGTATTTGATAAATACGGTAATGAAATTAGAACTGTTGGTGAGGATCAACCGCATGAGAAAAATGAGGATGATGAAATGCCGACAACAAAAAAGCGAAAATGGTGGCAGTTTTGGAAGAAAAAGTAAACCATTTTTATTTGAAATAGAAATATGAATAAAGATTTAAATTTAGCCGTACTTATAGACGGTGACAACGTACCTAGCAAATACATCAAAGAAATGATGGAAGAAATTGCCAAATATGGTACGCCAAGCATCAAAAGAATATATGGGGATTGGACGAAGCCACATTTGTCAAAATGGAAGAATATTTTACTTGAAAATGCAATTCAACCCATTCAACAATATGGTTACACGCAAGGTAAAAATGCTACAGATTCTGCTATGATTATTGACGCTATGGATATACTTTACAGCGGCGATACTGATGGTTTTTGCATTGTTTCTTCAGATTCAGATTTTACACGACTAGCAACACGATTAAGAGAATCTAGCAAATTTGTAATCGGAATTGGTGAACAAAAAACACCTGAACCATTCATTGTAGCGTGCGATAAGTTTATTTACTTAGAAATTCTTAAAGAAGACGAAGTAGAGGATAAAAAAGGCAAAACCAAAAAGAAAGCGAAAGAAACAGTCCAAAAACTTACACCAAAAGTAACGCGATTAATCAGACAAACGATTTACGATTGTGCAGATGATGATGGTTGGGCTTTTCTTGGAGATGTTGGCTCTTTAATAAATAAAAAACAACCAAATTTTGACCCAAGAAATTTCGGGTTTTATAAGTTAACGCCTCTAATGAATTCAATCGGAACGGTTAAAATTGAAGAGCGTCAGGCGCCTAATAGCAGGTCTAAACACATTTTTGTAAAGAACATATCATCAAAAAATGTAGATTAATTAAATGTTCTAAAAAAGGAACAAATCAGTCTTAACGTATTGTTTTATTGTTTAATACAAAACTTGAATACTCTTATATGCTTTCTGTTAAGAATAGAGGTAAATTCTGAAGGTTAGTTTGATTAAAGATACTTCACAATTCTGTTCTTACTTAATAGTACTGGATATTCTTTTTATGGTTTTATGTATTGAAAAATAAAGTCCTTTTGAGATGCTTAGTGTTTTCTAGGGTTACCCATTTAAATGGCAATAAGCAATTTCGTTTAAATCTATTTACCATTTATTGTAAAAGACTTTGATAGTAAATTGATTTGAAGAGATCCTTCCCTTAGAAAAATAAAAATTTTCCAAGGTTCAGGATGACAGTTTCATAGGGGGGCAATCAAAAATCAATTTTTTATTTTACGAAGGATCTATTTTGATTTATCCCAATTAACAATAAGAAGCCAAGGTTCTGACTATTAATATAAAATATTGGATTTGGATGAGACGTAAATTGGCAATTACAAACTGCGATTTAAATGGGTAACCCTATCGTTTTAATTCGAATTCATAATCTTTTATAAAAGCCCTTTATCACTTGTTAATACCTTGCATTTTTACTATATTCGCAGTGCTTAGAAAAATTAATTAAAAAAATAAAAATAATATGGCCTTTGACATTGATATGATTAAAGCCGTTTATGAGCGATACCCCGAGCGTATTGCAGCGGCAAGAAAAATTGTAAATAAACCGTTAACCTTATCGGAGAAAATTTTATATACGCATCTTTGGGACGGAAAAGCAGAAACTGTTTACGAACGAGGTAAGTCGTATGTGAACTTTGCCCCAGATAGAGTAGCTATGCAAGATGCAACAGCACAAATGGCGTTGCTGCAATTCATGCAAGCGGGAAAAGATAAAGTAGCAGTTCCTTCAACAGCTCACGCGGATCACCTTATTCAGGCCAAATTAGGTGCCGATAAAGATTTACAGGAAAGTTTAAATAAAAATAATGAAGTTTTTAATTTCCTAAGTTCAGTTTGTAATAAATACGGAATCGGATTTTGGAAGCCAGGTGCTGGTATTATTCACCAAGTAGTTCTTGAAAATTATGCATTTCCTGGCGGAATGATGATTGGTACAGATTCACATACAGTAAATGCTGGTGGACTTGGAATGGTTGCGATCGGTGTCGGAGGTGCTGATGCAGTTGATGTTATGGCAGGAATGCCGTGGGAGTTAAAATTTCCAAAATTAATTGGTGTTAAATTAACGGGTTCACTTAATGGTTGGACAGCTTCTAAGGATGTTATTCTTAAAGTGGCTGGTATCTTAACAGTTAAAGGTGGAACTGGAGCAATTGTAGAGTATTTTGGAGAAGGTGCTAAATCACTTTCGGCGACTGGTAAAGGTACTATTTGTAATATGGGGGCTGAAATTGGAGCAACAACTTCAACTTTTGGTTATGACGATTCAATGAGACGTTATCTAAAAGCTACTGATCGTGCAGATGTTGTTGAATTAGCTGATCAAGTTGCAGAACACCTTACAGGTGACGATGAAGTTTATGCTGAACCAGAAAAGTATTTTGATCAAGTTATTGAAATTAATTTAAGCGAATTAATGCCTCACGTAAATGGACCATTTACGCCAGATTTGGCTACACCTATTGATAAATTAGGAGAAGTAGCTAAGAAGGAAGGTTGGCCACTAGATATTGAATGGGGATTAATAGGTTCTTGTACTAACTCTTCGTATGAAGACTTAACTAGAGCAGCTTCAATTGCACAACAGGCAGTAGATAAAAATCTAAAAACAAAATCAGACTTCGGTATTAATCCAGGTTCTGAACAAGTACGTTTTACTGCTGAAAGAGATGGTTTGTTAAAGGTTTTTGAAGATTTGGATGCCACTATTTTCACTAATGCATGTGGACCATGTATAGGTCAGTGGGATAGAGCGGGAGCTGACAAACAAGAGAAAAATACAATTATTCATTCTTTCAATAGAAACTTTTCAAAGCGTGCTGATGGAAACCCAAATACACACGCATTTGTTACCTCACCAGAGCTTGTAGCTGCAATGGCTATTGCTGGTCGTCTTGATTTCAATCCTTTGACGGATACTTTAAAAAACGAAGATGGAGAGGATATAAAGTTGGATCCACCAACAGGAACGGAATTGCCAGAGAAAGGATTTGATGTTGAAGATAATGGATATCAAGAACCAGCAAAAGACGGTAGTAATGTAGAAGTTAATGTAAAAGAAGATTCAGATCGTTTACAATTACTTACACCTTTTGAGCCTTGGGATGGTGAAAATATTACAGGGATGAAGCTTTTGATAAAGGCGTTTGGTAAGTGTACAACAGACCACATTTCAATGGCTGGGCCGTGGTTACGTTACCGTGGTCATTTAGATAACATCTCAAACAACTGTTTAATTGGTGCTGTTAATGCTTTTGGAAAAGCTACTAATGAAGTTGTTAATCAATTAACTGGAGAAAAAGGTGAAGTTCCAGCTACTGCAAGAGCATATAAGGCAGCTGGAATTCCTACAATTGTTGTTGGTGATCATAATTACGGTGAAGGTTCTTCACGTGAACATGCAGCAATGGAACCTCGTCATTTAGGAGTAATGGCAGTAATAGTTAAATCTTTTGCGCGTATTCATGAAACTAACTTGAAAAAGCAAGGTATGTTAGGTTTAACATTTGCTAACGAAAGTGATTATGATAAAATAAAAGAGGATGACACATTCAACTTTTTAGATTTAAATGAATTTGCTCCAGATAAGCAAATCACTCTTGAGGTAGTTCATAGTGATGGTGCTAAAGAAGAGCTTAAATTGAATCATACGTATAATGCACAGCAAATTGAATGGTTTAAAGCGGGTAGTGCTTTAAACCTTATTAGAGAAAAAGCGAATGCTTAATATAACTCAACATTTATTTAAAATGCCGTTTCAAATGAAACGGCATTTTTTTTAAAAAAAATATACGATAAGCTGTGCGGTATTAAAATTTATGCTTAACTTCAGTTAACCTAAATTAAAATATATGTATCAAAATACCACCACAATCAAATCATGGGCGGAAGAAGATCGCCCAAGAGAAAAACTTCAAAGTAAAGGAAGAAATGCGCTTACCAATGCAGAGTTATTGGCAATTATTTTGGGATCGGGAACCAATAAAAAGTCAGCGGTTGAATTGGGCCAAGAGATATTAAAAACGCATGATAATAGCCTTTACGAGTTAGGTAAAATGAATCAAAGTGAATTAATGAACTTCAATGGAGTTGGACAAGCAAAAGCCATTTCAATAATTGCCGTTATGGAGTTGGGGCGTAGACGTGCAGCAGAAGAAATTCCTTTAAAACCCAAAATATCTCAAGCAAAAGATGTTTTTGACAATGTAAAAAGAGATTTTCAAGACCTAGAACATGAAGAGTTTAGAGTTTTAGGACTTTCTAGAAGTAACAGAATAATGGGAAACAAGCTTATTTCTAAAGGTGGACGGTCGGGAACCGTAGCTGATGGAAAGTTAATATTTAAAGAACTCCTCGATATGAAAGCCTCTTCGTGTATTTTACTTCACAATCATCCTTCTGGAAAACTTTTACCTAGTCCGCAGGATGTCGACTTAACAAAAAGATTTGTTCAATTTGGTAAACTGATTGATTTACCTGTTTTGGATCACTTAATTATCACAGATACTGGCTATTATAGTTTTATCGAGAATGGAAAAATGTAATAACTTAGGTTTCTATTGATTTCAGATTACCAATTGATTGGCGCTCGATTTAATTGTTGGAGCAAATCATTCGTTTTACTAAAATGTTTATTTCCGAACCAATATCCTCTATTTGCACTTAATGGTGAAGGATGTCCACTCATTAACAAGTGATGTTTTGATTGATCAATTAATTTTGCCTTCTTTTTTGCAAAGCCGCCCCAAAGTAGGAAAATAACATCTTTGTTTTGACGTGAAATTGTTCTAATAACTTCATCTGTAAAGGTTTCCCAACCTTTATTTTGATGTGAACCTGCTTGTCCAGAACGAACAGTAAGTGTAGCGTTAAGAAGTAAAACCCCTTGCTTACTCCAATGTAATAAGTCGCCATGAAGTGGGGGAGCTGAATTAGTGTCATTCTCTAATTCTTTAAAAATATTTCTTAGTGATGGAGGAAATGAAATTCCCTCGTTCACAGCGAAGGCTAATCCATTAGCTTGGTGAGAACCATGATAAGGGTCTTGACCAATAATAACGACCTTTACTCGATTTGGAGCTGTTAAATTTAAAGCTCGGAAAATATTTTTACGTTCTGGATACACAATGTTTTGATCGTATTCAGTTGCGATAAAGGAAGACAAGTGTTTGAAATAAGACTTGTCAAATTCCTGAGCTAATGATTTTTGCCATTCTTGATTTAGTAAATGCTTCATACCAATACATTTAATGATTGCGGTTGAATGCGTACTTGATTGTTTTCCTGTATTTCTTCTTGAGGTTCACCGTCCAAGTGACACATTAATGTTTTTAATTGAATGTTAACTTCTTTAAATCGTTCAATGCTAACTTTTTTAGACCAATGCAATTTTCCAATAATAGATAGCACAAACAATGGTAAAAGTGTAAATATATGAGCTGATTTTATAACAATAAGTTCAAACTTACCGTCATTCACTTTAGCGTTGGGTGCAATTGTAAATCCATTTCCAAATTGAGAAGTATTAGCAATACAGCAAAGTAAAATGTTTTCTGTTGATTTACGTTGATTTATTTGGATATTTACCCCCTTAAAATATCTAATTTCTTTCAGAACTAATCGAACATAGCTCATTAAACCTCTATTGTGATACTGATCAAATTTTTCGGCAATTAACGCATCAAAACCAAATCCCGCAACACCAATAAAAGGCTGATTATTTAATAAAACCGTATCTATTTTTTTAACATTGAAATCATTAATCCTTTTGATGGCATGTTTTAAATTTAAAGGTAGTTTTAAATGTCTTGCAACTCCATTTCCAGATCCTGTGGCTAAAATGGCTAAAGCTGTTTTTTTATGAATGAGCGCTTTTCCTGCTTCATGAACAGAACCATCTCCACCAACTACACATACAACATCAATGTTTTTTTCTGCAGCTTGCGCACTAAGTTCCTCTGCATGACCTTTATGTTGGGTAAAAACAATTTCGTACTCAAAAAGTGATTGGTTGATATACTTTGCAATCAAATCGGGTAAAATGTTTTTTTTACCCACACCCGATATCGGATTGATAATAAAAAGTATATGTTTTTTCATGGAAGCCTCATTGTATTATGAATTAAATCGTGGTTATATCGTTGTATTATACCTTTTAACTCTTGTTCCATATCATCCTTTAATTGGGGGAAATAAGCAAGTGAATCATGATACATCAGCGTATCAGATTTATAATTATATAGACCTGTAGCTTCGTCTTTAACAAAATTCAACATATAATCACCTTTAAAGAATAAATGTGAATTTTCAATATAATTAACTGCAAATGGTTCATTATTTGAGAAATAGGAATTTCCAAACGAATATACAGGTTTATTATATCCAATTAAGTCTAAAACTGTTGGCATTATATCTATGTGGTTAAATAATTGATTTGCTGTCTTGGCCTGTAATTCTCCTTGAGGATCATAAAAAGCAATAGGAATTTGATACATACCAATTCTTTGCATATAACGCATAGAAGTTCCTGCTGGTGTGTGATCGGCACAAATAACAAATACAGTATTATCATACCAAGGCTCTTCTTTTGCAGCCTCAAAAAATAACTGTAAACTCATATCAGCATAAGCTATTGATTGTGCCATGGGATGTTCACCTTTTGGTAGCACTGATCGATGTTCCTCAGGGACAAAATATGGATGATGCGAGGATAAGGTGAATAAACCTGCCATGAAAGGTTCTTTTAAATCTTTGGTAATGGATTTGGCTGTCCATGGCATAAAATATTCATCTAAAACTCCCCAGGTTGCATCTGTGTGTTTTTCGTTATTATATTCTTTTCGTCCTATATACTGATCGAAGCCTAAATGTGCTGTAAATACATCAAATTTCATTGAGCCATTGGTTGCACCATGATAGAATGCCGAGCTATACCCAACTTCTCCAAGTAACTTAGGTAAGGCCTCAATAGAATTTGTTCCATAAGGTGAAGAAATATAGGGATTGTCCAAAAGGCTTGGAATGCTTGCAAAAATTGCAGGAACAGCTTCAATAGATTTTTTTCCATTCGCAAAAGCATTTTCAAAATATAAAGATTGATCTAACAATGAATCTAAAAAAGGAGTGTAAGGCTGTCCTGTTTTTTTTCCGATCCATTCATTTCCAAAACTTTCCATAATAATCACCATTACGTTAAGATTTTCTCGTAATTGATGTTTTTGTGAGCCCTTGTGTATTGGAGTATAAATTTTGTCGCTATTATCTGGGAAAAAATTTGCTTCTACCAATGATGCTTTTCCAATTGTTTTAATAATGCTTAAAGGAGTATTGGAAACCAATGAAGAATTTTGAGGTGAAGTGAGCTGTGAGGCAGTAAGCATATCTGCTGGTCGATAACCTAGACCGCCTCTTCCTAGTATAAATAATAGTCCAGCCATTATCACAAAGTTTGCTATATTAATAGGGTACCTCACTGACGTGCATGGTTTTACATTCGTTTTATTGTACAGAACGTGGCTGATAAATAGAAGAATTAAAAACAAGATAATTAACCACCAAAAATCTATGATAAAGGTCGTTAGAAGTTGGTTTATGTCATTACCAGTCGAGACTAAAGTAAAGAGATCTGCGGTACTTCGTTTACTGGTAAATTTGAAATATTCAACATCTATTAAATTAAAAGCTATAATTGTAGCATTGGTAATATGAAAGATAATTTTCAGGATTAATTGGTAAACTTTATGAGCAACAAAAGGAAAGGGGAGAAGAGATAAGGCATAAAATGGAATAAAATATATGCCAATTGTAATAATATCCATCCATATCCCAGCTATAAAGTCAGTAAACCCAACAAATTTAAAAGCTTCCGCATTGGCTATGTAAAAAATTATCCGTGTCAAGCTTAGCATTAATAAAGTAATGGCTAAACGCTTAATTAAGACTATATTTTTCTGAAGTAATGCGGAATACATCGTTATTTTTCGTTTTTTTACCCTTGATAAGATTCCCGAAAATAACAATTTTATTAGCGTCTCTACGCTTTTTAATTAAAAAATAAAGTAAAGGTTTTAGAAACGCTTAATTTTTTGAAAAATTACAGATGCTCCCGCAAATAATTTTCTAAATAAATCAAAATATAGGGTGATAATCAGTAAAACAGACATCATCCAGATTACTAAAATATTAGCGTAAAACGTAGGTATGTAGATTCCGAAAAGATTTTTTCCAGGTGCATAAAAATGGGTTTCAAAAAAGCTATCTCCTCTTGGAACTTTGTAAATAGGATCAGCTTTTTGAATAATTTGATTGTTAACGTATATAACTTTGTCTAAATTGTTTCTATTGGTTGCTAAATCTGATAATGATTCATTGAAGTAGTTGGTTCGTAGATGTTGATATTTTTCAACTCCAATCTGATTGATTCTTTTTGTTCGCCCTTCCATGGCCTCGTTTACTTCAGACATGTAAATATTTTTCAAAATTTTAAAGTAATCAGTCATATTCTTGCTAATCTCTTCATTCCACTCATCATTCTTTAGTGCATCCACACACCCAGAACAAGTGAAATCTAAACTTGGATCATAGAGTTTTTCTTCTTTTTGAATTTCATTAATTAATACCTTTTTGGCCTTTTCAACTTTATCTGAATTCGGTTTCTCATGATAGTTATTAATTAAAACACTTTGTTGATTCCTTAATTCTGGCAGCCAATAATCTCTCTTCCACGAAGCCTCACTCTTTTTTTGATCGATGGTATAAAAAGGAGCTTCATATTTATTCTTCTTATATTGAACTACTGCTAATCCTTCATAAGCCCAACGAGAGGCCATAATATTCCCAATCCAAGGTACACTATTTTCTTTGGATATGGTGGGATGTAACTTATCAAATTGTACAATTACACCACTAAAAAGTAATTGAGGTATAATCATAATGGGAATTAAAATGTAAATTACTTTTGCAGAATTGAAAGTAGAAGAAATATTTAGACCTAAAATATTGGCAAAACAAGAAGTGGAAAATAATATGAGCCAGTACTCAAGCCACATTCCTTTTATTTCGAGTATGTAATTCCCAATGAGAACAAACATTGCTGTTTGGAATGCGGAAATAATAAACATAATTGAAATTTTAGAAAAGATGTAACTCGCACGTGATAAGTTGAGGAATGATTCTCTTTTTAATATCTTTTGGTCTTTTATAATTTCTTCTGCGGCAACTGTTAAACCTAAGAATAAAGCAACAACAACTGCTATAAAAAGAAATTGAGGTAAATTCTCACTGTTTTCAAAGGTATAAGTAGAGTTAGAGTTGGTTGAACCGAAATATTTTACAAAAAATCCGAGAATTAATGCAAGAACAGGTGCCTCAATGGTGTTGAGTAAAACATATTGTTGATTGGTTAGCTTGGATAAAATATCTCTTTTAAAATAGACACTAAATTGCTTAAGTTTATTGGGTATTTTATTAAAAACATTCGGTTTTCCGATAACCCTGTCTGTTTCGTGTTCAATTCTAGCTTGAATATATCGACTATTCCATTCTTCAGGTGTAATCTTACGTTTAGCTGTTAGGTTTCCAAATTCGTCAACAACTTTAGCTTCTATTATGTTGAAAATTTGTTCTGGATTAACATTTCCACAGGTTGGACACTCTCTTTCATCACTATTGGCGTGTTCAATTTCTGTTTTAAAATATACAATACTATCCACAGAGTCACCATAAAATATTGGATATCCACCTTGGTCTAATATCATCAAACGATCAAACATTTTGAAAATATCAGATGAAGGTTGATGAATAACCACAAAGATTAGCTTTCCTTTTAGGGCTAATTCTTTTAGTAAATCCATTATGTTTTCTGAATCTCTTGAACTTAACCCGGAGGTGGGTTCATCAACAAATAAAACGGAAGGTTCACGAATGAGCTCTAAAGCAATATTCAATCTTTTTCTCTGTCCACCTGAAATCGTTTTCTCCAATGGACTTCCCACTTTTAAAGATTGAACCTCATAGAGTCCAATTGACTTTAACAAGGCGATTACTTTTTTAGTAATTTGTTGCTTGTTGAGTGTAGAAAAGCATAGCTGTGCATTGAAATAGAGATTTTCAAAAACTGTTAGTTCTTCAATTAACAAATCATCTTGAGATATAAAACCTATAATTCCTTCAATCTCACTTTTTTCTTTGTGTATGTCTATTCCATTTATTTTTACACTTCCAGAGTAGGGGGAAAGATTTCCATTTAAAACATTAAGCAAGGTAGACTTTCCTGCTCCAGATCCTCCCATAATTCCAACTAATGCTCCGTTGTTTTCAGAGAAATTTACATCATGTAAACCAATTTTATTGTTGGGAAAACGATATTCAACATGTTCGCACTCAAATAATAAATGTTCTTGATTGCCATCATCAAGAAAACGAGTGATGATATCTGAATAGTAAATCGGATTTGATTTTTCCGTTCTAATAGACGATCCAGGATTGAAAACTTGTTGTCGTGATCGGGATATGATTTGACCATTCAAAAAGATTTGTGAGTCACCTACATATTTTAAAAAATAAAGATTTACACTGTCGACTTTTATAAATGCAATTATACCTTCTACATCTTTTCGCTCAACTTGCTTTGCTTTATTAAGGTCGCTATTACTTTCTGGCGTTATATAAAGAATATTTGGATGGTCTTGAATATTGTTCGAATTTAAATCAATAAAATCGAACAATAGATCGTATTCCTCTTTGCTAACATTAAAAGATTCACCAACAGTGTTAACAAATTCAATCTCTTGACTTTCGACATTATCATTCGATTGTATAAACTCAATTATACGTACAAGAACAATAATTTTTTGCTTTTGCGTTAGTTCCTGATTGATTTCAGAGCAAATGCGAAGAATTTTCACAGAGTTTACAGAAGTTCGTTTTTTAACTCCATTTTTTCTCCGCTTAATTCCGTGATGCGTATTCAAATACTCATCAAAGATCTTTAAATATTCCTCTACGAGACTAGCATTTAATTCTTGACCCAAAAAGTTTTTAACCACTTTTCGTCCTCGCGAACTCGTGATCACTTCAACCTCTTCTAAATCAACGACCTCATCAACTCTTGCAATAATAGCAAAAAGCTGCATAAGCGCCCGTAGAATTTTTTCACTCATGTCTCAAAAGTAGTAGTAAATTATTATTTCAAAAACCCAATCATCATGACTATGCAACCAGTTATCTTTTTGTTAGTATCCAATTCAGTTTGCACTTTAACAGGCACTGTAGACTCAATTTTAAAATCCCAATAGGGGTTGTTTAAATGATCTTTGTTGGTAAATAAAATATTATCTTCCATATCGCGAATCGTAAATATTGCGTAATCATCTTTTGTCCCTGCTGAAGCAGCTATTCTGTATACTGTATTACCATAAAGCGTAGTGTTAAACTCAGCTCTCTCATTATCTAAAAATGCGGTGTAAACCTGTCCATCTGAAACAAAAGCTCTACCATCATCAGAATTAACAATGTAGTTTTCTGTTACTCTATAGATAGAGTCACAATCTTGTGCTTGTAGGTTGAATGTCCATATAATTGACAAGAATAATCCAAAAATAATTCCCTTTTTCATTGTTCTAAACGTTTAATTTGATTTTAATGACTTATTAAATTGCCTATGATGCGATTTCTCCTCTAACAGCAGCAATTTTTTCAATAATTTTATTTGCTAACTCTTCAGATATCTCAATGTTCATTTTACTTTTAATAGTAGTTAACTTCAGAGATTTATCTGTTTCTGGTTCTACATACTCATAAGAGGTTTTAATCTCCATAAACAATTCTTTCAAATCATTAAAATGAGTCAAATATTTATCATTTTCTCCATTTGCATTATATTTCTCTAATAATTCAATAATGGTTTCTAATGATTGTTTTTGTTCACCAATACGAGAAAGCAATTCATCGTTTTTACTTTCTTTATATAATTGTGTAGCAAAATACATGCTTTCAAGCCATCCACCAGTAAGAATTAAAGCAGAGGAATTCTTTTGATTATTCTCCTTTAAAAAATTATCGGCTTTTCTGAATCCATCTGTTAAAATAACCAACATACTATCTTCATCATTGCTATTACTTTCAAATCGATTGATGAATGATTTATCAAAAGCTCCAGCAATTCCAATTTTGTTTGCTAAATCTTCAACGACGCTCAAGTAATTAAGAGACTTTGCACTTTGGTCATAAAGTGTTACATATCCTAAATCAGCACCATAAATCCCTAAATTAATTGATTGATCTGTCAGTGAACTGTGATTTTGAGCACTATCTAGGTCGTTCAATAATGATTCGTTAAAAGGTATAGATAATGACTGAATCAATAATGCTGTTTGTATTGGTGATGGTACAGAAAACAGTTTGCCGTCGAAAGTAGTGTTGAAAGATCGATTCGGATCCAACAACGTTTTATCAACTTTTTTCTCTCCTTCCTTATTCACCTCGACCTCATTGTTCCCTTCTTTACAACTACTTAACAGTATGAGAGAGGATAAAATTCCACTAAAAATTATAAATCTTCCTTTATTCATTATATGTAATTAATTATTGCTCAGGCTAAAATACTAAAATAAGATGGTCAAAGCTGAAAAAAATCATTTTTTCCTCATTTTTTTTTAAAACATTCAAATTGTGATAGCTTTGTGAGCAATCAATTTTATTTGAAATTTTAGACATTATGTACAAACGTCCACGTAGAAATAGAAAATCTTCAGCTATCAGAAATATGGTTGAAGAAAACTTTATCGGTATTCAGCATCTCATATACCCACTATTTGTAACGCAAAAAGAAAATGAAGAATCAGCTATTAAATCTATGCCTGGTATCAAAAGATGGGGGAGTCAATCGGTTTTAAAAGAAGTTGAAAGCTGTATTGCTTTAGGGATTAGTAATTTTGTTCTCTTTCCTGTTATTCCGGAAGACAAAAAGTCTAAAAAGGGTGAATATAGCTATGCCGATGATAATTTTTATTTACACGTTGCTAAGGAATTAAAAAAAGAGTTCCCTGATATCAATCTCATGAGTGATGTAGCGCTTGATCCATACAGTACTGATGGACATGATGGAATTGTTGAAAATGGAATTATTCTTAATGATGAGACGCTTCCGGTTTTATCTAAAATGAGTTTGGCTCAAGCACAAGCAGGCTTCGATATAATTGGACCTTCTGATATGATGGATGGCCGAGTGGAAGCAATCAGACAGATCTTAGACAAAAATAATTATACCCAAACCAGTATAATGTCATACAGCGCTAAATATGCAAGTGCATTTTATGGACCTTTTAGAGACGCACTCGATTCCGCACCTAAAGCAGGAGATAAAAAAACGTATCAAATGAATCCCGCTAATAAAAAAGAAGCTTTAATAGAGGCTGAGCTAGACATTGAAGAGGGAGCAGATTTCCTAATGGTAAAACCAGCATTGTCGTATTTGGATGTTATTCAGACTTTAAATGATAACTTTAACTTACCCATCACAGCTTACAATGTGTCAGGGGAGTACGCTATGGTTAAATCTGCAGCTTTACAAGGTTGGTTAGATTATGAATCGACAATGCATGAAGTTCTTTTAAGTATGAGAAGGGCAGGTGCAAGTTCTATACTTACTTATTTTGCAAAAGATTATGCCCAAGTTTTAAAGAAATAAAAAGCTATTTATCAATAACTATTTATATTTACCTAAACTTTATAGGCTGAATTTTGTATTGATTATATAAAAAAATATTCATGAAACTATTAAAACCTCTTATTGTCTTACTGCCATTTTTTTGTGTTCTAAATATTAATGCCCAAAAAGTAACGATTAGTGGAAATATAACTGACAGCGCCAACGGTGAAGATCTTTTTGGCGCTGCTGTTGTTGTTGCTGATATGGAAAACACAGGAGCAAGAACGAATGTTTACGGTTTTTATTCCCTAACCATTCCAGCAGGTCAACATACACTCATCTATCGTTCTTCTGGATATGAGAATAAAACGTTTGAATTAAATTTATCTAAAGATACTTTGATCAACCTTGAACTTACTTTAACTAAAGAAGTACAAGAAATTGAAGAGGTAGAAATAACTTCCAAGCGAACCAACAATAATATTACCTCTGCTCAAATGGAGGTTACCCGGTTAGACCCTCAATCCATTAAAACTATTCCTATCTTGTTTGGTGAACAAGATGTGATGAAAACCTTACAGTTAACACCAGGAATTAAAGGTGGAGGCGAAGGAAGTGCTGGTTTTTATGTGCGTGGTGGTGGTGCAGATCAAAACCTTATTTTATTAGATGAATCTACTGTTTATAACGCCTCTCATTTATTAGGTTTCTTTTCCGTTTTTAATTCAGATGCAATTAAGGATGTTGCATTGTATAAGTCAGGTATTCCTGCTGAGTATGGAGGTAGAGCTTCCTCGGTAATGGATGTAAGAATGAGGGATGGAAATAACAAAAAGTTTGGAGCTTCTGGTGGTATAGGACTTATTTCATCTCGTTTAACCGTTGAAGGTCCAATTGTGAAAGACAAAGGTTCTTTTATTGTATCGGGAAGAAGAAGTTATGCTGATTTATTTTTAGTCTTTGCTGAAGATGAAACTTTAAATAATACGACACTTTTCTTTTATGATTTAAATGCTAAAGCTAATTATAAAATTAACGATAGAAATAGAGTTTACCTTTCTGGTTATTTCGGAAGAGATAAGTTTTCATTGGATGATCAGTTTGGATTTGATTGGGGAAATGCAACAGGAACATTACGGTGGAATCATTTGTTTAATGATAAGCTGTTTGTGAATACCTCCCTTATTTATAGTGCATTTGATTATCGATTTAAAGTGAGTGATGGAAACAATGGTTTTGGAATATTATCACAGATTAGAGATGTTAATCTTAAACAAGATTATAACTATTACTTGAATAATAACAATAGTTTAAAGTTTGGATTTAATGCCATTCACCATACTTTTGAACCCGGAAAACTAGAAGCAGAAGGTGATTTTGGATTTAACGAAATTGATTTAGATAATAAGTATGCAATTGAAATAGGTGCTTATGTACAAAACGAACAAAAAATTGGAGATCGTTGGGCGTTAATGTATGGTTTACGATACTCTGGATTCAATTACATGGGGGAAGGAACTGCTTATGATTTTGATGAAGCTGGTAATGTTCTGAGTACAGAAGCTTACGAATCATGGGAGTCTATTGCTTACTACCAAGGATTTGAACCTCGTTTTTCTGCCAGTTTTATCATCAATGAAAGAAATTCAATAAAAGCAGGATACAACAGAATATTTCAATACATTCATCAGCTATCTAATACTACAACAAGCAGTCCTACTGATGTTTGGGTACCAACATCTAACAATGTAAAACCTCAGATTGGAGATCAAGTTGCGGTGGGATATTACAGAAATTTTAAAAATGATGAATATCAAGTTTCAGTTGAAACATATTATAAATGGTTACAAAATCAAATCGATTACCGACCAAATGCAAATTTACTTTTGAATGGCGAAATTGAGAAGGAATTAGTCTATGGTAAAGGAAGATCTTTTGGGGTTGAGTTTCAGATAAAGAAAACTAAGGGAGATTTTACAGGATGGTTTAATTATACCTTATCACGTGCTTTACGAACTTTTGAAGACATAGATAATGGAGCAGAGTTTTCAGCAAGGCAAGATAGAATTCATGATTTGAATCTCGTGTTGACCTATAATATCAATAAACAATTTGTGGTGAGTACAAGTTTTGTTTATTATACTGGCGATGCTGTTACTTTCCCTAGTTCAATTTATGAAATGGATGGTTATGAAGTGCCTTATGTAGGGAAAAGAAACGGAAACCGTTTTCCTGATTACCATCGTTTAGATCTTGGTTTAACTTATTATATGAAGGAAAGGAAACATTTTGAGCATAACATAAGTTTTTCTATTTACAACGTTTACAATAGGGAAAACGCTTTTTCTGTGAGATTTACAGATAGCTTTGAAGGTAACACGACAGGACAAACACAAGCAGTTCAAACGGCTTTGTTTAAATTAATTCCGTCCATTACTTATAATTTTAAAATTAAATAAAATGAGAAAATTAATTTTTGGGTTAATGGTTTTCCATATCATCTTTTTTACTGCTTGTCAGAAAGTTGTTGATTTACCCGTTACGGATGCTGAACCACAGTTGGTAATTAATGCAAAATACGACGCAATAAAAGAAGAAGTGTGGGTTAAACTCTCAAAGTCTGTTGGTGTATTTTCAACTAGTGACTTTCCTGAAATTACAGGAGCTTCAATTACTATAACGGATGTAAATGGCACAATTACTCCTTTGGTTGATCAAGGAGATGGTACTTATTTATTAGAAAATTACACTCCTATTTATGATAGCGAATATCAGCTTAAAGTCTCAGTTGAAGGAGAGGTCTATGAAGCATCTGATGAACTTCAAAACGTGGTTGCCTTAGATTCGTTAGTTCCTGAATTTCAGGAACAATCTGCTTTTTTCGAATCTGGATATGTAGTTTTTATGCACATTGCAGATCCTGCGGGATCTAATTTTTATCGTGTGATTAGAAAAATCAATGGTGAATACCGCAATAAATCAAATGATCAGTTTCTCTTTGATGATAGTTTTACTGATGGAAATGAACAAAGAGTGCCAATTTTTTCAGAATTTTATCAGGTTGATGACACTGTTCAGGTTGAATTAATCTCTTACAGTGAAAAATCATTTACCTATTTCGACGAATTAGGTGCTATTGCTAACGGCGCTTCATCTTCTGCTGCACCTGCTAATCCAACTTCCTATTGGTCAAATGATTGTTTGGGACATTTTTCTGCCTTCGGCTATGATACCAAAACAATTGTGATTGAAGAATAAAAAAATAGTTTTGTTGATAACTATTAAACAATACTTAATACTATTTTAATGTTAAATGAATTACTTCACTTAATTTTGTAAAAAAAAACAAAAAGTTATGAAGAAATTTTATTTAATGATGCTGTTGTTCATTTCAACAACAGTAATGGGGCAAGCTCCAATAATTACCATGATCATGGATGGTGATTGTTCCGGAGGAAACCCAAAGGTAGTTGAGTTATACGCTCAAGGAACAGTTGACTTTTCAAATTTCAGCTTAGAAAAAAGCTCTAATGGAGGTGCATGGGGAAGCACATTAGATTTATCTCCTTTGGGAACAGTAACTAACGAATTTGTGTACATTCATGCAACTGACCCAACTTTTGCAACTGAGTTTCCAAACGTGACAACAAACATTCTCGCTTCTGGATCCCAAGCGGTTTCATTTAATGGAGATGATGCAATTCGTATTATTGCGACGATTCCAGGAACTGTAGTTGACCAATACGGAGCGGATAATACTGATGGTACAGGAGAACCATGGGAATACAAAGATGGATATGCAAAACGTATTGACAATACAACTCCTTCGGGAGGTTATGTAGTTGGAGATTGGGATTATTTCAACGGAGGATTAAATGGATTAGGTTTGTGTCAAGGTGGTTCAGATTCTTTTGAAACTATTTCAAATGCAGGATCTTATTCTTTAACATCTTCACCTACTTTAAATGCATCTCAAAACCCTGTAACAGGTTTTTTACAATTTACAGGAACTCCATCTCCTGAGCAATCAGTTGATATTTCAGGAATGAATTTAACTGCTGATGCTAATGTTACAGTAAATTCAGGAGATTATGAAATTTCCCTTACTTCAGGTGGAACTTTTGGTGCATCAGTGACGATCCCACAAAGCTCAGGAGTAATTGTACCTACTCCTGTTTATATTCGTTTGAACGGAACAGTAGCAGCTAATCCATCAAATGGAGATCTTTTAGTAACTTCTGCAGGAGCGACTGATTTAACAGTGAATTTGGAAGGTGAAATTTCAGCACCTTCGCCAACCATTACGGCTTCAGAAACAAGTATTTCAGGTTTTTCTCATTTTGTGGGGACACCATCAGATGCTGATTCAGTTAATGTAGAAGGTTTCAATCTGACAGGTGATATAACAGTTACTGCGCCAACTAGCTTTGAAGTAGCGACAGCATTGGCGGGTCCTTACAGCACTACAGTTACTTTAACAAATGTTTCAGGTACTGTTGCTTCTACTAAAGTTTATGTTCGTTTGGATGGTCCTACTTATAACTTGTCTCAATCTGGTAATTTAGTATTATCTACACCGTCAGCTACAGATGTCAATGTTGCATTGTCAGGAGAAACTTTAGATTATCTTACATCAACAATTGGTGCCGTTACAGGCGTAGATGCCAATGGTGTTGGGACATCTATCGGAGACTTTGTAGAAATTACAGGTGTTGTTCATTGTGGTAACTTTAGAAGTTCAGGTTATGAAGTAACTGTAATTGATGGTAGTGGTGATGGAATTACAATGTTCAATTTTGATAATGTAGATGGTTACACAGCAGCTGAAGGTGATGAATTAACGATCGAAGGAGAAGTTAAACAGTACAACGGGTTAATGCAGATTGAACCAGCTTCTATAACTGTGTCTTCTACTGGAAATACATTGCAAACAGCACTTGTGTCTACAGTTCTAGACGAGTCTATTGAAAATAAATACATTAAACTAGAAAATTTAACGTTACCCAACGGAGAAACAAGTTGGCCAAGTAATGGTAATATTGATGTTTTTGATGGAACAAATACTTATGCGGTAAGAGTCCCAAGTGCTTCTCCAATTGCAGGAACTACAACACCAATTGGACCATTCCATTTAACAGGTGTTGGGAAACAATACGACAACAATAGTCCATACGATTCTGGATATCAGTTATTCCCATGTGGAGTTGAAGATTTGTGTAACATTGATATCACTACAACATTGGTGGATGAAACCATTACAGCAAACCAAACAGGTGTTAATTACCAGTGGATTGACTGTGCTGATAACTCTTTCATAGTAGGTGAAACAAATGCTTCATTTACAGCAACTGAAACAGGTGATTATGCAGTGATTTTAACTGACGGACTTTGTGTTGACACATCAGCTTGCGTAAGTGTTTCAATTGTTGGATTGGGACAGGAAGATTTTTCAGGTGTTTCTGTTTATCCAAATCCAGTTAATGATCAGCTGAAGGTTACTAATCAAAACGGAAATATTGATTCAATAGAAATCGTTGCTGTAACAGGAAAAATTGTTTATAATTCAACAATTGCTTCAGATAATTACATTATAAACACTTCAAATTATAATGCAGGTGTTTATTTCGTTAATGTTCGTACAGAAAACAGTACAAAAACATATAAGATTATCAAATAATCTACATTCAAATTAATTTTAAAAGCCTCGACATAAAGTCGGGGCTTTTTTTTATCTATTATCTTTAATAAAACAGATATAGTTTCTATTTTTGAAAAACATGAAAAATAAATTTGAAGTTAGAGTTTTAGGTTCAGGAACATCACAAGGTGTGCCTGTTATTGGATGTAATTGTGAGGTTTGTCGTTCCAATAATCAAAAAGATAAGCGTTTAAGAAGTTCAATATTATTTTCATGGAACAACCAAAATTATGTTATTGATTCAGGTCCTGACTTCAGGCAGCAAATGTTGCGCGAAGACATAACCAGTTTAAGAGCTGTAATTTATACTCATGAACATAAAGACCATGTTGCTGGAATGGATGATGTGCGTGCTTTTAATTTCATAGAAAAAAGAGATATGGAGTTATTCTGCACAGAAGCCGTAGCGACCACGCTAAGGCGAGAGTTTCATTATGCATTTGGCGAAAACTTATATCCAGGTGTGCCGAGAGTAAAAATAAATTTAATAGATAACGCACCTTTTCAGTTACCAGACGGCCCCATTATTACACCCATTTTAGGATATCATTATAAAATGCCTGTTTTTGGATATCGAATAGGAGACTTTGCATATATGACAGACGTAAAAACCATTCCTATTGATGAATTGCGCAAGTTAGAGGGCGTAAAAACTTTAATCCTAGATTGTTTACGAGAAGAGCCTCATATTTCACATCTCAATTTAGAGGAAGCTCTGGATATCATTAATTATCTAAAACCAGATAAAACATATTTAACCCACATATCTCATTTTTTTGGAACTCATGAAGGTATATCAAAAAAATTACCAAATTCTGTTCGTCCTGCGTACGATGGATTAAGAATAGTAATAAGTTAATTGAGTTTCTTTTTGATTGATAGTAACATAATTAACAATTCGCCGTTAAAAAATTTTGCTGTTTTTTATTGAAAAGTCAAAAGACTTGTTAACTTTATCGAAAATATTAAAAATATAATTATGAAAAGAATTATTTTAACAGGATGTCTAGCAGTATCTGCTTTATTTGCAAGTAATGTTAATGCACAAACGTATGCAGAGGTTGAAAAAGCAACAGATGCTACTCCATTTTCAATTGAGACAGTTGTTACAACTGGACAAACAGGAATTAACTGGAATGCTCCAGCATTACGAGGGCGCTATTTTGTTAACGATAACATTGCAGTTCGTTTACAATTAGGTTTAGGTGATGGTTCTGGTAACCCAATGACTGAAAAAAATCGTTATTATGAATTCAATGACGGTACGAAAGGAGGGGAAGGACTCGAAACGATCAAGAGAAGTGCTTTAAATATCCAAATAGGAGGTGAATATCACTTCTTAGGAACGCAAAAATTAGACCCTTACGCATCTTTTGGTGTGAATATTAGTAATGGTAGCCAAAAAACAACTTGGGATAAATTCGATGGATCTACTTATAACGTAGCCTATGAAAGTGTGCAAGAAGGTGGTTACTTTGGAATTGGTGCGCAATTAGGACTAGGTATGGATTTCTACTTTGTAGAAAATGTATACTTAGGCGTTGAATTAGGAGTTGGAATACATTCATTTACACATGATGATAGTGTAGGAGAAACAACAGTTACAATGGGAGGTACTCAAACTACAATGGTTTCAGAAACAGCAGGTTTCAAAGAGTCATTTCTTTCAAACTTTGCATCTTTTCGTCTAGGTTGGAGATTCTAAGCTCGTAATTTTAGATTAATTATTAAGAGGCTGTTATTTTTAACAGCCTCTTTTTTTAATTTTGACGAAAAATATTTGAAATGAAAATTATACCATTTTTAATTTTAGGACTTTTACTTTTTTCAACAGCTTGCAAAAAGAAATTAAGTTCTGAAGAACAATTAAAAGCCGATATTGAAATTATAAAAGATTATTGCAAAGAAAATAATCTTGAGGCAACTGAAACAAAATCTGGTCTTCATTATATTATCGAAGAACAAGGCAATGGAAACCATCCTTTTGCTAATGATAATGTTAGGGTTAGATATAAAGGATACACTACTGATAATAAGGTTTTTGATGAAAGTGATTCAGAAGGAATAACATTCAATCTTCAAAATGTAATTAAAGGATGGACAGAAGGCATACCTAAATTTAAAGAAGGCGGAAAAGGTGTTTTATTGATTCCCTCGAAACTGGCTTATGGCGAGAAAGGAAATTCGTCAATTCCACCAAATACAGTACTTATATTTGATGTAGAACTGTTAACAATTGTTGAATAATTTGAATTTTACTTCATTTGTGTTTATATTGAAAACAAAAAAAGTACAATGAATTATACACCAGAATTATACGAACAAAAATTAGTTGAGTTTTTTGAACGACATGATGAATCTCAAAAGCATTTAGCACCCAAAATTGCGACAAAATTTCCAAAACGTCAAGAGGAGGTTTTTAAACACCTGACAGCAGTTTATGCCGAAAAAGAAGGGAATTTAGATGCTGTAATCAATGAGGAAAGTATAATGGCCGTTCCGCCAAGTCCACACACAGGTGTTGGATAAAAGTGCATTACATAATGTGGAACTTAGGTAGGAGTTAAGCTTCTACCTTTTTTTATTTTCTTTTTTCTAATGAAAAGATACCAAACGTACAAAACCATTGAAGGAAGATTTAGTTTTCGCATACGCATGCAGATAAAAATTGTATCTTAGCAATATGTTTGATGAAGAAAATAATGATGATTGGTTAAATTCAGATTTGAATAAACAATTAGCAGATTTCGAGAGAATGTATTCAACCAAAGAATACACCTTTTTAGATTCAAGTGAAGTTGAATATATTTTAGACCACTTGATGATTACCAATCAATTAAAAAAAGCAAAATGGGCAGCAGAACAGGCCCTTACCCATTTCCCGAATAACGGTTCACTTATAGCGCGCTACGCTCAAATCCTTTCATTTTCAGGTAATATTAACGCAGCGCTTAAACTATTGGTTAATTTAGAACGGTTAGAATCAAATAATATCGATGTTCTTTTATCGATTGCTACTTGTTACAGTCAGTTAAAAGATAACGAACTAGCCATAAAATACTTTGAAAAAGCATTCCAAGCTTCTACGGGTGAAGAGAAGTCTGATATTGCTATTGATTTAGCAATGGAATATGAAAATAAGGATGATTATAACGCGGCCATCAATGTGCTAAAAAAAGCCATAAATACGGGTAAGATTAATGATTTATTGATCTATGAATTAGCACATTGTTATGAAAAGATAAATGATTACGAAAATGCTACAAAGTGTTTTATTGACTATATTGATGAAGAACCATACTCCTATACGACTTGGTATAATTTGGGGAATATCTACGCCAAAATTAATGACGTAGAAAAAGCAATATGGGCGTATGAGTATGCTATTTTAATAAATGATGAATTTATTCCTGCAATATACAACCTTGCCAATGCACATTTAGATGCCAACAATATTGAAGAAGCAGTCAATCATTACAAAAAATGTTTAACCCTTGATAAAGATGATCCTATGGTTTATTGTTCTCTTGGTGAATGTTACGAAGAACTAGAGTCATTTGAAAAAGCCTACCAAATGTATGATAAAAGTACTTCATTACTTCCAAATCTTTCTGATGCTTGGCTGGGAAAAGGAATAATGAGTGATTTAATGGGATTTAAAAAACGTGCTATTGAGGAAATAAGAGTAGCGCTCAATTTATCCAACGATAAAGCAGATGGATGGTGTGCCTTGGGAAATGCTTATGAACATGATGATCAGGAAGAAGAAGCACTCAAGGCTTATGAAAAAGCAATTGAGCTGGCACCAAATGATAAGGAAATTATTATAGATTATCTGTCATTTTTAGCAGGGATTGAGATAAACATGGTTTTTAAGGCAATTGAAGAAAACCCCACATTGGCTGAAAGTTTGATTGCGAAAGTAGTGCTTAGTTACTGTCATTGGATGATTGGAAATCAATCGGAATCTATGATGTTTTTTAACGAAGTACTCGAAAATGATGCTAATTTAGCAAAAAGTTTATTTTTGCATTTTCCAGAAATGAACAAAGTATCATATTTTATTGATCGTTTAGAAGAATTTGAAGAAAATACAGATAATGAAGAATTTTGAATTACCATATATACCTGAACGTCCAGAAAAGCCACGTCAAAAAGGCTTAACGATGATGATGGACAAAGGATTAAGTTTACAACAAACAGAAGATTTTATAGAAGCTAATGGCGGCTTGACGGATGTAGTGAAATTTGGATTTGGGACTGCATTTGTAACGAATCAATTGAAAGAAAAAATTCAGTTGTATAAAAAACATAACATCAGACCTTATTTCGGCGGAACTCTTTTTGAAGCATTCTACGCGAGAGGTATGTTTGAGGATTACTTAAAGCTAATAGATCAATATGATTTAGATTTAGCAGAAATTTCTGATGGTTCAATTATTATACCGCACGATGAGAAATGTGAATTAATTCATCAAATGTCCAAAAAAACTACGGTACTATCTGAGGTTGGTTCAAAGGATTCTGGTATTATTATTTCTCCTAATAAGTGGATACGCATGATGAGCTCTGAGTTAGAAGCTGGATCATGGAAGGTTATTGCAGAGGGAAGAGAGAGTGGAAATGTTGGTGTTTTTAGACCAAACGGAACTGCACATACTTTTTTGATTAATAAAATCATTGCTAAAATTGATCCAAATGATATTTTATGGGAGGCACCAAAGAAGAATCAACAAGTGTGGTTTATTAAGCTATTTGGAGCAAACGTTAATTTAGGAAATATCGCTCCTAATGAAGTAATCCCACTAGAATGCTTAAGAATTGGTTTACGTGGTGACACATTTTTTGAAAATTTACCTGAAGATTTTGCTGAGCGCTTAAAACAAGTGGAATCAGATGAAGAAATAGACGAGGAAGAATAAAAATAAATAACATGGATAATAGTGATTCTCTGCAGCTTTTAAAAACTATAGAAGGACATAGTGGAGCTATTTATGACATTATTCATGCGGAAGGATTCTTGTTTTCAGCCAGTGCTGATCGTTTTGTAGCGCAATGGAACCCCTCCACAGGTGAACAAACTAACTTTGCTGTTCAACTCGAACGTGCATCTTACAATGTTGCATACGCTCCTGAAGATCAATTATTGGTGATTGGGACTAACAATGGTGGTATTCATGTGGTTGATATTAAAAGTCGGGAAGAAAAAAGGCTGCTCAGTCAACATAAATTTGCTGTTTTCTCATTAACTTATTGTCCACATAAAGAAATATTTTACTCAGGAGATAAGGAAGGATATTTATGCGTTTGGAAATCAAAAACTTTTGAATTACTGATTACACTTCCTTTTAATTGTGGAAAAATACGAGACATATCTATAAGCGAAAAGGGAGAATTTATCGCAATTTGTGGACAGGATGGTATTATTAGAATTTTAGAAACTGAATTTTTCAATGTAATCCATGAATTTAAGGCACATAAAGATGGTGTAAATTGTGCGATTTTCAATGAAGAAATTCTCTATACTGGAGGAAAGGATGCGCATATAAAAAAATGGAATTGGAGAAAGGAAGAACTTTTGTTAAATATTCCCGCCCATAACTACGCTGTTTATGACCTAGCTCTTTTGAATAATAAAGAGGTGCTAATTTCTGTAAGTTTCGATAAAAGCATTAAAGTTTGGAATGCAAATGATATTTCAATCAAAGAAAGAGTCGAGTTTAAAAATAAAGGACATCGACATACCGTAAATCGAATTGCCAAAATTGATGATCATAAATTTGCTACAGTTAGCGATGATAGAAAAATCAAAATTTGGTCTTTAATTAATTAGACTTAATGTTTATTCGGTAATTAGTACGCTAAAAATCAATACTATTTTATTGACAAGACCCTTTGGAAAACAACTAGAAATAAGTTTTGTGTTTGCGCATCAGGATGACAAACTCAGAAAAAAAGGGGGGAATGGGTGGATATTTAGATTTTTATTCAATCGGAATAACGAACTCAGCAACTAAATTCGTTATCCCGATTAGATTATTCAGTAGTTAAATCAATTATTCTGCATGTTTTTTAAACTTTTCATACAAATCGATTATAATTTCCCTACACCTTCACGAATCATCTCAGGTTGGTCTCCTGTACAATCAATTACAGTTGAAGCTTCTAGTTTACCAGGCCCGCCATCAATAATCGTATTTACTTTGTCGTCAAATTGTTCATATATTTTGTAAGGATCAATAAAATATTCGAGCATATCATCTTCTGTATTATGAAGCGAGGTCGTTACCAAAGGATTGCCCAAAGCCTCTACTATTTCCAAAACAATATTATTATCAGGTATTTTAATACCCAATTCTGTTCTGGAAGTATCAAAGAGTTTTGTGACTTCATTTGAAGCATTTAAAATATAGGTAAAAGGTCCTGGTAAGGTTCGTTTCATTACTTTAAAGGTAGGTTGTGGAAGATGTTTAACATATTCAGAAACCTGGCTTAAGTTTTTACAAATAATAGAAAATTTAGTTTGTTTTAATTTTTTCCCTTTGAATTTAGCTAACTTTTCAAGCGCTTTTTTATTTTTTAAATCACATCCAATTGCATAAACCGAATCCGTCGGATAAATAATAATTTCACCATTCTTTAAGGCTTTTACAACGTCTTCAATTAATCTTGAATCGATATTTTTTTCATTGATTTCTATTAACATATTTCAAGGTTTTAGAATTACTATTTGGTGTATTAAATTAGTCAAAATTATTGGTTAAAGTCCGTGCAAATTGATAAAAAAAGTAAATTATGCAATAAGGAACTTTAACCTAAAGGGTTTTAATCAAATAATTTTAGTTAGCGTTCAACTTTAAAATTGATTTCTACAGAATAAAAAGTTGTGAAGATTATTTTTAATAATGTCTAAGTCGAATTGTAGTAGCAACATTAGGAGAATTTACCTTTATTTTAGCTTCATTAAAAGAGGGCGGACCAAAAGCTCCCATAACGTTTTGACTCATTCCAACAGCTTCTTGCGGAATTCCAAATAAATTAGTTTCCAGCTTTCCATTATTATTTTCATCATGAATTACACTTATGGCATAATTTCCATATGGAACATCTTCAAGAGTGAATTGAGCTGATTGATTTTTTATTTTAGAAGATAGGAGGTAAGCGGCTTTTTCTGATTCATCAGGAAAACCATTATTATCTTTGAAAATGCTAAGTAGAACCTTTCCATCATTGTTTTTGAATTCTGTTATATTAATTGTAAAGTTTGATTTGGAGCTTTCTTGAGTAAAGGTAATAAATGAAATATTTAAAAAGCATAAAGTAACAAACACGGATAGAAAGACCGAAATTAATGATGGTTGAGAATTTACAGTATTTTTAGTTTTGTGCATTGTTTATTTTTAAGATAACTCTAAAACAGATTTATCAAGATATTGTTCTATCGTCACCTTAATTAATACCGTGTTGAAAATACAACTGCACGTTTGGATAAAAGTTTGGAGTTGTAAATTTCGACTTATAAATTTATTAACCTTGTGGTTTAAATACCTTTCAAGTCTTGATATAAAATGAAAGCATTACCAAAAAAAAAAATCGCTAAAGAAGAACTTTAGCGATTTAATTTATTTATTTCGAAAAACTATTTCTTTTTATTTTTCAGTTTTTCTTGTTGTGCTTTTTGCATTTCCTCTAGACGTTCTTGAAATTTAGATTTACCTTTCTTTTTATCGCCTTTCTTACTTGCGTCTTGCTTCTTCGCCATTTTAGCCTTCAGTTTCTCTTCATTAACGAAAACATTTTTAATTAAAATCATCGTTAGAATAGACATTAATGTGGATATAAAGTAATAGTAACTCAATCCAGAAGCATAATTGTTGAAGAAGAAAATCATCATAATAGGTAAAAAGTACATGATAATTTTCATGTTAGGCATTCCTGGTTGCGATGGTTGCTGCATATTACTACTGTTCAAAATTGTGTAGAACAAAGTTGTAGTTGCCATTAATAGCGTAAACAAACTTACGTGTGCACCATAAAATGGAATGTTAAAACTTAAATCTAAAATAGAATCGTAACTCGATAAGTCTTCAGCCCATAAAAAACCTTCTTGACGCAATGTAAAAGTACTCGGGAAAAACCTAAATACAGCAAATAGAATTGGCATTTGAATAAGCATAGGAATACACCCAGCTAATGGACTTGCACCAGATTCGCGATAAAGCGTCATCATTTCCATTTGCTTTTTCATCGCATCGTCTTTTTCTGGATACTTCTTGTTGATTTCCTCAACTTCCGGTTTTAGAATTCTCATTTTAGCAGATGAAGCATACATTTTCCATTGAATAGGAGTGAGTACCAACTTAACAATAACAGTTAACAACAAAATGGCAATTCCTAAGTTCATACCGAACCCTGCTAACCAAACAAAAAGTGGCTGAATAGCATAGATATTAATCCATCTAAACAATCCCCAACCGTAATTAATAATATCTTCAGTTCCATTTGCGTAAGATTCTAACAAGTCATAGTCATTTGGACCAAAAAACCAATTTATTTCAGCGCTACCGTTAGCTGTATTGGTCATGCCCAAATTAATGGTAGATGTATATGCTTTTATATGTGTAGAATCCTTTTTGGATCCTTCTTCGTAATTAGAAATTTCAAAATGCGTTCCCTCTTTCTTAAAACTTTGTTTGGGCATCATAATAGAGGAGAAGTAACTTTGTTTAAAAGCAACCCAGTCAACATCGGTTTTTGCCGCAAATTCATCATCAGAAAATTCAGATAAATAATCGTATGATCCATTTTTTTCCTTAAAGAAAACTGTAGATATTCTTCTTTGCTCAGATAATAAACGCTCTGTTTTTAAAAGCTCAACATGCCAATCTAAATAAACCTCGTTTGGATTTACCTCAGATTCAAAGCCGTTCATTTTCACTTCATAGTTGATGTGATATTGCTCTGGAGTTATGGTATAGATTTGTTCAATTGATTTTCCTTCTCCAAAACGAGCAATCATTGAAACATAATTTTCTGTTTGTTTTAATACTTCAAAAGCAATGTTAGAGGTATGGATTTCCCTTCCATCAATTTTGAATTTCAAGCCATTAGAGGCGATCTCTTCATCAAATAATTGAAGTGGAGTTATTTCTCCAGTTTCTTCATTTTTTCTAAAATCATCATAATCTTGATGCTCTTTAAGAAACACAGACTTTACACCTCCACCTTTATTGGTTAAAATCACATTTAACTTCTCATTCTCAAGATTAACTGTTTGTTCTTTAACCGATGATGCTTTTTGAATCCCTTCTTTCTTTACAACAGCGCGATTATTTTCCACTGAATTTACAGTATCTTTTTGATCGACAACATTTCCCAAGCTGTCCATTACTTGATTGTCCTCGTTATCTAACAAAGATTCTGGAGCTATCTCATCAGCATTGTTTGCAGTTTCTTCAGCAGCTTTTTTATTTTCTTCTGTCAATTGCTCTTGCTGAGCCATTCGCTCTTTTAACTCTTCTTCAGAAGGTTGATTGTAAAAGGTAAATAAAGCTAAAATAACACCTATTAAACCTAAACCTATTAATGTATTCTTATCCATTTCTTAAATTTTCTACTATTTATTCTTGTTTTCTATTATTGCTTTTACAAATCTTGTAAAAAGTGGGTGCGGATTATCAACTGTACTTTTATATTCAGGATGAAATTGAACTCCCACAAACCAAGGGTGGTCAATAACTTCAACAACCTCAACCAGTCCAGTGTCAGGATTGTATCCTGTTGCTTTCATTCCATTTTTTTCAAAATCATCTAAATAAGCATTATTGAATTCAAAACGATGACGATGGCGTTCTTTGATGACCTCGGTATTATAAGCCTCGTATATTTTTGTATTGGATTTTAATTCACATTTATATTGTCCTAACCTCATTGTACCGCCCAAATCTGAAACAGACTTTTGCTCTTCCATTAAACTAATTACAGGTCGCTTTGATTCAGGTGAAATTTCTGCTGTATGGGCATCATCCCATTCTAAAACATTGCGAGCAAACTCAATTACTGCACATTGCATTCCCAAACAAATTCCTAAAAAAGGAACTTTTTGTTCTCGCGCATAACGCACTGCATTTATTTTTCCGGTAATTCCTCGTGAACCAAAACCAGGTGCAACTAAAATTCCATCTAAATGAGATAAATGTTCTTTTGCATTTTCTGAGTTGATTTTCTCAGAGTGAATCCATTCTATATTTACTTTACATAAATTGGCTGTCCCTCCATGTATAAATGCTTCATTAATTGATTTGTAAGCGTCCTTAAGTTCAACATACTTTCCAACTAATCCAATGGTAACTTCTGTTGTTGGATTCTTAAGGTTATTAAGAAAATTGATCCATGAAGTTAAGTCAGGTTTTGATTTTCTGGAGAGTCCTATTTGTTTTAATACAATTTCGTCGAGTTCTTCCTTTTGCATTTTTAAGGGTACATCATAAATTGTATCTGCATCCATAGCTTCAATTACAGCTTCAGGAATAACGTTACAAAAACGTGCTATTTTCTTCCTTAAATCTAAGTCTAACTCATGTTCTGTTCGACAAACTAATACATCTGGCTGCACACCTAATTCTAACAACTGTTTTACTGCATGCTGTGTAGGTTTAGTTTTTAATTCTCCAGCGGCTTGTAAATAGGGTACAAGTGTTAAGTGAATAACCATGCAATCATCTGCAAATTCCCACCGCATTTGACGAAGTGCTTCTACATAAGGTAACGATTCAATATCTCCAACTGTTCCTCCAATCTCTGTAATGATAATATCGTAATCGCCATTTTTTCCTAAGCTTTGAATATTTTCTTTGATTTCGTTAGTGATATGAGGTATAACCTGAACGGTTTTCCCTAAATATACACCCTGCCGCTCTTTATTAATAACAGATTGATAAATTCTACCTGTAGTTACATTATTAGCTTGTGAAGTAGTTACATTTAAAAAACGCTCGTAATGACCTAGGTCTAAATCTGTTTCAGCACCATCATCGGTTACATAGCACTCTCCATGTTCATAAGGATTAAGCGTTCCCGGATCTATATTAATATATGGATCTAGTTTTTGAATGGTTGTTGAATAACCGCGTGCTTGTAATAATTTAGCCAAAGAAGCGGCTATGATTCCTTTTCCTAATGAGGAAGCAACCCCACCAGTTACAAAGATATATTTCGTTGAATTCGACATTTTAGTTTTGATTTGTAACTACGGGGGGCAAAGATACAACAATACTTAGGAGTAGAATCTTTTCTGAAATAAATTTTCTGGAAATTTTCAATTAAGATATAAGACTCGTCGAAAGAAATACTGAATGCATAGATTATTGAAATAAGTGATTTGAAAATTTAAGTTGTCATGAAAAAGATTAGGGCGATGTTTTCGTATACTGTGAGAATTAACGAAAAAACCCACTTTTAGGTAAAAAAAGTGGGGTAAGCTACTTGAATCGCACCGCTACAACCTCTTACCCTTGCTACGTTCCCGTCCTGGGGGATTCAGAGGGAGCTGGTCGTACAAGACTTACCCCAGCGCAAAAGTACGAATTAGATTTAATTTAACAAGCCCTATCTTAAAAAAAAAAATTATTTTTCAACTTCTAAACCTGCAATAACTTTATTAACATCTTTAGTATCATCGAAGTAGCTCAAAAGCTTGTGTAAAACACGATCTACAACAGCGTCCGGACAAGAAGCTCCAGAGGTGAGGACAATATCAACAGTGCTTTTCTTAGGCAGATAATTCTCGGATTCTTTGACTGTTTTTTCATGAATATCAAAATGCGAAACTGTGGTGTCGTTGAGTAAGTCATTTTCCGTATTAATAAAATAGGTAGGATATTGGTCTTCCAGCAATTCAACTAAATGTGTTGTATTCGAACTGTTGTAACCACCAACAACCACGGCTAAATCTGCGTTTGCTTTCATTAGTCCGTAAGTTGAATTCTGATTATCATTGGTTGCATAACATAAAGTATCACGTGTGTCTGCAAAATGAGATTTAATATTCTCTTCTCCGTATTTTTTTGTCATGGCTTTTTTAACGTAATCAGCTATTTCTTGTGTTTCCGTTGCCAACATTGTTGTTTGATTAACCACTCCAAGTTTTTGAAGGTCTTTCTTTACATCAAATCCTTCTGTATAGCGGTCTTTAAAATAAGTATAAAAAGAATCCTCTGGTTCATTACCCAAAACAATATCCATTAAAAATGCGGTATCCTCAATGTCCTTAACGATAACTGATGGAGCATTTGAAGCACTATGAGAAAACGTCGCACGGGTTTCTTCGTGTTTGTGTTTTCCGTGTATAATAATGCTGTGTTCTTTTTCTCCTAGTTTTTTAGATCTATTCCATACCTTTTCCACAAATGGACAAGTGGTATTATAAGATTGAATATCAACACCAATATTTTCTAATTTAGAAATGGTTTCGATAGGCGCTCCAAAAGCAGGTACAATAACGACGTCGCTGGGTTTTAATTTGCTAAAAGGTATTAATTCATTACCTTCTGTATCTTGTAAGAACTGAATACCATTATCTAATAAATCGGCATTTACATTTGGATTATGAATCATTTGACTCAATAGAAAAATGCGTTTTCCGCGGTTCTCTACAATAGCTTTGTAGGATATTTCAATTGCATTTTCAACACCATAACAAAACCCAAAATGTCGTGCGATGTAGAAACGAACAGGACCAAAGTCTAAAACGGTTGGAGAAAAATCTTTTTTTCTAGGGTCCAATACCTTTCGTATATTTTTTACTTTAGATATAATCGGGGAGCGGTAAAACTCAGGAATATCAAATTGCTTCATAATTTTCTAAACTCTATTAACGCATCAAAGATAGTGTATATTTAATGAAACACCATGTAAATATGCTTGTCATTACTTTGTTAAATATGAAGGTGTTTTTTTTAACTTAAATTGGGATGGATACTTGTGTTTATAGCAGCAGTTATTGTGAATAACAACTATTGAATTAAAAGTTAAGATGATATAGCATAAACAACTTGTAGTCAATCTATATGATTATTTTTGTTAAACTTATTGGTTAATATATATTATAGTGCAAAAACTGTACAATTATATTATCGGTGTCATTATTAAAAACAAGGTTAAATTGCTTGGGCGTTTCGAGTATTTTCGCATAATTCTTTTATGGGTCGAATTCCTACGCGTGTCAAGCCCCATTTATTAGGGTATTGTTTTAATAAATAAGCAATTTTAGTTTTGTTCTTTTTTACTGCGTCAGTTATAGCAGGGGGAGTTACTGGAGGATCCATCATTGCAGCGATATTTTTGCCATTCAACGCTTTACCGTTGCTTTTAACCTTTTCAGCAGCGCTTTCATAACGATCGAGCAATACAGATGTTTTTTGACGTGTATCGATAGATGGTTTTACGCTTACAGGTGTAATTGATTCCTGATTTAATTGAATATGTTCAGCGTTAACACGAATTTGCTGTTCAGAAAGATTAAGGTTATAAGCCAGGTAAATAGCATTATGCACTGTATTTTCAATCTCTATAATCGTCAAGCGCTCTTTGGCCAATTTATATATTACAGTTTCATCAAAAATAAATTCCTTGCCAAGTTCTTTTTCAAGTTTAGTTTTGAATTCCCCAACTATATTTCCAATAGCTGAACTATAAAGCAATTCAGTGGACCTGAGGTTTTCTTTTAATTCTTTGACTTTTTCTGCTTGCTGTTTATTAATGCGTTCAATTTGTTTAAGCAACTTCATTTCATCGTAAGCCCGTTTATATTCTGCTGATAAAATTGAAATTAAAACATGGCTTAAAATATGTTTTTCTTGTGCGTTAATTCCTTTGAATTCAGTGTTTAAACTTTTTAAAAATACATTAGGAGGGAATTCAATGACAAGTATGTCCTTTTTCTGGTCTACTGGAGAGGTGAAAAATAATTTAAGAACATTTAAACGATCTTCGTCTGCTAAGCTCAATTGATTCAAGTTCTGATTACTTGTAGAAAAAAGATCTGTTGTTGATGTCCATTCGCTGGTTACATTTGTTAATCTTAGTTGTTGTCCCTGAACTTTTAAGTAATCTCTTAACGGGTGAACATCATTTGAAGTGTATAATTCGCTATCGTACCCCATCCATAAAGCATTTGTTTCAGTAACACCAGGTAAATAGTGAGTGATTCGTTCCAACAAATAGGGAATGGGGTGATATGTTCCTGCGAGCCTCATTTTAACAAAAATAGAAAAACTTAACTTAATTCAATACTTAATCGTCAACTTAATTTACTAAATCAACTTAATTAAGTTTAATCCTACTACTTAATCTAAGTTTACTACTTAATAAACAAAAAGGTTACGTTAATCCTGATGATATTTGTAAAAAAGAAAAGATATGCAGATTACAATTTCACAAGAACAACACATTTTATTAAACGATTTAAAAAAAGAATTACTTAATATTAAGCAAAAATCAATCAGGTTAAGCTTTAAGCTATTATTCGAAATTAAATCCTTGCTCTGGCAATTTTTAATCAGTTATAAAGAGTATTCTTTAGCTAATATTAGGCAACGAGGATTAGCGGAGGTTTTAATGACAAGAGCATTGAGATTTTTCGGGTTAGAGGAGGAGCAGGATAAAACTAAAGCTAAGATTATACAACAGAAGTCTAATAAAAAGAACACTAAATTAAGTTTTCGTAAGCTTATAAGATTGATATTAACACCTTTATATTGGATAATTCTGGGATTGAAATTTATGTCAGGCGCACGAAAGTCTCAAAACAAAGTCCATAAATTTAAAAATGTATACAAAGAATAAACTACTGAAATATTGTTAGTTATAATTGCTTCAGTCAATAATAGGTTGAGGTAAAATTGAGAATTGTCAATTTAAATGTAACCATTTGAATCAATGGGCGTAAGTATGTTTTGAATATAATTTTTTTGAAGATGAAAAATAGATATGTAATCGCATTTAATCGTGGAATATTTAGAGACAAGCCTCTTCATAATAATAATGATGAGGAAATTTCTGAGGAAATGTACACGCCACAAGCATACGCCAAATTGATGGATGTTGTGCGTAAATTTCCGAAACATAAAATTAATCGTGATGATTTATTTACTTGTGGATTCATAAAAAATTAAATTGATCTTTTTATTCATTCTTCTCATTGTCTGAGATTACAATAACATTTGATCATTAGATAATGAATAATGCTTACACTGTATCAAGTATTTATTTCTGTGTGAATTGAATATAAATATGGATCACAAGACATTCAATAATCACGAGCCTATCTTCAGATGAACTTTTTTACTTAGTTGGTAATAATAGAAACTTCTAGCATGTGTCAATTTTTTCAATAGAAAACTTGTTCTACAGATCTAATCCAATACTTTATTCATGAAGATTTACCACGTACAGCAGAATTATTGGCGTTCATATCGATTCAACTATTAATCTTAATCCAGATTAATGTTGAATACACCCAAATTATATTTTTTTGTCAAACTAGATTTGGACTCATGGTTGGCCTTTCTTGACTATAGATTTACATTATCATTTAAGCAGGCAATTGTACATAGTATCTAATTCTAACAAAAAAACAACAGGATAAGATAGAGTAGTGGTATTTTTTTGAAAAAGGTTTTATTCTTATGTTTCTCATTACGTTATATGAATAAACTATATCTATGCTTGTTAGCCATACTGACTTTTATGAATAATAAAATATTAAGAAGTAAAAGACTTTATACACATGAGATATACTTATGTGGATTGTTGAATTTTATACTAATCTATATTTACGTTAAGCCGTTTACAATTGTTTATTTTTTCGAATTACTCCATTATCTAATCTTGTAATACATTTACATTTGTATAAATCTACACATCAAAATAGTATACATAAGTCAATTCAGATTAAAATTATTTAGTTACATTTGTATACGACAACATATAAAATAAAACTTATGTCTATTAACGAACGTTTACAAATGGTAATTAAAATGAATGACATGACCAATGCAGCATTTGCAGACAAGATAGGAGTGCAGCGATCAAGCATCTCCCATGTCCTCGCTGGTCGAAATAAACCAAGTGTTGACTTTATACAGAAAATACTGAAAAACTTTCCAAAGGTTGATCCAGGATGGTTGATAACGGGAGAACGTGTAGGTAAAACAAGTCAAGAACAAAATGCTAACGTAGATAAAGACCTAGTAGAATCTTTTTCCTCTAGCGACAAAGATTTAGACGGGCAGATAGTTGGTGAGCCTAGCGAGCTTAAGTCACAAACATTCGAAGACAAGGTTTCTGATGAAGGACCTTTAATTTATGGAGGTAAAATCATTGGGAAAGCTTGTAAAAACAACAATTCAGATCAGGAAGATAGAAAAATAGATCAAATAATTGTTTTTTATAATGACGGAACATACGAAACGTTATCGAGTTAAATAAACGAATAGTGACGCCAGTCAAAGATGTCTAATTAGATATTAATTAATAACACCAGATCCTAAAAGTTCATCATTATCATTATAAAATGCACAAAACTGACCAGGAGTAATACCTCGCTGTAACTCATCGAATAGGACGTAGGTTTGTTTGTCTTTAACAAGTACTTTAGCGTCTTGTAAAGATTGTCGATACCTTATTCTGGCCTTTACCTTTATAGGTTTATTTGGAGCGAACTGATTGTTTAAGTTGGCATATTTAATCGATTCATTATCTATACTTAAGGCGATTTTATTCAAACCTAAATGAGAATCAAGCTGACCACTAAAGACTAAATTATTTTCAGTATCAATTTGTAAAACAAAAGAAGGATTAGGTCTTCCACCAATTTGAAGTCCTTTACGTTGTCCGACTGTATAAAAGTGAGCGCCTTGATGTTCTGCAACTGGGGTTCCATCTTCTTCTTTAAAATTAAATGGAGCGATCAATGTTTCGATGTTCTCAAAGTTACGAGGTGTTTCATGATACTTAATAAGAGATGGTAAATCATTTGGAATTTCGATCACTTTACCTTTTTGAACACTTAGCTTTTGTTGTAAAAAAGTTGGTAAACTCACTTTTCCAATAAAACAGAGTCCTTGCGAATCTTTTTTATCTGCAGTTATTAAACCTTGCTCTTTTGCTATTCTTCTGACTTCTTCCTTTTGAAGATTACCAACCGGGAAAAGGGCTTTTTCAAGCTGGTTTTGTTCCAGTTGACATAGGAAATATGATTGGTCTTTGTTTCGGTCCAAGCCAGCGAGAAGACTCACCGATCCATCCTCATTATCTTTTCTTCGACAGTAATGACCAGTTGCAACAAAATCAGCCCCAAGCGCCAAAGCGTGCTTTAAAAAAACATCAAATTTAATTTCTCGATTACACAAAACATCTGGATTAGGGGTGCGACCATTAGCGTATTCATCAAACATATACTCAACAATGCGGTCACGATATTCCTCACTCAGATCAATAACTTGAAAAGGAATTCCTAACTTGTCGGCCACGAGAAGGGCATCGTTTGAGTCATCAATCCAAGGGCACTCATCTGAAAGCGTTACAGACTCGTCATGCCAATTTTTCATGAATAAACCAATTACTTCATAACCTTCTTCTTTTAAAAGATAGGCAGCAACACTCGAATCAACACCTCCAGAAAGTCCTACAACAACTCTTTTCATATCCTACATTAATTAGCCGACAAATTTAGTTCTATTTTAGTGCTTATCAAAATAATAATCTATTTACAAATGTGTATTAACGGAAATCTTAAAAACATATATGAAGTTACATTTGTAAGTAGTGCTGGGTTTTGTATTTTTATTAAAGTCTTCTCTTAATTACAAATGTAAATAACGTTATTTACCTTTAAATTTTCTATATTTACCTTTATGTATAAATATCTATGTGTTTTTATTTTTTTGGGACTTAATTTTTTAGTTCAGTCACAGTGTGAACAAGTTTACATAAAAGGAAAGGTGATTGATTCTTTAAATCAGCCTGGTTTTTACAACCTTATGGTGATCAACTTAACAACACAACAAGGAGTTTTTGGTCAGGCAAGTGGTGGATTCGCCGTTTACGCACGACCAGGAGATAGAATTGCATTTTCTGTTAAAGGTTATCGCAAAAAATATATTGAAGTTCCTGAACAAAATGAAAAGGAGTGTCATTTTGATACATTGATTTATATCACTAAAGATGTGCAGGAATTCGAGGCTGTGACTGTATATCCTATAAAATCTTTAGAGCAAATAAAAGAAGAACGAGAATCTCTAAGTATGCGAGAAACAAGAACTGTTACGGGAGTAAATGTGTTTGACAGTCCGATAACTGCTCTTTATGAACGATTCAGTAAAAAAGCACAATCAAAAAGGTTAGTAGCTCAAATGGAATATAGAGATAATAAAAACATGATTGTAAAAGAATTGTTGCGGGCTTATGTTTCCTATGATGTTGTTTACCTAGAAGAAGAACAGTTTACTGCTTTTATTAACTTTTTAAATATTGATGAAAGCTTCTTAAAAACTGCTTCTGACTATGATTTAATTATGTATATTCAAGACAAGCTTGAACACTATAAATCACTTCACCCAGAATTGTTTAATTTGAAGTAATTGACAATCAAATTAAATCTTAAATCACCTATTCTTTATTTCTTTTTCTTCTTGGTCGCATGACTCTGCGTTCGCTAGTTTTAACTTCCTTAACCCTCTTAGGTTCCCTTGGAGCACGAGGGGCACTTGCTTTGCGACCTTCTTTAACTTTGTTCATGTTTTGCGGACGCTTGTCTTTAGGGGTTGCCAATTTAACGTCCAAAACTCTTCCATTAACCTCCATTCCGTTTAAGGCTCCAATTGCAGCATTTGCTTGAGAAAGATCTTCCATCTCTACATACCCATATCCTTTAGACTTTTTGGTTTTGTTGTCATATACAACATGTGAATAAGATACTTCTCCGAATTGTGAAAAGGTGGCTTTTAAGTCTTCTGAGGTAATGCCAAAATCTAGGTTGGCGATAAAAATATTTGTCATAGTTTAATTATGTCGTCTCCAATTAGTGCAAATTTAATGTATAGATTTGGAATCTCACAATTTTAGGTGAATTATGAGTGAAATTTTAACAACAATTAATTTTCATTAGAAATACCGGTAAAAAAACGTGTCAAATAGATTCCATTTGTTTGGTTAGATTCCATCTGTAAATTGTTTTTATTCAATTTAAACAATGGTTTTTTGAAAAGAAATAATGCTAAAACGAGTTTTTGTTACCAAGGTAATTATCTTTGTTGAAGATTATGAAAAAAATAGAGGAAATAGTTTCGCCAAACTTCAAGAATGAAATTCATAAGGCGGTTATCAATATTAGATATACCTCTAACTATATTGGACTTTTATACAATAACCAACTCAATAAATTTGATTTAACCTTAGCTCAATTTAATATTTTAAGAATATTGAGGGGCTCTGATGAGAAATTAAGTATTAAGACCATCAAAAATCGAATGCTCGAGGTTTCTCCCAACACCACGCGTTTAATAGATAAATTAATTGCTAAAAATTGTGTTGAGCGTATCCGATCAGAAAAAGATAGAAGGATTGTCTATATTTCAATTACAGAAGATGGATTGGCGATTTTAAAAGAGTTAGATAAACAATTTGAAGAAGCTTATTTTGACCAGAATCTCACCAAAGAAGAGGCGCAAACACTGAATTACTTACTTGATAAGTTCAGAAATGAATAAACTTTTTCGGTCATGATTTGTTTTGAAATGTTAGTATTCGGTTAATTTTATGGTTGTTCTTTTTGAATATCTATTTTTGTGCTTTAAACTTATATTGTATGCGATTTATCATTTTATTTATTGCTTTATTTTTTTCACTTTATACTCAGGCTCAAGGTCAGTTATCTTTAAAAATTGTGGATGAAAATAAAAGTGCAATTGAATATGCAAATTTTCGTTTGTTTTCTGTTGTGGACTCTTCTGTTGTTGCAGGTGAATATTCCAATAGTAAGGGTAAGGTAATAATAAGTGATATTCCATTCGGTAAGTATTACGGTAAGATAACCTTTTTTGATTTTAAAGATAAAATTGTAAACGAAATTGTTTTTTCATCTGATCAAAAAAAAACAACTTAGGAGAGATAGAGTTGGTGAAAATTAAAAGTCAAAATCTCGAAGAGGTAGTAATTAGAGGTGAGTCGAGTCTTATGGAAACAAGTATTGACAAAAGAACCTATAATGTTGAAGAGGACATGACTGCCGTGGGAGGTGGTTTAACGGAAGTATTAAATAATATTCCTTCGGTTGAGGTCGATAATGACGGTAACGTTTCATTGAGAGGAAGTGGAAGCGTGACCATCCTAATCGACGGTCGACAAAGTGCGTTATCCAGTGGAGATGGAGCTTTAGACGGTATTCCTGCTAGCGCGATTGAACGCATTGAGTTGGTTACAAATCCTTCTGCTAAGTATAATCCTGAAGGGACAGCTGGAATAATTAACATCGTACTTAAAAAGAAAAAATTAAGAGGAATTAATACAAATGTCCAGCTTTCTGCAGCAAGTGAAAACCTTTTTAGTGGATCTTTAGGATTTAATATTAGAAATGAGAAGTTTAATTTTTACGTTAATTATTCATATCGCCACAGAGAAGGTTTCAGGAATAACTTTAATGAAAGAACTTCTTTTTATGATAATACCACTGAATTTCTTAAACAAGGCCGATTAGGAACTGATTTTCGTGAATCACATACGGGTAAAGTAGGTAGTGACTTTTTTATTAGCGAGAATCAAGTTTTAGGAATTTCTGTTTCTGGTACAAATACCGATAGAATTAGAAGAGGAAAACAAGAAAATGAACGCTACATTGATGATAATTTAACACAAATGTGGGACAGAAAAGTATATGACCCAAGAAATAGGAAATCTATCGATATTAATGCAAATTACAAACTTGATTTTAACGATAAAAAAGGAAATATCATTATCGCTGCGACGCAATCCATAGGGGATGAGGATGCTATCGGTGAATTTGAGGAGTTTTATCTTAATCCTAATGGTACAACGCCGAGTAATCCGTATCGTTTTCAGAATCAAATTCGTTCTGATTTCAGAAGTAAGTTTACATTCTCTGCAGATTTAGAACGCAGCATAAATGATAAAATGAAATATGATGCTGGGCTGCAAGCTATCATTAATCGACAAAATGAATCGAACTTTTTAGAATATTACGACACGCTAACAGGTCAAGTAGTGCCAGATCCTAATGTAAATAATGAGTTGGTTTTCAATGAGAATATTCTCTCTGCTTATGGAATTTTTGGACATCAAGTGTCAGAAAAATTCAAGTATCAAGCGGGTGTTAGATTAGAACAAGCTTTAACAGAGCCAAAGCTGCTGACTACAAACGAATCATTTGAAAACAATTATTTTAGTTTTTTCCCATCACTTCATTTGACCTATGGTAATGATAAACAGGGATCTTTCTTTGGTAGTTATAGCCGAAGAATCAATCGCCCTTCTACTTGGTCATTAAATCCATTCCCTGTTTATAGCGACCCTCTAAATTTAAGAAAAGGAAATCCGGAAATTCAACCTGAATACATAAATTCTTATGAACTTGGGTATGAAAAAATATGGAAATCTGCAAGTATAACTGGTACTGTGTATTTTAAAGAGACTGTTAATCGTATTCAACGTATCCGTCAGTTTTTTGATGACGGGGTAAGTGTTACCACCTTTGCAAATGTAGATGAAAGTTATGATTACGGAGTTGAAGTTGTTTCAACATATTCACCATTTTCTTGGTGGAAAAATATGCTTGCATTAAATGCCTATGAAAGTCGACTTTCTGCAAATATTGATGGGACAAGATTAAGCAATAAGGGGGTAAGTTGGGACGTAAAATTAAACTCGACATTCTCCTTCTTTGATAACACAACAGCTATTCAAATAAATGCACAATATATTGCTCCTCGATATACCGTTCAAGGATATTACCAAAGAAACCCGGGTATTGATATTGGTTTTACACGTACTTTACTTGATAAGAAGATGGTTCTCGGTGTGCGTGTTTCAGATGTGTTTAATCAAAAAGGATTCTATTTTGAGATCAACGATGGCGATGTAATCCAAGAAACCGATTATAAATGGACAACAAGAAGACTTTATCTAACACTTTCATATAAATTTGGTAATTTAACAACAAAAAACAAAGAATTGAGAGAGAAAATTAAAGACGCAGAGATTCCTAATTAAAAAAGATACCTTTATGATACAAGCTTTTAATTTGAAGAAGTAATATATTTCGCGCCTTCTTTTTTTTACATATCGTTTTATTCTTATATTTTTGTAAAAAATCATTAGAATGGGTATAAAAATTGGTGTTTTAAGAGAGGGGAAAGTTCCTCCAGATCAAAGAGTTCCGTTGTCTCCTGAACAATGTGTTCGCGTAATGGAAGAATATCCAAACGTTGAACTTGTTGTTCAGAGTAGTAAAATACGTGCTTTTAAAGATCAAGAATACGCCAATTTAGGAATTAAAATCGTTGAAGACCTTACAGATTGCGATATCATTTTTGGTGTTAAAGAGGTTAATATAGAGGATTTAATCCCTAATAAACAGTTTTTCTTTTTCTCACATACGTTTAAAGAACAACCCTACAATCGCGATTTATTGCAAGCAATTTTAGATCGCAAAATACAATTAACAGATTACGAAGTTTTAACCGATAAATTTGATAAACGTATTATTGGTTTTGGACGTTATGCTGGAATAGTTGGATGTTATAATGGATTTTTAACCTATGGTTTAAAACACAATTTATATGAATTAAAACCAGCTCACCGTTGCAAGGATAGAAAAGAAATGGAGAGCGAACTTTCAAAGGTTCAACTTCCTAATGATACTAAAATTGTGTTGACAGGTTTTGGTAGAGTTGGACATGGAGCACTAGAAATCATCAATCAATTGCCTATTACTGAAGTGAGTCCGGAGGAGTTTTTAAACGATTCTTTTGATACGCCAGTTTTTACACATCTCACCACTTCAGATTATGTTGCCCGTGATGATGGAAAAGATATAGATATTCATGCCTTTTATGAGGATGGTTCAGGTCATCATTCAACTTTTCCCCGTTTTTTGAAAAAATGTGATTTATACATTGCTTGTCACTATTGGGAGCAAGGTTCTCCTTATTTATTTACGAGAGAGGATTTAAAGGATAAAGAGGTGAGAACTTCAGTTGTAGCTGATATTTCATGCGATATAGATGGTCCGGTGGCTTCAACAATACGTCCAAGCACGATTGCCAATCCAATTTATGGATACGACCCAATTCGTGAAGAAGAGGTTGATTTTAAACAAGAAAACGCTATTGCAGTAATGGCTGTTGATAATTTGCCTTGTGAACTGCCTTTAGATGCATCTATTGACTTTGGAAACGAGTTAATAAAACATGTTCTACCTGCATTATTTGGTGAAGACCCTGATAAGGTTATAGCTAGGGGTTCAGAAACAACAAAAGAAGGCGAACTATCTGAATATTTTGAATATCTTACAGATTATTTAGAGGGTAAAGAAGCCCTCGATTCAGTTTAGTCAATAATTGCTCATTATGAACGGTTTCTACAGTGATATTCCCGTTTGGTCGCTTCTTATTTGGGGAGCTTTTGTAGTTTTGTTTTCTTTTATTTTCTATCGTAGAAAATCATGGGTGAAAGAGATTTCTAAATTTAATAGGGGGATTTTAATTGCCCTCAGAAGTTTAGGGTTATTTTTAATCGGTTTACTATTGCTGGGTTTATTAATAAAAGGTACGAGTACAGATGTTGACAAACCACTAATTATAACTTTGCTCGATGATTCAGAATCAATGCTTAACTATAGCGATAGTGCTAAGGTTAAAGAGAAGACTTTGAATTTTAAAAACGATCTCATTTCACAGTTTAAAGAAAAGTACAACTCTTTATTCTTTACTTTAGATAGTCAACTCGAAAATACTGATTCTATAAGTTTTAAGGGTAGTAAAACAAATTTAAGTAAAGGACTCAATTCTATTTATAATAATTATTACGGACGAAATATTGGTGCCCTTATTGTGCTTTCTGATGGTAATTTTAATGACGGAACTTCCCCTTTAATTTTTGCAGACCAATTTAAAAATACTCCTATTTATTCGCTTTCTGTTGGTGATACTATACAAAAAGTTGATCATCTCGTTAAGAATATAAATACAAATGAAATAGCTTTTTTAGGTAATCAATTTCCTGTAGAGGTCGTTATAGAAGGGAACCTTACGCAAGAAAAAACATTTAAAATTCAATTATTCAAAAATGATAAGCAAATTTTAGAAACACAATTAAAACACGAAGATGATGTTTATAGCTTGATAAAAGAAGAGTTTATTTTGGATGCAGATCAAATTGGGATGCACGAATATACAGTCCGAATAGCGTCTTTATCGAATGAGTATAATTTGGAGAATAATACTTATTCATTTTATGTTGAAGTATTAGACGACAGAAACAAGATTCTATTGGTGGGAGAGTCTTTAAATCCTGATATTGGTGCCATTCGGAGTGCATTAATTACCGAAAAAAACTTGGAAGTTAAAACGGCAACGATTGATGAACTTCCTGAAGATTTACAGGCGTTTGACTTAGTTATTTGGCATAATCCAGGAGTTGCGCGTAAAAATCAAGAGTTTAATAAAATTGCAGCTTTAAAGGTACCCAAATGGATGATTCTAAGTCCGCAAACTAAAAGTGGTTCTTTTTCAAAATTAAATTTGAAGGCAAGTATCAAAACTACAGGACAAAAAGATGATGTTGGTGCACGAATAAATACTAACTTTTCCCTTTTTAATTTATCCGAAAAGACTCAAAAGCTAATCAGTACTTTTCCTCCACTTCAAGCTCATTATGGGACTGTTAAATATGGTAATAATTCAAATATCTTAGCTTTTCAACAAGTAGGAAGTGTTACTAAAACAGATCCGCTAATGTATTTTGATAAGCATCAAGGGGTGAAATTTGGGGTCACCTTTGCTGGTGGATTATGGAGTTGGAGATTAGCAGATTATCAAATAAATAAAGTTCATGACCATTTTGATGAACTTGTTCGTAAAACTGTTCAGTATTTGGTCTTAAAGGAAAATACATCTCGATTACGTATTAGTTTACCTACAATTGCTTCGAGTGATCAAGATTTTTTGTTAAACGCTTCGTTTTATAATGAGAGTTATGAACCAATAACAGGACCAAATATCAGTTTATCACTTACTCATCCAAATGGTGACGATTTTGAATATGCTTTTCTGGGGTCAGGTGATGGGTATCAACTGAATTTAGGTCGGTTAACAGCTGGAAAGTACAAATGGAAAGCCGAAGCAACTTATGATGGTCGTACATTTGAAAAAGAAGGAACTTTCGCTATAAAATCATTGTCAATAGAAAAACGTGCAACAAAGTCTAATCATCAATTAATGCGACAATTGGCAGAAAATAGTGATGGGAATTTTGCCAAATTAATGGATTATCAAAAGGTGTTGGATGAAATTGATCAGCGCAAGGACATCGTTCCTGTTGCGTATGAATCGAGTACTTATCACAAATTGATTGATTATGTGTGGCTTTTGCTAATCATCGTTGGACTGTTCACCACTGAATGGACTTTTAGAAGGTATCTTGGAGGATATTAAGTAATGATGAATGATGAATTTTGGTGGGTTTTAATTCCTTATCCTAGAATCTCTCCCTCTCCCTGGAATCTCTCCCTAGAATCTCTCTCTATTTTTAAGTGCTTCCACCGCTTCTTCAATTCCACCAATGGTCAATGGGAACATTCTGTTTTTCATTATCTTTTGAATCATGCCGATGGATTGCGTGTATTTCCATTCGTTTTTATCAACGGGATTGAGCCAGGCAAAGTAGGGGAAGTGTTCAATCATGCGTTGTAGCCAAACTTGACCTGCTTCGTCGTTGTAATGTTCAACGCTTCCCATACGCGAAACAATTTCGTAGGGCGACATTGAAGCGTCTCCAACAAAAATCACACGGTAATCTTCATTAAATGTATTGAAAATCGTTTCTGTAGGTGTCTTTTCTTCCCAGCGGCGTTCATTGTTTTTCCACACATTTTCGTATAAACAGTTGTGGAAATAGTAAAACTCTAAATGCTTGAATTCATACTTCGCTGCTGAAAAGAGTTGAGAGCACAATTCAATATGATCGTCCATAGAACCACCGATATCAAAGAGCAGCAAGACTTTTACAACATTCTTTTTCGAAGGAACCATTTCCACTTCTAGCATTCCGCTGTTTTTAGCCGTACTTTTTATGGTTTTGTCTAAATCTATTTCTTCTGTTCGACCTTCCCGACTCAAAATGCGTAGCTTGCGAAGTGCCATTTTTATGTTTCTGGTTTCGAGTTCTTCATCCTGACTTAAATCTTTGAAATTACGCTTGTCCCACACTTTTATCGCGCTTCTGTGTCGGCTTTTGTCTTGACCAATGCGTATTCCCTCAGGATTATAACCATAAGCACCGAAAGGAGAAGTTCCTCCCGTTCCTATCCATTTGTTTCCGCCTTGGTGACGCTCTTTTTGCTCTTTTAACAATTCGGCCATTCTGTCGAGTAAACTTTCTAAATCGCCTTGACTTTTAATCTTTTCCAATTCTTCTTTTGAGAATAAGCGCTCGCCATTCTTTCGTAGCCATTCATCTGGAATATTGAGAATGTCAGATGACTGAATCTGCTCAATTCCTTTAAAATAAGCGCCAAAAACCTGATCATAAAGATCTAAATGTTCTTCACGTTTCACCAAAACAGTGCGTGACAGAAAATAGAAATCATCGATATTATATTCTGCGATATTTGCATCTAAAGCAGCTAAAAGATCAAGATATTCACGCAAAGTAACGGGAATTCCTTTTTCGCGAAGCAATAAGAAAAAATCTAAAAACATGAATTGTATATTTTATCTAATCAAGGCTTTGTCGTGCTCATTCTTAAGTAAAGCTCCAAGATATGGAGTGCCGCTATTTCCTGCCATAACTTCATCGAGTTCTTGCGCATTGATTTTTCCAACCATCAAAAGCTTAATCCAATCGATTAACTCACTTGTCGAAGGTTTTTTCTTTAAGTTACGCTGATTTCGGATCGCATAAAACAATTGCATTGCTTTTTCAACTAATTCATCTTCTAAATTAGGATAATGCACCGCCACGATTTCTTTTAAAATTTCTCTATCAGGAAAAGAAATGTAGTGGAAGAAGCAACGACGCAGAAAAGCATCGGGTAATTCCTTTTCATTGTTTGATGTGATGATAATGATTGGACGGTGTTTAGCGACAATTTCCTGACCCGTTTCATAACAGAAAAACTGCATTTTATCGAGTTCTAATAATAAGTCATTCGGAAATTCAATGTCTGCCTTGTCAATTTCATCAATTAACAAAATTACACGCTCATCCGCTTCAAAAGCTTGCCATAACTTTCCTTTATTGATATAATTTGCAATGTCATTCACCTTTTCGTCACCCAGTTGTGAATCACGCAAACGTGAAACAGCATCATATTCATACAAACCTTGCTGTGCAGTAGTTGTAGACTTAACATGCCAAGTATATAGCGGTTTATCTAAAGCTTTTGCAATTTCATGTGCCAACAAAGTTTTTCCCGTTCCAGGTTCTCCTTTAATTAACAAAGGTTTCTCTAATGTTATGGCAGCATTCACAGCTACTTTAAGATCATTTGAAGCGATATAATTCGAAGTTCCTTGAAATTTGTTCATTGTTCTAATTGAATTTGAATGCAAAAATAAGAAATGTTTGTTGGAATAGGGTTGAAGGTAGTGTTTATCATTGATTCGGTTTTAAAGATAGACACCGAAACATTTATGTATTTGATTTTTAGTAGTTCGAGATAATAATCATGCTAGCACTAGGTTTTTATATGTTTTTTTTTAAGTTTGTTTGTTATTCAATTTATTCAATTATGAAACGATTTTTATTTTTATCTTCCGCTATTGCTTTGACATTAATTTCCTGTAAAAAAGAATACACTTGTTCATGTGTACAGACCGTAACAACGTCTGCTTATGAACAGTATGGAACTTATCATCCTCAAGCCACAACGGCAAACACTTTTAGCAATACGATAAAAGCCAAACAAGATGAAGTGGAATCGAAGTGTAAAAAAGGTGAAAATTTAAACATTCAAACGTATGGCACCGGCGAGGCTCAGCGTACTGTAACAGAAACAGTAACCTGTGAGGTGTTATAAAACTTGTATAAGATATGTTCGGAATGTTTATTCCTTAAAAAACACCGACATTAAGTGTAACTATCAAGTGATTAATGAACTACCGAAATCTTTATTCTATCTACTTTAAAAGTTAAGTTATCTCCATCTTGATTTTCGAATTGTATTTCTCCAGATAAAGGTTGTTGTATGTTTTTGGGAATTTCTCTAATATTGTTTCTGTAAAGTAATTCGTTTTTACCTCCAAATGTATCGCTGTCGAATTTCGTGTACTTAATTCCGTTAATTTCAAAGGAGGTCAACCTCCAATTATTATCAAGGTTACCTGAATTTAAACGTAAACTAACGATTGCATACATGTACTTTCTAGGGGTTTGAGAAGGCATTCGATTATCAATTACTTCAATATTAAAGACATAATTTTCTTTCATTTTTTCAGATTCAATGGATGTTTTTTCTGAGCCCTCAACAACAGTGGATTTAGAATTACTGCACGAACATAAAATAGATGCGATCAAAAGAATTAAATATATTGTTTTCATGATTTCACTTTTACAGAAATTTCCATATCAAAAGTAGCAACCACCTCACCATCCGTGTTTTTGGCCTCAACTTTTACCCATTTGTTTACTCTTTCTTTGGTTTCCATGGCTTCGTCAAAAACTTGTTTTACGAGCTGACCTTCATCAGAGTTAAAATAAACATCTGTGGTTGCGCGTTTCACAAACTCAGCTTTAACGGCCTTAAAGGCAAATGAAACTTTTACACCCGATTCTTCGGCAAAATAAAAAGCATGTAAACCAGCGGCTATATCTGCTCCAACAGCCAAACTCCCGAAATACATGGATTTTAAATGATTTTTTGTCCTTCTCTTTAATTTGATGCGAACTTGCGAACAATTTTCGTCCAATAACATGAGTTTTGGTCGAACATAAGCAATCATGGGAATCTTAAAAACACCCATCATCCAAAGGAGTCGACGCATTTTTTTGAGTGAAATTTTACTTTTCTTCATGGTATTCTCTTACAAGTTGATCTATTATGTCTTTAATGGGTCGAATTGATTTTACATTTTCAATGGAAGGACCAGCGCACCAAAGCGTTTTGTATGTTGCACTAAATGCCGCTTTTTGTAAGGATTTCATTCCCCGCATAAAGGTAAATGCCTTAAACCATTTTTTTAGCTTTCTATTTTTATTGAGTAAACGTTCTAACCAATTTTGCTTAGTTCCAATTTTCTCCACATAAGGCGTTTTGATCACTGTGCAAGGCGTTCCCGAAAGCTTGGAGGTCATTACAATGTCATTTTCACCATAATCTACACACGCTTGCTTGTATTCTTCACTCACATCAGCTTCTTCAGTAGCAATGAATAAAGAACCCACCGAACACCCATCGGCGCCAAGCTCCAAGGCTTCTTTTAATTCGTATCCGTTTCCAACACCACCTGCCGAAATAACGGGAATTGAACAGTTTTTCTTTAACTCAGGAACTAAATCTTTAATGGAAATATTTCCGGCATGTCCACCAGCTTCTTTGTTTACCGCAATAATTGCATCAGCGCCTAAAGATTCTACTTTTTTGGCGTATTTTAAATTCGTCACATCACAAAAAACTTTTATTCCCGCTTTATGGGCTTCTTTTATGGTTTCTCCTGGCGAACCTAAACTTGTGATGATATAGTCTACTTTTTCCTCACAAATAATGGCCAATTGTTCCTTGTATGTGAAATTACTTTTATTGACAATGAGATTGATTCCAAAAGGACCATCAACAGCCGATTTAACTTCTTGAATCGCTGTTCTCAATTCTTCAGTCGTTCTATAATTCATTGCGGGAATCGCTCCTGTTGCTCCGGCTTTGATTCCTGCAATGATCATTTTTGTATTGGAAACCAAAAACATAGGAGCGATTATGATAGGGTAGCGGATGTTTAGAATCTGACTAAGTTCCGCATTAATTCTTTCTTGTGTCATGAAGCTAAATTAATCAAATTATTTATGTATGCATAGTAAAAGCTGTATAAATTTTAATTCCACAAATCAATTATTCCTGATACACCTACATATAGATTGTGGTTACTCGGTGAATCTTTTAATTCAAAAACTTGTTTTTTCGCCGAAAGTATTCTTCCTTCTACACGAATCATAAAAATTTCTCCTAAATGACAATCAACATTTAAGGAACCTCCAAAACTTTCTAACCCGTCAATATTCTGAAGTTGCGCGACACTATTGCTAGGATCTAAATAATATTCTCCACGAATTGTAGCAGACCAATTTTTATGAAATTGATACCTAAAAATACCCGCAATACCAACCCAGCTTCCTAAATCATTATTGTTTTCAACCAATTGATCTACTCCAAAATCAATTCCACCTATAATACCAATTTTATCTTTTTCATATTTCGCATAAAAGTTATGAAAAATACGGTATTCTTTTCTTGTTAGTAAGGGAACCGCTCCAGGTAGCTTAACTCTCCCCAAAAAAGAGCTACTATTAATAAGCCAATTTTCATTCGGTTTGTATTTAACCGTGTGTCCAAAGGAAGGATAACCATGTACCATTTGTTGCCACCCATTGGAAAATAAGAATTCAAATTCCCATTTGTTATTTTGAGTGAGATAGGATAGTTTAGCCGCATTCAGGTAAAATGGAGAGCTTTCAGCCAGCAAAGTTCGGGTCAGCGTATAACAATTGGCGCTCATCGCACTTTCAAACCCAAGGTTAGATTCCATAATCCCTACATCTAGCCAAAACTCATGTTTTTTGAGTAATTTTACACCTAAATTAGCCTCGTAGATATGATTGAAGACCTTCGGTTCACCAGATAAATTTTCTTGAGCATAAGAACCCAAAATAAATGAAAGATTACTTCTTATTCGTTTTCCTGAATAGTTTAATCCAATCATTCCTGTGTTTAATGAGAACTGATTATGGTCGGTAAAATTATAAAAAACAGCTGGTCTCTTTTGATTTTCTGGTTTTCCAAAATCATAACCGTAGTATGCTTCAAAATAAGCTTTTAGTTGTAGTTCTGAAGTAATCGATACATTTCTTTTTTCTTGACTAATAAGTTTATTAGCAAATAATAACAATACAATAATTAAAGTAGTGGTATAAGTGTTTTTTAACATGAAAAAGTTCTTTAAATAATTCATATAAATTTAGTATCTTCGTAAAGATTACAAAAATAACTTGGCTTTTAAAAGCTATTAACTATTCATCGTGAATAACCTTATAGCTGAATGCTAAATTACTAAGAAATAGATATTATATTTGTTAGGACACTCAAAAATCGCTTAAAAAATTATGGCTCAAGAGAATAATTATACAGAAGACAATATTCGTTCACTCGATTGGAAAGAGCATATTCGCTTACGTCCAGGAATGTACATCGGGAAACTCGGAGATGGTGCTTCTGCTGATGATGGAATTTATATTCTCATGAAAGAGGTCATTGATAACTGTATCGATGAATTCGTTATGGGAAATGGAAAGCGAATTGATATTAAAGCTAAAGACGGAAAAGTCTCTATTCGTGATTATGGTCGTGGGATTCCGCTTGGAAAAGTAGTAGATGTAGTTTCTAAAATCAACACGGGTGGAAAATATGACTCTAAGGCTTTTAAAAAGTCGGTAGGATTGAATGGAGTAGGTACAAAAGCGGTGAATGCTTTGAGTAGCTATTTTATGGTTTATGCAGTGCGAGACGGTGAAAAGAAAAGTGCTACTTTTGAACGTGGTGTACTAGTTGACGATCCGAAAATTGAAAAAACTGAGGAACGAAACGGTACTTATGTTGAGTTTTATCCCGACGAAGAAATATTTAAAAAATTCGCATTTAAAGTTCCCTATATCGAGAAGATGATATGGAATTATTGTTATTTGAATAGGGGATTGGCCATCTATTTTAATGGAGAGAAATATCAATCTAAAAATGGATTGAAAGACCTTTTGGAAAACAACCAAGATGGAGATCCATTGTATCCAATTATTCACTTAGAAGGCGATGATATTGAAGTTGCTTTTACGCATGGAAGAACTTACGGAGAAGATTATTATTCTTTCGTGAATGGTCAGCACACTACACAAGGAGGTACGCACCACAGTGCTTTTAGAGAATCTGTAGCACGTGTGATTAAAGATTTTTACAATAAAAATTACGAAGCTTCTGATATTCGTCAGTCTATCGTAGCTGCGGTTTCTGTTAAAGTAATGGAACCAATTTTTGAATCTCAAACCAAAACAAAACTTGGTTCTCAAGAGGTTGAACAAGGTGGGAAATCAATGCGTGCTTTTATCAATGATTTTCTAAAAACAAAGCTTGATAATTATTTACATAAAAATGTAGAAACGGCAGAAATTCTAGAAAAGAAGATTAAACAATCTGAAAAGGAAAGAAAAGAACTATCTGGAATTCGTAAAATTGCGCGTGATAGAGCTAAAAAGGCTAGTTTACACAATAAAAAATTGCGTGATTGTCGTGTGCACCTTACTGACTTAAAGAATGACCGACGCGATGAAACAACCTTATTCATTACCGAGGGAGATTCAGCTTCTGGTTCAATTACAAAATCGAGAGATGTAAATACGCAAGCTGTTTTTAGTTTACGTGGTAAACCTTTGAATACGCATGGATTGACCAAAAAGGTAGTCTATGAAAATGAGGAGTTTAACCTGATTCAAGCTGCTTTGGATATCGAGGATGATATGGATGATTTGCGTTACAACAAGATTGTCATTGCAACAGATGCCGATGTTGATGGAATGCACATTCGTATGTTATTATTGACCTTCTTTTTGCGTTTCTTCCCAGATTTAGTGAAAAGAAATCACGTGTATGTGCTGCAAACACCACTTTTCCGCGTGCGTAATAAAAAGAAAACGCGTTACTGTTATTCAGAGGAAGAAAGAAAAGAAGCCTTGGAAGAACTGGGTAAAACAGCAGAAATTACTCGATTTAAAGGATTGGGTGAGATTTCTCCAGATGAGTTTAAATATTTCATTGGTGAAGACATCCGTTTAGAACCTGTAATGCTAAGTAAAGGCGCCTCAATCGAAGAAGTACTTTCTTTCTACATGGGGAAAAACACACCGTCTCGACAAGAATTTATCATTGATAATTTACGTGTAGAGAAAGACATCGGTGAAGAGGTTAAAAAAGATAAAGAAGAAATAGAAAAAGCATCTTAAAAATATGGCAGAAGACAATACTCCTGAGGAAGAAGAAAACAACAACATTCCTGATAATGATGCTGAAAATGATGATCACAAAGACGTCAACGGCAAAAAGAAAGTGGATGAAAATATCATTTCACTAGATGGACTTTATGAAAATTGGTTTCTTGATTACGCCTCGTATGTAATTTTGGAACGTGCTGTTCCTGGATTAAATGATGGATTAAAACCCGTTCAGCGAAGAATTTTGCACTCCATGAGAGAAATGGAGGATGGAAGATATAATAAGGTAGCCAACATCATCGGTAACACCATGAAGTTTCACCCGCACGGAGATGCTTCTATTGGAGATGCTTTGGTGCAACTCGGACAAAAAGAGTTACTTATTGATATGCAAGGTAACTGGGGAAACACACTCACCGGCGATGGTGCAGCTGCTCCACGTTATATTGAGGCACGTTTATCTAAATTTGCGCTTCACGTTGCGTTTAATGCGAAAACCACAAAATGGCTGACCAGTTACGACGGAAGAAATAAGGAACCAGAGGATTTACCCATGAAGTTCCCGCTTTTATTAGCGCAAGGAGCAGAGGGAATTGCTGTTGGATTGGCTTGTAAAATCCTTCCACACAACTTTATCGAGTTAATTGATAATTCAATCAATCATTTACGTGGTAAAAAAGTGGAAATTCTACCAGACTTTTTAACTGGGGGAATGGCTGACTTCACCAACTACAATGACGGATTGCGTGGAGGAAAAGTTCGAGTAAGAGCAAAAATAAATAAGGTTGACAATAAAACCTTAAGCATAACAGAAATTCCTTTTGGTACGACAACAACTTCCTTAATCGACTCTATTCTTAGGGCCAACGATAAAGGAAAGATTAAAATCAAGAGGATTGATGACAATACAGCTGCTGAAGCGGAAATTTTAATTCATCTGGCGAGCAATGTTTCTCCCGATAAATTAATTGATGCTTTATATGCTTTTACTGATTGTGAAGTTTCTATTTCGCCAAACTCTACGGTAATTGACGATGAAACGCCACGTTTCTTAGGAATGAGCGAAATCCTTCGTCGCAATACTGATAAAACGGTCGGATTACTTAAAAAAGAACTGGAAATTCGCAAAGGAGAGCTGGAGGAACAATGGCATTTTAGTTCATTGGAGAAAATCTTTATCGAGAACAAAGTCTACAGTTTAATTGAAGAGGAAGAAACCTGGGAAGGTGTAATTTCTGCAATTGATAATGGTTTAAAACCGCATATTAAACATCTTAAAAGAGAAGTTACGCGCGATGACATTATTCGTTTAACGGAAATTAAAATTAAACGAATTTCTAAGTTCGATAAATTCAAAGCAGATGAAATAATCAAACGCATTGAAGAAGAATTGGCGGAAGTCATTCACAACATTGAAAATATTATCGATTTTGCTGTTGAGTACTTTAAGGATTTAAAAAAGAGATTCGGAAAAGGAAAAGAACGTAAAACAGAAATTCGTGTTTTTGATAATATTAATGCTTCCAAGGTAATTATTGCCAATGAAAAGCTTTATGTAGATTATAAAGAAGGATTTATTGGATACAAACTAAGAAAGGCTGAATATGTTCAAGATTGTTCTGAAATTGATGATGTAATCGTTTTTTTCAAAACAGGAAAAATGATGGTAACCAAAATTGCCGATAAAAAGTTTGTGGGTAAAGGAATTGTTCATGCTGCAATCTGGAAACGGGGCGATAAACGTACGATTTATCACTTTATTTATAAAGATGGCAAAACTGGACATACATTCATGAAGCGTTTCTTTGTGAAATCAATTACGAGAGACAAAGAATATGATTTAACGACAGGTAAAAAAGGATCAAAACTACTTTATTTTGCGGCTCATCCAAACGGAGAGCGTGAAGTAGTAAGCATTACGCTTAAAGCAAGAACACATCTTAAAAAGCTGAAATTTGATCTGGATTTAGGAGAGCAACTGATTAAAAGTCGCTCGGCTAAAGGAAATATCGTGAGTAAAGAAGATGTTTCTAAAATCGTTCAAAAAGAAGTCGGAGGTTCGACATTGGCTGCTCGTAAGATTTGGTATGATGAGATTGTTGGACGTTTAAATGATGATCAAAGAGGAACTTTCTTAGGTCGATTTAGAGGTGATGATAAGATTCTTACCTTATATAAAAACGGAGAATATCGTTTATCAAGTTTCGATTTAACAACGCATTTCGATGATGATATGTTCCATATTGAAAAGTGGAATCCAGAGCATGCGATTTCCGCTGTTTATTATGATGGAGAAAAAGAAATTCACTACGCAAAGAGATTTGTATGTGAAGTAACCACGGACAGAAGAGTTCCATTTATTCCAGAAACAGAAGGAACTGAGTTGGATGTAGCTACTACAGCTTATGAGCCAGAGGTAAGAATTATTTATAACAAACTACTCAAAGCAACAAAGCATCTACCTGATAGAATCGTAAGGATTGATGAATTCATCGATGTTAAGGGAATGAAGTCTATTGGAAATCAGTTGGAAAAGTTGCGTGTCAAGGAAATCGAGCTGACTCATCCAGTAAAAGGAGAAACGCCTTGGCCAGACGATGAGGAAGTCAACGAGGAAGAAGAAAATGAAAATGACAACTCCGATTCTCAAGGTAACAAGGGAAAGGATGATAACAACAAGGACAATGGAAGTGATGCTTCTGATGAATCGAATGATTCGGGAGATGACGATCCAGATGGCGAAGGGCCTAAAAAAGATGGACCAAAGTCGGGGAGTGGTGCTAGTAAAAAGGTAGATAAGAAAGAAACTAGCGATGCAAAAGAAGCAGACGATAAAAAGTCAGCTCCAAAATCGGAACATAAAAAGGAAGACGATGATAAACCAAAGCCAAAACCAAGAAAACGAAGTTTATCGCGACGACCAGTTAAAGATAAACCCGCAAAAACAGTAGAATGGGATTTGTTTAGTCAATCCGATTCCGATTAGAATGAATATAGATGTAAAAAAAGGTAATCAGAAAAGGTTACCTTTTTTTATTTAACAAAACTAAATGAAATATTCTAGAAAAAAACATTAAAAATCTACTGATTACCTAACTTTTAAAATGAAAAATAATAGTTATTGTGGTTCTTCATTTAGATAAGAAGCAACCTTAAGAAATGGAGTTACGTTATAGTAATAACACAAAAAAAAAACACTATATTATGAAAAATTTACTAGCAATATTTTTATTATTTACAATAACAGCACAAATCAATGCCCAACATTTCATCGATACTTATATTCATATTAAACCAGATTATTACGGTGGAATAGGGGAGTTATTAATCATGGATTGTCACGATCCTTTAGCAACAGTATCCAGAACTGTGACCTTTGAAGGCAATCCATTACCAGGAATGCAAGCAACTGGAATAATTGCCTCAGGCCCTAAAACCCTTCATTATCAAGCTAACGATGGAACAAACACATACGAGTTTGTAGCAGAAATAGACTTTAATGGTTTAAATCCAACAATTTCCTATACAACAAGTCCAACGATTGAACCTATGTCGGTAATTGAGAAATATAAGTCAGCATCTCCAGCTTGTGATGGTGAGATTGAACTAATTATTTCTGGAGGTAATGCTCCAATTTCAACCAAATGGTTTGACGAAAATGGGAGTGAAGTAGTATCAAATGCCAACCAACTACAATTCAGTGGATTATGCGCAAACACTTATGGATATAGTTTTGGAGATGCATCAACATTCACATGCTTAGGAGCAGGAAATGGTTTTAGTAATCCATTTAATGTTACCATCGATTTATTAGATTGTATAGTTCAAACAACGGATGTTAGTTGTGTTGGCACTTGCGATGGCTCTGCTGAATTAATTACAGTTGGAGGTCTTGGTATTATGAATTCATTTATAACCCATCAAAACGGAAATAATCACCCTCTTCAATTAACCAATGAATGTTCAGGAAATGTGCATGGTGAATTTATGGATTTCACAGGAGCAATAGCCCAATGCATGAATGACATAGGATCACCTGATTTAATCAATTTCACCTTAAATACCACTGATTTAACAGGTCCAGGAAGTAATGATGGAACAGCAGAGGTAAGTGTAACGCAAGGAGCTGCGCCAATTACTTATGAATGGACAGGACCAAATAGTTACAATTCAACGGGTACAAATCAAGTAAATGGATTAGAAGATGGAGCTTATGACTTAACAATGACTTACAACAACGGCCAGTGTGATACCACAACAAGTTTTCAAATTTATGATGCTTTGCAAATTATTATTTCTTCGGTAGAACCACATACTGTGAATCCACCAAACGGGGCTGTATATTTTTCAATTGCTGGAGGCAAAGAGCCTTATGACACAATTTTAGATGACGGGCAAAACCAAATAAGTGGAGGTCCATTCACAGGATTAAGCTTTGGACAATATACACTAATCGTTAATGATGCCAACGGAAATAGCGTTGATTCAACCTTTATGATTAACACATTTGTTTCCGTGAATAAAGAAGCTTTAAATGAATTTACCATTTATCCAAACCCAGCGACTAATAATATTAGTATTAAAGGTGATTATTTGATTTCAGCAACATTTTATGATCTAAATGGTCGTATTGTTTTAACGACTAATTTAAACGAAAATCAAACACAATCGATTAATGTTTCTAATTTAGAGGCTGGAATTTACACGGTAAGTCTGCGTTCAGAGAAAGGGGAACACATGGAAAAGGTGATAATTAAATAGTAAGTTATATTTCATAATAACAATAACAAAAAAGTGCTGTCGATAATAGACAGCACTTTTTATTTAACAACTCTATTTAACATAATATTAATTATAAGACAAAAGTAGTAAATCACGTATAGCTTGCTATTTAATATAAAATCAGATATAATGACTTTAGTCTTATATCGTTAGCGATTTTATGTTAAAGTGATTTACGTGTTAAAAAGAGAGATTCTTTTCCTTACAAAAATAGAATTCATGCATATATTACACGTATAGCTTGCTATTTAATATAAAATCAGATATAACGACTTTAGTCTTATATCGTTAGCGATTTTATGTTAAAGTGATTTACGGTGTTAAAAAGAGAGAGATTATTTTCCTTACAAAAATAGAATTCATGCATATATTACACGTATAGCTTGCTATTTAATATAAAATCAGATATAATGACTTTAGTCTTATATCGTTAGCGATTTTATGTTAAGTGATTTACGGTGTTAAAAAGAGAGAGATTATTTTCCTTACAAAAATAGAATTCATGCATATATTACACGTATAGCTTGCTATTTAATATAAAATCAGGTATAACGACTTTAGTCTTATATCGTTAGCGTTTTTATGTTAAAGTGATTTACGGTGTTAAAAAGAGAGAGATTATTTTCCTTACAAAATAGAATTCATGCATATATTACACGTATAGCTTGCTATTTAATATAAAATCAGATATAATGACTTTAGTCTTATATCGTTAGCGATTTTATGTTAAAGTGATTTGGGACTTATATTTGATCCGTTGTGGTCATAAAAACAAAATTCTAGGTTGAGACTTAAAATAACATTACCTACATCATTCTTTTGACCATAATTTACAACGATTCTGACATAGTCCGTTTTATTTCGATAATAAACCTATAAAAATAGATTACAGACTTTTATTGTCTGTATTTTTGCACAAAATTTATATATAATGAAGCGTATTAATCAATACAAAAAGCTTTTCAATATCGACGCTGACATTGAATTGAGTCACCTTAAAAAAACGTACCGAACGCTTGTTAAACTTTGGCATCCAGATAAATTCATTGAAGAAAATGAAAAATCTAAGGAAGCTGAGTTGATGAGTAGAGAAATTACACAAGGTTATGAATTTCTGGTAAGTATAGCGCCTGAAACGGCAAAGAAAAACTTGGATCAGTATAATGAAATGTTAAATAATTGTCCAATAGTTGATTACCAATGGTCGAAACAAGTGTTAGAAGTTGACTTTTCAAATGGAGCAACTTATGAATATTTTGGTGTTTCTAGAAAACTCTACCTTAAGTTTCTTAATGCAGATAATCAACATAGATTTGGAAAAAGAAACATCTTTAATAAAAATTTGTACCGAAAATCAAAGTCAGCTGCACTTGCAGTTTAAAATAGCTCCACTACTCTACTGTTCATATTAAAATGAAAAAAAAACCGTCTCATATATTTAATCTTATCGATCAAATAGCTGAGACGGTTTAACTTTTTTAAGTAAAAGAACTACGCTAATTCTACGTTAACTGCATCCATTCCTTTACGGCCACGTACAACATCGTAAGTTACTTTGTCGTTCTCTTGAATTTCAAAATTCACATTATTAATATGGAAGAAATATTTTTCTCCATTGTTATTGTCATTAATAAATCCAAATCCTTTGCTGGTGTCATAAAAAGCTACTGTTCCAATATTCACATCTGGTTCTCCAGAATCTTCTTTTGGCGGAACACCAATTACAATATCTTCAGCCTCAATCTCCTCTGGCTCTCGCTCTTGATCCTCTGGTGGCTTATCTGTTAGATTCCCGTAAGCATCAACATAAGCAATCATATCATCCAAGCTTCCGCCTTGATTATTCTCTTCCTGCCTCTGTTCTTTTTTAAGCTGTTTTTCTTTTTTCTTTTTTGCTTTTTTCTTTTCTTTCTCTCGTTTACTAAACGATTCTTGTGATCTACCCATTTATATTTTTAAAGAATTTTTGTGCTTTGGGTTATTCAAAGCGAATTAATTGTTTTCCTTTTCGGGAATTTGGTATAACCAATCCAATATCAACAAAATTAAGCAAATATTAGCTAAAAACACAAAGATTAACAAGTATTAGTTTTCAATCCATTGTATTATTGCTTCGTCTTGCGGATTTGTTTTTGAATAATATACTGATTCAAGCTTACCTTCTTCATTAACTAAATACTTCTGAAAGTTCCATTTCACATTGCTATCGCTATGTCCATTTAACTCTTTTCGTGTAAGAAATTGATAAAGTGGAATCTGTTTCTCGCCCTTTACGCTTACTTTAGACATCATTGGAAATGTTACGCCATAATTCTTTTCGCAAAAAGTAGCTATTTCTTGGTCTGTTCCGGGTTCTTGTTTCATAAAATCGTTGGATGGAAAACCTAAAATAACAAACCCCTTGTCTTTATAGGTCTCATATAAATTTTGCAAGTCTTCATATTGCGGAGTGAAACCACATTTTGACGCTGTGTTAACAATCATTATTTTTTTACCCCGAAACTTTGATAAACTTATGGATTTACCATCAATGGTTTCTACTTCATATTTATAAATATCTTGAGCATGCACGAATGAAAACAGGAATAATCCTATCAAAGTTATAAATGTATTTTTAATCATTTTAAAGTTTTTAAAAGTTGGAGAAAGAACAACAGAAGATGAAAATTGTTTAAAGATATGAAATTTCAATTGTGGTCGCTCCTTTTCCATAATCTTTGAAATCTGCATCATAATAATCTACATTTTCTTGATTATTTAAAAAATAACGTACCTCCGATTTTAAAACTCCTTGTCCTACTCCGTGAATTACTATTAGTTTTCGTATATTTTTGTCACAAGCCTTTCGAAAAAACCTCTTAAACTCAAGCATTTGACGATTTAATAATTCTCCATTAGAGTATCCACGTTCGGTGTCCATAAATGCATGTGTGTGTAAGTCAATTTCCCAAAAATTTCTATCTTCAAAAACCTCACCTAAATTTTTCTGATGATTAGCTGTTTCTTCAGCAATATCTTGAATATCAAAATCTTCTTGTAAAATATTACTTTGATCTCCATGAATCTTTGCCAAATCTGTTTCAATAAATTCACGATCAAAGCCTTCATCTTCAACAATTACAATTTGTTGGTTTTTATAAGCCTTTACTGTCCCACCTCCTACTTCATTTAAGAAGCTAACTTTTTCACCTATTTTGAAACGCATGAATTATTGTGTTAAAATCAATTGAAAATAGCGCATAAAAAGAAATAAAGATTCCTCCTGCCCACAGAATCATCATAAAAATTTTAAAAAATACGGAGGCATCTTTTGTCGTTGGAGGAAATAAAACACCATCCACCTGTTTTGCAACTATTTGATTGTATTTTTCTTCTTCATTATGAACCTCTATTTCTTTTAAAATGGGTGTAAACTCGATAATTATTTGTTTGATCTTCGAATAAGTTTTATTAGATAAGTCATCATAATTCGTTTCATAAAAGATTTCATCATCTTTCATTTCCTTTCGAATTAAATAAAGCTTGTGTTTATTTTTGATTCTAAATCCTAGTAACAACCCTAAAATTATTAATATCCAAGAATTGAAGTAAAGACCTAGTCCTGCAATAGCAAGTGAAGATAAGGCAGTAAAAATTAATTGGGTGAGTTCATAGTTATTGAAAAATAGTATACGCATCAACTGACCACCATCTAAGGGGTCTATTGGAATTAAATTCATGACATTTAAGGCGATTAGTAATACGCCAATTTGAATTGAAACAGCTGTAGGTTCGATCCAGCCAAACATAATTAAAGAGGCACCTAGTAAAATTCCGGGTAATGGACCTGCAATGACCATTAAGGCACTTTCAATTTGAGAATACCTTTCTTTTCTTCCCGAAACCATAGCCCCCATAAAAGGGATGAAAAGCATATTCAACTCCTCATATTTAAAGAGCTTCATCATTAAAAAATGTCCTAATTCATGAAACAATAAGACTCCCAACAATACAGCAATGAGGTAGTAATCATCGAGAATAAAAGAGAAAGTAATAGCAAAAATAACCATTGATAAAATCGTTATTGAAATATGTCCATTACTTTTTCGCTTAAGTAAAACTGGTTTTTGTGGGTATTGTGATTCAAATTCTTCCATCTCTTCAACAAAAATAACTTAATTCTACTTTATACACAAATTATATATTATTTTCGTCCATCTATGATTCAAGCAAAAAACATATCCAAGGCCTATGATAAGGTTGAAGTACTCAAGGGAATCGACCTCACAGTTAAAGAAAGTGAGTTAATTTCGATAGTAGGTGCTTCAGGAGCTGGAAAAACAACATTTCTTCAAATATTAGGTACATTAGAACGCCCGGACAGCGGCGAGTATCACGTAGATAACAAGCAACCTTTTAACTTGTCTCAAAAACAACTGGCACAATTTCGAAATGAGTCGATTGGATTTGTTTTTCAATTTCATCAATTATTACCTGAATTTTCTGCCATTGAGAATGCAATTTTACCTGCATTAATTCGAGGTGATCATAAACATACAGCAGAAAAAAGAGCGAAAGAGCTTTTCTCTTTTCTTAATCTTAAAAATAGAGACCACCATAAACCTTCGGCACTTTCTGGAGGAGAGCAACAAAGAGTTGCCGTTGCTCGAGCTTTAATGAATAATCCAAAAATGATTTTAGCGGATGAACCTTCTGGTAATCTCGACACCAAAAATTCAGAAGAATTGCATCAATTGTTTTTTAATTTACGAGAAAATTTTGGCCAAACATTTATTATCGTCACGCACAATACGCAACTTGCAGATATTTCTGATCGCAAATTAGAAATGGCTGACGGAAAGTTCTTATAAAATGGAAATTAAAGAGATAGAAGCCTTACTTAATGTAAAGGTTAATCAGTTTAATACGAAAGATTTCATAAAAGACGACCCGATACTTTTACCCCATCGCTTTCAACGTAAACAAGATATCGAAATCATAGGGTTTATCGTAGCCTTAATTGCTTGGGGAAAAAGAAAAATGATTATTGATAACGGAAATAAACTCATTCAAATCATGGGGAATGCTCCATTTGAATACGTTCAAGCCTATACAACTGGAATGCTCGACGATAAAAAATTTGTGCATAGAACGTTTAATACGATAGATCTTGATTTTATAATTCGCGCTTTACAAAAGTGTTACCGCAAACACGACTCCTTGGAGGCTTGGTTTTCATTAAAAAATAATGAAAAGGGAATAAAACAAAGGATTATTAACTTTCGAACTGCATTTATGGAAGTTGAACATGAAAAAAGAAGTGAAAAGCACATAGCCAATCCTGAAAAAGGCTCCGCTGCGAAAAGAATCAACATGTTCTTACGTTGGATGGTTAGAAAAGATGAGCAAGGTGTAGATTTTGGGATTTGGAAAAATATTGACATGAGCGAACTATATGTTCCATTGGATGTGCATACGGGAAATGTTGCTCGTAAATTGGGACTAATCACCAGGAAACAAAATGATTGGAGAGCTTTGGAAGAAATGATGCTCAGACTTCAAAAAATGAATGTGGAAGATCCTTGTAAATACGATTTTGCTCTTTTTGGACTTGGTGTTAGCGGTGAATTGGAAGAAAAATGAGGTTATGGCAATTACAATAGGTTCTTTAATTATTACCCTATCCGCTTTAATGGCAATAATTTTTCGTCAAAAGAATAAAAAATTAATGTTTGCAATTTTCAAACCGCTGACAACTATTTTAATCATTGGTTTGGCATTTTATATCCAAAACAATACGAATGAAGATTATTCTTATTACATGATCTTAGCCTTGGTCTTTGCGCTAATGGGTGATATTTTCCTTCTTGACAAAAAATTTTTTATTTATGGTCTCACTTCTTTTTTAATAGCACATATCATTTTTATTATTGGCTTTGTTACCTTATACGGACTAAGCTCTCCAATTTTACCGCTTTTAGGACTTTTAGTAATAGGGCTTTTATTTTTCAATTACATGCGTAAATCATTAGGAAATTTAGTTATTCCAGTGGTTGTTTATATCCTAGCTATCTTATTTATGAATTGGCAAGCCATCGGTCTACTGTATCATAATCAATCTTTAGTTTTTATTTTTTTAGGTATAGGCTCTCTATTGTTTACTTTTTCTGATGCAATTTTAGCGATAGATATGTTTAAAAAACCAATACAATATGCTGAAATTCTTATTCTTTCATCTTATTGGTCTGCTATATTTATATTTACTTTGGCTGGTAACTTTATTGCTATTTAAATAGGTAAAACTCTTAAAAATCTATTAAGTTTGACCGAAATAGATTTAACATATGAACATTACAATTTTTATTATCATTTGTGTACTGACCTTATCAATATTAGCTCCTTTCATTGCCATCTATGCGGTATCATTTATTAAAATGAAAAAGTATAAAACCCACATCAAGATACATAAATGGTTGTTTTGGGTTTGTATCGCTGCACTGCTTGTACTTGAGATACAAATCCGCGTAGCTGGCGGCTCTGGAAGTTTAGTGGAAGGCAGCGAATATATGGGAACGACAGCTTTTAAAGTGCTTTTAATTGCTCACATTATTGGTGCGGTGCTGACCTATATTCTTTGGGGAATCACGATTTTCTTGTCCAATAAAAAATGGAAAAAACGCAAAACTTTGCCTGGAGGTTTTTCAATCACCCATAAAAGAATGGGCATAATTGTAATTATTGGTTTGTTTTATATTGCTATTACTGCCTTTTTTGTGAGTTTATTTGCTTTCTTTTTGTGAAATGAATAGCTTTAGGTTATGACTAATCAAATACTTATTCTTCTTTATTTATTTGCATTTTGTAACTTCTTCTCTATTGGTCAAATCCATATCTCTGGTCATATCACCAACGCTCCGGATAGTGGGCGCTTTAGAATTGTATTCTACAATAATCATTTTGAATTTAAAGAGTTAACTGCGGTGGATCTACCATTGAATAATAAAGGAAAATATTCTGCTCGTTTTGAATGGGAAAAACCGCAGGAGGCAACCTTGAATGTCGGTGATGAATATTCAGATCTCTTTCTTTCTCCTGGTGATAGTCTACACATAACAGCAAATTACGAGGACTTTGATGCTACACTTCAATACAAGGGCAAAGGAGAAGAAAACAACAACTATTTAGCTGCGCAAATTCAACATTTTTTTGACAAGCGCGCATATCGACATTCCAAAAATCAAGACCCTTTTGAATATTTAGCATATGTGGATAGCATTAAAAATGCCAATATCGATTTTTATTACTCCTTTGATACGACTTTATTAACCCCTGGATTCAAACTTCATATGCAGCATTATCTTAATTACCGTTTTATTGATCCACGCTGGATGTTTAAAGTTGATTTCAGTCAATTTGATGAGAATGGAAATCCGTTTTACAAAAAACTTCCTGCAAAATACTATCAATTTATTTGGGAACTCGATTTGAATGATCAAAAAGCTTTTGATGACTCCCGCTACTCAAATGCTTTACAGCGTTATATATACGAAGCAATGCAAAAGGAAGACCTGCTTGATTCATTAAATTTAAATGAAGATCTCCCTTTTTATGCCAAAAGATATTACTTCATTAAATCGGCCTTTAGTGGTAAAATTTTAGATTTTCAATTGACCAAATTCATGCACCATTACATCCCGACTAAATACGAGAACAAGCACTGGGTTGCTTTGATGAAAGACTATAAAAGCACCTGTCAAAATCAAGATTATCTTGCTTTTATAGACAATAAGTTTAAACGTATAAAGCAACTTACCTATGGCAAAAAAGCTCCTGATTTTTTATTAGAAAGCCTCGATGGAGATACGGTTTCTTTGACTTCATTTAAAGGTAAAGTTGTTTTTATAGATTTTTGGGCTACTTGGTGTTCCCCCTGTATTAGCGCAATACCTAAAATGGAAGTCTTAGTTGAACAATTTAAACATGAAAAAGAAATAATTATCCTTTTCATTAATGTGGAGGATTCAAAATCCAAATGGAAGAAATATCTAGAAGAAAATGAAATCAAAGGTCTTCATTTGTATGCCAACAAACAAAAGTCGAAGGAATTATTTGAGAAATTTAGCTTTAGTGGAATTCCACATTACGTTTTAATCGGTAAAGATGGCAAAATCATTGATGCGAATGTTGAATTTAACGGCGCTTTGAAGAAAAGAATAAAGGCATTATATAGCAATTAAGTTACATCCGCATCCTGATAACCATTTATTTAACGCTTATTTAGAATAAGCATAATGATTTTTCCTTAAATTTATCTGTAATATTAAAAAATCCGAAAATGAAGAAGTTTATTGTAATAACCTTGTTGATTCTGATCACTTTGACAGTTGCAGTTTTGACCTTTATTATAGGAGCCATAAAAATGATTGTTGGTGGAATAGCATTAGGTGTCTTGGTGGTTTTACTGCTAATCGTTTGGTTGGTTTGGAAAATTAATGATTAAAAACTATAGAAATGGCAAAAGAACACGGAAAACAAATCAAAAATGACGAACAATACGAAGCTTTAAGAGATGAAGGCATGAGTAAAGAAAAAGCAGCTCGCATAGCCAACACTGAAAATGCAGGTGAAAAAGGCGGGAGAGCAACTAAATATGAAAACCGTACCAAAGAAGAGTTAGTAGAAAAAGCTAAAGAAATAGGGATTTCTGGTTATTCAAAAATGAACAAAGACGAACTTATAGATGCTTTGAGAGAAGACTAATTAAATGTGATCTTTGTTACGAATAAAATCATCAACTTCATTTATTTTTGAATTCTATAAAATATCATGAAAGAAAGAATTCTCAAAAATTGGTCATTTATTAGGATTGCCTATCTCCTACTCGGTTTATTAATTGTCATTCAGTCTGTAATGGCTCATGAATGGCTTCTGGTTGCTTTTGGTGGATATTTTGTCGCTATGGGTCTCTTTGCTTTTGGGTGTGCATCTGGGAATTGTAATGGTGGAAATTGTGATGTTGATTAAGGTTTAATGACTTTATCAAAAATTAACACTTGTTCGGATTATCTGTTCGTAAAACACTTGATATCTCTCTATTGTTTTAATATATTATTGGTAAATTATTTAATAACAAGGAGCAGCACGTTCCAAAAAATAACATAAATGATAAACAAATATAAAATCAATTTTTTTACACCACTTAGTTTAATTTTTCTTTTCAGTCTAACAGTCATCGGAAATGCCAAGGCGCAATTGCCAACCCCAATTGATGGGGTTATCGAACACAATGATAAAGAACGTCCATGTCTATTCGTTGCTAATTTAGATCCAGAACCTAAACCGCTTAAAAAAGCATGGAAATCATATTTAAAAGATAATTATGACTTTAAAATTAAAGGGATTGGTTTTTTAAGCAATAAGGATTTACTCTATGCAGAGGATGTTGTTATTGAAAAAGTCTCATCTAAACGCATGAACTTTTACACTTATATTGTTGAAGATGAAGTTGGTTCTCATATGAAGGTATTCGGTTCTTTTGGCTATGATATATATATCGATAAAAATGAAACTCCAGAAGAATACCGAGTGATGAGAAAAATGTTTTCTGATTTTTTAGATGAATATCTGACCGAATATTATCAAGGTGAATTAAAGGATACCGAAAAAAGGGTTAAGAAGTTAAGCAAGGAAGTAGAAGGCTTACAAAGTGATATCGAAGATAATAACGCGGATGTTAAAGATCTAAACGAGGATATAGAAGATGCTAAAAAAGAAATCGAGGATTTAAATAAAGATACTTCTGAAAAGGAAAAAGAACTAGAATCGGCAAGTTCCAAATTGGAAAACAGACAAGAAAAATTGAAACGTGTAAAAAGTAAACTAAAAAAGTAAAAAAGTAAAAAAAACTATGTTTATTTCAATCTAATAAGAACCATTGAAGTTAATCTCAGTCTTTCTTGAAATCAGGAGGGACTGAGATTTTTTTGTAATAGATAAACATTCATTTCATCATTTTCTACTGGCCTAATTCAAACTCTTGCTGATGCGAGATCACAATAGCAAACTAAACCTACAATGCTACTCCCACTCCAATCTTCTCCAATAAATACATATTGTGCTCCACCACCAACACATCATTTTCTTCACTCAATTCTTCTAACAAGGGAAACAGCAAATCAATATCTTTGTAATGCAATCCTGTACTCGGTTCGTCGAGAATAAATAATTCGTTTTTTGGATTTTCTTTGAGCCAGTTTAAAATCAATAAACGCTGTTTTTCTCCTGACGACAAGGATTGAACTGGCTGCGCTAATTGTAAATGCTGTAAGCCAACCTTATGAAGTTGCTCCAAAACTTCTTTGCTCTTTTTACCAATTTTATAGGCTGACAACCAAATACTCAATGCTTCAATCGACAGAGACAATACATCCGCAATTGATTTTCCGTCAATTTTATGTATTAAAATTTCCGATTGATAACGTTGTCCTTCACACATTTCACATACTTCTATGGCGTTGGAAGTAATGTCTAAACTCGTTTCTAAGGTTCCTTTTCCTTTACAATTCGGACATTGACTGCTTTTCGTTTTATAGGAAAAGTCTTTCGGTTTTAATGCTGTTTCTTTCCCAAATAGTTTTGTGAGTTCTTTCAGTAAACCTAAATAATCAATCAACAATGTGCTTTCGTAAGTGCGCAATGGCTTGATCTCAAAGTAATGGGCGTTTTCGTATTTTTTTGGAAAATCAATGGAAGCGCAATGCACCGGATTTCCACTTTTAACGCTTGGAATCAATATTTCCTTGACTAAAGTTGTTTTTCCTACACCCGATTTCCCTGTTAAAGCAGTGATTCCTCCAATGGGAATAGATAAATTACGTTTTTGTAATGAATATCTAGAAATGTCTGTGAATTCAATCTTTTGCTGACTCGATTTTAATTGGAAATCGCTTGTCTCTTCTTTAAAAAACGGATGACAATCGGCTTGTTGTATTAGTTCTTTTGGATTTCCTTCAAAAGTCACCTCTCCTCCATTTCTTCCTGCTTTTGGGCCTAACTCAACCAAGTATTCTGCTGCCATTAGAATTTCTTTGTTGTGTTCAATCACAATCACAGTATTTCCTTTGGCGATTAATTCCTGCAATATTTGAATTAAATCGGGAATATTGTCGTTGGATAGTCCCGCTGAAGGTTCGTCGAGTAAATAGGTAATGCCTTTAAGTGGACTATTAAGTTGCTGAATCAATTCTACCCGCTGATTTTCACCGCCAGAAAGTGTTGCTGCTTTTCGATTCAATTGCAAATGATTAATGTGTAATTGCTTTGCACGTTGTGTTGTTGCCGCTACCTTGCCTTGAATGCGTTGTTTTAATTTCTGATCAATTTCTACCGATGTCGATTTATTCAACCATTTTTCCATCTCTACAAAATCCATTGATTTGATGTCATCAATAGATTTTCCATCGACTAGAATCGATAAACGTTCGGGTAAAAGTCCGCTGCCATCGCATTCTTCACACTTTTCATAAGTCAATAATGCACGCAGATTTTTAATGTTTTTATTTTTTCGTGTTTTATAATATTCCACTTTCAAATAATTAAACACTCCTTTCCAAGGCATTTTTAAATCCTGTGTTCCTGTACGTGTCTTAGTTTGGTACCTCCAAGTTGTACTCCACTCCTTCTCTCCTGTTCCATTGAAAATCAAATCCTTTTGTTGGGAATTCATTTCAGAAAACGAGGTATTTAAATCAAACCCATTTTCTTTCCCAACTTCAGCGAGAATAGCCATGTATTGACTTCCAGCGTGTCCGTAATACGATAACGCTTTGTTGTGTTCAAAAACTCCTTCAGAGATGCTTAAAGCTGCATCTTTAACCAAAAGATTTTCTGTGGGCAATAACTCTTCTCCAACTCCTTCACAAATTGGACATCTTCCCAATTCATGTGCATTAGAAAAATGACTTGCAGAAAGTTCTTCGCCTTCGTACATTGCTTTTCGAGAAAATACAAAACGCAAGATTTTATCCATTCCCGTTTGCTTAGCGATGTCTGTTCGTAATGAATAACTCTTCTGTTTACGAGTTACGCAGATTGTTGGCGTTAACCCAGTGATATTATCTACTTCAAATTGAAAGTTTACGCCTACTCTTGACTGTTGGTAACTTGAAAATTGCTTTGACATTTCTTGCAGACCATAACCATGCAAAGTATCAATGACCAAAGAAGATTTTCCTGCGCCAGAAATCCCAGTTACTGCAGAAAACTGATTTTTGGGAAATGACAAATTCAAATCTTTTAAATGATGCGTCTTTGCTCCTGTAATTTCAATTTGATTTCTTTGTTGTTGCGGTTCTTGAACGAGATTTTCAGTAGTAACCACCTTTTCATTGTCCAACAAAGCATCGGCGTTTTGTTGAAACAATTCATGATTTTCAAAACAAACAATTCCCGCAGTATTTTCTTTTAATTGATGCAGGGCGTCAACTAATTGTTGCGCGTTTTGATAATGTAATCCAATGCTGGGTTCTTCCAATAATAAAACAGCATTTTTGGTTGGTTTAGCAAAGTGTTTGGTCAATTTTATTCGTTGTGCTTCACCACCCGACAAAGTATTGGAAGGCTGTCCTAATTTGATGTAACCTAAACCTAATTGCATCATCAAAGCCAATATTTTTGTGATTTTCTTTTCAGAAGCAAAAAACTCGTGTGCTTCGCGAATGCTTAAATCATAAATGGCAGCAATGTTTTTACCCTTCCACTCGACTTGTAAAACTTCAGGTTTAAAGCGCTGACCATTACACGTCGGACAAACTTGATTGACATTGCCCATTACGCTCATCGACAAAATGATAACGCCTGCACCTTCGCAAGCTGGACAACGACCTGTTTTATTGTTAAATGAAAATACACCTTTCTTTAGTTCTCGTTCTTTTGCCATTGGAGTTTTGGCCAATAAATCCCGAATTTTATCTGCTAATCCCACATAAGTTGAAGGATTACTCCGCGGAGTTTTCCCAATGGCTTGGTCGGTAACCGTAATATTTTTCAATTCATTTTGATGACAAAAATCCTCAATCTGATGAACAAGTTGTTCTGTTTTTTTGGTGATTACTGTTAACTTTTGCGGTACAATTGAAAAATTATTTTCTTTTAACTTATTAGGTTTAAAAACTTTATTTACAGTCTTTTGACTTAAAGCATCTAAAGTTGGACTTTCAATATTTTTAGCTTGTAAAAAGTCGGAAAGTTTTCCATTGAATATAACTTCTCCTCCATCAATTCCAGCTTTTGGACCTAACTCCACAATCCAATCGGCACTTTGGATAAACTCCAAATCATGTTCTACCACCATCACTGTATTTCCACGTCGAATTAGTCGCTGTAAAATGTGCAATAAATAAGCCTGATAATTAGCCGATAAACCAATAGAAGGTTCATCAAAAACATAAAGGATTCCTTGCAAATTACAATTCACCTGATTAATCAACTTGATGCGCTGTGCATCGCCCGATGAAATAGAAGTACTTGGAGAGTTGAGGTGATAGTCACCCATTCCTAAGCGGATCAAATCGTACAACTGTGTCTGCAATTGCTCAACCAAAGCCATTTCTCCTGTGGAAAAGCTTTTATCTTCCAAAGCAGCATACATTTCCTCCAAGGAAAGCGTCATCCATTCATCAAAATTTCGGCCTTGCCATTGAAACTTTAAATGCTCTGCTTTGATGCGTGCCCCTTTACAGCTGGGACATAAGCGGGAACTTACAAACTTTAGAATATTGGGGTTTCTATCGGTTTTAAGAATATAACTCATAATGGGCAAAACACCTTTGTAATAGCCTTCTTCTCGAGGTTTTGCTTTTAGTCCTTGCCAGCGCAACCGCGATTCAATGCTGTGTTTTCCATAATAAACTTTCGTGCGTTCACTTCCGTTTAAAACTACATTTTTTTGTTCCTCCGTGAGATCTTTCCATGGAATATCTACATTAAAATCGTGCGTTTTACAGAGTTTATTCAATTCTTCGACAGTAACTTGCGAATAAACGATATATCCATTCGGCAAAGTAGTTACGATTGCTCCTTCTCGTAAAGTCTTATGCTCATCGCCAATCAATTTGTCTAAATCAATATATTCCTCCTCCCCGATTCCATTGCAAACCTCACAAGCGCCTTTGGGATGATTAAAAGAAAATAAAGATTTACTCATTTTTTCCTCTCCAGCATACCGAGCAAATAAGATCCTAAAAATGGAACTCAATTCAGAAAGCGTCCCAAAAGTAGTATTCACCGATTGAAAGCGCTTGGTTTGTTCTACTTTTATGACCGGCGGCAAATCGTTAATTTCATCGACTTCAGCCGTAGGAATAGATTGCGAATTCTGTTGATAAGCCGGCAAACTCTCTAAAAAATATCGGTATCCTTCATTTCCAATTACATCCATCGCCAAAGAAGATTTCCCCGATCCCGAAAGTCCAGTCACTACAATTAATTGATGTTCAGGAAGCGATAAATCAATATGCTTTAAATTATTCTGATAAGCGTTTTGAATTTTCATGAAGGAAATATTGTTTGAGCTTTAAAGATAAAAAGAATGAGGTGTTGAGCAAGGTAGTGATCTATTCAAAGAATTACATATACAACTTATTCTGAAAGCAAATTTTTACAATATCCAAAATCCCAAGGAAACAAACGTTTTATTTCATTATTTAGATGATTCATTGTATAGTTTATTCTATTTTTGTCAGGATTGCAAAAAACGAATTAAAATTGGGAATTGTACAACGACAAAGTTTAAAAAACTCCATTGTAAACTATCTTGGAATTGGTATAGGCGGTTTAAGTACAATGTTTATTTATCCTTTAGACTGGGATTTATATGGAGAAATACAATTTATTTTATCGACCTCTATTTTACTTAGTTCTTTGTTTGCCATGGGCAGTCACACTCTTGTCAATAAATACTTCCCCTATTTCAAAGCAAACAAAATTAAAGGTTTTCTTTCTTTGCTCTTTATTTACAGTTCCGTCAATATTTTAATTGTTTCTATATTACTTTTTTTATTTAAAGAACCCTTCACAACTGCGATTTCCCTGGGAGGTTTTGATGTAAATAAAATTGAGCGTAATTTATTTGTCATTTTCCCTCTTGGAATCTTATTTGTTTATTTTGCAATTCTTCGAGCGCAAAGCTTTAACTATGCACGAATAGTTGTTCCTGATGTTATTTCTAATTTCAGTTTAAAATTACTTATTCCCATATTGGTAATATTAAGTTATTTTTCAATCATTAACGATCAACAAGTTGGTTGGATTCTAATCATATACAATTTTTTAATTATAGTTTTACTTCTTAAATACATTCATTCGTTAGGCGGACTAGATTTTAAATGGAATGTTATAAAAAAGGTAGCGTTTGGAAAACATGTAGAAATGATCCGTTATATGATATACGGTGCAATGAATCATGTAGGAAATATTTTAGTTTACAAGATAGATATTGTAATGATTGGTCTTTTACTTTCAACAACTAAAGTTGGTTACTACAGTATATTTCTTTTTCTCTCGGTTGTTATTGAAGTTCCAACAAAGGCCATTTTTCAGATTACGGGTCCCATAATCTCAAAATCATTTGAAACAAATCAACTTTTAGAGATTCGTAAGCTATACAAAAATTCATCCATCAATCTTTATTTAATAGGGGTAGTATTATTTTCTATTATTTGGTTAAACATCAATACGTTTTTTACAATTATGACCAATGGAGAAGATTTGATTATTTACAAAACAGTTTTTTTATTACTGGCTTTTACTAAGTTGGTTGACATGGTAACGAGTATTAATTTTCATATCATTTCCTATTCCAAATATTTTAGAGCAAATACACTCTTCATTGCTATTTTAGCGGTATCAAATATTCTTTTTAATTACTATTTAATCAATAAATACGATATTATTGGCGCTGCTTTAGCAACAGGCATATCCATGCTTTTATTTAATTTAATGAAAACAATCTTTGTCTTTATTCAGTTTAAAATGCATCCGTTTCGAAAAGAATTATTGCTTTTAACATTGTTTTTAATTGGCGCTACTTTACTACCAATTTTATTTGAAGGTATATTCAATTCAATATTTTTCTCTTTAATAATTTCTATAGGATTTGTAATACTGTTGATTTTTGTCGCCTTTAAACTTAATATTTCACTAGAATTAAATAATTTTATTAAAAAATACCGCGATAAGCTAATAAATAAAAAATAAAATGAAGATTCAAAGGATTGTTATTGTTGGAAATTCTGTTGCACTTCGTAATCGGCCACATAATAATTTAACGAGTAAAAATTATGGTCAACTCATTGAAGAAAGTTTAAATAAAGATTCAAAAAACAAAATTACTCTAGTTAAAAATCTTGCTTTTACACGTGCTACAATGTATGATTTACATAAAGTTTATCCTGAAATCATAAATAGTTACGGAGATATATATATTATCAACATAGGCACTTCAGATGCACCAAACAGAGAAATGCCACGTTGGTTTGCCGACTATTTATTTTCAAACAAACGTAATTTAGTAATAAAAGTTTTAAAAGGTTTCCATTACTACTTTATTAGACCCAACCGTTCATTCTTCGTTAAATTAAGAGGGAAAAGACCTTGGACTTCTCCAAAAGTATTTCGAGAAGAATATAAAAAGCTTATCTATCAAATACAACACAACACAAATGGTAAAGTAATATGTTTATCAATTAATTTGCCAAATGATCGTGTTGAAAAAGAAGTTCCTGGAAGTACAAGAAATTACATTAAATACAATCAAATTATAAAAGAAGTTTGTACTGAAAAGGAGGCACTTTTAATACCCATTGAAGACTTGAAACCAGATGTCCACTACCCTGATGGAACCCATTTTTCAGAAGAAGGAAATAAAGAAGTGGCAAATCGAATACTTCAAACAATTACAAATAATCAATTAATGAAGTAATACGCATGACAGAAACACAAAACAAAGTAATAGGTGTACTAGGGGGATATGGACCTTATGCAACAGCTGATTTTTATCGATTAATTTTAGACGCTACTCCGGCTGAGAAAGATTGGGATCATCCACATGTAGTTATTGATTCGAATCCAAAAATTCCAAGTCGAGCAAGAGCTTTTTTATATAATGAAGAATCACCGTTGAAGTATATGATTGAAGGAGTAAAACGATTAAAAAATGCAGGTGCTCATTTTTTTGTTTGTCCGTGTAACTCTGCGCATTATTTCATAAAGAAAGCCATAGACAAATTTGATCTTCCTTTTTTAGACATGACAGAAGTTGTTGTTAAAAAAGTTGTTGAATCAGGTAAAAAGAAAATAGGTGTCATTGGTTCGGAAGTAACAGTTGAAGGAAAGGTTTATGATCATATTTTAGCTAAAAATAAAATAGAAACAGTTCATGTAAATGATTTATCCAAGGTTAGAAAAATCATCGAACATGGTAAACATAACAAAGATCTAGAAGAAGGAAAAACTTTGCTGAGGGAGCTTATTGAAGAATTGAAAAACAAAGGAGCTGAAGGAATTATTTATGCATGTACAGAATTACCAATTGTTTTACCATCAGAAGAAGTAGATTTTCTTATTTTTGATACCAGTAAAATTTTAGCGCAAAGCGCAACCTATTATTAAATAATAATTAACAGTAATTAAATGTCAAATAGCGAGAAATATTGGGAGAGAATGTCTAAAAATATTAGAGATCAATCACAAACTTATAATAAGCATTCAGACATCTCGTCCAAAGATGCTTCTTTTGTAAAAAAATATCTTTCAAAAACGGATAACATTCTTGATATTGGCAGTGGTTCTGGTGCTGTTACAAATAAATTACTTGAACATGTTAATCATGTTACCGCAGTTGAAACTTTCAGAGGTTTAAGTGAATTTATCAACAAAGGAGAAAATATTATTGTAATTAATGCAAAAATTGAAGGATTTTATATTCACAAACAATTTGATGCAGTTATTTCAACCGGGGTGTTACAGTTCTTTAAAAAAATTGATGCCGAGGATATTTATACCAATATATACGAAATGGTCAAACCTGGAGGTCTTTTTATCATGCGATTACACTGCGGATTAAAAGAAACCGTTGTCATCAACCATTCTAAAGAATTAGACCAAGAGTACTTTGCTGAATTCAGACAAGTAGATGAGGAGAAAAAATTATTAGAACAAATTGGTTTTTCAGAGGTTCAAATAATTGATGAAGCTCCAGAGGAATTGAATGTGTACGACAACACCCGCCACTTTATGTTTGTTTGCAAAAAATAATTATTATGAAAACTGCATTTTGTTTTGACCTAGATGGAACAGTAACCAAACAAGAGATTTTACCTTTAATATCGAAAGAGGTTGAATTACATGAGGAAATAAGTTTACTCACACAACTTACACTTGATGGTTTAATAGCATTTCAAACATCTTTTAAATTAAGAGTTAAATTGCTTTCAACAATTCCAATAAGTAAAGTAGCAGAAGTTGTCGACAAGGTTATTCTCGATGAAAACATAGTGAAATTTATTCACGAGAATAAAGAAAATTGTTTTATCGTCACTGGAAATCTTGATGTTTGGGTCAAAAATATTATAGAAACAAAACTTCAATGTAAGTTCTACTCTTCTGTCGCTGAATTTCAAGGTGACCAATTAACAGGCATTACTAAAGTCTTAGATAAAGCACATGCGATTAAAGAAATACGTAAAGATTATGATCGAATTATAGCCATTGGAGATAGTATGAACGATTGTAGCATGTTTCAAAAAGCAGATATTGGAATAGCTTATGGAGGAACCCATAATCCGGTGAATTCACTTGTTAAACTATCCAACTTTGTTACATTTGATGCTCAATCATTGACTAGAACTTTACAAAACTATAAATAATGAAAATTAAAAATGCAGTGATCTGCGCCGCTGGATTAGGAAGTAGATTAGGTCTTGACACCCCAAAGTGTTTAGTGAAATTAGGAAAACATCGCCTTATTTATTATCTGCTAGATATATTAAAAGATGTAGAAAATGTTAGAATCGTTGTTGGATTTAAAGAAGAAGAGGTAATTGCATATGTCAAAAATATCCGAGAAGATGTTGTATTCGTAAGGAATCCAGATTATAGCACTACTTCAAACTCTTATAGTCTTTACTTAGGTTCTCATGATTTGGATGAACCATTTATTAGTATAGATGGAGATATGATTATTGATCATGATAATTTTAAAAATTTTGTTGATGCAATAGATGTAAATGAAGACTTAATTGCTGTCACAAAAGCTAAAACCGAAGACGCTGTTTTTGCAAAAGTCAATGAAACTAATTTTATTACAGAATTTAGTAGAAAACCAATCAGTAAATATGAGTGGTCGGGCGTTGCTTATTTTGCCAACTTTAAAGTTAGTAAAAATGGAAAGTATGTGTATCAAGAAATTGAACCAAACCTACCTGTAAAAGCAGTAGAAATGGAATGTTGGGAAATTGATACACCGGGTGACTTGGATTTAGTGATGAATGAAGTTTCTCATATATTTTAAGAAAAGAAGATGAATATTGAAGCTATTCAAAAATCCCAAAGCGCTCTCTTGTCGATGGCTATTGATATTGATAAGCTTTGTAGGAAACACGGTATAACCTACTGGATCGATGGAGGTACAACGTTAGGAGCTGTAAGGAATGGTGGTTTTATACCCTGGGATGATGACTTAGATTTTTGTTTTCTTGTTGATGATTTTCATCGATTAAGGAAAGCCATCAAAAAAGAATTGATTCCTAACAATCCAAAATATATTTTATACAATGACCACCGCCCATTTCCTCATTATTCGGAATATCTTGCAGATACTAGTATAGTTAAGAATAACTTTTATCCTGTAAAAATTGATTTACTAAAAGTCAAAGCCATTCCGAACACCCCGGAGGCCATACAGAAAGATAAAGATTGGGTAAATATGCTTTCTTTTCTATTTAATAAGATAGATGAATTAAAGGTTAAAGATCAAAACTTCATTCAAAAACACCTTTATTCAGGTAGTTTTCTATTTCGCAGAGAACGTTTTAATGAACAATTTATTAAATACATTGATAGCCTCAATGAAGTAAATGAGCATAAGCTATTCTGCTATCCTTACAACGATATGTATGTTGCAAAAACACGTGAATATTACACTTATGACGATATTTTCCCTGTTCAAGAAATTGAGTTTGAAGGAATAAAATTTTATGCGCCAAATAATACAAAGTCATATCTTACAAAACTGTACGGTAAAAACTATATGAGTCCCCCGCCAATTGAAAAACAAGTTTCTTTATCAAAATCACTTGGTAAATCACCATTTCCAAGGTGGTTGAGTAAATTTAATATTTGGCTCCTCTACTATTTAAAAGCGATTAAGAATAGCTTTACAATTATTGGGAAAATAAAAAGAAAAGTAACTAAGAAATAAGTCATAACATTTCAATTGCTTCTTTAACTATAGATCTCAGATCTTCAGAAAGCAACATAGATTCCTTTTCGATTGAAACATCCGTTTTGTAAAGCGACATTTCAACTGCCACGTGTGCTTTCATCGTCTTCAACGAAAATAATAAAGATTGCATTGCATATTTTCCTCTTGGCTCTTGCGGTGTAAAAGTAATTGGTAAAACAGGTTTGTGCTCAAATTCACCAGAATGTGTGCACCACTCTAACATGTTCTTGAGAACAGCAGGAATGTTATGGGTATATTCTGGTGTTGAAATAATGACAGCATCAGCTTCTGTAAGAAGATTTTTGAATTCTTTTACGGGTGATGGCACACCTTTGTCAAGTTTTTCTGGGGTAAATAACGGAAAATCGGCCAAATCATTAAAGTAGATAAAGTCGTGCTGATCTTCAAACATCTCCCCTATTGCGGAAAGTAACAATAAATTTGAACTCTTTTTACGGGCTGATCCCGAAATCATTAATATTTTCATTTTATTCTTTTTGAAGACTTGATCGAATGTAAAACGAATGAGGTAATTCACAAAATTTAAGCATGAAATTCTTCTTAGTTAAGTCTTTTTTGATCTACAAAGACATAAAATGCTATTAATTCTGCTCTCTACATTTTAAAACAATGTAATGAAATTAAAAAACTTTGTAAAGTGAAAATTGAAATCCATTTTGAGCATAAAGTTTCAAACGTAATTGAATTAAATCTCAAAAAAGTTCATAGCTTTACATTTCGTAATTATAGTAGATATGAAGCTTACAAATCACATTTATAAAGGTGCAAATGAACGAGAATCATTAATTGATTTTCAAGAACCCGAGGGTTTCGATTATAAGAATATAATCATTTTTGTTCATGGTTATAAAGGTTATAAAGATTGGGGAGCTTGGAATCTTGTGCAAGACTATTTTGTTAAAGGCGGATATGCATTCTGTAAATTTAATATGAGTCATAATGGAGGAACAACAGATGAGCCTATCGATTTCCCTGATTTAGATGCATTTTCACGGAATCGATACACCTATGAATTAACTGACTTAGAAAGCGTACTTGCATGGATTGAAGAAAAAATTGATATTTCCGATAAAAATATTCATTTGATTGGTCATAGTCGTGGTGGTGGAATTTCTTTACTGAAAGGTAATGACCCAAGAATTAAGTCAATAGTTACCTGGGCCAGTATTTCGGATATTGGTAGCCGATTTCCTCAAGGAGAAACTTTAGAAAAATGGAAAGAGAATGGTTCATATACCATCGAAAATGCGCGAACCAAACAAAAAATGCCTCATCAATACATCATGTACGAGGATTTTATAAAAAATAAGGATGTATTGAATATTGAATCAAAGGCAAAAGAGCTAAAGAAACCAGTGTTACACATTCACGGTGATAATGACGATTCAGTTTCTATTACGGAGTCAGAATCTTTAAGCGTTTGGACAGAAGGGAAACTGATTGTTATTAATGAGGCAAATCATACCTTTGGCACCTATCAACCATTCGAGGCGAAGGAAATGCCTAATAAATTACATGAAGCCTGTGTTTTATCCCTTCAATTTTTTGAAAAGCTTTAAACTTATATTATTGATTTTAATGCTTATCGGTTACTTTTCCCGATAAATAGTGATCCAAAAATCAACAAGAAGGAAGTTTTTGTGTTTTTGCATCAGGATGATCGACTCCCCCTCAATATTAGCAGTCATCCTGACCTGGTTGTCTTTTGCTAAAACTACCGTATTTGTTAAAGATTAAAGTAGTATTTCTAATCTATATTGCAATTCAAGTTGTTAAAATGCTAAACGAAATTTTAAGAAACATTACCGAATATTTCTATAAAAGTTCATTAGATTATTTTAACTTTGGTAATTATACCATTGAAAATAAAAAAACAAAAATGAAATTCACTTATTACATTATTTTAGGATTAATTTTCTTCTCGGCATGTATCAATAAAGAATCCGAAGTTAAAACGAAACAAGATGAGACCAAGGAAAAGATTTCAGAGCAAGATAATACTATAACCACGACTAGTAATCCCAAAATCACACATCAATGGATTTTAATTAGCCGTACCAACACAGAAAAAGATAAAACTGTAATGTTTAATACAACTGCTCCATCTATTATTACGCAATTTGAGGAAAACGGTTTTTTTAGCACTTTTGATTATATTGAAATTGAAAATGATGATAATACATCTCAAAAACTAGAACCGAGATCTTCTGGTCAGTGGGAGATTCATAACGATAACGAGTTAGTTATGCGTCACAATTTAAGCGATTCAGCTATTAACAATTCATACATTATATTAGAATTAAATGATGAGAATTTAATAATTAAAAATAGCGAAAAAGATATGATTGACACTTATAAAAAAAGAAATTAATTATTATCTAAATGCTTGATCAAATACGACAACAAATAAGTAGATTATCAGCATTTCAAAAGTTTATACTTAGAATCGCTTACCCTATTTTTCTGTATGTTTTATTTTACTTTGTTTTGCATCGTTCATTTGATTTGCCAATTCAAAATATTCAACTATTTTTTGTGTTATTTTGGGCACTCATAGAATGGCAAATCTTTTTAAAGAAACCGAAAGTATAAATTAGCATGTTATTGATTAATGCATCTTTTGAAAAATCTAAAGGTCATTTCACCAGTATTTTTCTAAAATCATCTATCTTTAAAAAGTAGGTTCCTGAAGGAAGACTATCTGTTAACAATTTTACTTTGTGGGGAGTCAGTTGGATCCCTTGAATCTTTATTAATGCGCCATATACATTAAATAGTTGAACAGATTTGACATCCAACTCTTTTGTACTTTCTACAGTGAAGTTATGTTTAAAAGGATTAGGATAAACCGTAATCTTTCCTTTTTCTTTAAAAGATTCATCAACCATTAAAGGACCATTATCACTTATTAAAAAGTTATCAAATGCTGCATTTACAATATTATTTTCACTATAGTAATTTGAAGTCTGCACAAACAATTGCATAGTTGATGAAGGAGTTATAAAGTCTTCAATTCTTTTTGAAACCCTTAACCACCGTCCTATCGTATTTTCATCATAACCTATTTTATCAATTTCAACAAAATCTGATCCGTTAGAAATACCAATTCTAAGGGTGTCATTGAAAGGAATATGTCCATGATAATCAAAAAACCACCGGTCATAGTTCAAATAGGGTTCAGTATAATTTAAAAGATCAAAAATAGGAGAAATAAGCACCACATCTCCTCCCATTACACTATTATCAGCACTATTTCCAGTAATAAAAGCGTGATTTCCACAATCAAATGGACTATCACTTATCGGAACAGAAGGGAATGTAGAGTCTTGTACTGTATAAGGAATTCCTCTTTCCCAAGCGCCTTGATCCGCTGATGATGTTGTAGACCAACCAAAATCAAAAGAAAAATCGTCAGAATAACCATTATTTAATTGCATAATTACTTCATTTGAGGTTGGTGACAAAACAGTAGTTATGCATTTGGATTGATATCCCCATTTCCCAGTATGAATTGTAAAAGTATCGCTATAGCTTAATTGTTGATTCACTTCACCTAAACCATTCGTAAATAAATTAAATACTTGATCTTGATGTTTTATTTTAACCTGCGCATTCAGAATTGGGATGCTGTCTTCATCAACTACCTTTATCTTTACAGGGTATTGTGACAAAGGAACTAAATCAACATCATGCTGAATAAGGTTACCTGCAATAAGATTTATATTGATGTCCTGGGTTTCGTATCCGTATTTTTCATAACGTACTTGGTAGCTACCTGAAAAGGCTGTTCCTGTTTTATACGTGCCATCCGTTTTTGTTGACTCGATGGAAGGTGTATTTAATATTTTAACGGTAACACCTTGTATAGTATTGCTTGTTGAAGCGTTTGAAACTGTTCCAACTAATTTTGCAGCTGCTCCATAGTTTTCTTTAAGAATAAATAAACCATGTTCAATATCAGTAACGAGAATATGACCTGAATTAAAATAAGGATAAACACCCCAATTACCTGTTGTAAATTTTGCAGTTCCTGGATAGGTATCAAATCGCGCCACTTCTATCATGTTCTCTGGATCTGAGACATCGTGCACCACTACTCCATCAGCGTAATATGAAGTGATCAAATAATCACCTTTTACATGCGTATTGTGTGGAACAACCCCCGAATTAGGACTAGATTGTGTTCTATCTACCTCAAAAATATTCGTTGGATCTGAAATGTCGTACGCTGTTAAAAAACCACCACTGACTTCATCTGTTGTAAAAGCGTACTCTTGATTGTTAGTGCACCAAATGTTGTGACTAAAACTCGAAGGTGTACCTTGCATTCCTAAAACTACAGGATTACTTTTATCTGTCATATCAACAACCGTAAAAAAACCATCATTAATATGAGCGGCATAAAGTGTATCGTTTTCGACATATCCATCATGAATATACCAATTATCATAAACACCAACTTCTACGGGACTCATAGGATCAGTAAAAAGATCTAGTATAATTGCTCCTCCGTTACCATAGTTAGAACCAAAGATATATCCATACCCCATTTCGTCGATAAAAATGTTGTGTGCTGTTTCCCACGGTCTACTATCTCCAAAATAATTTACAGATTGGGTAATCGTTCCATTGGGTAAAGGCGACAAATCAAGAATTAACAATCCATCTTCAGCCTCTGTGGTTATATAAACGTAATCGCCAAAGGTTTTAATGTCACGCCAAACACTCTCGGATGCAGAATGCCAGTAAACTTCTATGGGATTGGAAGGATTTGAGATATCGACAATACTCACCCCTTTTGCAGCGCCTACAATGGCATATTCATTTCCTAATTCATCGGTATATCCCCAAACATCATTTAATTGTGTATTGTGTAGCGAATTATAATCAAGGTGCGAAATAGAATCAATATGATGGTTTTGAGCGATTGTAGTTATAAAAGAAAAAAGGATCATACACCCTGTTAGTACTTTACACATATAATTATTTTTCGAAACTGAAATACTTTATCTTATGTGAAATTACATTATTTTTTTGAATTCGCTAAATCCTATAAACTCAACATTTTTGTATTTATCATTTAATGTTTCAAAGTGAGATTTAGCTGTATTTGTTTTAACAGCAGGATGAACCACTATAATGTTAAAGGAATTAAGTTGGCTATTCAATAAATCAATAATAAAAATTTTCTTTTTCAAACTCGATTCGTTTAGATTAAAATCAACACCGAGTACAACTTTTTGCCGCTTAGATTGAACCAAATCTAGCTTAACATCTAATTGTATTTCTTCGTTTATTTCATGAATAGGAACTTGTTTTTGCCACTCACTGAAACGATTAGAGGTATAAAAAGCTTTCCATTTAAGATGGAAATGTGTTTTTTTTCTTTTGTTAGGCTTTTTTGATGCACCTAAAAAAGAAGTTGATAAGACCTTAAAAAAATCAGCGTTTAACCATTCATTAATTGTTGTTGGTTCACTATAAACAATTGCGTTTTTTGTTTTCTTTGATAATTCTTCAATTTGGTCTTTAGAAAACACAGGATCAAATAATCGTAAACCTGTTGCGTTTGTTCGGTGCTTATTGACTTTTTCTGATAATGCCTTAAAATGTCTTTTAACAGAAAGAAAAGTATTGGGATGCAGTATTTTTTTTAATAAATCGAGGCGTGATTTGGAGAAATATATAAATGGGCCTTCTCCTCCTCCAGCTAAAATTCCAACGCTAATCATTTCATCTGTTAAGGCGTTTGTTTTGTAATATATTATAGTGTAAAACGATTCCATGATTAAAGTTTTAAGATGTAATTTTCAATTTCAGCTTTTGCAAAAGTTTTAAAATCAGTATCAAAACATTTTTTTAATTCATTCCAAGATGCATTGCGTATGTTTGGATATAAACTCACTTGATACTTTAAATCTGTATATAAATTCTCGTGATGAAGCTCTTCAAATTCAGCAATTATCTGTGGTAAATCAAAACGAAAATATCGAAATAATCTTTTAAACTCACCTTTATTTATACCTAAATCATTAGCATTTTTAGGCTTAAAAAACAAACCTTTATCTTTTTCAATAATTGGATAGGCATCAATTATGAAACGGTCTTTCTTCCCGGGTAAAACCATTTTTTTAGTAGAAGAAAATACAGGAAAATACAAGTTGATTAAAAACATTTTAAAAAGATCTTTGGGATTGAGTAAGCGATTGTACTTTCGCTTATCTGTCCACAAGCAATCCATCCATTCATCCACTTCTAATAGGCCTTCAGGCTGTTTTGCACAAAGATAATTTACGTCTTTAAGTTTAAAAACGCCCACTGGTAACTTTTCAATTTTAAAATGCTTATAGAGCGTTTCATAAATACCTAGTGTTAATAAAAATGTTTGATTTAATGGCTGAACAAAAACAAAACGTTCCATTTCTGATGTCAACAGTACAGAAGGAGCTCCTAGTATACTATTTGAAATGGTAAGTGGTTTTAATTCTTGCATTATTTTGCGGTTTTAGTCAGCATCGGCACAAAACTAAAATCACCAAAGGTTTCAGTTTTCCATTCTTCCTCGTTGATTTTAGTTAGTCGTGTCATAATTTGTTTGTCGCCTTCTCCAATAGGAATAACAAGCCTTCCTCCTACTTTTAATTGATTTTTCAAATCCTCTGGAATAAAAGGAGCGCCACAAGTAACTAAAATGGAATCATAAGGTGCATAAGAGGCTTTTCCTTTGTATCCATCGCCAAAGAAAAGATTAGGAACATATCCAAGTTGCGCAATTTTTGATTTAGCACTTATGTACAAATTGCGTTGTCTTTCAATAGAAACGACGCGTGCACCTAAAGCACATAAAATGGCAGTTTGAAACCCACTTCCTGTTCCTATTTCTAGAATGCGTTGACCTTTATTCAAATTCAATAATTGCGTTTGAAAAGCAACCGTGTACGGATGACTTATGGTTTGTCCTTCGCCAATTTGAAACGCCATATTCGAATAAGCTTGATTCGTAAATGAAGAATCTAAGAAAAAATGACGTGGCACTTGATCGAAAGCATCTAAAACATCAATTGCTGAAATGCCCATTGCTCTCAATTCCTCAATCAACTTACGTCTCATTCCCTTGTGCCTGTATGTATCTATCATAAAACAAAAATAAATAATCTTACTTTATAAACATCTCTAAGCAGCATTACTTTTCGGTAAATGAATGTTAGTAATTCTTTGAATGGGATTTCAATTTCTTTCGTATTTTTGTGGAAAGGAGATGTTTTGGGGATACCACTTATCATTGTGTATATATTACTTTTGCTAGGGTTCAGTTATTGGCTCAACAAAAAGTATATTCCTGAACTCAGCAATTTAAGTTTACCCGTTCTCTTTCTCTGTAAATTTTGTTTTGCATTATTCTTTCTTTATGTATACACATACCATTATGGAGGTGGCGAACTCACTGCCGATGCAGGTATGTTTTTTCGAGAGAGCAAATTGCTATATGAAGTTTTTAATGAATCTCCACATGCTTTTTTTCAATTTCTATTTGGATTGAATAATGACATAGATTTCATAAATCAGTATTTACAAGAAACAACGCATTGGAATGGTGGTGACCGGTTTTTACCTAATGATTCTAGACATGTAATTCGCGTAAATGCGTTAATTCATTTTATTTCTACTGGCCAGGTGGTGATCCATTTTTTAATTTTAAGCTTCTTTTCTTTTTTAGGTGGATTTGACCTGTTTCAATGGTTGAAAAAAAAATCAACGATACCTCCACTAGGATTACTTGTTATGCTAACTCTTGCTCCTAGTCTTGCATTTTGGGGAAGTAGTATTATCAAAGAACCTTTAATGATTCTTGGAACGTGTATCTTAATTCGAGGAGTTTTTGATGAAATTTCAATCAAAAATAGAGTGTGGAGGATAGTTTTAGGTTTAATACTAACCTTTGCTTTTAAACCTTATGTGGTCATTTGCTTATTGATGGCTCTCATTTATTATTATTTATTGAGTCCGTTTTTTAAACGGCAATGGCTGGCAATGCTGTTTTTTGCAGGCCTTGGAATTGGAACTTTAATAGTGACTAATTATTCAGATAAAATGGCGTATGTCATTGCAAATCAACAAGAGGATTTTATAAATCTCCGTGATGGTGGCTTGTATCTTTATGGCGATAATGATCATATTTACTATATATATTACGCACATCGCAAGTATTTTAGTTTTGAAAATGATTCAGCGACTCTAAAAGAACCAGTTGATGCATTTTACATGGAAAAAAATGAGAATTTTAAACGCTATCCAATCAAACTAATTGATGTTGGAAAAAGTTATCCAGTTTATCTTTCACTAGCAGAAACAGGAAGTAGTGTGGATGTTACCTTAATTGAGGATAGTTTTGGACAGTTACTTTTAAATATTCCTGAAGCCTTGTTTAATTCCTTTTTACAACCCATTCCAAACAAAAAAAGTACTTGGTTACAGTTCTCTGCTTTTTTTGAGAATATCTTGTATCTCATAATGGCTGTTTTTACATTTTTCATCTTTCCTCGGAATAGTTCAAAAAAGGAAAATAGAATAATTGCTTCAATGAGTTTGTTTGCACTTTTTATCGCTATGATTGTTGGCTGGACAACACCAGTTTCTGGTGCCATTGTTCGATATATTGTTCCTGCACACATAGGAATACTTATTATTTTCGCATTAAAGTTAGACTTTAAGAAACTTAAAGTATTTACCTGTACCAGAAAGAAGTAAAAAAAGGTCAAATTATAAAGTAATGGTAAACACGGTACCTTGATCTAATTTAGAATCTACAATAATTTTCCCCTTATGCATATTAATAATATTCAACGTGGCCGTCATTCCAAGGCCTAATCCATTCCTTCGATTTGTAAAAAAAGGATCAAATAAATTATTCATTGTTTCCTCATCCATACCCTTTCCATTATCTGAAATGCGAATGCTTGGACGTCCATTTTCTGTTTTTAAATCTATTTTCAAAATAGGTTCACGCCTTTCATCCATTGCTTCTATGGCATTAATAATGATATTAATAAAAGCTATTTTTACTTGCATTGGTCATCATTTGAAGATGTTCAGTAAATACAGATGTTTCAAAAGGTTTTGCCAATAAACCCACAGCTCCTAATTCAACAGCTCTTTGTTTTTCTTTGCAATGACTAAATGCTGAGATGATTAAAATTTTAATTTTCGGATTGACTTTAAAAAGAACCGGTATAAGATCAAACCCTTCACCATCGTGTAAATTCAAATCTAACAAAACATAATCAGGAACCAAAGATTCAAGAACCGATTTGACTTGCATCAACGAGGTTGCTGTATATATCTCTAAATCAAAGTGACGATCGATAATAGAGCAATATAAGTCTCTAATATCTTTTTCATCATCTACGATAAGGATTTTGGAACGCTGCATAATTTCTTTTAAACTTTAATCTAGCAACACCTTTTAGCATACTTAGTTCAAAAATAGGAGAATTTTTAGGCTTCACGTGATGAATTTGTCAAAATTATTACAATTCACAAACACAAGAACGCAAGCTGCTCAGTTCTTAACTCTAAAATCGATAGTTAGGCAATCCAAGGATTAGCGTTTAACAATGTTTACTTTGCATAACGCAAAACGTAAACAGAAAAAAATTGGCTGTAAAATGTTAAGAGAAGTAATTTAATTCAAAATGTTGCGGATCAAAACGTTTTTTAAGTAATGGTAAAATATTTTCTCCACCATTTTTTGTTTGATATACTGCTATTCGATTTATCCCCTCCAAATCTAGCGATAACCGTTTAGTTGTAGGTAAAAAGTCTATTACTTTTACAGTAAGATTTTGGTGTGTAGAGAAACAAATTTTTATCCAATTGATGACCTTTTTCTTTGCTTTATCTTTTCTTATTTCCTTTAAATTGTTAATCAACGGTTTAAAGTTAGCCGAAACTTCCTTTAACTGAACAATAACTATAAGCGGTTCTTTTATTTTACTAAAAGCACACAATTTATGTTGAAATTCAGGTTTCAAGTCCTCTTCTTGTATGTATACCAAATTTGCTTTCACTTTTGCAAACCTCAACATTATGATAGGATTTAAGAATGATAAAAACCTTTTAAGCAAATGATTAAAATCAGTATTCTAAGAAAATCATACAAAAAGCAATTCTATTTATGAGAAATCTGTCTTGACCTCGAAAATAGTGATTGTTTTTTCACGCATCTTTATGAATTAATGATTTGATTTCGTTCACTTGTTTTTGTATTCCTTTTACAGATTTAATAAGATCATTTTCAGAGATGGTAACTTCAGGTAAATCGTGTGAAATGTAATTAACAAACTTCCACACCTCTATTATCTCGTTTACATCCAATAAATAAGGTTCATACAAAGGATTAGTAGATGAAAGCTGGATAACATTTTCTTTACCAGGGATTTTATTTACAATTTTAAAAACGATGCCTTCCTCCTTGGTTACTAAAATGTATGGATGATTATTCTTTAGGTTCACCCAGTTTTGAACATATTCAGCAACAACATAAGAACCCGGTGATACAGGAGGCATACTATCACCAGAAATTGGAAAAGAACGATATTTTTTATCTTTCTTCAAAAAAGGCAATTGAAAAGTTGGTAAAACTTTAATATAATCTGGATCAGCATAACCTAAAGTATAACCTGCACTTGCTTTTTGAGGAATCATTTCGATTGTTTCTTCATTTTTTTCTGAAACCATTGCCGTTAAAACCCTTAGTTTTCTCCCCTTAATATCGGCATATACACCTTTCTCTATGGCTTCCCAATCACTGCTACTCAACTCCTCTAAGTTCCGGTTCAATAAATCATCTGTTGGAATACGGTAGAATTTACTCATTTTTACCAAATTTTCAATTCCGGGTTCTGCTACTCCATTCTCATAACCAGAATATGATGAACGCGTTAGATTAAGTTTATTCGCAACGTCTTCTTGGGACATTTTTCGATACTTTCTTAGTAATTTTAAATTGGTTGCTAAAAATATTTCCATAGGAACAGTTGTATTTGATTAATTTTTAATCAAAAATAAGAAGATATTTTCAACAAATAAAATTATACATATATTTTTTAGACAAAAAAAAGAAAATAAAAAACCTCTTCAAACTAATGAAGAGGTTTCTTGGGTGGAAGATCGGTCTCGAACCGACGACCTCCTGAACCACAATCAGGCGCTCTAACCAACTGAGCTACAACCACCATTTTACTTGAACTATAATTACTGAATTGACCTGTAATTTTCAATTAAATCTAAATCAATTCCGTTCAAATCGGTTGCAAATATAATGAAAATAAAGTAAACTGAATTCATCTTTGTCAAAAAAAAGATACTATCCTAGACAATTATTTTCTAAGCACTGTATATCAATCGATTATATTTGGTTTAAAATTGGCATTACTTTAACACCTATACTATTATACACAATGATGTTAATAACCTAATCATATTCCTCTAATTTACTTCAAGACAAGCTGTATATTTGTAAAAAAAGAAAATGATTAAAATAGGTTTAATAGGAACAGGACATTTGGGAAAAATTCATTTACGATTAATCAAAGAATTAAATATGGTCTTTGAGCTAGTTGGTATTTATGATAAGAATCCAGATCAAGCAGCTGAAATCAGTAAAGATTTTGAATGTAAAGCTTTTGGCTCTGCTGAAGCGTTAATTGATGCAGTTGATTGTGTTGATATTGTTACACCTACTACATCACATTTCGAAATGGCAGCAATGGCGATTAAACGCTCCACACATGTTTTTATTGAAAAGCCCGTTACGCAAACAACAGAGGAAGCAAAAGCACTACTTTCACTTGCTGAAGAGGCTAAAGTAAAGGTTCAAGTAGGACATGTAGAACGTTTTAACCCAGCGTTTAGAGCAGCTATCCCTTATTTCAATCAGCCTATGTTTATTGAAACGCACCGATTAGCTCAATTTAACCCCCGCGGTACGGATGTTCCTGTAATATTAGACTTAATGATTCATGATTTGGATGTAATTTTAAGCGTAGTAAAGTCTGGTGTAAGGAAAATATCAGCTTCAGGAGTTGCCGTAGTTTCCGACACTCCTGATATTGCTAATGCACGTATTGAATTTGACAACGGCTGTGTGGCTAATCTAACTTCCTCTCGAATTTCACTAAAAAATATGCGTAAATCCAGATTCTTTCAGAAAGATGCTTACATAAGTGTCGATTTTTTAGAGAAAGAAATGGAGGTTGTTCAAATGGAGACCTTAAATGAAAAACCAGGTCCTTATGATATGGTAATGGAAATGGGTGATGATAAACCAGCAAAAAAAATCATATTTGACAAACCTGAATTGGAAGAAGTGAATGCAATTAAGGAAGAATTGAGAACTTTTGCTTCTGCAATTAAAAATGACACGGTTCCAATTGTATCACTAGAAGACGGATTATTGGCACTTAGTGTAGCTGAACAAATCGTCGAGAAGCTCAAAATGAATGGATCTTCTCTATAAAGTAATAATCTAATTTTTTTACGTTTTCTTTCTAAACTATTTCCAATGCGGTACTTTTTTCTACTTACAATATTGTTACCCCTTTTATTTTCCTGTGCTAAAAAACAACCAGAAGTCGCTTGGTTAAAAATTGACAAATGGGACCTTGTGAAAAATCAAGATGCTATGAATGATCAAGGAGAGCTATCTCATGATATAAGTCAAGTTTTCTTAAACATGGACGGCAAAAGTTTAGGTACTTATGAACTACCGGCTAAAATACCTATCATAGGTGATGGTGCACACGATTTTGTTCTCATTCCTGGGGTAATTGTTAATGGAATAAGGGGTACTAAAAAACGTTATCCTTTTATGGAACAATATAAATCAGTGATAACACTCAAGAAAAACGATACTGTTTCAATAGTTCCTGAAACGAGGTATTTTAAAGAGATCAATTTTCTAATTGAAGATTTTGAAAGTCCAAGTATGCAGTTAGATGTTTCTTCTGAATCTCTTGCTACTATTGGTAGAAACAATGACCCATCTATTTTAAAGTGGGGAAATCGATATGGAGAAGTAATACTTAATGATAGTGATTCATTAATTTCTTTTACAACAGACTTTAACACGGTCCTTCCAAAGTTAGGTACAGATGTATTTTTAGAATTTGATTACATGAATACGAACTCAATGTTAATCGGAACTTATTCATACGGAAATGGCAACGTTTATTACGACCCTTATCTTCAAATAAACCCACAGTCTGCAGGAGATGCTGTATGGAAACATGTTTATGTAGATTTAAAAGAAAATATATCCTATCGTCAAACAACTCCCATTAATGAAGCTCAATTTACTATGGTTCTTGATGACCTTGGAACTTCTAAATATGTATATATCGACAACATTAAATTAGTCTATCCATAATTTACCTATGAATCAAAAATACTTTAAGACACTTTTTATTGTTCTTGATTCCATTGCTGCGTGTATTGCTTGGGCACTGTTTTTTATTTTCAGAAAAACGTATATAGAACATCTTCCATTCGAGGTTTCCAATCGCTTCTATATTGGATTATTGATTGTTCCATTATTCTGGTTAGCCATTTATTACTTTGTGGGAACATACAATAATTTAAGACGTGTTTATTTCATGCGAACTTTATCGCAGTCTCTTCGTGCATTTTTATTAGGCACGTTAAGTATTTTCTTTTTTTTGATTCTAGACGACGAAATCGCCATTCACACAGATTATTACAAGTTAATTTTATTTCTGTTTCTCACGCACTCTGTTTTAACACTAGTTCCACGACTACTCCTCACCTACCTCAATGTCAAACAGATATCTTCAAGAAAAGCTGGCTTTAGAACCTTGCTAATTGGTGGTAGTGAAAAAGCCATATCTATTTATAAGGAAGTGAATGAATTACCCAAAGGAACAGGCTCTATATTTGTTGGGTTTGTAAACTTAAATGGTATAGACAACGAGTTATCTAATGAACTTCCTCATTTGGGAAATACGAAGGATCTAGAGCAAATTATTGATCAACATGATATAGAAGAAGTCATTATTGCACTTGACTCTTCAGAACAAGAAAAACTGAAGAAAATTATTAATCGAATTCAAGGAAGAGATATAACGATTAAAATTTCAGCAAATACCTACGACTTGATAAGTGGAAGCGTAAAAACGACCAATATTTTTGGCGCAATCCTCATAGAGGTTGATGATGTACTTATGCCTCACTGGCAATTTGTTACCAAACGATTGATAGACATATTCGCTTCAAGTTTTGCGATAATTTTATTACTTCCTGTTTATATAATTCTTGCTATTTTGGTTAAGTCTTCCTCCAAAGGCCCTGTGTTTTTCGTTCAAGAACGTATTGGAAAAAATGGTATTCCTTTTAATATTATTAAATTCAGAACGATGGTCGTTAATGCTGAACTGGGAGGACCTCAACTTTCTTCAAGTGAAGATAAAAGAATTACAAGTATTGGAAAATTTATGAGAAAGGTGCGCTTGGATGAGATCCCGCAGTTTTGGAATGTAATACGTGGCGATATGTCATTAGTAGGGCCTCGTCCAGAAAGACAATACTTTATTGATAAAATAGCAGAAAGAGAACCGCAATTTTTACAACTAACTAAAGTCAAGCCGGGAATAACTTCTTGGGGACAAGTAAAGTTTGGATATGCCGAAAACGTGGATGAAATGCTACAACGTATGAAATACGATTTGCTTTACTTAAAAAATATGTCATTGGCTATTGATTTCAAAATTTTACTATACACCATTATTATCGTTTTAAAAGGTAGCGGCAAATAAAATCTAGTTAAAAGTAAATTTCAGTCAACATTTTTTATTTAATTCTTCGGAATTTTGCAGATCCCTCCCCCCCTTTATTGAGTACAAAAGCAAAGCAGTTAATTATTCGGGTTTAATTGTCTAAAGTTTCTTTTCAATTCTGTTAAAATATTGGCAGTTTAATTTTATCTTTGTCAGCAATGAAAACGCAAGTAATTCTCAACGAAAGGCAGTTTGATTTAACACTTCAAAGGTTATGCAGACAATTAATTGAAAATCATAACGATTTCTCTGACACCATTTTAATCGGATTACAGCCCAGAGGGCTAAGCGTACTTAATCGCATAAAAACATTAACCGAAAGTATTTTAGGTCACCCCATTCAATGTGGGAGTTTAGACATTACATTTCACAGAGATGATTTTAGAAGAAGAGCTACTCCTTTAATTCCAAGCGTTACAAATATTGATTTTTCATTAGAAAATAAAAATGTTGTGCTTTTAGATGATGTGCTCTATACAGGAAGAACGATAAGAGCGGGATTAGATGCTATGTTGGCCTACGGAAGACCAAACAAAGTGGAGCTACTTACTTTTATAGATCGTAGATTTAAACGACACTTGCCCATCCAAGCAGATTATGTAGGTAAAACAGTTGATTCTCTTGTTTCAGAACGTGTTTCTGTTGAATGGAAAGAGATTGAAGGAACAGATAAAGTGATATTATATACCCCAGAAAATGATGGATAATTTAAGCGTTGAACATTTAAACGGCATTGAAGATCTAAGTCCACGAGACATCCAAATTATTTTTGAAACTGCTGATCGATTCAAAGAAGTTATCAATAGACCCATAAAAAAAGTCCCTTCATTAAGAGATATCACTATTGCAAATGTATTTTTTGAAAATTCTACGCGTACAAAGCTCTCGTTTGAATTGGCAGAAAAAAGACTCAGCGCTGATGTGGTTAATTTCAGTGCTGGAAGTAGTTCTGTAAAAAAAGGAGAAACATTAGTTGATACTGTTAACAATATTCTCTCAATGAAAGTTGATATGGTTGTTATGCGACATCCCAATCCTGGAGCTGCTAAATTTCTTTCAGAAAGAGTGGATGCTCGCGTTATTAATGCAGGTGATGGAACACACGAACACCCAACCCAAGCTTTGCTTGATAGTTATTCAATTCGTGAAAAACTTGGCACTGTAGAGGGTAAAAAAGTTGTTATTGTAGGTGATATTCTCCATTCTCGTGTGGCCTTATCAAATATATATGCTTTACAGAAGCAAGGAGCTGAAGTCATGGTATGTGGACCATCAACATTAATCCCGAAATACATTCATGAACTAGGTGTTAAAGTCGAAAATAATTTAAAAAAAGCCTTAGAATGGTGTGATGTTGCCAATATGTTACGTATTCAGCTTGAGCGTCAAGATATACAATATTTCCCATCACTACGAGAATACACTATGCTTTATGGTCTCGATAAGGAATTGCTGAATAGTTTGAGTAAAGAAATTATAGTAATGCATCCTGGACCGATTAACAGAGGTGTTGAAATAACAAGTGATGTTGCTGATAGTAAACAATCTATCATTCTTAATCAAGTTGAGAATGGCGTAGCAATTCGCATGGCTGTAATATACCTTTTAGCTGCAAAGGTAGAACGTTAATATATTTTATTAAATTTGGGGAAACGAAGCATAAATATGAATTTGAAAATCACACATCAAAGTAATTACGCCATTATTGCGACTACAGATGAAAAGTTAAACAGCTTAAACGCACCTGCGCTTAAGGAGGAGGTTATTTCCTTAAACAAAAGTAACGTTAGTAATTTGATTTTAGATTTAAGTCAAACTTCATATTGTGACTCTTCAGGTTTAAGTGCGATCTTAGTGGCTAATCGATTATGTAAAAACTCCAATGGAAAGTGTGTCCTTTTTGGGTTACAGCCCAATGTTAAAAAAATGATTGAAATTGCACAACTCCATCGTGTTTTAGCCATATCTAAATCCTTAGATGAAGCTGTAAATATGATTGATTAATGAGTTTTAAAGTTACCATTCTCGGAACTGGAGCTGCTGTACCTACATTAAGTAGAGGAACTACTTCTCAAATGATCAACTGTCAGCAACGATCTATTCTGATAGATTGTGGAGAAGCTACTCAGATCCAAATGCGTAAATTCAAAGTTAAATTTCAAAATGTTCAACTCATCTTAATCTCCCATTTACATGGTGATCATGTTTTTGGATTGCCCGGTTTAATAAGTACAATGCAACTATTAGGTCGAAAAAAAGCACTCACAATTATAGGTCCTAAGGGAATTAAAGCATTTCTTCTTACTCAATTTAAAATCGTAGGACTTTACAATGGTTTTCCAATTCATTTTTCTGAATTAGACGAAAAACAAGAGGGGATAATTTTTGAAGATAAATGTCTAAAAATATCTACTTTTCCGTTAAAACATCGCATACCAACTCATGGATATAGAATTGATGAAAAACCTGGAAAAAGAAGATTAAACAAACAAGCTTTTGACCAAACAGGAGTGAGCAATTCCTACATTGAAAAACTTCTTTCTGGCGCAGATATTAAAGATAATTCGGGAGTTATTGTTAAATCTGAAGATGTAACCTACCCGCATAAACCAACGAAGTCTTATGCATTTTGTTCGGACACCGCTTATCACCTTCCAATTATAAACCACATTAAAAATATTGATTTGCTTTATCACGAAGCAACATTTATAGATAAGGAAGGCGACCGAGCAGTTGAGACTTATCACTCCACAGCTAAACAAGCCGCAGCAATAGCGTTAAAAGCAAAGGCTAAAAGATTGATATTAGGTCATTTTTCTGCCAGATATAAAAATATGGAAACACATTTGGAGGAAGCACAAACAATCTTTGATTCTGTATTTATACCATCAGATGGAGAGGTTTTTAATATTTAGTTTTTCAAACATACTCCGTCGATTGATTTACTCAATAATTTCGAACAATTCTTTAGCTTTTTTACGTGAAAATGCATTAAAATGCCACCACTCTGTTTGAATCACCCAAAAACCACCTGCACGCATAACTTGACGAAGTAACTTTCTGTTTTGTACTTGAACTTCTGTCAAGGCTCCAGATTTTAAAAATCGATCTTCATGTCTGGGATAGGCAATTTTACGCAGATCATCATATCCTGCCCCCATATCTAAAGGATTTTTTGAAAACTTATTTGCAATCGTTAGATCAACCGCACAACCATAATTATGAATGCTGCCATTTGCTGGATTACTCACAAATTTAACGCGCTCCGAAAAAGGAATTGTATCTAGGGCATCCCACATGGCTTGTTGAACAGAACGAGGTCGTGTTCCATCAAAAACCAATAATGTTAAAGTTGGATCTATTTCCTGTAGGGCTTTTTGTGCTTTAGATAGTCGCTCTGCAACAACTTTTTGAAGATATACTTTTGGGTAATTTTTATACAAAACCTGTCCCATAAAATTGTCTTTCGTAGCATACTTAACATCAATATGAATGGTAGAATCGATTTTTTGAATATCAACCAATCCAGCTGCAATCATTTTCTGTTCTAATTTACTCGGCTTTTTATTAATTGTTACCTCCTCTTCGATTCTACTTGTATCTTCTAGTTTTTCCTTTTCCCAAATTTGGTGTTGCTTTGCTGCTAAGCTATCTTTAGATTTTTCATTTTGAATAATTGTTTGACTCCCCTCAGATTGACAAGCGAAGAGAAAGGTTGAAATGCAGAATAGAAAATAAATTGACCTCATAAATTTTTAATTTGATATACACTTACAAAATTAAAGTTATTAACAACTTAGAAAAATAGTTGCAAGAAAGAAATAAAAGCAAAATATTTGTAAATTAGTGATTAAACACGATAAAATGAAAGAGAAGCAAGATTTCAACACAAGACAGGAAGTTGATTCTACCGTAGTTAAAGCAGGGAAGCGGACCTATTTTTTTGATATAAAAGCAACCAAAAACAATGATTTATATCTGACGATAACAGAAAGTAAAAAATCGTTCAATGAAGGTAAGCCCACATTTCAAAAACATAAGATTTTTCTTTACAAAGAGGATTTTGAAAAGTTTAGGTCAGCTTTTGATACATCAATGGAAAAAATTGAAACACTTAAACAGGAAGCAAAATATCAAGAAAACAACGATGTTTTAACTGATGATGTATCTGGTTATTCCTCAGTAGATTTTGAGGATTTAGATTAAAGTCCCTCAAATATTTCTTAAAATCTATTACTTTTATTTATCATTTCGATACATGGAATAAATTTTATTCCGTATCTTGTTCAATCATTTGTACTATTATTAAAACTTAATAAAATATGGGGAAGATAATTGCGATTGCAAATCAGAAAGGCGGGGTTGGAAAAACAACTACAGCTGTTAATTTAGGAGGTAGTTTTGGTGTGTTAGAACATAAAACGCTGATTGTAGATGCAGACCCACAAGCAAACGCTACATCGGGTGTTGGATTTGATCCTTCACAGACAAAGAATATTTATGACTGCTTAATTAATGATGTTCATCCTTCGGAAGTTATCTTAACGACAGAAAACCCTAATTTAGATATTTTACCATCTCACATTGATTTAGTGGGGGCAGAATTAGAGATGATTAACATGCCAGGTCGTGAGGGATTGATGAAAAAGGTGTTAGATAAAATCAAAGATAAATACGATTTTATTTTAATAGACTGTTCTCCTTCGTTAGGATTGATTACCGTTAACGCGCTTACTGCTGCTAATTCTGTAATTGTTCCAGTTCAATCAGAGTATTATTCATTAGAAGGTCTGGGAAAACTTTTGAATACAATAAAGATTATTCAAGGTAGACTCAATACTGATTTAGACATAGAGGGTATTCTTATCACTTTATATGACACAAGGTTAAGACTTGCTAATCACGTTGTTGAGGAATTAAAAACACATTTCCAAGATTTAGTTTTTGATACAGTCATTCATCGAAATACGAACTTAGCGGAAGCTCCTTCACATGGTTCAACGATCATTATGCACGATGCTACGAGTAAGGGAGCGATCAACTATCTTAACCTAGCACGTGAAATTATTCAACGTCACGAAGCAAATAAATTAAAAGAAGAAAACAATAAAATTTCATTAGAAGATGAGCTCTAATTCTAAAAAACGTCCGGCACTTGGAAAAGGATTAAGTGCATTATTGGAAAGTTCTCAAACAGATATCACGTCAGATGATTTATCTGATGCGTCGGTATTGGGCTCTGTGGCTCTTTTACCTATAAGTGCAATAGAAGCCAACCCTTTTAATCCACGAACAAGATTTGAGGAAGATGCTTTGCAAGAATTAACTGATTCCATTGCTACGCATGGTATTATTCAGCCTATTACCGTAAGGAAATTAGGTAGAAACAAATACCAACTTATTTCGGGTGAAAGAAGATTTAAGGCCTCACAAAAAGCTGGTTTGAAGGAAATCCCAGCATATATAAGAGTTGCAAATGATCAAACGATGCTAGAAATGGCTCTAGTAGAGAACATACAACGTCAAGATCTTAATGCAATAGAAGTCGCACTGTCCTATCACCGTTTAATTCAAGAGTGTAATTTAACCCAAGAAAAGTTAGCACAACAAATATCTAAAAGCAGAACCTCAATCACTAATCATTTAAGATTATTAAAATTACCCGCTAAAATACAATTGGCCGTTCGAGAAAATGAAATATCAATGGGTCATGCACGTGCTTTAGTAGGAATTGATGATGGTGATTTTCAAATTTCTCTTTTTGATCGTGTTATTGAGGAAAAACTTTCAGTTCGTGATTTAGAACAATTGATAAGAGACGATAAAAATCCCGCTGAAGAAAAACAACCGAATAAAAAGGAAGAAAAACCAGTGGTTACGGAACAACAATCAGATTTTACTCAAGAATTTTCGGATAAAGTAGCCGCAAAGGTGCAAATCAAAAAGCAACCCACAGGAAATGGAAAGTTAATTATTAATTTTAATTCTGAGGTGGATTTGAATCGAATCATAGAAATTCTGAATGATTAAATCCATGCGATTTTACATGATATTCATATTGCTGTTTAGTAGTTATGTCTGTGCACAAAATACAGGAGATTCCTTAGCGATAATTGAAAACAATTTAGTTGAAACGAAGGTTAAAGATACTACGCACTCACCTCAAAAAGCAGCATTATTGTCACTTGTTCCTGGAGCTGGTCAAATTTATAATCATATAGCTATGCCGAAGGGCAAAAAAAAAGCTTTTTGGAAAGTTCCACTAATTTATGCTGGTCTCGGAGCCACTGGATATTTTGCGATTCAAAATCATATAGAACAAAAAGCACTTAAAGAAGAATATGAATTCCGTGCAAAAAATGAAGTTCCTAATTTACAGAAATATGCACAATATGATCAACAGGGAGTCTTAACATTATTTGAAAACACAAGACGTTCAAGAGATTTGATGATTTTTGCTTTTATAGCAGTTTACGGTCTTAATGTTTTAGATGCTCATGTAGAAGCACATTTTGTTGAGTTTGATGTTTCAGATGATTTAACTTTTAATATTAAACCACGCATGCATGATTTTAGAACGCCAGGAATTGCATTAAGCTTTAATTTTCGTTAATAATCAATTACAGTATGAAAGAGATACTTAAATTTACACCATTATAAAATTGTTCAGATCATGAAGATTATACTTGTGGGTTATGGAAAAATGGGCAAAGAGATTGAACGCATCGCACTTGAACGCGGACATGAAATTGTGGGAAAAGCAACTGCTCATAGTCCATTGTGTGATGAATTGATTTCAGACATAGATGTAGCCATTGATTTTTCTACACCAGACAGTGTTATCTCTAATATTAATTTTTTATTATCCAGAAATATCCCTTCAGTTATTGGAACAACTGGATGGCATGACGCCTACAAAGCCATTGAAAATAAAGTGAAAAACACTAATGGGGCATTAGTTCATGCATCAAATTTTAGTGTAGGCGTTAATCTATTTTTTAAACTCAATGAGCAACTTGCACGTTTAATGCAACCCTACACAGATTACAAAGCAGAAATTTCTGAAATACATCATACTGAAAAAAAGGACGCACCGAGTGGAACGGCAATTACTTTAGCTAAAGGAATTATTGAAAACAACACTACGTATACGGATTGGATTTGTCCGCAAAGTGAAAAACTATCACAAAGAGAATCAAACGACCCTCATCCGTTACCTATTGAAGCGATTCGAAAAGCGGATGTAAAAGGAACACATACCCTCACCTACTCTTCAACAATAGATACAATTTCCATTAAGCATGAAGCGCATAACCGCAAGGGTTTTGCCTTAGGCGCAGTCATTGCTGCAGAATGGATCAAAAATAAAAAAGGAATATTTACCATGAAAGACGTGCTTGATCTTTCATAAAATTTTAACAAAATGTCTGCATTATATTTTTACTTATTTTTCTTGTTTTATCCGTACATCGCGATGTGGTGGAAGAGCTTTCCAAAAGCAGGACGTAAATCTTGGGAAGCATTTATACCGGGTTACAACTATGCAATTGCTTCAAAAATAGCAGGTCAACAAGCGTGGTGGGCACTATTGATGATTATACCAGGAATTCATATCATCATGTGGATGATTTTTAACGTAAGTTATATTCGTAAACACGGATTTTTCTCCTTATGGGATACGTTACAAGGGATTTTCTTTCCATTTATCATTATGTCGAAAATCGCAAACGATGAAAACATAAAACCTGAGTTTACAACCGATTGGGAAAATCAAAAAGACATTGAAAGAAGAAAAAATGGAGACCATTTGGTTTTATTTTTGACACTACCAATCATTGGACACCTAGTAGCTCTTACACTCGGAGCCCTTCAAAAGAAAAAGAAAGGAAGAAAAACCATAATTAAAGAATGGGGTGATAGTATTCTATTTGCTTTAATTGCTGCCAGTGCAATCAGAACCTATGTTTTTGAGCCATTTCAAATTCCAACAGGATCAATGGAGAAAACATTATTAGTGGGAGATTTTTTAGTTGTGAACAAAGTTGCTTATGGTTCTAAAGTTCCTGTAACTCCACTATCTTTCCCTTTAGTTCATAATACAATACCTTGGATAAATGTTAAATCTTATACACAAATAGAAAAATTAGAATATACACGTCTTCCAGGTTGGACTGATGTTCAAAATTATGATGTTGTGGTATTTAACTATCCTTCTGGAGATACCGCTGTTTATGACCCAAGAATGCCAAATGGACTTATGGGACACGATTATCATGGAATCGTGAATAGCGAAGCCCGAAGACTATTTGAAGAATCGATAGATCGTAATAAAATACCTAACAGTAATGCACTTCTTCAAGAGCGAAGAAAAAAACTGTCCACCCAATATAATGGACAAGTATTGGATAGTGTTATGCAATTAGAAGCTCAAAAGTTAGACCGCAATTTACAGAAAAAGATAGAAGGAATTTACGGTGAGTTTATTGACAATATTGATTTTTGGAAGAATAAAGCTCGACATGAAATTGCAGTCAACAAACGCACTTTTTCAAATGGAGAAGGAAGAATGATTGATCATTATGGAGTAGTCTATCGACCAGTGGATAAGCGTGAAAACTACATTAAACGCTGTATCGGAATTGCAGGAGATTCTATAGAAATAAGAGATGCGCAAGTTTATGTAAATGGAAAAAAAGCGCCTATTTTTGAATATCAAAACCTACAATTCAGAGTTAAAAACATCAATATACCATCGCCTCGCGTTATGAAAGCTAAATATGGTTTAGAAATCAATCGAGATTATTATAATAATGGTCAAGTTATGAACTTGACAGCATCTGAATTAGATATGCTAAAAAAAGATTATCCTGACGCAATATTTGAATTGGTTAATCCACAACGAAAAAATGTAAAACAACAATCCGCATCAGAAAAAGTAAATAACTTAAATTATTATCCAAAATCATTTAATCACAACAATACTGTAGCCAATTTTGAATCTTTTTGGGTGCCAAAAAAAGGCGTAACAATTGAATTAACACCGCACAACGTTGCATGGTATGAACGTGTAATTACTGCTTATGAATTACATGATTTTGAAGAAAAAGACGGTGCGTATTACATTGATGGTAAAAAAACATCTACATACACCTTTGAAATGAATTACTACTGGATGATGGGAGACAATCGATATAATTCTGCTGATTCAAGAGTCTGGGGGTTTGTTCCCGAAGATCACATTGTGGGTAAAGCATCAATGGTTTGGTATTCCAAAGATCCGAATGGAGGAGTTAGATGGAATCGTTTATTTACAGGGATAAAATAATGTTTTATTCAACCAATTACTTTGGGACTATCCCCTACTTTCAATCTATAGCTCGGCAAACTGCAATAACTATAGACATTCATGAGCACTATAAAAAACAATCATGGAGAAGTAGAACGCAAATTTTAGAAAGCAACGGGCCCATGTACCTCAGCGTTCCTGTTATTCGTCCTAATGGTAGTCAATCTTTGGTTTCTGAAATTGAAGTTTCAACCGATCCTGGTTGGAGAAAAGACCATTGGAAAGCAATTGAAAGTAGTTATAAGCATGCACCATATTTTTTTTATTACGGTCCACAGCTAAAAAACCTCATAGAGCAAAAAGAAAAATTTTTATATACGTTTAACCATGAAATACTGAAACAACTATTAATTTGGTTAGACCTTGATGTTGAAGTTTCATTTTCAAATCAATACATACAACCTGAAAATCGTGAAGATCCTAGGATAAAACTAGATCAAAAAACTTATGCGATCGAACAAAAACGGTATATTCAGGTATTTTCAGATAAGCTTCCCTTCTCTCCTAACCTTTCCATTATTGATTTGTTATTGAATCAAGGTCCATTGGCTAGAAATTATCTTATTCCACGATAAAGAATTTTGGTTTTTCTTTTAATTATGGTATAGATAAAACGAGACATTTACACATAACCCTATAATATTAACTTTGTTGTGATGCATTGAGTTTGCCAAATCAGCTAACGCCACGAATATCCAAAAATATATATTTAATATTGTCTTGATAAGGTGGATTTATCAAGCATTTATTTCAAAATCAAAGATAATACTACTAAAAATATTTTTATGTGAAGAATAAGCATATTTAATTGAATTGATACACTTTTTCAGCATCGACATAACCATTTGTAAATCAAATTAATATACTCAAGCTTTATATATAAATAATATTAAAAATAAAATTTTAACATTTTTTTTAATTTACACGCTTGTTTATCAAAGATATTTAAGTACCTTTACACTGATTTAGGTGGTTAGGTTAGGTTGATTAGCGAGAGGGAAAGGACGCCTGTTCATTCCCTCTCGCGTTTTTATACACATATATTAAGTTTCCATCCACCAATACATTCAAATATAAGATCAAGACTAATTATTGGGGATTAGGTATAAATATTAATCTATCTAAATATAAAATATTCCACATTTCGAACTCCACTAAACTGTGATCTAAAGGCTTTAATTTTATCATTAAAAGACTCAACAGCTGCTTTTGCACTTCTGTATCCAAAGTAGTTTACAATTGTTGTGTAATTTAACTGAAAAGTATTCACTATCGTATTAAAACTCTTAAACCTGACTTTCTACACCTTCATACCAGTGAGCTAGCTTGGTCAGTACTATGCCTTTTTCGGTGTTATAGTTATAAATCAACCTTAATTATTGACTTAAGTAGTAAACAGCTTTTTACCAGAAACACCAAAGAAATCACCAATGGTGTTACAGTCAATTACTTTAGTATTGATTAATTTCTTTTAAAAAAGACGGAATTACTCAGTCATTCTCTTTCCCTTAGTAACCACATTCCAATCACGTTGAATTATCTCACCACTATTCGTATCAGTCCATCTAAGGTGTTTACATGAAGAAAAACGAACTTTCTCTTAGAGAGAAAATCTTGTATGATAATTTCTTTGTGAAACCCTTTGGATACTCTAATGACCGATCAGAAAACTCTTGAGGTTGTGTTTTCTTTTTCTCAAAATAAGGCTCTAATATTTTCAGAGTTTTGCTCAGATTTATCTAAATCAAAGTGCTCAACAATCATCTCAGGTAAAATCAACTTTAATAAATCAATATAGTTTTCCATTAGGGGAATTTTACGGTAAAAAAATAAAATTTATTTTAATCCCTCCCCAACTTTTGAGACTGATCCGGTTTTCCATTACATTTGATGCTATATAACAAAAAAAGCCTCCCACCGAGAGTTCGGGGGAGGCTTTTAGTGATCCCGCTGGGGCTCGAACCCAGGACCACCTCCTTAAAAGGGAGGTGCTCTACCAACTGAGCTACGGAATCGAATTTAGTTTTAAATTCATAAAATGCGCATAAAGAGTCTTTCAACTTCTTAAGACATGTTTTGTATATTTCAATGTGATCCCGCTGGGGCTCGAACCCAGGACCACCTCCTTAAAAGGGAGGTGCTCTACCAACTGAGCTACGGAATCGAATTTAGTTTTAAATTCATAAAATGCGCATAAAGAGTCTTTCAACTTCTTAAGACATGTTTTGTATATTTCAATGTGATCCCGCTGGGGCTCGAACCCAGGACCACCTCCTTAAAAGGGAGGTGCTCTACCAACTGAGCTACGGAATCATTCGCTAACAATCTAAAAAAACCGTTGTTTTTGTGTGTGATTGCGGGTGCAAATATAGCGTCATAATTTAGATTGACAAGGGGTAAACACATTTTTTTAATATTTTTTTTTGTAAAATTTTAAAGTGATTAGTTTTAAAGTGATTACAAAACTGTTTTTTTTAATATTTGGTTTAACTAAGACAGTAGTGTCTATAACTCGCTTGTGTTTATATTGATCAAACATTCTTTAATAAAATTTACTTTTATTTAATTATTTACACATTAGAAAACTGCTTAATTCTATTTTTTCAAAGTAATCTTAAAATTCTATGATAAAATAGATAATTTTGGAAACATGGACGCAAAAAATATATTCTTCATTGGTTTTATGGGGGCAGGAAAAACAACCTTAGCCAAAAAACTAGCTAACAGATTAAATCGTGAATTTATAGATACAGACAAAGAAATAGAAAAGACATGGAATATGTCTATACCTCAGATTTTTTCGGAACACGGAGAATTATTTTTTAGAACGCAAGAATCTTTATTGTTAAATCAATTAATCAAGAAGAAACAAAACAGTATCATTTCTGTGGGAGGTGGTTTACCCTGCCACAACAACAATATGAAGCTAATGAATGATAATGGTCTTACATTTTATTTGAAGCGACCTACAAAAGAGTTGTTTCAAAGATTAAGAAATGTAAAGCAATCTAGGCCCTTAATTCAAGCATTAAGTGATAGTGAATTATCAGCGTTTATTGAAGATAAGATCAAAGAAAGAAGTGTATTTTACGAAGGAGCAAAAGTTATTTTAACGCGCGAACAACAAAACGTTAAATCATTAGCAGAACTATTATCCAAACTATAGAAGACTTGAAGTAAGCCATTCAACAGCTTCATCACGTGATTTAAAAAGTTTTGTATTTGTGGTTCTTTCATGCTTTAACATATGCCCCATTAAAAGCTGCATAGGTAAACTAGTGACAACGATTGCCGTTTTATTAACCTCCTTATTATGCTCAAAAAAATATTCAAAAGCTTCTTCTGTTGGAAAAGTGAAGCTTCCAGTAGCGTCCATTAGAACTTTGTACGGTTTACCATTACTGTTATTTATGAAAAAATCAAATTGTTGACGCGTCTCCTCTAAATCATATACAGATGTCGTATCTTTTAAAGTAAATAAAAAAAATCCACGCTCATCTTTTATAATGTGCGCTACTGGACTGTCAAATTCAACCTTGTTTTTCATCACTTTTTTTATCTCATGCAGCTCAAATATATATTTAATAATTGAAACAACAACATGTTTATTAAATCATTTATAGATTTATCCTAAATATTTCAAAAAACAGCCTTTTGAACGAATGGTTGTTTTATTAAGCTAAAACACCACTTTCACCATGGTGAATGCCGTGTTTAATTTTTCTTACCAAAACAGGAGAATGGTTTAATAAAACAAAACGGTTCCTAAATTGAATTACTTTAGATTGACAACTTTATCAAATCTAATCTATCAATTCAGGAACCGTTTAACTAATTTTCCTTTCGTAGATTTCTAGTCACCTATCTTATTTGTCCATCTCCAAAAACATAATATTTGTTTGTTGTCAATTGTTTTAAACCTAATGGTCCTCTATGATGAAGTTTATCTGTACTTATTGCCAATTCTGCACCAACTCCCATGGCTCCACCATCAGTAAAACGTGATGAAGCATTTTGATATACTGCAGCACTATCAATTTGTTCCATGAAAGTCATCGCTTCATTTCTATCCTCAGTCATAATTATACAAGAGTGTTTTCCTGAGTTTTCATTAATAAGCTGAATTGCATTATCCATTGAATCCACAGTTCCTATAAGAATTTTCATTGCCAAAAACTCTTCTTTCCACACATCTTTACTTTCAATTTTGTTTTTTCCAGTGAGTACTTTTTGGGTTGCCTCATCAACAATAATTTCTACCCCTTCTTTTTCAAGTGTCTTTTCTAAATCTTTTAATTTAGCGTCGTATGATGGAATATTTTTATCAATTAAGACATTATCTAATGCATTACATGCAGATGTTTTATCTGTTTTCGCATTGAGTAGGACTTTCATCGTTTTGTCCCAATCAGCTTGTGGTGATACATACATAAAATTGTTACCACGACCTGAGATGAGTACAGCACATTTGGCGTGTTGTTTTACAAAATCAATAAGCCGTTCTCCACCTCTTGGTACAATTAAGTCAAGCTTTTCGGTTGGATTTCTTAGGAATTCTTGCGTTTCATCCCTGTTCATTTCCAACATTTTAATCCAATTTTCATCTAAATTATTTTCAGCTAATGCTTCATGCCAGCATTTAACAAGAACTTTGTTGGAATTGTAGGCCTCTCGCCCACCCTTTAAAAGTATTTTATTATTTGCTTTAAAAGCTAAAACAGCAGCTTCAATAGTAACATCTGGTCGTGATTCATAAATAATCATAATCGTCCCAAATGGATCAGTTTTATTAATTATTTCTAATCCATTTTTCAATTTTATATCAGAGATTTTTCTACCTACAGGGTCTTCTTGACCTTTAACCTCTTTGATCGCTTGAATCATTCCGTCGATCTTCTCATCATTTACAACTAATCGGTCATAAAGTGCTTGATCATCTCTTTCAAATGCATCTAAATCTTTTTTATTTTCTGCTAATATTTCTGATCTTTTACTATCAATAATATCCATCATTGATTGTAAAACTTGATTTTTCTTGTCTGATTTTAAGAATTTCATATTTGTTGTATTTTTTATTGTAAAAATTTGTTTTGAAGATAAATTTATTCTTGGGTGAACTTGGTTCCTACCTTTTTACCATTGACTATATCAATAATAATATCTTCTTCCTTCCCATTTGCTATGAATGTCGGTATTTCTTTTTTGGCAGTCGATTTCGCTATCTTTAATTTAGACTCCATGCCTCCACGACCTTCACCTTCACCTTTTTCATTTTCTTGAACGTATTGCTCAACGTTTTCATCTCCTTTAACTTGATGTAACAATTCAGAATCGTTTGCTTCAGGATGTCCTGTATAAAGTCCGTCAATGTCTGTTAACATGATCATCATATCCGCATCAACAAGCTCTGCAACTAGACTTGCCAATTCGTCATTATCGGAAAACATTGACATTGTTAGAGAAACTGCATCATCTTCGTTGGCAATTGGAACAATTCCCTCGTACAATAAAGCTTCATAACAATTAATCATATTATCACGATACTCACCCGGAGCAAAATCACGTTTTGTCGCCAAAACCTGAGCACAACGCATCCCAAAATCATGAAACATTGAGTAATAATGTCTCATTAAACGTGGTTGTCCCACCGATGAAAAAACTTGTCTTCTGGTAGTAGGATCTACAGCCGAACAGTCCCCTAACACTTCTTTACCTGCAATTGCAGATCCTGATGATACTAGGATGGTAATGATATCTCTCTCGTATAGGTAGGCTATTTGGCGAACTAAATTTTTTAGTATTGGACCAACAATTCTATTGTTTTTGTTGGTCATTACATTCGTTCCTACTTTAATAACTACTCTTTTCTTGAATTTTTGCAAAACTTAATTTGTATTGGTTAATATATTGTTTATTTGATATTCTATTTTTATTCTGGATCCTTCCCTAATTCGACAGCTCTATTAAATGCTGCATAAGCCGCATCTTTTATTAACTCCTTCACATTGTTATCCTCCATCGAATCTAAAGCTGCTTGCGTTGTTCCTCCTTTAGAAGCAACTCTATCCATCCATTTTTGTGGTGAAATATTCGATTCATTAAATAATTTAACCGCCCCTTCAAATGTTGCACTTACTAAAACTTTAGAATCATTATCTGAAAAGCCCATTTTTTTGCAGCTTCCAGCATTGAATTCATAAAATAAAAAACGTAAGCAGGTCCACTACCTGATATCCCTGTTGATTTATCAATAAATTTCTCTGTTTCTACATGAATAGACTCGCCTGTCGTATCTAATAAATTTCGAACCATTAACAGTTCTACCCTAGATACAGCTTCTGACTCCGTAAATGAAGTAACGCCTAATCCAACTTTTGCAGGTAAATTTGGCATTGTTCGTACAACTTTTGGAACACCTAAATGATCTTTTATAAAGTCGATTGTTACTCCAGCCATTAAAGACACAAAAACTTGTTGGTCACTTACCATGCTTTTCATTTTTTCAAATAATTCGACACAGTGATAAGGTTTAACGGCAATAAATATAATATCGGCCGATGGAAGACAATCTTCTAATTTATCGAACACTTCAAATTCAGGATTTTCTCTTAATTTCTCTTGCGTCTCAGGGCTTAAATCTTGAATCATCAACTTTCTTCTGTTCAATAATGGAGATTTTGACATCCCTTCTGAGTAGGTCAACCCCATGTTTCCACCTCCTATTACTAGTACTTTCATTAATTTATTTTTTATTAAGTTTAATTAATAATATGCAACAACTGTTCTAAACTTATTTTACATATAAAATAGTTTATATATTGTAAATCTCCTTACATTTTTAACAAGCAAAAACCTGTTTAACAGATCAATACGTAAAATTGACATTCTATCATGTTATTCTGTCAGGACTTGCAATCTACCAAGCAAAAGATAATAAATTTTATGGCTTTACCTCACGGTTTTGTAATAAATTATAGTTGGAATGGATACCAATTCAATAAAACACAATATAATTTAGCAAAAACAGCAAGCTTTATTTCATTTTTGATTAACGCTTTAGCGCTCATAATAATATGCTTAAAAGATAATTTATAAGCCTTGTAATATACACCGTTTCATCACTTAAATTGCTAGGTAAATGATAATGCTGAAATAGAGTTTTGTATATTTGGCATATGCAAAGATTTTTAATCATACAAACTGCATTTTTAGGCGATGTGATTTTGGCTACTCCTGTTATATCTGAATTAAAAAGAATATATCCGGAAGCTATGATTGATATTGTAGTTCGAAAAGGAAATGAATCTTTGTTGAACAACAATCCAATGATAGGAAACGTATTTGTTTGGAATAAAACAAAAGGCAAATACAAAAGTTTATTTGAAACCATAAAATCGATTCGTAAACAAACTTATACGGAGGTTTTTACTTTACAACGATTTACCAATGCTGGTTTAATGACATTTTTTGCAAAGTCAAAACGAAAAATAGGATTTGATAAAAATGCATTTTCACGCATGTATACGAAAACTGTTCCTCATTCATTATTAGATGGATCACATGAAGTAGAACGAAATTTAAGGCTTATTGAACATCACCAAGCACATCCATTAATTAGACCTTCCCTATTTCCTTCATTTTCTGACTTTAAAGCGGTCTCAAAATATAAAGGTAAAACCTATTTTTGTCTAGCTCCTGCTTCTGTATGGGAGACAAAAAAACTTCCGTTTCATCAATGGATTAAATTAATTAAGATTCTATTGAATGAGGACAGCAAGGTATATCTTTTAGGCGGTCCAAATGATTTTGATTTATGTAAATCTTTACAAAACGAATTCAATGGAAATGTAATCAATTTGGCTGGTAAGCTTAGTTTATTACAAAGTGCTGCTTTGATGAAAGATGCAAAAATGAATTATGTAAATGATTCTGGTCCACTTCATATCGCATCCGCTATGAATGCTCCTACCCGAGCTTTTTTTGCTCAACTGTTCCAAGTTTTGGTTTTGGTCCGCTCGCTGAAGATTCTAAGGTAATTGAAATATCGAAATCTCTCTCTTGTCGCCCATGCGGCTTTCATGGTAAAAAAGCGTGTCCTTTGGGTCATTTTGAATGCGGAAACTTAATAGAAATAACAGAAAATACTATTTCATAAAAAAAGGCGACAATTCGTCGCCTTTTAATTTAATTATTAAAAAAGTTTATTCGTTAACCACTTGTACAAAACCATGCTTTTGAATTGAAGCACCTTTTAGCGTTTCAAAATTCAGCTTATAAAAGAACGTACCATCACTTACTGGATTGCCTGCTTTATTTTTTCCATCCCATACAAAGTTAGGATCATCAAAAGTTTGAATTACATTCCCCCATCTATTTAAAATGACAATTTCAAAATCCGTTATTGTTTCAAAAGCAGAAAGGTATGTGATATAAAACCCATCATTTACATTATCTCCATTTGGTGTTACAATGTTAGGAATCTCTAATACAACATCTGGAAATTCAACAAGAATAGTTTGCGTAAATGTATTTGAACATCCATTTGCATCTGTTCCCGTATGCACAACATCATAAGAACCAGCTTCTAAGAAAGAATTATAAAGCGTATCATTTAAAGCATTGCTTGTATTTCCATCTGCAAAGTCCCAAAAATTATCTACTAAATTAGAGGCATCTTGGTAGAAAGTAACGTCAAGAACAGGTTCTCCAATCATTGGATTAGCCGTAAATGATACATCTGGAGCAGGATTAATATTGACTGTTTGTGTTATTTCGCCATTACATTCAACATTTACACCGTCTACAATTAAGGTTACATCATAATTTCCAGAACCATCAAAAGTGTAGGTAGCATCAGTAGAGTAAATAGTATCTGGATCGTTTTCAAAAATCCATCGAGAATTTTCAAAATTCCCTAGAGATTCATTTGTAAAAGTTACTTCCTCCCCTTCACAAGGATTATCAAAATCAAATAATGCATAAGGAGAAGGCTCAACAAAAATATTTATAGTAGTATCATCGACACATCCATAGATTGTTTCAACAGAAAGTGAAACATCATAAAAACCAACACCAGAAAACTCAAAACTTGGATTTTCCTCTGTTGATGTTGCTCCTTGATTATCAAAGTTCCAATACCAAGAATCCACATCAAAACCAGGCGGAAGTTCCGTTGAATCTATAAAGTTCGTAGGTACACCTTGACATAAAGGATCAGCAACAAAATTAGCATTTGGAATAGGATGCATTCCAAAATCTATTGTGTCACTTGCCGTACAACCAGGATAAGTTCCATCTACAATATCAACATAATATATACCTGTCGTAACATTTTCTATTGTATTGTCTGTATCTCCATTGTTCCACAAGAAATCATACGTTCCACTTCCTCCTACAGGGTTTGATACAAGATTTGTGTCTCGAATACCGCAAAAAGAAGTGTCATTTGGTAAATTAGGATCAATAACACCAAACATATCAATTTCAGCATAACAAGTATCTGAAACTCCATCGGTAAAAATCACATTATAGTTTTGAACATTTTGAGTAATACATTCGTTTCTGGTATCAGTATCGGTTATTCCGTCAACGTCCCAATCATAGTAATAGGTGTTACAAAGGTTTCCGAGCACTGTAACATTATCAATTCCCCAATGATCGTTATAAGTATCTGTAGCCTCTGGTTGCGACCAACGAAACATAGTAGATGTAGTTTGAGCGGCTGGGGGTATTGTAAAACAATAATTATCCCAAGTATAATAGGGACCAGATTTATTATTTGTTGGCTCAAAATAAAAAATATTTACCCAAGTTGATCCGCCATCTATAGAATAATCCAAATGAACACCTTCATCTGTTTCATCGGGGTCTTCACAATCGCTTGTACTGTTATCATCTCCAGCAAAATCCAAGTCAAAACAAATATCTCCTCCACATGTCATATCATAAGCTGTAGTTATAAGGGTACGTGGAAAAACTACATCACCAAACCAAGCAGCGGGTGTACCGTCGAGAGTTGGTCCACATGGATTAGAAAACAATACGCTCGCCGTTGAAGACCATCCAGGACCAATGGTTCCGTTGTTAAAGTCTTCATACAGTAAGGTGTCTTGGGCTACACCTACTGCAACCAAATCAACACAATCTCCACAATCAACAGAGTCTGAGACTGTTTCAATGGTTACTGAACATTGGGAGTATGACCAATAGGAAAATGTTAATAATAAAAATGTTAATAATAATCTCATAATATAAAGTTTAGTAGTTTATTGATATTGATTCTAATGTTTGCATAGTTTCCGAAGCTTTTTTACCGCTCTTTCCCACTAAAAACTGTTTGAATAAAACTAATTTCCGCAATTCTTTATAATCACCTTTAAGGGTTTGACCTGGAGCCAAGGTAATAGACTGGTCTTGGTCACGAGATGCAGTATTTTTTATTGCACCTTGATTGATCCGAAAATTGAACACAGGAGTAAAAGTTAGTTGTTCATCTGAAGTGTTTGTGATTTCCAAGGCATAATACTCATTAAATCTGTCGTTTACTTCATCAGCATATTTCTCGACCGTCACTTTATAAGTTAACTTATCATCTGATCCTGAATAAATTGCTTCTTGAGCTTTTAATCCTGTAAAAAACAAGGATAGTAGCAAAATACATAATAGTTTTTTCATTGTGTTTAGTTTAATTAATTTTTATAAATAAAATAAAAATTTGAATTTTTTATTAAAAAGATAATAACCTTTCTTAAAAAAGACGACTACAAATAAAAGAAAGTTGCATTAGTCCAAAAAAAAAAACAGGATAATCAACTACTCAATTAAAATAAGAACCTTACTTTCTAATCAAAGGTCGTATTAAACCCTCTAAGCCATTGACTTTAATTTCATACATCAATTGCATTTGACTGCCCAATTTTCCTTTTGGGAATCCTTTTGATCGGTACCATACGTAGTAAGTTTCTGGGATTTCAACCAGAAAACGCCCTTTGAATTTTCCAAAGGGCATTTTCATATTGGCTAAATCTATTAATTCTTGCTGATTTCCTATCATCGTAAGGATTCAATTATTTTTTCGGTGTTTCTTTTAGGATTTCAAGAAGAAAATCCCAAAACTTTTGCACTGAACTAATTTGAACTTTTTCGTCAGGTGAATGTGGATGACGAATATTTGGTCCGAATGAAATCATGTCTACTCCAGGTAGGTGAGTTCCTAAAATACCACATTCTAATCCAGCGTGACATGCCATTACATTAGGCTTTTTGTTGAAACGTTTTTCATACATTTCTCGCATTGTTTTTAGAATCGCAGAATCTGGATTTGGCTCCCATCCAGGATAATCTCCCGTTTGTTCCACATCTGCACCTAATAAATCGAATACAGAACGAATGGTTCTCGCGATATCCGCTTTTGTAGATTCAACACTACTTCTTTGAAGTGACTTACTTTCAAAAACACCGTCTTTAATGATTACCTGTGCAAGAGAACTTGATGTTTCTACGAGATTATCGAAATTTAAACTCATTTTAAAAACACCGTTATGTACAGCGTTTATTGCACGTAACATTGCGTTTTTATCATGTTGCGCCACCATTTTTGAAGGTGTATCTACTGTGGAACATAGGATTTCGATTCCCGTTTCAACAGGAGTATATTCACTAATAAAAGTAGATTCACATTCTTTGAGATAAGCTTCAAAATCATTCTCTTTTGCTGTAGGAACAGAGATAAAGGCCACAGCTTCTCTAGGAATAGCATTTCTTAATCCACCTCCTTCAATTTCGTGTAAGTATAAATCACCGCCGAATTCAATTAAGAAACGTCCCATCAATTTATTGGCATTGGCTCTACCAGAATCAATATCCATTCCTGAATGTCCACCTTTTAATCCTTTAATTTCGATCTTAAATGAACTTACATCTGATGCTGTTTCAACTTGTTCATATTCATATCGTGTGTTGGTGTCAATTCCACCTGCACATCCAATGCTTATTTCTTCATCATCTTCTGTATCAAGATTCAATAAAATTGTTCCTTCATAAAAAGAAGGGTCTAATTCTTTTGCTCCTGTCATTCCAGTTTCCTCATCTACGGTAAACATCGCTTCTAAAGCTGGATGCGGAATGTCAGAACTAGCCAAAAGTCCCATGATAGAAGAAACTCCGATACCGTTGTCTGCTCCTAAAGTTGTTCCTTTTGCTTTTACCCAATCTCCATCAACAAACATTTTTATTCCCTCTTTATCAAAGTCGAAATCAGTATCGTTGTTTTTTTGATGCACCATATCCACATGAGATTGCAGAATTACCGTTTGTCGATCCTCCATTCCAGCAGTGGCCGGTTTTTTAATAATGATATTACCTATTTTATCTGTTGCGGTTTCAAGGCCTAAGCTTTTTCCAAAGTCAACCATGAATTGAATCACGCGTTCTTCTTTCTTACTTGGTCTAGGAACTTCATTTAAATTCGCAAAGTTCTCCCAAATCGCTTTTGGTTCTAATGCTCTTACTTCGTTTGACATAATTTTTTTTGTATTTTATTTTCTAGTCAGTTAATATGATGATTTCGAGAAATAAAGTTATTTACTTTTAAACTTTAACTCTTGCCCCCTCATTCTAATCCACTGTTAATTTTCTGTATTTTAATCGCTTTGGAGTTTGATCACCCAGTCTTTTCTTTTTGTTTTCTTCGTATTCGGAGAAGCTTCCTTCAAAAGAATATACTTTAGAGTCTCCTTCGAATGCGAGTATATGAGTACAAATTCTATCCAAGAACCATCTGTCGTGAGAAATAACAACCACACAACCTGCGAAATTCATTATTCCTTCTTCTAATGCTCTTAGTGTGTTGATATCTATATCGTTAGTTGGCTCATCTAAAAGTAATACATTCGCTTCTGTTTTAAGCGTCATGGCAAGATGTAAACGGTTTCGTTCACCTCCTGAAAGAACGCCTACTTTTTTGTTTTGGTCTGAACCTGAAAAAGCAAACTTTGATAAATACGCTCTGGCATTGATTTTTTGCCCTCCTATTTCAATCAATTCAGCACCATCTGAAACAACGTCATAAATAGATTTTTCAGGATCTAAATCTGCATGCGCTTGATCAACATAACCGATTTCAACAGTTTCTCCAACCTTAAACTCTCCAGAATCAGGTTGTAGTTCATCCATTATCATTTTGAATATGGTTGTTTTTCCGGCTCCGTTTGGACCAACAATACCTACAATTCCGTTGGGAGGCAAACTAAAATTAAGATCATCATAAAGCAGTTTATCACCAAAAGATTTGGCCACATTTATTGCATCAATAACGTTATTTCCTAAACGTGGACCATTTGGAATAGGAATTTCAAGTTTTTGTTCTTTTTGCTTTGAATCCTCAGCCATTAATCTGTCGTAGTTACTCAAACGTGCTTTGTTTTTGGCATGTCGACCTTTCGGATTCATTCTAACCCATTCTAGCTCGCTGTCAAGCATTTTCTTTCTCTTCGACTCCGTTTTTTCCTCTTGAGCAAGACGTTTAGACTTTTGATCCAACCAAGAAGAGTAATTCCCCTTCCATGGAATACCTTCACCACGGTCTAATTCAAGAATCCATCCTGCTACGTTGTCTAGGAAGTAACGGTCGTGAGTTACCGCAATTACAGTTCCTTTATATTGTTGTAAATGCTGCTCTAACCAATGAATTGACTCAGCATCCAAGTGGTTAGTTGGCTCATCCAACAATAAGATATCGGGTTTCTGTAATAATAATCGTGTTAAAGCAACTCTACGGCGTTCACCACCTGACAAATGCTCAACAGATTGATCGTCTGGCGGACATCTTAAAGCATCCATTGCTCTATCTAGTTGTGCATCCAATTCCCATGCATCTACTGCATCGATTTGGTCTTGTACTTGGCCTTGTCTTGTAATGAGTTTTTCCATTTTATCTGGATCATTCATTACTTCTTCGTCCATGAAAGAATTGTTGATTTCCTCATATTCTTTAAGGATATCTACAGTTTCTTGAACACCTTCCATTACGATTTCTTTTACCGTTTTCGTCGGGTCAAGCTCTGGTTCCTGAGGTAAATAACCAACAGTATATCCATCAGAAATTGACAAATCTCCAATAAAAGATTTATCTAATCCAGCAATGATTTTCATTACTGTAGATTTACCAGATCCATTTAATCCGATAATTCCAATTTTAGCACCGTAATAAAAAGACAGTGAAATATCTTTTATAATTTGTTTTCCTGCTGGAGTAGATTTACTCACTCCCATCATGGAAAATATAACTTTTTTATCGTCTGACATATTGAAAATTTAGTGTCCCAAATGTAAGGAATTTAATTGATAATGGAAGGGTGATGATTAACAATTCCCCTCAGTTCTATGAGTGCGGTGGATTCTTCCTAAAAGGATAAAGAAAGCAAATGCTCAGATACGATGTTTATAAGCTTTGTGCTTAATTATTTTCTTCTGGCTGACTAATTACTTTTGTTTCCAAACAGCCTAATACTTGGTCAAATCCTTCTAAATCATCAGAAAGCACAACGAGCACATCGTTAGGTTCTATAATTGTTGAGCCATCGGGGGTGATAAAATGTTCGTTTCTTTTAATTAACGCGATGACAGCAGATTTAGGTAAACCTAGTTTTACCACCTTATTTCCAATTGCAATACAGTTTTCTGTAACATGCACTTCTTGCATAATTGCTTTTGGTGAGTTGGTAATGAACCTGTCGTACTCTGTTACAATTTTCTGTCCATCGGTTTTTACTACTTTTAACCATTTAGCGAATATTCCTAAGGTTGTACCTTGCAACAAAACAGAAGTTACAGAAAAAAAGAAAACGATGTTAAACATCATATTTGCTTTATCGATTCCTGCAATTAAAGGATAGGTTGCAAATACGATAGGTACAGCACCACGAAGTCCAACCCATGAAATATAAAACCTTCGTTTCATCTTCATTTTGAAAGGAATCAAACTGATGAAAACAGCTAAAGGACGAGCAATAAAAATAAGGAAAAGTGAAATTAATAGTCCTATCCCCATGAAAGGCATTACTTGTGACGGAAACACTAATAATCCGAGCGTTAAGAACAAGATAATTTGCATTAACCACGCCAAACCATCATACATTTTAAGAATGGTCTTTTTGTGAATTAAATCTTGATTTCCAAGATAAACCGCACAAATGTAAATCGCTAAGAAACCATTTCCACCTAGTGAATCCGTTGCTGAAAAGGTAATGAACATTAAGGCGATTACCAAGACAGGATAAAGTCCTTCAAAGCCTAGTTTAATGTTGTTGATCAAATACTTACTTATTCTTCCAAAAGCAAAACCTGCAATTGCACCCAAGGACATTTGCAGCAGAAACATGGGGATAATAGAAACAAAACTTTGGTCTTGGTTAATAACTAAAGTCAAAAATGAAATGACCAAAACATAGGCCATTGGGTCGTTACTTCCACTTTCTAACTCTAAAGTTGGACGTAAGTTTGTTTTTAGTGCAATATCTTTCGATCTTAAAATAGAAAAAACTGCTGCGGCATCAGTTGAGGAAACAATAGAACCTAAAAGTAAACTCTCGTAAATGGTGAAATCTGTTAACCAAAAAACAAATAGTCCGAGTGACATTGCAGTAAGGAAAACGCCAAGAGTTGAAAGTGCTATTCCTTCTTTAAGAATTGGTTTTACTGTTTTCCAATTGGTATCTAATCCACCCGAAAATAAAATAAAGTTGAGTGAAACAATTCCTATAAACTGAGCAATTTGCGGATCGTTGAACTTAATTCCTGCTATTCCGTCAGAACCTGCCATCATTCCAATTGTGAGAAAAAGAAGCAAGGTAGGCACACCAAAACGAGAAGAAGTTTTACCTATAATAATACTTATAAATAAAAGCAAAGAACCAATTAACAGAATATTTTCAATGGTTAAAATCATGTGATAAATATTGAATACTAAATGTTATATATAATTCGCAAATACAAGTTGCACTTTACAACTCAATATCCTTAGATTTTTCAAGAATGTCCCATGTATGATCTGCAAGCAATTGGACAGTAGCTACAAATTCAAAACGTTTTTTTGATCTTCCCCACTGGTCAGGAGCAATTAAAGAAAGAAGATACGTTTTATTCTCTTTTTGATACAAATGATAAATATGATTAATCAAAGGCTCAAATCGCATTTCGGCATTATAAATTTTTTCAGAAATAACTTTTCTATCTTGTAATCCCTTTGCTTGTTCTGCCAATAGATTCATTTGATCGTAAAGCTGCTTGAGTTGCATATCCGTTTGGTGTTCCATGGCATTTAGAGCCCTTCCCTTTAATCTTCCTTCGTCTTCTGGTTTCACCAGAGCGCTTCCCTGTGTATGCGGATACGGCAAGTTATGCGGATTTTCCGTAATATGATCTGGATCAATTGGATTAATAAAATCTTCGTTATTATTTTTCTTGTCTTTTTTATTTTCAGACATATCGTTTATTAATTTATCAAATATGAATTCATTGAAAAATTCTTTTCAACACCTATAACACGAATATAAAGAATTGGTTTAATTCAATGTCAACTTTTTCCTATTTGTTTTTATTGGCTTTAAAGATTCAAGAAGTTTTCTATTTTTGTAATTAAAGAAATATAAAATGGCGAACAATTTATTAAAAGGAAAACGAGGAATTATTTTTGGTGCATTGAATGACAAGTCAATCGCATGGAAGGTAGCCGAACTTGCACACGCTGAAGGAGCAAAATTTGTTTTAACGAATGCTCCTATTGCAATGCGCATGGGGCAAATACAAGAATTAGCAGATAAAACAAACAGTGAAATTATTCCGGCTGATGCTACAAGTGACGAAGACATCTCTAATTTAATCGATCAATCGATGGAAATTCTTGGAGGAAAAATTGATTTTGTACTTCATTCAATTGGAATGTCACCAAATGTTAGAAAAGGCAAACATTATACTGACTTAAATTATAAGTTTTATAGTCAAAGTTTAGATATCTCAGCAACGTCTTTACATAAAATTCTATCTATTTCAATGAAAAAAGATGCAATTAGTGAATGGGGATCTGTTTTAGCATTAACGTATATTGCAGCTCAACGAATTTTCCCAGATTATAACGATATGGCTGATGCAAAATCATTACTTGAATCTATTTCTCGAAGTTTTGGTTACCATTATGGAATTAAAAATAAAGTGCGTATCAATACGATATCGCAATCCCCTACTCCAACAACAGCTGGAGAAGGAATCAAAGGTTTTGATGAATTTGTTTCTTTTAGTGACAAAATGAGTCCGTTAGGAAATGCCAGTGCTGAGGCTTGTGCAGATTATTGTGTTACCATGTTTTCAGATTACACAAAATACGTTACCATGCAAAACCTCTTCCACGATGGTGGATTTAGTTCTACAGGAGTAACACAAGAAGTAATTGATAAGTTTACTGAAGAATAACATTATTGAATAGGAGGATTTACTTTCCTCCTATTTTTATTAACCATATAAGCTATGTAATCAACTGTATAAAACTTGCACCGAAATCGTATTGATCACTTACTTTTAGTTATTTACAATAAAATTAAATACCCAAAAAAAATAGATTTACGTAAAATTAAGTGTTAATAATATAATTAAATTATTATTTTTGAAAATAGTGAAGACAAGCCTCACTTTAAAAACAGGGCGTATCCGAAAAGCCACATGAGTAGGGAAATTTAAAAACATACTATTTATTATGGAAAGTTTAGCACAAATTATTGGAATTTTACTTTATTTAGGCATCATTGTTTTGATGATTGCATCATTATGGACAATCTATTCAAAAGCTGGAAAGCCTGGTTGGGCAGCAATAATCCCTATTTATAACATTGTTGTATTATTGGAAATTGTTGGACGTCCTATTTGGTGGATCATACTCATGCTGATTCCAATTGTAAATATTATCGTTTCAATTATTGTCTATAATGACCTATCAAAAGCATTTGGTAAAGATGTTGGCTATACAATTGGAATAATTTTCCTTCCATTTATCTTTTTACCTATGTTGGCTTTTGGAGATGCAAAATATAAAAACGCTGTAACTGAAGATTCAGATTTACTGGATCAATAGCGCATAAAAAGCATATAGATTTTTTTAAATGAACACTTCGGTGTTCATTTTTTT
>NZ_PJNI01000020.1 GCF_002844555.1 Brumimicrobium salinarum
ACAATAACCTATACAGTTACTGGAACAGGTGGTTGTTCAGATGCTACAGCAACACGAACAGTAACCGTAGATCCTCTACCAACAGTAACCATCCCATCAAGCGGAATTCTTTGTGAAGGAGCGACTTTAAACGTAACTCCTGCAACGGGTGGAACATGGGCAAGTAGTGATGTGAGTGTAGTTACGATCACAAACGGTGGAGTGGTAACAGGTGTTTCTGAGGGAACAGCGGACATGGTTTTCACATCGACATCAACAGGTTGTTCTAGTACACCAGGAGATGGAACCATCACCGTTAATCCATTGCCTACCTTTACAGTAGCATTAACAGATCCTAGTTCTTGTGGTGCAACTGATGGTAACATTACAATATCTGGATTAAATACATCAACAAGTTATGATGTATCAATAGCTTCTGGAGCACTAAACACTCAAACTTCAAATGCTGCAGGAGAAATTGTACTCTCAGGATTAGGAGCTGGTGGTTATTCTCCAATAGAAGTTGTTTTAAACGGTTGTTCAACAATTGACAACACAGTGTATGATTTAAACGATCCTTCTTCACCTACAATTACAGTTCCTTCTGGAGGTGTTATTTGTGAAGGAGAAACCTTAAATCTACTTCCATCAACTGGTGGAACATGGACAAGCAGTAATCCATCTGTAGCTACAATTGATAATGCTGGACTTTTAACAGGTATTTCTGCTGGTAATACTACAGTAATTTATACCGAGACTGCATCAGGTTGCTCAAGTATGGCTGCAGCTGGAAGTATAACTGTGAATCCAACACCATCGGTAACACTCCCTTCTGGTGGAAATGTATGTGAGGGAGCAACTTTAAATTTATCACCTTCAACAGGCGGAACATGGTCAAGTAGTGATGCAAATATAGCTACAATCACAAATGGTGGTCTAGTTACAGGAGTCGCTCAAGGAACAACTAATGTCATTTTTACATCAACAACAACGGGTTGTTCTAGTTCAGCAGCAGCAGGAACAATCACAGTGAATCCAATACCAACAATTACAGTACCTGCAAATAATTTAGTTTGTGAAGGTGCTACATTGAATTTAGAACCAACATCTGGTGGTACTTGGTCAACTAATGATGCAAGTATAGCTATAATTACAAATGATGGTGAAGTTACAGGAGTTGCTCAAGGCACAACAGAGATGATATTTACCAATACGACAACTGGATGCTCTAGTAATGAATCATCAGGAACAATAGACGTAAACGCAGCTCCTATGCTTACGATAGAAGAAATTATTTGTAATAAATTAGAAGGCAAATATTCGGTTGAGTATACAACAAATCCAGAAGCTACTATAACAGCAAGTTTAGGGAACGTTACACCCACGTCTATAACTGACATTCCAAATAATCAGGAGGTGGAGATTATGGCAACAACAGATGGTTGCCCTTCAATTACAGAGACAGTAATTACGAATGACTGTATCGAAATTACAATTGACATTTCAAATGGTGTATCTCCGAATGGCGATGGTTTAAATGATTTCTTTGAAGTAACGAATTTGGAAAATTATCCGAACAACAGCATCCTTATATTTAACAGATGGGGCGATAAAGTATTTGAAGAAGCACCTTATAAAAATAGCTGGGAAGGACAAAACAATTCAGGTGGACTTGGAGAAAACAAACTACCAGCAGGAACATACTTTTACATACTTAAACTAGATGATAATCAAGATCCTATTAAAGGATATATAGAATTAAAAAGATAAAAATAACTTAAAAGCAATCATCATGAATAAACTACTAGTCGGAAGCTTTTTATTGTTTTTGACCTCATCATTTTTGTTGGGTCAGAATAAATTAAATATAACACAATATATGATCCACCAACCCATATTAAATATGGCTTCCATTGGTGGGAACAACACAATCAATGCTGCGCTGGTTCATCGCCAACAATGGGTCGGATTTGAAGGAGCGCCAGCTACATCATTTTTTAGTGTTAATTCACCTATAAAGACAACAAATTTGCATATAGGAGGAATAGCTTCATTTGATAGAATTGGATCTAATTCAATTACAAATATCAATCTTGGTGTTGCCTATCGAATGAAGTTGAATACTAAAAATTACTTATCATTATCTTTGAAAGGTGGAATTACAAATACTAGTTCTGATTATTCGACTTTATCACTAAAAGATGAGATTGACCCCAAGTTCTCCTCAACATCAGTAAATGAGCTCCAACCAGACTTTGGATTCAGCGCTTATTTCTTTTCAAGAAAATATTACATAGGTTTGGCCATTCCATCCTTAATAAGAAACTCTAACTTTTATACAGAAAATCAACTCGTAATACCGCAAGATTTTCATTATTTTACTACAGCTGGTTATGAGTTTAACTTAAGTAATTCATTGGACCTAGGCATTTCAACCTTGATAAAAGGAGTTTTAGGATCACCTGTTCAAGCTGATTTAAATGCACGTTTACTTTATAAAGAATTTTTAGGTATAGGTGTTTCTTACAGATCTTCAAATGATATAGCACTATTGATGTCGGTTAAAATGTTTGATAAACTTACGCTTGCATACAGTTATGATCTAGGAATATCTGAAATTTCTAGATATCATAGTAATACACATGAAATAATGTTGACTTTTGATACTCCATCTAGAGATCTATTAAAAGTTGCATCTCCACGATTCTAACACAACTCTATTTAAAATCTGATTATGAAAAATTTATTATTAATGGTTTTAATAATTGCCTATGCAACGTCTGCTAAAGGGCAAAGTAAAGCTAATAATTATTATGAGGCTGGATATTACAAAGAAGCAAGTATAATATTTGAAAAAGAAATCAAGAAAGATAAAGGGAATAATAAAATGCTCCAGCTAAAACTTGCTGACAGCTACTTCCATTTAAAGAAATTTGAAAGTAGTATTAAACTTTATGAAGATCTTTATAAGAGAAGTATCAAAGATTCAATTGTCTTAATAAGACTAGCTGAGTTAAAGAGAATGTTTTGCGATTTTGATGAATCACAACAATATTATTCTGAATACGATGACGTTTTTTTATCGAAACAAAATAAAGCGAAATTCAATTTTGAAAAAATAATTGAATCTAAAATTAATTTTCCGCAATCAAACATTAATACTTCAAGTTCTGCTGAACTTGAAATTCTTAAATTACCACAAGTGGATAAGGGAATGGGATATACATTTCTTGGCAATGGAGATCTATTAGGAGCAATCAGTCATAAAGATAAAGAAGCGCGATCAACATTTACTACATTAGGTGTCTTCAATTCTGCATCAGACTTTCAACAGGTAAAAACATTCAGCTTCAATAAGGAAACATCTTTCTTCAATGCGTTTCCTAGCTATTGCAAACAATCAAACACTTTATACTTCACAGCTAACATCAGCGATAAGAGATTATCATTTAAAGAAAGACAGAATGTACTTCAGATTTACTCAATAAACTTATCTTCAGAAGATAACGAACCTGAACTTTTAAGCTTTAACATGCCAGATTATAATTTTACACATCCGGCTATTTCAGATAACGGAAAGAGATTATATTTCGTTTCTAACAAACCTGGAGGTATTGGTGGATTCGATGTTTATTATGTAAATAAAACAAATGATGGATGGTCTGAAATAAAAAATTGTGGTGAGCATATAAACACTCCTTTTGATGAGCTAACGCCTTATTCAAAAGAAGAGACTTTATATTTTTCAAGCTATGGACATAATAATTATGGCGGATCAGACATTTTTAAAAGCCAAACAAATAAAGGTGAGTTTTTAAAAGCCACTAACCTGGGACAACCCATCAATAGTTGTATGAATGACTTTTCATTTATTTTAGCACCTGACTCTGGTGAAGGACTATTTACTTCTGATCGAAATCACAAAGATGAAAATAAAGATGATGTCTATAAGGTGACTTTCCCTGTAATTAAAAGACTAATTACAGATGAACGTTCAAAAGATCCAATCTCCGATGTGTCTATTTTATTTAACGATGAGACAAGTTTTCTATCTGACGATCAAGGAAAATGGACAAAACAAATTTCACTCGGGACGGATACTGAGATAACGTTTGACCATCCTTATTACAATACGAAAACTTTAAAATATAAGAATCTTTCCATTGAGAATTTAAATGAGTTAAAACTTGTCTCTCTTACTCCAAACTTATTGATTGGTCAGGTGAAAGATGACATTACAGGTAATACATTAAAAGGAGCGTCTGTATCATTATATGAAAAAACTAAGAACGATAAGTGGGAGCTTGTGGAAGTTAAAAAAACGGATGGTGATGGGAAATGGGAGTTTCATGTTCGCAAAGACAGAACTCATAAAGTTGTCCTTGAAAAAGACAATTACCTAACACATAATGAAATTATTCCACGCAAAAATGAAAATGAAAAATTAAGAAATGAGGCTTTAACTAGAATTAATCCTTTTTTAATGAAATATGAAGTCAAGAAAGATTTGATTATTCAAATTGATAATATATATTTCGACTTTAATAGTTCATATATTCGTGAAGAATCATTTCCAGTACTTGATAAAGTAAAGAATTTTTTAAATGAAAATCCAAATATAAATATAGAACTTAGTGCTCACACGGACTGTATAGGAAAAGATAATTATAACTTATGGTTATCTGACAGAAGGGCAAGTAGAAGTAAAAAATATTTAGTAGAGGCAGGTATAGATCCAAAAAGGATAAAAGCTAAAGGATATGGAGAACAAAAAATGATTGTTAAGGATTGTGAATTACAAAAAAGAGATGATAAAGAAGCTCAAAAAAACAGAAGAGTCGAAGTTAAAATCTTGTAAATAAAAAGATTATGGTCATTAACAATCAATACCTTAGTGTTTTTTCAGATCGCTATACTCAAATTTATAGGGAATCCTGTATTATTAAACATGAAGAAATTACCAATATTTTGAATGATGTAAAATCGTCCTTAGACATTGATTTTGTTACAAAAAAACGCATCTACTCTATTGTTAATGAACTTCTTGAAAACACAATGCTTCATAGCGATCATAGCGAAAGCGAGGTTGAATTAGTTATACTAAAAACGGATGACTGCTATAGAATAATTACCATAAACACTATATCTGTTGACGAGAGACACAATCTTTTATCTTATTCTACTAATATTAATTCATTAAGCATCCAAGAATTAAAAAATCAATACAAAGAAAAATTATTGAATGGTGAAATAAACGACAAAGGCACAATCGGTGTAGGTATGGAACTAATTCGCTTACAATCCAATAATAAAATATTAATCTCAACTGATGATAATAGCAATGTTATTATCGATGTCAGACTTGACAAGTTATAAACTTTAACCCAATTAACATAAATCATATGCAACGTTTAAAAATTGATCCAACAGCTAGTAGTTTTTTTGTTGATTTAAATGCTGATACTGGAATATTTAATTTTCAAGGAGAATCAAGACCCGAAAATGCACCCAGCTTTTTTGAACCCATTATAGCGTGGCTAATCACCTATAGAAATACAATAGAAAAAGACAAAGACAGTCACCACTTAAAGGTGATTTTCAAACTCGATTATTTTAATTCAACATCTACAAAGTATATAGTTGATATAGCCAAATTACTTAAATCGATTGATGACCTTCCCAATGTAAACCTGGCAACTGAATGGTTTTATAAAAGTATAGATGAAGACATCAGAGATAGTGGTAATGAACTTATAGACTGGACGGGCCTAAAAATAAAATTAATTCCCTACGATTAATTTCCATTTCAAGGGAAAGTGTTCCTTTTAAATTAAATACTTTAATACATTTCTATTCTTATTTACCCAATCATTGAAATAAATATTTGATTCATTGCCCATCTTTGATAAAATCCTATTTTTATAATTGTTTATCGATTTTTGCTGAATATTCATTTGCGTAGCAACTTCATTTGTGTTTAATCCTTCGAAAAAATGAGTCAATACCTCACGCTCTCTCTTTGTAAGTGTATTCAGCACAGGAAGAACTTTTTTAATGAATTGATTACTATTATGAAAATCAAGAGAAAACCATTCTGAACAGATAAACAAGTTAGATGTATAAACCCTAAGTATTACTTCCTTTAAACTTTCAGGAGAGATGTTTTTTGTGATATAGCCATTCGCGCCATATTCTTTGGCAATAAATATAAACTCTTTTGCCGTTTGTGATGTTAACATTATGATCTTAGAACTTAACCCCATCTCTTTTAATCGGATTAATGTTTTAATTCCATTTAGCTCATTCAGTTTGATACCTGAAATGATAACATCGGGTTGTTCCTCTTTTGCTTTACTTAATAAATCAATTCCAGAAGCGGACTCCAAAAAGTTTGTTCTTGGAAAAGAATCTATCAAAGTATTTATAAGACATTTTCTAAATAATTCGTGTTTATCTGCTATTAGAATGGTTGAAATCATCTAATCAAATATACTAAAAAAGTTTAAAGGTAAGATTGTTAGAATAGAACTTAAATAAAATGAATTAATATTCAAACTTATAGAAATAAACATGTGGATAATTTGAATCTAATATACAAACAAACACATTTAAAATTGTATGGGCTAGATATCACTCATCAATCCAATATACAAACATGAAAATCAAAACATTAAAAATATTGAGGGGTTAACACTTCTCAATAATTACTAACAACATGTTACATTTGTAATAAATTAACACAATATATAACACAATGCAGAAGCCAAACTTAAATTTAAAAGCCTTAATATGGATTTTTATATTCATTATTTCAACAGCTCACGTGACCGCGCAAAACGTGGGAATAAACGAAGAAAACCCAACGAATACGCTACACATAAAACCGCTTAACACAGGAGATGAACCCTTAAGAATTGAAGGGTTAACCGCTGTGAGCGCTGGGGAAAATGCTTTATTAATCCACAACCCTTCAGTTGGTGTGGTACGCTATATTACCATTAATAACTTATCTGATTCTATATTAGAAAGCTTAGTGGTTAATCAAGTTTTTGTAGATAGTATGGTGAGTATGATTTATAATTATGGAGATACCTTACTACACAACGAAACATTTCTGACCAGTTTAGGTGATTCAATTGATACACATCTGGATTCTCTCACATTAAATGGGAACATCTTAAATGGATGGGTGGATGGAAATAATACTAGCGTTGACCTCACTAGCTTAACAGGTGTAAATCAAAACGATATTATCAATATCATTTATAATAACGGTGATACATTATTAAATAATACTACATTTTTGAACAATTTGCAAGATTCTATTGACACACATCTCGATTCTTTGGTTTTAAATGGTACATTGCTCTCAGGTTGGGTTGACGGAGCTAATAATACAGTTGATCTTGGCAACCTTATCGGTACAGATAATCAAAACCTAACGGGTGCAACTTTAAGTGGTACAACATTGACCATAGATATTCAAAATGGAACTTCCACATCAGTAGATCTTTCTTCGTTGATAGGAACAGATAATCAAGACCTAACAAATGCAACCCTTTCAGGAAATATTCTAACCATTGATATACAGAACGGAGCTTCCGTAAATGTTGATTTATCCAGTTTAGTTGGATCAGATAGTCAAAACTTAACCTTAACTGGAGACAATTTGAGTATTTCGAATGGAAACACTGTTATGTTAACTTCCCTGAAAGATCATGATTGGTATGAATCGGGTACAACAAATCAAGCGACGTCCATCAATCAAAGTATATTTACAAATGGAGATGTAGGAATAGGAAACAACAACCCGTTATCAAAATTACATCTATCTGGAAACCCTTTGGTAATGCGTCTTGAGAATACTTCTGGAGGAACTTGGGGATTAAATTCCACAAATGCTGGTGATTTTCGTTTGGAAAACATTTCAGGATCATCTACAGCGATAACAGCTTTAGGAAGCAATGACTATGTAGGAATTGGAACAAACAATCCTACACACAGACTTGAAGTAAACGGTGAAGTATTAATTGATAATGGAACAAACGATGGTGCAAGATTAATTTTCAGAGGAGGAACGGGAGCCACTGAAGAATACCGTGCGCGAGTTGGACTGACAGGTAACCTAGGCTTCTTTCCAATTGAAGCAGGATTACCGGGCTACATGGGAGAAGCATTAGTGTTAACTCAAGATGCTAAAGTTGGAGTTGGTGATCATCAAGCACCATTATATGCACTTGAGTTAAAAAATCAAATGAGCTTATATGGGCAGGCAAGGGCTACAGGGTGGCTTACATATTCGGATGAACGAATTAAAAGTAACCGTCAATCAATTGGAGATGCAGTAGGCACCATTAAAAAGCTTAATCCTGTTTATTATTTCCAACATAATTCTGAAAAAACAGAAAATGGATTGGCTATCTCAGATAAAGGCGGGTATTCTTACGGGTTCTTAGCGCAAGAGCTTTATAAAGTAGTACCTGAAATGGTATTTAAACCAAAGAATGACTCCGATGAATTGTGGAGTGTTGATTACATTAAATTAATTCCAATTCTAACAAAAGCAATACAGGAACAACAACTTGAAATTGACGCTTTGAAAACTGAAAATCAACAGTTGGTAGAACAACAAAATAAATTTGAAGAGTTGGAAAACGAAGTTGAAGAACTAAAGAATCAAATAAAAACACTAATTGAAAATACTAAATAACATGCGAGTTTTACTTTTTATTGTTATTCTAACTTTTGTTCATAAGCTATCAATAGCACAAGATATTACTCTAGTGAATTCGGAATTAACCGTACAATCAGGTGCTGTAATTACAATTCAAGGAGGCGTGAAAGCCGAATCAAATGGGCGTATTGATAATTCAGGAGAAATTCAAATTCGGAATGATATTGAAAACAACAGTGGTGGAGTTTTGTTTACCAATCAAAACGCTGGAGAAGTACTATTGTATGGTAACAATCAAGAAATTTTAGGTATAGATTCAACTGTTTTTTACAATTTATATTTTTCAGGCAACACACTTGATGAAAAGTCATTTCTAACATCAGCAAGCATATTGAATGAATTAGATATTAATAATCAAATATTAGAAACAAATGTAAACAAGGTGTATTTACTCAATCCTAGTTTAAACTCCTTATTTGTTGATCAAGGATTTATTTCATCAAATACCTTAGGTGGTTACTTTGTAAGAGCTACCAATTCATCGAATGAATATCTTTTCCCTACTGGCGCAACGAATTTATCACCCAATCATAGAGTGGTATTGATAACGCCTGATGATAATTCGACTAATCTTTTTCAAGTGCGTCTTTCCAATATTGGAAGTTCTATGGATAATAGCGGAACAAGTGCTTCTGGCGCCACTGGTCCATTTGATATAAATCTAAAAACAAACGATCTTGGTGAAATAAACAATGCGTATTATCATAATATTCATCAATTATCTGGTAATTCATCTGCAGAAATCAAACTATTTTGGAATGTAACAGATGGAAATTTTAAAACGATTGCACAATGGAGAGGTACTCAATTTTATGATGCACTAGCAGATTTAGAATTAGATAATTATTTTAATCTTGATCGCGCCTTGAGTATTAAAAACTATACTCAAATTCAAGATGATGTTTTTGCGCTAGCAGATGTAAACATTGAAATAAACATACCGAATGGAGTTTCTGCCAATAATGACGGAATAAATGATCTTTTTTATATCGAAAGTTTGGAATACTATCCAAACAACTCTTTAACCATATTTAATAGATGGGGAGATGAAGTTTTTTCTGCGCAGCCTTATGAAAATGATTGGTCGGGACAAAGCAATGTTCAGGGAGCAATTGGTGGTGATGACTTACCTGCGGGAACATACTATTATTTATTTAAGCCCGATGATGAAAGCGAAGTATTGAAAGGTTTTATTGAATTTAAAAAGAAATAAAGATGAGAAATTTTATTGTATCTGTTATTATCATTTTGAATTGCTTACTCTCTTTTAGCCAAAATCAACATTTCGTTACACAATATATGATTCATCAGCCAATTTTAAACATGGCTGCTATTGCCGCTAACGATCATATCAATGTAGCCGGTTTACACAGGCAACAGTGGGTCGGATTTGAGGGGGCTCCAAAAACATCATTATTTAGTATTAATGCGCCTATAAAATCCACAAAATTACATATTGGAGGTATAGTCGCTTATGATCAAATAGGAGCTAACGCAATCACTAATGTAGATTTGGGAATTGCTTATCGTATGAAATTATCGCGTAATTTATTCTTATCACTCGCATTAAAAGGTGGCATGATGAATACTGCGGCAGATTATTCTGAACTTTACCTGAACACGCTAAACGATCCTTCGTTTCCAGAAACAGCTACCAACAAAATCCAACCAAGTTTTGGGTTTAGTACTTATTTATTTTCAGACAATTATTATGTCGGTATTGCTGTACCAACATTTCTTAACAACACAACATTTTATGATAATGAGCAACGCTTTACGCCAAAAGACTTTCATTACTTTCTAACAGGTGGCTACCAATTTCAACTTTCAAAATCCTTTAAATTAGGTGTCTCAACATTATTAAAAGGAGTTATTGCGGCACCGTTACAAGCTGATTTCAATGCACGATTGCTATACAATGACTTTATAGGTTTAGGCCTAACCTACCGAACTTCTAATGATTTGGCAGCTATATTTTCAATAAAAGCTTTTAATCAGCTTACAATCTCTTACAGTTACGACTTTGGCATGTCTGAATTATCCAGACACCATAGTAATACACACGAAATCATGCTCGTTTTCGATGCACCTTCAAGAAATCTTATTCCAGTTACCTCACCCAGGTTTTAAAATTTAAAGCTTCACAACCATGTTAAAAACAGTTACGTTACTTATTTCTATCTTATTAGCTGGTGTAATCCAAGCTCAAACTACAGCAATGGAATATTATAATGCGAAGTACTTCAAAGAAGCCAGCTTAAGATTTGAAAAAACATTGGCTGAAGAAGGACAATTAGAAAATGATGAGCTAAAAAAACTGGCTGATTGTTATTATCAAATGAACAGAGTAGCATCAAGTGTAAAAGCTTACAAAGAGATATACAAGGAAAATGAGCAAGACACCACAGCTTTAAAAAGATTGGTAGAACTCATGAGGATGCAGTGTAATTATGATGCAGCAGACAAATACTTAGCACAGCTCAACTACAGCTCTATGAGAAACAAGCGATTTAGAAATGATAGGATCCTGTTTCCGCAAAACAATAGTAAAAAAAATAAGGCTTTAACAATAAAACAAATTAATATCCCAAATATCCATCAAGGTATGGGATACACATTTAAAGAAAACGGCGATTTAATTGCAGGATTACAATTAGAAAACAAAGAAGATCAAACAACATTTACAACATTGGGAACAATAGATAAAGGCAGCAGCGTTCAGCATATTCAACCTTTACCTTTTGAGGAAGAAACTCCCTTTTTTAATGCCTATCCGAGTTTTTGTAGCCAGTCAAACAAAATCTATTTCACAGCAAATATAAACAGTAAAAAAAGATCATTCCGTGAGCAGAAAAATGTTCTACAATTGTTCGAAATGGATATTACGGAAGGTCGCGCTTCTTCTACTCTACTTTCATTTAATCAAGAAGCGTATAATTTTACCCATCCCGCAATATCTGCAGATGGTAAGCGCTTATATTTTGTTTCTGACAAACCAAATGGATTTGGTGGTTTTGATGTTTATTATGTTCAAAAAACCGAAACGGGTTGGTCAGAGATAATTAATTGTGGTAAAAATGTGAATACAGCTTACGACGAAATAACACCTTTTGTTAAAAATGATTCCTTGTTTTATTCGAGCTATGGACATGAAAACCATGGAGGTTCTGATGTGTTTTTAAGTCAAATCAATCAGAATGAATTCACCGAAGCTAAAAATTTAGGTTTTCCAATAAATAGCTGTCAAGATGATTTTTCATTTGTACTTTCACCAGACATTTCTTTCGGACTTTTAACTTCTAACAGAAACTATAATGATGCCAATCAAGATGATGTATTTCAAATTAAATTTCCAGCTTATGACTATTTTGTAAAGGATACCGTTTCCAACCTTCCAATTGCAGCGGTAGATATTTTAATTAATAAAAAAACCGCAACCCAAACTGATACTTTAGGAAAATGGGAAAAATTAATCCAAAATGAACAAAAATTAAAGATCACCTATGATCATCCTTATTACGTAACAAAAACACTATCTTTTAACGAGAAATCTACTATGATTCATAAAAGTTTAAAACAAGTACAACTACAACCTGTACTTATCTCTGGGAGAGTTATAGATGATATCACAGGAAATGAAATTAGCGATATTGAAGTTCAACTTCTTGTTAAGTCAGAAGATGGAACCTGGAATTTTGTAGAAAAAAAACAAACTGATCTTGAAGGAAAATGGTCATTTCATGTACGTAAGGACAAAGCCTACAAAGTGATTTTTGAAAAGGACGATTATATAGCGCATGAAGAAATAATTCCTGAATTTGATGGACCTCAAGAAATCAGAGAGGAGGTTTTGTCTCGTATGAATCCATTCTCAATGAAGTATGAAGCCAAGAAGGATTTAGTAATTCAAATTGACAATATTTATTTCGATTTTAACAGTTCTTACATCAGAGAAGACTCCTATCCTGTTTTGGATAAGGTAAAAGGGTTTTTAGATGATAATCCTGACGTTAAAATTGAATTAAGCGCACATACGGACTGCCTTGGAAAAGATGATTATAATTTATGGTTATCCGATCGGAGAGCAAAAAGCAGTAAAAATTATTTGGTAAAGTTAGGCGTTTCTCCCAATCGCATTAAAGCTAAAGGTTATGGTGAACAGAGAATGATTGTTACAGACTGCGAATTACAAAAAAGAGATGACAATGAAGCCCAAAAAAACAGAAGGGTTGAAGTTAAAGTTTTATAGAATTCACTGGGTATTTAGTATTCTAAAATTGTAATGGTAATATCAAAATGTAAACTTCATACTGCGTTCATCTAAAATGGCAAAGCTAACTTTAAATGTAGTTCTAGGATCAATTTGATTTCCATCTGAGAAAGCAGCGTAAATACCGAGACGTAATCTTCTTCTAGCAAATTTAAAAACACGCTCTAAACCTGCATAGAATTCATAATGTGTCCAATTATGTTCAGGAACCCATAAGTATCCTCCTCCTGCAACAGTCGAAATACGGGTTTTTTTCATGAATGGAATCTTATTAATTAATGCGCCATTAAAATGATGAATATAATGTGATTCAAAATACCAATTCATGGTAGGTAAAGTTGAGTCTAAATCTTGATAGGAGTACATTGGATTAGAAAATAAAATTGGATCAGAACGTCGATGATATTGCATATCTTCAGCACGTAGAATTTTTTTATTTAAGAACCTTCCTGTTGTGAGGTGATATTTAGAGGTTCCAAGGGTAGATATTTTAAAGGTTTGAGTAGCACCAAATCTTATGTAATCATGGTTTACTTCACTACCGATAAATTCAGGAATTCCCTTTTCGTAATACATATAGAACATTGGCCATTTTGAGCCTAGAACAACCTTTCTATTGGGTTCTCTCATGTATTTTTGAAAAGGAGTATAACGTAACATTATATCAGCAATTAATGCGTTATACTCAATAAACTTAGGAGGTTCTGTATTTTCCAATGCATCATCAAACCATCGAATAAACTTTGTATCTTCTGGTAAAGGTCTTCTGTTGGTATACGTTAAACTACTCTCTAGATATAAGCCATTAAAGATTTCAAAATCATGATAGAGCGAACCAGATGTGCGCTCAATAAAATTATCACGTAAAAACACCTGTGTTAATGCATCATAAGAACGAATGAGGTCATAATTATGTGTTAAATTAATTCCTACCCGAGACTGCCGAAAAGGATTATACAGGTAACGCAAGTTGGTGTATCCTTTTATATCTCCATTGAGCACTCCCACATCAACGCGTGTATAACTATCAAAAGTTGTTTCATCATCCCATTTTTTAAAAAAATCAAAATCTGGACCTATTCTTGGGCCTGCGATATAAAGCGGTCTTAGCGTTGCAGCAATAGAGCTAATCGTCCATTGTGTTTTTTTTGCTCTATTCCTATGATCAATACCAAACCAAACTACTTTCCAAAAATCCACCTTATTAAAAACAGAATCTATGGAGTCTAAATAGGTTGTTTTGGTAAATAAATTCTCAATACTATCACGTTGTTTTATGTATTGCTGTTCTTTTGGTGTTAACGGTGTCAATCTCTTTGTTGACCAATAAGAGGAATCACGTTCGTATGCAGCTTGAGTCGTAACAGCCAGTTCATTTCCAAACATTTTCTTATCAAATGAAGGATTGAAATTATAGTTTTGATAATTAACAACCGTGCTACCTTCAAACTGCTCATTTTTATATGCAACATCATACTTCATGTCTTGTTGTTTAAGGACAGATAAGGTATCTCCATAAATTTCAAAATCTTGTACGACAGAAAAATGATCATAGATATATAGGTTTCCTTTTACAATAGTAAAATCGATTTTTTCTACCAGCCATGTGCTATCTTGTATATAAACAAAGCCGTCTAAAGTTGATGTAGAAATATTACGCGCACTAATTTTAATTTTATTGAGTGTAGGTAAATTTTCTCTTTTTATCTTCTCGATCAACTGATATTTGTAGGAGAGTATTCCAGCGGTTGATAAAGGAGATTGAATAGGTGATTTACTGAGGTCATCTAAGTAAAGTATATTTTGAAAGAAATTAAAATTTGACTTTGCGGTTGTTGTAAAATACAAGTTTCGATCACTACCCCTCTTGGTATATCCTGTTCTGACTTCCTTAATATTATTAGGTGGGGCGTAGCTTCTTTCCATTTCAACTTCCACCATATTTATGGCATTAAGTTGTCGCATTTTTTTCTCTTTTAAGGCTTCTGCATCATAGAATCGAGCATCATCATCTTCTGCATCTTCCGATTCGTCATTTTTTTCATTGTAATGTTCGGTCTTTTTCGCCTCATCTTTAGCCCTTATGTAAACATCACAAATGTGGGGATACATATTATGGTCAATTATATTTTTAACAGCTACCGTCTTCAATACGATCTCACGTCCGACATTTCGTCGTTTCTGAGCAAAATTAAATTCCTCTAAGTCTTTAACCTGCATTGGAAAGAGCTGCATATCAACCTTTTGATTCCTTTCTTCTACAATTAGATAATATTCTCGTTTTTGATAACCAGATGCAGAGAAAACAACGTAATACTCTCCTACCTCCAACCGCATCAAGTAATTACCCTCAATGTCGGCACGGGTTCGTAAATCCGCGTAATTTTTAACAAAAATATCTGCAAAAGGAATGCCTAAGTTAAGTTCATCGGTGACTTTTCCACTCACCACATACTGTGCTGACAGTTGAGGAACTATTAAAAGTAGCAAGACACTTGACAGTAACCTTAAAGAATATACACGTAGACTGTTGACCATTAAATTAATTCACCATCATTTTCATACTTATATTGAATAACAGCATAAATATAATTCGAATCTCATTATTACTAAAAAAAGACTTACTTTTTCTTACCTTTTTCTTCTAGATAGGCCTCATGCTTTTCCATTCTTTTCATCATAAAACGCCTTACAAAGTATAGTAATAAAGCTAGTACGCCGAAAAAGTAATAAGAAGCCCAGCGATCAAAGCCATCTGTAAGCCCCATATATGTTACCGCTACAATGGTTACTAATCCCATAGCCAACCAAAAGAATTGCATTATTTTATTGTATGTTTTCATCTTTTATTTATTGAGGTAAATTTTAGCGGTAGGTTCATAAAATTGCGCTGTATCAAAAGCTCGTGTTGTCCATGCGCCAACACCTGAAACAACCATATCAGGCGAGGTAATTACAACAGGTTTGTTGGTATAAATTGAATCACCTCCTTTATTCCAATACAAGACTTCTGTTGCCAGTGTTTTTTCTTGTTTAACGTTTAAAAACTTAACGCTATCTCGAACAGTAATATTCCCTGAGACTCCATCTATTTGACCATACAAGGAAGTTAAAACTGAAGCCACATCACCATCATCATTATAGAAGTTTACCTTTAGTCCGTCCTTAAACTCGGTTATTTTTTTGGGTTCGGCATAGGTTTCGGCAATTTTGGCAAAAATTTCTATTTGTGCATATCCTGAATCGGTATAAATTACATGTAACTCTTCACTAGTTTCATCAGGTTGATTTGGATGTGTAGTGATTTTTTTTACTTTTTGAAGATCATTTTCACACGAAATAAAGATTCCTGTCATGCTTAGCACAACAGGAATCAAAATAAAATATATACACTTAAACTTCAATTTTAATAAGCTTTAATTGTAAAGGTTTTCCCCCAACAACTCAAGGTAACTTGATCTCCAACAGATTTGTCTTCATTGAAAATATCAGTTGAACTTGGACATTGTGCTTTTAAAGAATTAACCAATGAGGTATTCCCCGATTTTTGAGCCAATTCTACAGCATAATAATTATTAGCCTTACGATCGAAAGTAGAGACACCACAATCATTCATTAAAGCATTCACACTTTTTGCAGCAATCTCATAACCTTTGGCTGCGTGTTTGCCTCCTAATGCAATCCCCGCATTATGGGCAGCTTTATAACTTCTTGAATTGAAATAAGACTGTGCAATTTTTAATTCTATATCATTTTTATCTTCTTCATTCTCGGTCATATCAACTGCTTGTTTAAAAGTAGCAATAGCACCAGAAGTATTTCCTCTACTTATCTGTAATTTAGCTTTTGCAAGAACAGCATCAACGGAAGGATCAATTGCAATAATAGTATCTACCAACATCGCATATTCATCGCTTTGTGTACAATCTTTACTCTCAAGCAATGCCATGAAGTTTTTAACAGTTGATTTTTTTGCTTCAACCTCCTGAGGTAAATCTTTTGCAAAAGCATTTATTTCTGGTAAAATCGATGCACAATCAGAAACAGTTTTATCAATTAATCTTGATAATTGACCCGTTGTTTTTTCTCCCATCTCACCTTTTGTAGCATAATCTGACAAGGTAAAATACTCCTCAATTAAGCGCTTTTTATAAGCTGCTTTTTGTTTTTCATCTTGTTCTTGTACCCATAAGTTGTATAAGTTTGCGTAATACTGACGTAAAAACGATTTACTTCCCTTTTCTTTTTGGTTATGAACACCACGTTTTAGGGCTTCATCTCCTTTTTGCATTCCTCCTGGTTCACCTTGAACGATGTAATAAAAACCAAGGTAAGATTGCCATTTCATTTGCATTCCGTGTGCTTCTTGACCTGCTTCATAAACCATAATCAAAGTATCTAAATATGCTGGTCCCTTAACAGTGTCTTTCTTATATTTACTGTACGACTTTTGCACTGCATAAATAAACGGACCATAAAAGTTTAATTCTAATTTTTCACATTCATTCAATGCTTTCATGTAAAATTTAGTAACTTTTTCATACTCCTTAGCTTTATATGCGTTTCCTGCGATTGCTTTAAAACGTGTACATTCATTAGGTGTATCCCCGTCTTGAGCAAAGGTAATAGCACCCAAACTCATTATAAAAAATGCTGTTAATATCAGTTTTTCGATTTTCATTTTATATACGTTTATTTATTAATCTAATTTATATTTTCTAAACCACTTGTCATATCCTGGAGCAATATTTATGCCGAGATTGAAGCCGAAATAATTTTCTTTAACCACTCCAGAACCTGCTCCTTTCCCCATAACTCCATAACTTCCTGATATGCTTAAAGTTGAAACCGCCCTACTAATTATCAACGGCAGCCCTAGACCAATACTCACTCCTTGATTTACAATTTGCTCCCCATTCATTTGATGTGGCGTATTCACATGATATGCGCCCACCCTATAATTCATTTTATCAAGAATGTTTATATAAGCAGAACGATCTGTTGCAATTCTGTGTGGTTTAAATTCGAAGCCAAAACGTAAGGCATCCGAATTAATATATTGCCCAGTTTCAGATTTCCCATCAAATGTTTCTTGGTAGCCACTCCAATCTGACATCGTATATTCTAAAGTAAACATATACGATCTTAGTTTTGAATTTCCAGATAATGAATCATTATGTGGTGTAAAGGTATAGGTTAAACCAACGCTTGTTTTGGCAGGCAAATAAAAATCCCCATCTATTCCAGTAGCATTGTATAAAGTGTCATACGTATCTTGGGAGACATAGTTTCCATAATATATTTTTCTTTGTGATTGTTCTGAACGAATACTTTTGGCTAGTCTATAAACACCTCCAAATCTTAAGCTATGTTGTCGTGAAAAACGATAGTCATAATTAATTCCTAGCTCAATTCCAAAATCCTTAGCACGTATAGCCTGTGATTCCATTCCACCAGTCTTTACACCACTAGCTTTCTTAAACGCCAGTCGTTCTCTATTTATTTTCCCAAAATAATATTTCCCATTAACACCAATAGAAAGGCTTTGCTTCCTGCGATCTATAATCGTTCCTGAAAAGCCAAGTAAGAATTCCTGAATTTCACCATCACCTGAGTAATTGTAAAATATACTGTCTCCTTCGACCATTTCAGCATCGTTAATTTCATATCCTGAACGACTTAAAGGTTTTAATCCTGCTGCAATTCCAAACCGTTTCGCAAACGGCACAACCAATGACATGTGAGTTATACTAGAAAAACGACCTTTTGTAGTTATGCCGTTATTTGAAAACTTTTTCTCAAAATGATTAACACCAATAGAAAATAATGGTAGCTGTTTGGCGATCAAAGCGTAAGTTGAAGGATTGTACAAATTAGTTTGACTTGAATCAGCCAATGCTGTAGCTGCTCCACCTAATCCAGAGAGGTAGGCATTTCCATAAAAACCTACATCACCGATTCCACGGGTAGAATAAGAGCTATTAGTGCTAATTTGTACCAGTGCGTTACCACTTAAGATGATAAAAAATGTCACTAATAAAATTCTAAACATTGTATTTTAATATTATGTGCAAACCTTTAACGGTCAAATTATCCTCGGCAAAGATGCTATTTTTTAATTCTTTATCAAATCTTTTATGGTCTCCACCTGTCAAAAAAATTGTTAACGGTTGATATTGTTGAGTGTAGCTGGCAATAAATCCTTCGATTTCTGCTTGAATTCCGTTAATAACTCCTGACAACATAGCTTTTTTAGTCGTTCTTCCAATTAAGGGTGTAACATCTTCTAATTCTAATAAAGGCAAAGCACCCGTAAATTCATGCATTGCTTTCAAACGCATGGCATATCCTGGAGCAATAGACCCTCCTTGATATTTGTCCTTCAGGACAAGGTCAAATTTTATACATGTCCCAATATCAATTACCAAGGCATGGTCGGTATTCGAATAGTAGTGTGCCGCTACAGCATTTGCAATTCTATCCGCACCTAAGGTATTTGGTGTTTCATAAGCATCAATAGAAATAGGCAAAGGAGTTTGATTACTTAAAACCACATTCGGTTCAAGTAAATCGCTTACCCATTTTAACTTTTCTTTGTCCAAAACAGAAGATAAGATACTTGTCGTTAATTTTTTTGCACTTAAAACAAGTTTTATTTTTTCTAAGTCCTCCAAAGCGATTTGCTGATGGCCTACGATCTCATCATTTTCAAAATCAACAACTTTGACCCGAGTATTTCCAGCATCAACGACACAGTATTTTATTTTTTCAGACATCTCTTGCAAAGTTAATAGAAGATTTTTAAAAATATATTCAAATTATTGTTGACAGAACAAATTTAGTTACTATCTTTGCCCGCACCTAATAATAAACCCAACCGATAAAAAGGTGATGTAGCTCAGTTGGTAGAGCAAAGGACTGAAAATCCTTGTGTCGGCGGTTCGATTCCGTCCATCACCACTACAAGAACCCCAACAGCCCACAAATAAAGGCGTTGGGGTTCTTCATTTGAATTACATTGTTTGATTTCGGAAAATAGTCTGAACTGTGATTCATTTGATTTTCGGATTACCTTGATTCTTAAATCAGAATTCAATTTAAATCAAACTTCACGTCTAAATCACACCCAATCACTTAATCACAAGAATCATAGTGCTGACAACTCCACGCCCAAATCACAACCAATCATAGAACTTGTAGGCATGTCAATAATTACATTACTGATTGTAAATCCTGCACCATCAAAAGTTCCCGAAAAAGGCTGAGCATCATCTACTCCAATTGGCGACCATAAATGAGCTGACAAATCAATATCTGAAGTCAAGGTAATTGTAACCCCGGAGAAGTCATTTCCATTAGCCGTCAATTCTGCCAAACCTGCCAATTCCTCAGCAGAATTAATTGTTAAATCTGTTGATTGAGCACTGTACCATTGCGTATCAGTATTATCACTCCAATTTGTAGATGGATTCCCTTGAGAAAACCCGTTCATCGTTAATCCAAATAGGAATAACAAAAAGAATATTGTTTTTTGCATAATTGTATTTTTAATATTTAGCACAAAAATAGAGTAAGGATCTCTCCAACTCAAATATATAAAAGGTGTTAATTCGGGTTTTATGTTAACATTCTTGAAAGGCTAGTGATAGACAAAGTTTAATCCGAATTATTCAGCGCATTTCCTATTTTAAACAAATACTTAGCTGATTTTTAAACCAATCATTTATTTTTATAAGACATAAATCTACCCCAAATTTGGGTATCAGTCCTTAATGCTTGGATTCTTTTGATTTATATTTCAATTGTAATCTGTTGATATAGAATACTATTATCATCAAATCACGAATATCATCTAAAATGCAAAATAGTCTTATGAACCGAGCTTGCGAGCCATACGAAGTTAATACTGCGGTATAAATCAAAAAAAGACGGAAATTATCCGTCTTTTTCGATTTGTAAAATCTTTAATTTTATAGGTTATCAATGTATTTCTTGATATCTTCTTTGGCCTCTCCAGTTTTCTCCTGAATTCTACCAATTAATTCATCCTCTTTCCCCTCTTGATACTGTAAATCATCATCTGTTAGATCAGCATATTTCTGTTTTACTTTTCCTTTCAGTTGATTCCAGTTTCCTTTAATTTTATCTTCTGTTGATCCCATTTTGTTTGTTTTTTTATGATTAATATTTGTTTGTTATCACTAATATACAAAGGGTTTACGTTAATTAAAACCTCATTGCTGTTAAAAAATAATAAGAAGGTATTATAAGGCTTGATTTTAATATTTTTTTGAAAAAACACAGTTAGAAATTTATTCAAAAGACAAATCTCAGAATCTAATTTAGACGCATTTTAAAATAATTCAATAATAAAAGGGCTTTCTTTTTTTATGAAATAAAAACCCATTACCTTTGCACAATTTTTTAAACGAAAATCCTTAAAATTATTGATTATGAACGAGTTTTTCGCAGCATTTAGTTTCAATGAGATTTTTAAAGCAACGATGGTACTTTTCGCTGTTATCGATATTATTGGCTCAATTCCAATCATCATTAAAATTAAAGAAACTTCTGGTGACATTCACTCGAGTAGAATAACACTTGTTTCCTTAGTCTTAATGATTGCTTTTTTAATTACAGGAGAAAGTCTGTTGATGCTCTTTGGTGTTAATGTGGAGTCATTCGCTGTCGCTGGTGCATTTATTCTATTTGCAATGGCAATAGAAATGATTATGGGTGTAGAATTATTCAAGGAAACTCCTATGAAAGGAAAAAGTGCTGGAATTGTTCCGCTTGCATTTCCAATTATTGCAGGTGCAGGTTCGATGACAACCTTGATTTCTTTGCGTGCAGAGTACGAAATGGTTAACATCTTAATCGCTATTTTGATTAACATGGCAATTGTAATTACTGTTCTTCGTCTCACGAGAAGAATAGAGCGTTTACTTGGCCCAGGTGGGGTGGCAATTTTAAAGAAAGTGTTTGGAATTATTCTACTGGCAATTGCAGTAAAACTATTTGCATCGAACGCCGCTTCTCTCTTTGTTAAGTAGCGTTTGATCAAAAACACGAAATGCTTATTCTTAACATTTTTGCTTAAGATTATTGAAACGAAAAAATCCCCAATAGAAAATTCTATTGGGGATTTTAAATTTATGTTTTGGTTTGTTTACAGTTTGTAAACAATGAGCTAAATTACTTAGCTGCGTTGTATCTTTTGTTTACCTCATCCCAATTAATTACGTTGAAGAATGCTTCAATGTAATCTGGTCTTCTGTTTTGGTAATTCAAATAGTAAGCATGTTCCCAAACATCAATTCCTAAGATAGGTGTTCCTCCACAACCTTCTCCCATTACTGGGTTATCTTGATTTGGTGTAGAACAAACTTCTAATTTTCCGTCTTTTACACATAGCCATGCCCATCCTGATCCGAATTGAGTAGCTGCTGCTTTTGAGAATTCATCTTTAAATGCATCAAAAGAACCAAATCGATCATCAATTGCTCCTTTTACATCTCCAGTTGGATTTCCTCCACCATTTGGTGACATTACTTGCCAGAATAAATCGTGGTTATAAAAACCTCCACCATTATTTCTTACAGCAGCTTTATCTTTTCCTTTTACAAGAATTTCTTCAATCGACTTTCCTTCTAAATCTGTTCCTTCGATTGCTGCATTCAATTTATTGGTATATCCTTGGTGGTGTTTACCATGGTGGATCTCCATTGTTCTTTTATCAATATGTGGTTCTAATGCATCATGTGCATAAGGTAACTTTGGTAATTCAAATGCCATTTTAATGTTGTTTTTTAATTAATAAATCTGTTTATTCAAATATAAAAAATTAAAACTGATTTTGTTCTATTCTTAATTTGAAAAATCTTAATTCTTCTTAAAACCTCCAACCGAAATCTTCAAGAAACAATTGATCAACATGCGCTCTAACAGCTTCATTTTGAATTTTATCCAAAATATCTCCAATAAATGCAGCAATCAACAATTGTTGTGCACTTTTTTTAGAGATTCCACGTGAACGCAAATAGTAAATTGCTTCTTCGTCTAATTCACCAATTGTAGATCCATGAGAACAGCGTACATCGTCTGCATAAATCTCTAATTCTGGTTTAGAATTTACACTTGCTCCTTTCGATAGCAAGATGTTTTTGTTGGATTGGTATGCTTCTATCTTTTGAGCATCTTGACGAACAATTACTTTTCCATTAAAGACTCCAACAGATTTATCATCCATCACTCCTTTATAGGATTCACTTGATGTACAATTAGAATACAATTGATCAATAATTGTATGGTTATCGATGTGTTGCTTTTCAGTTCCTAAGTATGCACCATTCATTTCTGTATGGCAGTTTTCACCTTCCACAATTACATTTAAACCGTTTCTCGTCAATTGACCACCTGTGGTAACTGTATTGATCAAAAAGTTACTCGATTCATCTTGAATAAACATTTCATTTGAAATATTCAAAACGTCTTTAGCTTCAGTTTGCAATTTATTGATTCTGATGCTAGCATTCGTTTCAACATGCCCTTCTAAAACGACATTCGTAAAACCATTGCTGGCATTGTTTGAAGCAAAGCTCGTTACGATTTCCGCTTGAGAACCCATCTCAGCATGAATAAAATGACGTGCATTGGCCATCACTTCTTCTCCTTCTAATACATGAAGAATGTGAATTGGATGATTCGCTTTTTTATTCTTTTTGATTTGAATGAATACTCCACCAGTTTGGTATCCTTTGTTGATTAAAGAAAACACATTTTCCTCTGTATCCTCCATTAAATCGGTGTAATATCCTTCATCAAGTTCATCAATTTTATGAATACTCACAGTATCATCTTCCAAAATTGTTGATGCTTTTTCATCGTAGAATCCGTTAACGAAAACCAATTGATGTGCATCTAAATCAGCAATTTTGAATTGATCAACATTTGCTGTTGTTTGAACTTGTTTATATTTTCTTTTTACGTATTTCGCTACACGCGTATACTTCCATTCTTCTACTCGTGTAGTCGGGAAATCCATCCCATTCAGTGCGTCGAGTGCTTGTTGTCTAACTTTAGAACCATCTTCTGGTCGCTTAAAGTCAGATACAAACGCCAACACTTTATTATCTGCAACTACTTCCATATTTATTGAGCAATTTCTTCGTTAATCCAATCGTACCCTTTCTCTTCTAGCTCTAAAGCTAAATTTTTGTCTCCTGTTTTAATGATTTTACCATCATTCAAAACATGTACAAAATCGGGTTGGATGTATTCTAATAAACGTTGGTAATGCGTAATCAAAATGATTGCATTGTCTTTTGAGCGCAATTTGTTTACTCCTTCAGAAACAATGCGTAAAGCATCGATATCTAAACCTGAATCTGTTTCATCAAGAATTGCTAGTTTTGGCTCCAACATTGCCATTTGGAAAATTTCGTTTCTCTTTTTCTCTCCACCTGAAAAACCAACATTTACTGCTCTACTTGCTAGTTTGTTGTCTAATTCCACCAAAGCAGAAGCTTCTTTTACTTTTGCTAAGAAGTCTTTTGCAGATAGTTTATCTTCTTTTCTGTACTCTCGAATTTCATTCATTGCCGTACGTAAGAAGTTCACATTAGAGACACCAGGAATCTCTACAGGGTATTGAAAAGCCAAGAACATTCCTTCTTTGGCTCTATCTTCTGCGTCCAATTCTAATAAATCTGTATCCGCAAACTTTACAGAACCTTCAGTTACTTCATAACCGTCTTTTCCTGCTAAAACAGAAGCCAAAGTTGACTTTCCAGAACCGTTTGGTCCCATTATTGCATGAACTTCGCCTGCTTTAACTTCTAGGTCTAAACCTTTTAATATCTCTGCTCCTTCTTCAACTGATGCGTGAAGATTTTTTATTGTTAACATATACTGTGATTTTCTTTATTAAACTTTTTAAACTAATTAATTTATCCTACTGAGTTTTCTAATGAAATTTCAAGTAGCTTTTGTGCTTCAACAGCGAATTCCATTGGCATGTGATTCAATACTTCTTTACAGTATCCGTTCACTATTAAACCAATTGCCTTTTCTTCGTCAATTCCTCTTTGTTGACAGTAGAAAATTTGATCTTCTCCAATTTTTGAAGTCGTTGCTTCGTGTTCAATTTTTGCCGTATTGTTCTTACATTCGATGTATGGGAATGTGTGTGCTCCCGAACGATCTGATAATAATAGCGAGTCACATTCTGATCTATTTCTCGCATTTTCAGCTCCAGGATGAATTTGTACCAATCCTCGGTAAGCGTTTTGCGATTGACCAGCTGAAATCCCCTTAGAAATAATGGTGCTTGAAGTATTTTTTCCAAGATGCACCATTTTTGTTCCTGTGTCGGCTTGCTGGAAGTTATTGGTTACAGCTACAGAATAAAATTCTCCAATTGAATTATCTCCTTTTAAGATACATGAAGGATATTTCCATGTTACTGCAGAACCAGTCTCAACTTGTGTCCAAGAAATCTTTGCGTTTTTCTCACAAATCCCTCTTTTCGTTACAAAGTTAAAAACTCCACCTTTTCCTTCTTTATTTCCAGGATACCAGTTTTGAACTGTAGAGTATTTAATTTCAGCATCATCTAGTGCGATAAGTTCTACGACTGCAGCGTGCAATTGATTTTCGTCACGCATTGGTGCTGTACAACCTTCCAAGTATGAAACGTAAGAACCTTCATCGGCAACAACCAATGTTCTTTCGAACTGTCCTGTTCCCCCTTCGTTTATTCTAAAATAGGTAGAAAGCTCCATTGGACATTTCACACCTTTTGGAATATAACAGAAAGATCCGTCAGTAAATACAGCACTATTTAAAGCTGCATAAAAGTTATCGGTATGCGGAACCACTGTTCCCATATATTTTTTCACCAATTCTGGATGATTTTCAACCGCTTCTGAGAACGAGCAGAAAATGATTCCCATTTCTGCTAATTTCTTTTTAAAAGAAGTTCCTACAGAAACAGAGTCTACAACGAAGTCCACTGCTGTTCCCGTCAATCTTTTTTGTTCCTCTAATGAAATCCCCAATTTCTTCATGGTTTCTTTCATTTCTGGGTCAACATCCTCCCAACTTTCATATTTTTTCGTTTGTTGAGGAGCTGAATAATAAGAAATCGCTTGAAAGTCTGGTTTTTCATAATTTACATGCGCCCATTCTGGCTCTGTCATTTCTTTCCAAGCGTAATAAGCCTGTAATCTTTTTTCAAGCAACCATTCTGGCTCCTCTTTTTTTGCTGAAATAAAACGAATAATGTCTTCGTTTAGTCCGTTAGGCGCTTTGTCGGACTTAAAATCTGATGTAAATCCGTACTTATATTCTTGTTCTTCTAAATTCTTTGCTAAATCTTCTTCGGTGTATGTATTACTCATCATTGAAATTTTTAATTGTTAAATAGAGAAACTTTCTCCACATCCGCATGTCCTATCTGCATTGGGATTCACAAACACAAAACCTTTTCCGTTTAATCCACCGGAATAGTCTAAAGTTGTGCCAACCAAATACAAAAAACTCTTTTTACTCACGACTATTTTGACGCCATTATCTTCAAAAGACTTATCGTCTTCAAGTTCTTTAGTGTCAAAATTGAGCTCGTACATCAAGCCTGAACAGCCGCCACCTTGAACACCTACACGAATAAAGCTGTTGGGCTCTCCCGACTCTTCCATTAATCGCAAGGCTTGTTTTCTAGCAGATTCTGTAACTTTTATCATATTTAAAACTTCCTTTATTTGGTTATTTATATTAAATCTAAATAACTTCATTTAAAAGGCAAAAATACCTAATTAATGGTATTTGACAAATAAATAAGTAAATTATTTTAATGGATTCGGGAAAGTTGACATTTTTATGAGATCAAAATATGTCTTATTGCTTAAAAAACAACAAATTCTGCGTAAAAAGGGCTTACAAAAAGCATTTTCTTAAAAACCGAACAACTACATCATAAACTCACTGAGGAAGTTTAATTTTAATAATGAAAAACTATACCATTCGATTAAAGAGATTTTACAGCGAAAACAAAAATTTCGCTCTACCTCTTAAGCCTTTAAAATCGCAAAACAAGCTATAACACTGAATAGCTAATAGCTAAAGAATAATCGAAAAGTTTATGTCAGACGTCAGTATTTCGTTATTCGTTATTCTTCAATTCGCAATTAATTAATATCCAACCACATATAGTTTGTACAAGCATTATATCTTTTATTTTTTTTCGGGACTTAAAGCAATGTTAATATTTCCTTAACATTAAAGCCACTATTGCTATCAAATACTCGATTAATTTTGCAGAAGAATTTTAATAAACTCATGAAAAAAAACTTCTTTTTATTACTCGCTGTATTGCTGAGTGCTTTTTTTGCTAATAACACTTTAGCTCAATCTCAACAACAAACGATTCCTGCTCAAGAAGAGTCAAGCGTAGATAGTATTCAAAACCTAAACTCAAAGACCAAAGTTGAAGGCTTTTCTGTGTCATGGAATCTGAATTATGGGATTTTTCAAGAATTAAAAGAAAAAGGATATTCAATTTCTATTCGGTACAATACCAAAATTGGCGCAAATCGACATAGTAAAGGGTACGAAAACTCTGATTGGACAGAAGTACACAATATTGATTTGAATTCTACGACTTATACAATTACCGATTTAGAAGGGGAGCAGTCTTATGTTTACCAAGTAGGTTTATCAAATGGAGATACCCAATACTGGTCCAGTAAACAAGAAGCAAAAACAGAACGCAGTTGGGGGATATTTCGTTTTCTAGTTTTAATTGGTGCTTTAGGAATGTTCATTTATGGAATGAAAATCATGAGTGAGGGTTTACAACAAGCAGCAGGATCAAGATTAAGATACTTACTTGGATCGATTACCTCAAACCGAATCAAAGGGATTTTAACTGGATTTGGAATCACATCAATTGTACAATCCTCTTCCGTTACCACCGTAATGACGGTTTCTTTTGTAAACGCTGGATTAATGACCCTGGTTCAGTCTGCAGGTGTCATGATGGGAGCAAACATAGGTACTACAATAACAGGTTGGATTATCAATATCTTTGGGTTTAAAGTAAGTATTGGTTCTTATGCCCTTGTTTTAATTGCAATTGGAGCGCCACTTATGTTCTTTGGTAAACAAAAAATCAAAGCATGGTCTAGTGCTATAATTGGATTTTCTTTATTATTTATGGGGCTTGGCTTTTTAAAAGATGCTGTTCCAGAACTAGACGAAACTTCTGCACTGGTTCAGTTCTTTGTTGACTTTAAAGATATTCCGTTCTTAAGCACCATCCTGTTTGTGTTTTTAGGAACCTTAGTGACCATAATTGTACAATCCTCTTCAGCTGCTTTAGCACTAACTATGACATTAGTAGCAGGAGGAGTAATACCTTTTGAGGTTGCTGCTGCAATGATTCTAGGTGAGAATATTGGTACAACCATCACAGCAGAGCTTGCATCTACTGTTGGAAATGTACATGCGAAAAGATCAGCACGGATTCATTCTTTATTTAATGTAATTGGGGTTACCTGGGCAGTATTGTTATTCCCATTTTTAATAGATGCAATTGGTGCGTTTATGGCTGCGATTGGCGCAGGAGATCCTTTTAACAACCCAAAAGAGCATGCTAATACAGGGATTGCTATCTTTCACACAGCTTTCAACTTACTAAATGTGTTAATTATGATTTGGTTTGTCCCTTGGATTGTGCGTGTGGCTGAACGAACGGTTAAATCTAAAGGCGGAGTTGATGAAGAGTTCCATTTGGATTATATCGGAGCGGGCTATATGTCCACTCCAGACCTATCACTTCTAGAAGCGAAAAAAGAAATTGCCAAGTTTGGTGAATTAACAAGTAGAATGTCCAAATTCTCACGTGATTTATTGTTTGAAAAAAGCCGTAAAAAACAGAAAAAACTAATTGAACGAATTGGGAAATATGAGGAGATTACTGATAGAGTTGAAGTTGAAGTGGCGAACTATTTAAGTAAAATATCGGAAGGTGAGCTAAGCGTAGATACTGCCATAAGAATTCGAGGAATGAACAGTATTGTGAATGACTTAGAAAGAATCGGAGATATTTATTACCAAATTTCAAAAAGCTTAGAACGCAAAGCTGAATCTAAAATTTGGTTCTCTCCAAATCAACGAAATCGTTTGGATGAACTCTTTGATTTAGTGGATGAAGCTTTCGAAGTAATGTGTGAAAATTTAACCATGCATTCTGCTGATGTATCTCTTGAAAAAGCCATTAAAATAGAAGATAGTATCAATAAGAAACGTGATCAAATCAGATCTGAATACCTAGATGCATTATCAAAAGATGATGAACTACACATGAAAGGTGGGATTATTTATAATGATGTATTTGCCTCTCTAGAAAAGGTAGGGGATCACATCATCAATGTTTCAGAAGGAATCGTTGGAAAAGTTTAATCGAATAAATATATAGTGCTGTAGGAGACAGAGGTTTTCCTACACACTAATTTTTTCTTTAATTGGATCTTCATTTAAACCCCCGATAAAGAATAAAAAAATCGTTTCCATCGTGTATTTTTGGCCAATAATGAATTGTTTTGACTAAACCAAAATTCCAAGACAGGGTCTTTTATAACATAAAATAGCTAACTTCATCGACTAAGTCGGCTTTTTTAGATTGAATTACACCTGACGCTGAAGGTCTCAAGTAATTATAGCCCCGTGTAAGCAAAGCGCAACGCGGGGCTCTAAATATCGGTATATTTCTTTTTGGCGGCATTTTTGTCGCGTAGCAAAACAAAAATGATGACAAAAAAATCGTCAATCAAAATATTACCTGTATTTTAAAGTAGCGGGGCTTTTGTGATATAAAATAGCTGATTTTAGTAACTTAGTCAATTTGTTAGATAGAATTATTCACCAATCACAATGTCTATAAGTATTGAAATTAAACGCATGAACCGAGTCTGCGAGCCCAAAGACCAAAGGAGTTAATAATCCAGGTAAAGACAATAAGCATCTAAAGCCATCAAACCTTTGTTTTACAAAACTTCTATCATCTCAACACATTAACATGTCCAGTATGCACGTGGCGTTTGTCGGACATTGTTTCTTTAAATTCTATTTTCCAAACATAAGTACCTTCTTTTACAATTTTTCGGCTATTTGACCCATAGGTACCTGACCAACCTTTTGTCGTATCATGAGATTCAAATACAAGTTCTCCCCAACGATTAAAAATATATAAGGTAAAATTTTGCGGATCGAATCCATGCGTAAAAACAGGCTGAAATGTTTCATTGTATTTATCTTTATCTGGCGTAAAGGTGTTGGGCACATAAAAAATAATTTTGTCTAAAACTGTTACAACCTGTACAGTTGTATCTGTACATCCTTCATCTGTGAAAGCAATCAGCTGTGATGTATATGAATCTGGCTCTAATGGGAATTCAACTATTGGATTGATATCATTTGTTGGGCCATGAAATTCGATATTCCATTGATAGAAATCAGCAAAGGAAGAAGTGTTCATGAACTCAACTTCAGGATCCATAACATTTGGTTCTTCGGGCGTATAGTAAAAGTCTGCTATGGGATTATGAAACACCTCAATATAATTGTCTTTGCTTAGTGTATCTAAACATCCTTCATTACTTTCAACTATTAAGTTTACATCATAAAAATCAGTTTGACTTCCAAGATTTTCAAAACAATCAGAAAACGACTTATCATTCGCATAAGTTGTTCCATCACTTAAAGACCAATAGTAATTTGATATTTCAGATGGTGCATTAATAGTAGAAATAGAATTTATAGAGGGGCAAATTGGAGAGCATCCATAAAGATCAAATCCAGTAAAGTTAGCAACTGGTTTTGGATGCACAACAACTGCTAGGCTTGTATCGTGTTGACATCCGTTATTAGATTCTACAGACAAGTTAACTTGGTAAGTTCCATCATTTTGGTAAAAATGCCCAGGATTTTGAACATTGCTATTGTTACCATCATTGAAATTCCAATCCCATAAGGTTACAGAGTTACTGGTATAATTATTACTTACCGTAGATAAATCTGTAAAATCAGTCTCAAACCCCAAGCAAACATCTGTAGCTGAAAATTGAGCTACTGGTAAAGGATAAACTGTTGCATCGATAGTTATACTGTCTTGACAACCTTTATTGGTTGTAATTAAGAGTTCCGTAGGATAAATACCTTCGTTTGGGTAGGTATGATTTGTATTTTCAGAGTTTGCTGTTGCTCCGTCACCAAATTCCCAACTGTAATTTACAATAGCGTCATCTGTTACGGGATTAACGGAGGAAGTATTCGTAAAGATATTATTTTGCTTGAAACAAATCGGATCTACGGTAAAATTAGCTGTTGGAAGCGCGTTAATTGTCACTTGTTGGGTGATTTCATTCGAACAACCATGCTCATTAACAACGGTATGACGTAAATCGAATTGACCATCATTCGGATATTCATACATCAATTGCGACCCAGTTGCATCGTCTGTTCCATCATTTGTATAGTCCCATGAATACGATGAAATTTGATATCCTAAACCATCAGCAGTAGAATTGGCAATTAAAGTTTCTTCATCACAAACATCATCAAAAGTGAAATTAGCGATTGGGTTTTCGTAGATAAGTAAATCACCACTAACCGATTTTGAACAGCCCTTATCATCGACTACTGTTAAATCATAATCATACAAGCCCTCGCTAGAAAAAGACGTTGTAAAGCTTTGATTGATCTCAGTGAGCGTTCCATCTACCAGCCAATCCCATGAGATAATCGGATTTTGATGTGTTCCAACCTCTCCAATGGACACCAATTCATCAATACAGCCGTTATCCGCATCAATTACAGGATCAGGTAATGGATTTACGCGATATTCCATCGTAATTAATGAAGCAGCACTACACTCAATATTCTGAGGTAAACATTCTAATGTATATAAATCTGCTTGAGGAGCTGTAAAACAACGAGAGTTACTTAATACATTTCCATTACTATCCATCCAATTGTAAGTAGCCATATTCGCAGGACCACATAGTTCATCTGTAGCAGTAATTGGATCTAAACAAGACTCTTCTGTCATTTCGGAATTCACAGGACAATCAATATCAATTAAAACATAAGCCCAATCAGGTCCAGGTCCACACCACTCTACACGAAATACTGCGGTGACAGCCTGTCCAGCATAACCACTTAAGTCCATAGAAACAGTATTCCAATCTGAGTATGTTACAGGGTGGGTTCCTGGACTATCCCCATCTGCTTGCGGATTATAAAAAGAAGCAGGATTCGGAGTTTCAACGAAAGTATTCACACCAACTGCTCCTTGATCAGAAGAGTAAAAACATTCATATTGCGGACATCCAAGTTTTGCTCCGTTTTGATCGTAAAATTCAACCCATAATTTAGCTGCTTGATTAGCAGGATGTGGAAAATTGAAAATACTCATTGCAAAGTGAAAGTTAAACAATGTTGTTCCAGTTGCAGGTACATTAATCACTCGATCCAACCGTCCATCTCTACAGCAGTCTCTATCACTACTGATTTTTGCCGAATTATTACCACCACCAGGATAAACCCAAGGGTAACCGCCATAAGGGTCGACACCATTGTTTACAACAGTAACCGCCCCTGTAGCATTCCATCCTGATAAAGTTCCATCTTCAAAATCCCAATTACCTCCAGCACAATCAAAAACATTCGCACGCTGATTAAGAATAGGCCCTGGAGAGCCATAAAATCCTAGCTCGTATTTTTTATCAATAAATTTTCTTCTTGCTGATTCAAGATAATCTTCTAATTCAGAAGAGTCCACATCATGCATAAGAATATGTGCTTTTTCTTCCGCCTCATCAAAACCATTGAGTGAATCTGAATAAGATTGAGCATTCAACCCATTACTCAATAATAAACATGTCAAAGTCAATAAAAATATAGCGCTCTTCATAATCAAACAGATTTTAACAAATAAAATTAAAGCATCTCGATCGCTACGTCAAAAAAACGAATCAATTTGTTTGAAATTGAGGGGTTAACACTCATCTATTCTTCAATATGAAATTAAATGATGAATAACAGTTATGCTAGTGTGAACTTATACGAATGAATGCAACGGTAAAAAATCAGATTCAGTTTGACTGTGTATTTCAATTCAGAAAAAAACTTCTTTTTATAGCCAGACAAATATTGAAAGGAAAGGTCTTTTTGGAAAAGATCATTAACTGATTATTAATATCAAACACATATTATCCGATTGAGTATATTTGTATCGAAACAACAATAAATTGAATACATGAAAGAGATTTATAACAAATCACCTCAATGAAAGCAGCAAAAACACCACTAGAAAACATACTCATTAATTCTAAAAAGGAAAAGATGTTGAAGTATATAAGAACACATCCTACAGATTTTAAAGAATTAATTGATTTAGCTCTTTCAAATCAACAACCCTTTTCTTGGAGAGCAGCTTGGTTGCTCCATAATTGCATGGATAAAAATGATTTACGCATCCATGCGTATGTGTCTACAATTATTGATCGACTCACAATGTTTTCTGATGGACACCAACGGAATCTCTTAAACATTCTTCTAAAAATGGAAGTACCAGAAGAAAATGAAGGACTTTTATATGATTCAAGCGTAAAAATTTGGTTAGATTTAAAGAAGCAATCTTCTGTTCGATCTAAAGCTTTTGAAGTAATTTTTCAGTTAGCAATGCGATACCCAGAATTAAGACAGGAAGTAAGCGCAATGACCGATAAACGATTTGTAGATGCCTTGTCTGCTGGGATTAGGAAGTCAGTTCAGAGGAAGATTGGAGAAATGAAAGGATGAAATTTTTCGAGACACTTTGAATACTGACAGTACTTTACATTTTTTGTTAAGAATTTTCTCCTATTTTTTGATACGCATACATTCATTGGATGTAAGCTCATGAAAAACTATTTAAGTTATTCCCATCAAATCAAGCGTTTCTTTAGAGGCAGCTTGTTCGGCAATTTTCTTAGAATTACCTTTCCCTTTCCCATAAGGATTTGAATTAATATAAACTTCAAGTTCATAATGCCATACACCGTCTAGCAACTCTTCTCTTATGGTCTTAAACTCGATGTTTAATCGATTTTTTTGCGCCCAAATAAAAAGTTTACTTTTAAAATCTATCTCTTTTTCTAGCAAGGTAGGCAAATCCAAATGTAATCGCAATATAGTATGGAAAACCGATTTTTTAACAGCCTCATATCCGCCATCTAGATAAATAGCACCAATTAGCGCTTCAAAAGCATTTCCTTCGAGGGTAGCCAATCGAATACTTCTCCCCTTTTGATATACAATATGTTCGGACAGCTGCATGGATTGGGCAATTTTGGTTAATGTTTTTCTACTAACCATTTTAGATTTCACTTTAGTTAAGTGACCTTCATTTTTGTCGGGAAATTTATGGTACAAATAATCAGCTATTGTAGCATCTAGAATAGTATCACCTAAGAACTCTAATCGTTCATTAGATACCAGTTTTGCTGATGTATTTGCTATAGATTTATGAGTAAGTGCTATTTTAAAAAGCAATAAGTTTTTGGGACGATATCCAAACTTTCTAATGATAAAACGAATGAGTGCTAAATCCTTCTTTCCTTTCGGAGTCGAGCGGAACGCAAACCATCTTAACAAAACCTATTGTTTTAACTTTTTAAATATTGCAGAGGTATTATGACCTCCAAAACCAAAGGTATTTGATAAAGCAACATTTACTTCTCTTTTTTGAGCTTCATTAAACGTAAAGTTGAGTTTATCATCAATCTCTGGATCATCTGTAAAGTGATTTATAGTGGGTGGTACTATGTCATTTTTAACAGACAAAATACTTGCTATTGCTTCAATTGCACCCGCAGCACCTAGTAAGTGACCAGTCATAGACTTTGTTGAAGAGATATTCAAATCATAAGCATTCTCTCCAAACACTTGTTTGATTGCTTTAGTTTCCGCAATGTCACCCAAAGGAGTAGAAGTTCCATGTACATTAACATAATCAACATCTTCAGGCTTCAATTCGGCGTCCTTTAACGCTTCTATCATAACATTTCGAGCTCCGATTCCATCGGGATGTGGAGCTGTAATGTGATAGGCATCACTAGACATTCCGCCACCTGCAACTTCAGCGTAAATTTTCGCACCTCGTTTTACAGCATGGTCGTAATCTTCTAAAATTAATGCTCCAGCACCTTCACCTAAAACAAATCCGTCTCTGTCTTTATCAAAAGGACGCGACGCAGTTTCAGGAGAATCATTACGCATCGATAATGCACGAAGACCATTAAATCCACCAACTCCCATTACAGTTACAGCAGCTTCTGAACCTCCTGTTACAATAGCATCAGCTTTTCCTAAACGAATTAAGTTAAAAGCATCAATAATTGCGTTTGTAGACGAAGCACATGCAGAAACGGTAACGTAATTTGGCCCACGCAAACCATACTTTATAGAAATATGCCCTGCAGCTATATCAGCTATCATTTTTGGTATAAAGAAAGGATTGAATTTTGGTGTACCATCTCCATTTAAGAAGTTAGTATGCTCATCCTCAAGAGACTTCAAACCACCAATTCCTGAACCCCAAATTACACCAATTCGCTCCACATTTGGACTAGATTCCATTAAATTAGAATCAGCCATAGCCTCCGATGCGGAGACCATGGCATATTGTGAAAATCTATCTAATTTTCTAGCTTCTTTTCTATCAATGTAATCTGTTACATTGAAGTCTTTAATTTCACAAGCAAATTGCGTTTTAAATTTGGAAGCATCAAACTGCTGTATAGGGGCAGCACCACTTTTCCCTGCCAGTAAAGCGTTCCAATATTCTTCTAAATTATTTCCTATTGGTGTAAGTGCACCTAATCCTGTTACAACAACTCGTTTAAGTTCCATGAGGCTAATCTAAATTTAAAAATTGCATTGCGTTGTGTAGTAAACTAAGTTTACTTAGCGTTTTCTTCAATGTAAGTAACTGCTTGACCTACAGTTTGAATATTTTCTGCTTGATCATCAGGAATCGCTATGTTAAATTCTTTTTCGAATTCCATGATTAACTCTACTGTATCTAGAGAATCTGCTCCTAGATCATTTGTGAATGAAGCTTCTGTTGTTACTTCTGCTTCTTCTACACCTAACTTATCAATAATAATTGATACAACTCTTGATTTAATATCAGACATTTTTCCTAATTTTAAAGGTTTATTCAGCCTGCAAAGAAATAATTTATGTTTTGAAATTCAAAATATAAACATAAAATTATCAAATTACCTATTGAACAAACCTGTTGGTTACTTGTTTTTAATAGCCTTAGCGGCATTTATTTTATTGTAAATATTTTTTTACAACGGTCTAAAGATAGAAAAATAATTGATTTTAGACACTATATTATGTTTGCTATAACTAAAAAAATAACTTTGTAAAAAAAGTAGTTTATGATTATTCGTTCAGCTTCATTTGTCATTAGTAACACAGAAGTTAATAAATGCCCCCATCCCGACATGCCAGAATATGCATTTATCGGAAGGTCAAATGTTGGTAAATCTTCTTTGATCAACATGCTTACGAATCATAAGAAGCTAGCCAAAACATCTGGAAAACCTGGAAAAACTCAACTGATCAACCATTTTCTAATTAATGAAGCGTGGTATTTGGTAGACTTACCAGGTTATGGCTATGCAAAAACTTCTAAGTCGAATCGAAAGAAGTGGTCTGCATTTATTGATGAATATCTTCTCACAAGAAAAAACCTAATGAATACATTTATTTTGTTAGATAGCAGATTGGCACCACAAAAAATAGATTTAGATTTTATGATGTGGTGTGCTGAAAATCAAATCCCATTCTCAATGATTTTTACAAAAACAGATAAATTATCAAAAGTTGCTACTCAAAAAAACATTGCAGCCTATAAAAGAGAAATGTTAAAATACTGGGAAGAAATGCCTACATACTTTATTACCTCAAGCGTTGAAGGAACGGGGAGAGATCAAGTTTTAAAATATATCGATGAAGTAAACCCACTTTTTGATGTAGATTAGACTATCTTTTCCAACGACTTTTATAAATAGATTGTCGGTAATCATCTAAGATTTCATTTCCATTTCGTGCCCGAAACTTCTTTATCCACTTTGGATAGCCTTTGTGCATCTTACGCTCAAATTCTTTATGAAAAAGAGGAATAATCGCCAAAAAATAAACCATCCGGTCTCCTACTTGTAATGGCGGGAAATAATCTTCTAAAAAAATCGGGTCTGCCATCAAAAAATATTCTTGTTTCATGGTTTCCGAAATTTCTTTCGTAGGATTACCATTTGCAATAGTATGGCCGGGACCATACCAAGATTTTTGCTCAATTACATTTCTAGCTAATTTTTGAATTACTTCAAAAGGCCAATTAAAGTTGGGGTTCTCCTTATTGTCAAGCTCCCAATATCCAGGGATGCAAAAAAATATTTCGTTGTGCTCTCTACCTTTATATCTTTCCGGAACTGGCATGGTGTAATCTGACATCCCATGTGTAGATAAGATTGTGAGTGGGAATTTCTTCTCAATATCAATTTTCAACAAATCAATATAATCTCCGTCCTGTTGAGGATATTCACTCACCCGATGCGCTCCAAATCGTTTTTCTAATGCTGTTTTTAATTCGCTCATTTCTTTGTGTTAGTGAATTATGGAATCCACTTAATATCTTTAAAATCAGGCTTGCGTTTCTCTAAAAAAGCATTTCTTCCTTCTTTTGCTTCTTCAGTCATGTAAGCTAATCGTGTTGCTTCTCCAGCAAAAACTTGCTGCCCTACCATTCCATCATCTGTTAAATTCATTGCAAATTTCAACATTTTTATTGATGTTGGAGACTTTTCTAAAATCTCTTGCGCCCATTCATAGGCTGTGTCTTCTAGTTCTGCATGTGGAATTGCGGCATTTACCATTCCCATATCAACGCCGTCTTGCGCTGAATAGTTACGTCCTAAAAAGAAAATTTCACGCGCTTTTTTCTGACCAACCATTTTAGCAAGGTAAGCAGATCCGTATCCACCATCAAAACTAGTAACGTCTGCATCTGTTTGTTTGAATATTGCATGCTCTTTACTGGCCAGTGTCATGTCACAAACAACATGTAAAGAATGTCCACCGCCAACAGCCCAACCTGGTACAACCGCAATAACAACTTTGGGCATAAAACGTATTAATCGTTGAACTTCCAATATGTTTAATCGGTGCATTCCATCATCACCAACATATCCTTGGTGACCTCTCGCTTTTTGATCTCCTCCAGAACAGAAAGAGTATACGCCATCTTTACTACTTGGACCTTCGGCAGATAACAAAACAACACCAATTGAAGGGTCTTCTTGCGCATCGTAAAAAGCTTCATAAAGCTCGGAAGTTGTCTTTGGTCTAAAAGCATTTCTTACATCTGGGCGATTAAATGCAATTCGTGCTACTCCGTTTGATTTTTTATAAGTAATATCCTCATAATCTTTGACTGTCTTCCAATCTGCTTTTACCATAATTCAAATTTTGGTGTGAAGATAAAGAAATTACAGTACTTTTAAAATGAGGACCCACTAAAAAGTTACTATAAAGAATATAATTGACCTATTTAAAATTGAATGATAACATTAAACGACTAAATGATGAATCCCACTTTCCAACCTCTACTCACCGATGTCCGATAAAAATCAATAACCGACTGACCACTTTGAAAAGTTTTTGATACATCTGAAACTTCTAATTGTTGGTTCTTTTGTTGAATTCCATCTCCAAAACTAGATTCTGCTTCGGTATTTTCTTCTTCCAAAAACAACATCAATTTTCTTAAACTTTCCACACCTTCATTCGCTGAAATTGAAAAATCATCTGAAGTTACACTACGTACAAAAGTAATCTTTGCAATCGCCCGAGACATTAGCACATTCAACCTTCGGTGACCTTGCTCTTGATTTAATGGCCCAAAACGCATGTGGAAATCTCCGTTTTCATTCTTTGCATAACCCAAACTGATGATTAAATGCTCACACTGATCTCCTTGCACGTTTTCCAAAGACTGAATAAAAACAGCGTCCTTATCCGCAAGTTGGTCAAGATACTTTGTCGGAATTTTTTCTAAAATCGCATTCAATTGCGTCTGACTAAACGCCACTAATCCAAAATCAAATGCTTTATTTTTTATTTTTTCAATAATGATCTCCGCAACAATTCGCGCTTCTTTTTCGTTCGAACGTTCATTAAAAACACCGTCAGTGCTAATCAACTCAATGGGTTTTTGAGGATTTACTGTCGGGAACGTTTTTAGTTTATTTTCGTAGAAATATTGATTGCTAAAAGCAATTAAACGCGGATGAACCGAACGGTAATGATGCGTTAAAAGTGAATTCTCCCAATAAAAACTCGCATGATGAAGTGCATCTGCTTGTTGATGGTCTTTCTTCTGAAAATAAAACTGAGGTGCCATTTGTTGCTGATCCCCAGAAATGACAATGCGATTTGAACGCTGTACACTTCCTACAATATGACTCAATGGAATCTGACTGGCTTCATCAAAAACGGCTAAATCAAAAGCAAAATCTATCGGTAAACTTTTCGCTACGCTGTATGGACTGCAAAGAAAAACAGGATGTAATAACTGAATCCATAATTTGGCTTCACTTTCTAATAATTCTCGAACACTTGGGAATACACGTTTCTTCTCAAAAGCCTTAACGAGAATAGATTTTCCTTTGCGTAAGTTCTTTTTTAATGCTTTTTCCTCCTGACTGAGTTTGTTTGCAGGAGTTTGCAAAAGGGTGTGATATTCTTCAAACTTTGTTTTGATCTGCTGTGCAATTGAAAGGCTAAATTCCTCACTTTCTTTATCGAAAGTAGTAATACATTCTTCTATTTTTGAACTTAAATCTGATCCATTAATCTCCGCCAGAGATGGAAACCTACCTTTGAAATCTTTCCAATGTGAATTGTAAATTACTTCTTCCGCTTCTTTTAATGATTGGGTTTTGCTCAAAGCATATTTCGTCAGGTTGCTAATGCTTTCAATTCGCGCTGAATTTTCAACCAATTGTGGAAGAACCTCCTTGAGTTCTTGGATTTGCTTTTGAATCGGTTCTTTTTCGTCTAAATTGAAGTAAGTACGCAGTAATTGACTGATTTCAGTATGAATTGAAACACTATTCTTGATAGCTAAACGTTCTTTCTTCGACATCTTGAATAAAGACTGCACTTCATTATTGTCCACAGAATTTAAACGCGAAATTGCAAAATGAATGTGTTCTAAAACAGGGAACTCTTCAGGAATATTTAGTTTTCGTAGCTTTTCTTTAGTATTGATGAGATCTCTTCTTGTCGTGTTTAATTCCACTAAATTTTCTAATGCCTTTTTCGCTTCAAGCAAATTCAAATCGGTGTATTTAAAAACCTTATTTTTCGTTCGCCAATGTTTCAAGCTGAACCTTGTTGTGGAAGCCACTGCGGCAAGAAATTCTTGTAGTTCCGAAAGACTAAAACTTTTGTTCCAATGGGCTTCTTCACGTTTTAAAAGTTCTTCTTTTTCTGTTAATGTTTTTAATTCCTTGAATAATTTTAAAAATTGCTTTTGTTTTTTGCTGTCTTCTTCAAATAAATCACTGGGAAGTGCTTGATCATTGTAATAAAACAAAGAGACCAATCCACTAAGCTTGATGGATTTCTGAAGTTCGATGCAATTCAAGTTGTTATTCGAAACATTTTGAAGCAATCGAAGTGCTTTATTCATTGCTTCTTCAATTGAATGAATGGAGTTTTGTTCCGTTTTTAGTTTGCTCCAACCACCGAAAATAGGGAAGTCATTATTTTCTAATTGCTTTAAAATGATTTTGTCTTTTATCCATTCTAAAACACTTGGTTTTTTTGATAAATAGCGTGCTTTTTCATTGGGTGTAAACCCTTTTTTAAACGCATTAAAAGAAATGCCGCCAATCAAATCATGCTGACGTAAACGGTCAAGTGTTAAATCCAAACTTTGTTGAAGCAGCTCTGATTTTTGTCCGACAACCACATGTTTTTTAGGAATTGCTTCCAAGTATTTCCAAGTATTCTGCAGCGAACGAACAATATGTTTTGACTTTAACTCATGGTGATAAAGCACACAGAAATGGTGAAGTTCTTTCTTCTTCAGTTGGTCATAAATCACTTGTAAAGCGACTGATTTCTCAGCGACAAGCAACGCATTTTTATTACCACCCAACGCTTTCCCAATCAAGTTCGCAATGACTTGAGATTTACCCGTTCCTGGAGGACCTTGAATGACTAAATGATTGTCTTTTGATTTTTCAATTGCAACGCGTTGACTTTCGTCGGCAGAAAAGAGAAAATGTTCAGAAATTTCCAGAGGAGTATTTTCATTTTCTTCACCAAACAGACTTTTTAAGGATTCGCTCAACTGTGGAGCTTCTAGAACAGCATCCAGTTCTTTTTGCAAGACAAAACGATGCGGGTGGAAGTTTGCAGCCCAAATTCCGTTCTCAAGTTCTACCTTTAAGCCTAGACTTTGCAATTCATCAATTGCTTCTGTTGTGTTTTCGGGTAAAACCTTCAGATTTAATACCTTCAACAGTAAAGGATTGATGTAAAAGTCTTCAATTTGCTCTATTTCAAAAGTAGAGTTGAATCTATTTTTCTTAATCGAAGCATCCGCCAAAAGAAAAGGCATTTGATACATCTTTCCTTCTATTTCAAAATTGAATTTGTCTTGTGCGATTCCAAAAATTGGAGATCCCGTTTCTTTAATGTGCTGTTGATGCTGTTTTAAACATTTCTTTAGAAAAGCACTTTCTTCAATTGAAAATATTCCCTCTTCCTTATAAAAATCAGCAATAGAAATAGCGTTTTTCTCCGGAATCAAAGTCAACAACACATCATTTTGATTCGGCGCTAAAAGTCCATCCCTCCATTGTGTTATTTGCTTATGTATCGTTGCCATTTCTAAAAGCGAAAATAGGGTTTATTTTATAATTTCCGTTGAGCGAGAAGGATATGTAAATGAAAAAGGGTCTTTAGGAATAACTTACTTTTATCAGATTGGGAGGACGCAAATGCATGAGGAGGTGGAGAGATGAAGACAATTGTGTAGATTCTGCCTAGCAGAGTAGAAAACAATCATAGTCCATTTGACGATTTGTAAATCACAAACATTTCATTAATTTCACAATATATTATCCAGTAAAACTGTACAATATTTCTTGGTTTAGAGGATTTTGTGCGGATTAATTGGATGTATAAATGAGTTGCCCACAATACAAAAAAAACAATCATTACGGAAAAAAACCGTACGTAAATTTTGTTCGTACGGAATAATAGCGTACTTTTGAGAAAAAAGTAAGATTATGGCAACGAAAGAATTAAAACAAGAAAAAGCGAGATTTGATACACGTTTATCGAAGGAACAAAAGGTTTTTTTCGAGAGAGCTGCAAGAGTTGGCGGTTATAGAAGTTTAACTGATTTTGTGGTTTTAGCAGTACAAGAAAAAGCTAAAGAAATCATTGCGGAAAAAGAGCAAATTATTGCCTCAAAAAAAGATAGTGAAATATTTTTTGATGCAATCACGAATTCACCAAAAGCAAACAAGAATTTAATTGATGCTTCGAATGAATACAAAGCTCAATTATCTCAATGAAAGAACTTACAGAAAACCTAAATTCAAAACACAGAAAAAAAGAATTTTCTTGCGGGAAAGATATGCTGGATAATTATCTGCATAAACAAGCCAATCAAGATGTAAAACGAAAGCTATCAGCCTGTTTTGTTTTAAATGATAAGGAAACAGATTTATTAAAGGGATATTACACATTGGCAAATAATAGTATTCCACAAGATTTGATTCCCGCAGAATATCAAAAGAAACTACCAAATTCTTATAAATCGATACCTACTACTCTACTTGGAAGATTAGCAATAGACAACCGATTTCAGAATAAAGGAATTGGAAAATTATTGTTGATTGATGCCTTGAGAAGAAGTTACGATATTTCTAAAAGTATAGGCTCTTTTGCAGTTGTAACTGACCCAATAGATGAAAGTGCAGAGAAATTTTATGGCAAATATGGATTTATAAAACTGCCAGATAGCGGAAAAATGTTTCTACCAATGAATACAATCCGGACATTGTTTGAGTAGAAGTACTGTGGGCAATCGAGTAGACGGCTGACAGTCGAATGACTGCCAGTGCGCCTCTCACACCACTGTACGTAC
>NZ_PJNI01000021.1 GCF_002844555.1 Brumimicrobium salinarum
GATGCCCATGCTGGGCACACACAATGTATATAAAAAATAGCGCGAGCAGTTGCAAATACAAGGGTTCGGGCACTTTTTCGAGGTCGCCAAATTTTTAAATTTGGCTAATTGAGAAAAGAAAGATAAATAGTAAAATTTAAAAATTCGGCTTGAGTTTAACCGAATGGTTTGCGCACTTTTTCAGCGCTACTTTTCATATACTCGACCGTTATGAGCATTAAACCATTTCGCTTTTTCTCAATTAGAGCCATTTTATTTTAACACCCAAATCGCACTCCCAAATCAACACTTTTTCTAAAAATCGCTCATTCTGTTGTGCGTTTTGTCATTCTTTTTCAAAACCACCAAAAGCCACGCTCTAATAGTTCGCCATCGCATTAAAAACCCTCTCCATTCTCTTCACCAGCTGATAATTACTCAAATCATCGTTGTTCACAATTAAAGCAAAAGCAATCTTCTTTCCGTTTCTACTGTCAATATATCCTGCGTATGATTTTATGCGATTCATGGTTCCGCTTTTGGCTTTCATTCTCCCTTGGGCAGCTTGACCACGACAAACACCTCGCAAGGTTCCACTTTCTCCAGCAATAGGAAGTGTTTCTTCATAGGCTGAAAAGTTTTCTGACTTATGCATGTATTTTAGCAACTCCACAAAATGTAAAGCACTAAACGCATTCGTTCTTGAAAGTCCGCTGCCGTCGGTTTGCATCATTTTTATGCCCAAACGAGGTTCCCAGTAATCATTGACGAATTTTGAACTTTTATCTGTGGTATTAACACCTTCCTTTTCATAAGCAGAAAGACTCAATAATTGTTCGGCAAAAAAGTTAACGCTTCTCAAATTAGTCCAATAAGCCACATCGGCAATTGATTCTCCCTCATATTCAAGTAACTTTTTACATTCCGCGTAATGAATTGTTGTGTCTGCATTGATTTGTAAAAGTGAGCGCATACCCACGGCTGATTCCTTAATTTCAATTCCTGCTTCTTCTAATGATTTTTCAAAAATCTGAGCCAGTAATAATTCTGGGTCTGGAATGCTAGCCTTGACTTCGAAATTAGATTTACTTCTCGGAATGCTTCCAATAGCAAAACGCTGATAAGAAAATGGCGTTCCATAAACATAAGCTTTATCTCTTCTTGAACTATGCGTTGTTACTTGATTAAAAAGTTGGAAACCTGGAATTGTTGGTGTTAAAGAATCGAGCCGAGTTGGGTAATTCAGTTGCGCTGGTGTAGAAAAATGCAAACGCGTCATGTTATCGTGAACGGCACAAGCACTTGGCCCTGCTCCGTAATAATTCCCCATATCTGCCCATGACCAGCCGTTTGGAGCGCCATCATAACCGAAAGCAGAACCATCGGCTATAATTTTTCCATTGATTTTTTGAATGCCTTCACTCTCTATTGCTTTAATCCATTCGTTTAAAAAGTCAAATTGACTCTCTTCATCGTTAAAATATTTACTGCCTAGACTTGCATCGCCAAATCCTTGAATAATTAGATCTCCATTCAACGTTCCTGTGCTATCAACTTCTCCACGGGAATACAAAAATGTTTTTGGTTTAAAATCTTTCCCTAACACCTCAAAAGCAGTGGCGGTTGTAAAAAGTTTAACTGTAGAAGCTGGAATTATCGCTGTTTCATGATTGAGTTGTGCAATAATGCTGTCTTTTTCAATGTCGTAAGCCAAAAAACTAATTCCAGTATTTTGAAGAGCATCATGATCAGAAAACAGATGAATTGCTTGCTGTACCGAGTTGTATTGTTGCTGACCAACAGATAAATTGATAAAAATGAAGCAGAAAATCCAAACAAAAGTTATCTTCATAGCGAGATTTTAAATTTGTATAAAAATCGATAAAATATTATGTGTGGCATAGTTGGATTGAAAAAACTTTCAGGAAACCTCCAAGATTTAGACCAAAAACGTGTAAACAAAGCACTTTTCAGTCAAACGCATCGTGGACCAGACCATTTTGATGTAAAAACATTTGGAAATACCGTCCTAGGGCACAACCGTCTTTCGATCATCGATTTGAAAGAACGTTCCAATCAGCCATTTTATGATAAATCAAAACGTTATACTATTGTTTTTAATGGTGAAATCTACAATTTTCCCGAACTTAAAAACGATTTACTCAAAAAAGAATATTTGTTTGAAACCTCATCTGATACTGAAGTACTTTTGTATCATTTGATTGAAAACGGAACAGCTGGAATCGACCAATTGGAAGGTTGTTTTGCTTTCGCTTTTTACGATAAAAAGGAAGACGAAATGATTTTAGCAAGAGATCATATCGGAATTAATCCTTTGCTTTTTTCTATTCAAGAAAATGAAGTGCTTTTTGCCTCTGAACTTACAGCTTTTAAACATCTCCTGAAGCATTCCAAAATAAACAATAAAGCGTTGAATGCTTATTTTCAATTCACTTATGTTCCCGCACCTGATACAATGATTGAAGGTGTTCATAAGTTATTGCCAGGACACTATTTAAAAGTTCAGGGAAAAGACATTGATATCATTCAGTATTATTCTGTGCATAATGCTCCGAAAGTAGAAATGTCTTACGAAGCGGCTACAAAAGTAGTAAAGCAGAAATTAGAACATGCCATTATAAAAAGACTGAACGCAGATGTTCCGATTGGTACATTTTTAAGCGGAGGAGTCGATAGTTCTATTGTTTCTGCCGTTACAGCCAACTTTAAGACATCGGTAAACACTTTTTCTATTGGTTTTGTCGGGAATGATTATTTCGATGAATCAGCATATGCAAAAAATGTAGCCAAACATATAGGTTCACAGCATCATCCTGTTCAATTAGAAAAAGAATCGGTGGTTGAATCTTTTCAAAAAGTATTGGACGCATTTGACGAACCTTTTGCGGACTCTAGTGCAGCAGCAATGTATTTTTTATCTCGTGCCGCAAAAGAGCAAGTCACGGTTTGTCTTTCCGGTGATGGTGCAGATGAGTTATTTGCAGGATACAACAAACACAAAGCATATATTCGAAGTAAAAAACCTGGAATTTTATTGAAAGTAGTCACTAAGTTTGCTCCTCAATTGACTGGTGGAAATCGACGAGGGAAATTCGCCAATAAAATTCGTCAATTGAAAAAGTTTGGAGATTTATTGCAGCACAAATGGCCAGATTCTTATTGGATGTTAGCCCAATTTATTTCCAAGAAACGACGCGATGCTTTATTGTTAAAAAGCAGTCCGTATAAAGCACATGTAGAGCCAAAATCTGATACCTTGAATGACTTTTTACGAATGGATCAGCAACTTATTTTGCCTAACGACATGCTCAAAAAAGTTGATTTAATGAGTATGCAACATGCTCTGGAAGTGCGTACTCCGTTTTTAGACAGAGATTTGGTAGATTTTGTAAATGGTCTTCCAGAAGAATACAAATATGATAAAGGAATAGGAAAACGAATTTTGAGAGACGCATTCCGTGAGGTTTTGCCAGATGAGGTGTTTTCTCGTTCTAAAAAAGGATTTGAAATTCCTCTGCACGATTGGATAAAATCAACTTGGGAAGAAGTGGTGAATCCGAAGTGGTTTGACACTTCGTTTATAGAAGAACAAAATGTGTTTTCTTTCTCTGGAGTGGAGCAATTAAAAGCAGATTTTGAGCTAGGAGAAGAAGAAGCCACTGTAACAATGTGGGCCTATATAGTATTCCAAAATTGGTACGACCGATGGACAGAAAAATAAAAGTGGTAAGAATCATCAATCGTTTTAACATTGGAGGACCGACTTTCAATGCAACTTTTTTGACCAAGTTTTTGGGAGATGATTTTGAAACAACCCTAATTGGTGGAGTTCCTGATGAAGGCGAAAAGGATTCTCATCATATTTTACATCAATACGGAATTGAGCCCATAATTATTCCAGAAATTCAGCGAAGCTTAGATCCAAAAACTGACTTTAAAGCATACAAAAAGATAAAACAAATTTTGAAAGAAATTCAACCTGATATTGTGCATACGCATGCATCTAAAGCTGGTTTTTTGGGTCGGGCAGCGGCTATTTCTCTAAACATCCCTGTGGTTGTGCATACTTTTCATGGTCATGTTTTTCACTCCTACTTTGGAAAGGCTAAAACCCAATTGTTTAAGTCAATAGAACGTTATTTGGCAAGAAAAACTTCAGGAATTATTGCGATTAGTGAACTTCAAAAGCAAGAATTATGCGAAGTGCATAGAATTGCTCCTAAAAGTAAGACAAAAGTGATTCCTTTAGGATTTGATTTAGAAAAATTCACCCAAAATAAAGTCCAAAAACGGAAAGAAACGAGAGCTCAATACAACCTCAAAGATGATGAAATTGCCATTGCCATAATTGGTCGTTTGGCTCCTGTAAAAGACCACGACTACTTTCTTGATGTAATTTCCGAAGTGTTAAAACAAACGCCAGCAAAACTTAAAGTTTTCATTGTTGGCGATGGTAGTGAAAAAGAACATATTCAAAAAAGAGTTGAGGAAATAAACGAGCATTATCCTGAAGCTGTAATTATGACTTCATGGATATTAGATATCGCTACTTTTAATCAAGGGATGGATATAATTTGTTTGACCTCTAAAAACGAAGGAACTCCAGTCAGTATTATTGAAGCTCAAGCAGCTGGTTTGCCAGTTATTTCTACAGATGTTGGTGGAGTTCGTGACATTCTGGAAGATGGAAAAGCTGGTTTTGTGATTAAGAGAGAGAATTTTGAAACTTATATTAAAAAACTACGTTTACTGATAGAAAATCAGGCTTTACGAGAAAAATTCTCTACTTTAGGAGCTCAAAGCACGATTAATAAATTTAGTTATCATCAATTAGTTAAAAACATGAAAAGCTATTATAAATCATTATTGTAAGTCATGAAATCCAAGCTACCCTTATTCTTCTTCCTCATTTTGTCAATGTTTTTTAGCGCATGTAGTGTAAATAGCCACATCATGTTTAAAACAAAAAAAAATGAAGTTATTGTAGATAACATTCCGATTTCACCTGCCGATGCGTACCGATTAGCACCAGACGATAAAATAGCATTTACAGTTTTTGTAGAAAACGGAAAGAGAATTATTGACATTTCATCTGGAGTCAATGAAAACTCGGCTGGTAACCAACAAATAAATAAAACAGACAATATTCAATATTTGGTAAGAAATGACGGTCAAGTAGAACTACCCTTATTAGGATTGGTAAAGGTTGGCGGCCTATCCATCATTGAAGTACAAGAAAAACTGAGTCAATTATATTCAGCAAACTATATTGATCCCTTTGTTCAAGTAAAAGTTACCAATCGCAGGGTAATCGTTTTTCCAGGAACAGGAGGTGACGCTAAAGTTATTCCTATAAATAACAACAACACGACATTAATGGAGGCTATTGCTTTAGCTGGCGGCATAACCGAACGTGGAAAAGCAAATATCATAAAAGTCATGCGTCAAACCACTGAAGGAAGAAAAGTTTATCAAATTGACCTAAGTACTATTAATGGATTAAAGTATGCAGATATGATTGTTCAGTCAAACGATTATATTTATGTTGAACCTTCACGACAACTCACACGAGAAATTTTAAAGGAAACAACGCCAATCATTTCTTTAATCTCATCAGCCATTGTTATTATTTCTGTAATTTTGACCTTGAACTAATGGAGGTGAACAAAAAAAAGCTATTCGTTAATACGACTTTTGACACAAATATTTTAAAAATTGTGATCAAACGAAACTGGTATTGGTGCGTGCTTATTTTTAGTTTATTTATTGTTTTAGGATTTCTTTATTTAAGATATACAAAACCCGTTTATGAGTCTCGGATGCTTATTCAAATTAACAGCGAAAATCAAGGGGCTGATTTACTCGACTTAAGCGATGTACGAACAGAAGGCTCTATTGCTAAAGAAATTGAATTATTGCGTTCTCAACTTTTGTTTAAGAAAGCGATAAAACAGCTTCCTTTACAGATCTCATTATATGCTAAAGGAGAGTTTCTCACCGAGCAAAGATACAGACAAGGAAATCTAGAAATTTCACCTTTACTCTTAAAAGATTCATCCTTACTCAATACGCCTATTAACATTACCACAGAAGGCAACAAAATTTTCTTAAATTTCACGCATCAAAATAAAGCACATCATATAGCCATTCAACCTAATGAAATATTAAAGAACAATCTCTTTGATATAAAAATGAAAGTTAATGACTTCCAAGAATTAAAAACTGATGCGGAAACGAATCAGTTGTATTTTGTTTTTAATGACCTCAATACAGTTTCTTCAAGATTTCATGACGACTTATCCATAAGACCAATTGACCAAAAGGCTAAAACGGTTGAAATTAGCTATCGCAGCCACAGTCCAACCTTTGCTAAAGATATTATAACTGCACTCACCAAAAGTTTTTTTAAATATGACGAAGGTTTAAAAAAAGAAAGTGCAGAAAACGTTTTGGGGTTTATTGCTTCTCAACTTGATTCATTAACAAGAGAATTAAGTATCTCTAAAGACAGTGTTATGCGCTTTCAACGTAATGAAAACATAACAAACCCTGAACATTTAAGTGGTTCTATCTCATCCAAAATAGAGTTCCTAAGAACAGAAGAAAGAAACATCATTGAGGAAATAAGGGTGCTTAAGGTAGTAAAAGAAAAATTAAATAGTGACCCGAATAGCAATGATGTTTATCGCTTAATTCCTAATATTATTGGTCAGTCGTATGAAGGCAGTTTAACCAAACAAATCCAAGAGCTTTATGAATTAATAGAACGCAAGGAAGACCTTTCCTACAAGGTAACACAAAACAACGATATCATACAAAAGCTTGAAAAACGTATCACAATTCGCAAAGAAAGCATTACCAGAATCATAGATGCACTCATCGAACGAACAGAAGAGAAATTAAAAATCACTTCAAAAGATATTAAAGAATTAGAAAATCGGTATTTTGATCTTCCAGAGAAACAAATGGAATTAGACCGCCTAATTAATATTCAAGAGTTAAATGAAAAATATTACTCACTTTTAAATGAGAAAAAAGTAATCTACTCTATTTCAAACGCAGGATATGCATCCAATAACAAAATACTAAATAGTGCTTCAAGTGCCTCCTCACCTGTTTTTCCTGTAAAAAGTATGGTTTATAGTGCTACACTCTTTTTAGCCTTTAGTTTTTCAATTGGTTTATTATTATTGAGGTATTTAACATTTAACCAAATTAATCAAATCACTGATTTGAATACAGTATTACCAAAAAACATAGGTGTCCTAGGTTCTGTTTCGATCAATAAAGCAAAAGCAGTTAATTCTTCATTGATTGTTAATGAACGTCCAAAATCAGCCATAAGCGAATCATTCAGAACATTAAGAACCAATTTATCATTTGTCAAGCAAAATGTAAATACGATTGCGATAACCTCAACGATTTCAGGAGAAGGAAAAACATTTATTGCTTTAAATCTGGCGGGTATAATTGCAATGTCTGGAAAGTCGGTTTTAGTTATTGATTTAGATATGAGAAAACCAAAAGTTCACCTCGGTTTTGGTAGTGACAACATTAAAGGAATGAGTAATCTATTGGCAAAGCATTGTACAGTAAACGATGTTATTCAGCATTCTCAATTAAAAGGTTTAGATTTTATTTCTGCCGGCCCAATTCCGCCCAACCCTTCAGAATTATTACTCAGTCAACATTTTGAAGATGTATTCAAACAAGTTAAGACACAATACGACACCATTATTTTTGATAATCCCCCGGTTGGACTTGTTTCTGACGGCATTCAATTATTAAGTAAAGTTGACGTTCCTATATACGTATTTAGGGCTAATTTTTCTAAGCGTTATTTTGTTGAAAAACTTAAAGAAATTTCAGAAATTGATGAAATTAACAATATCAACATCGTTTTAAATGCTGTAGATGCCAAAAGCAACACCTATGGTGGAAATTACGGAGGGTATTACAGTGAAAGCTAAATTGAAATTACATTATTTTGAAAATTACAAATACAGGGATTAAAGACTTAATTATTTTAGAACCCAAAGTTTTTGGAGACAACCGAGGTTACTTCTTTGAATCATTCAATGAACAACTTTGGCAAGAAAAAACAAATAAACAGGTTCATTTTGTTCAAGACAATGAATCAATGTCTCAAAAAGGCGTGCTTAGAGGTCTGCATTTTCAAAAACCACCCTTCAGCCAAGGAAAGTTAGTACGTGTAGTACAAGGAGCGGTTCTGGATGTTGCTGTTGATTTGCGTCAAAACTCCCCTACGTATGGTGAACATTTTAAAATTATTTTATCTGCCGAAAATAAAAAGCAGTTTTATGTTCCTGAAGGATTTGCACATGGGTTTCTTACCCTAGAAGACAATAGCATATTTAGTTATAAATGTACAGAATTCTATCATCCTGAGAGCGAAGGTGGGCTACAATGGAATGATAAAAAATTGAATATTGATTGGGGGGAAAAAAAACCTTTACTTTCAGAAAAGGATAAGCATTATCAAGAATTTGTTAATTTTGTCACACCTTTTAAGTAAGGATTAACAAAAATACAATTGTGCAATTTAACTTCTTATTTGAATATATTACATTCTTTATTGCGGCATTAATTATCTCTTTAATTATTAACAAATTGATTCTTCGCTTTGCTAAAAACCTAGGGATCAGAAACAAGAATGACGTAACGGTAAGGTGGAGCAATGCATCAAAACCTTCTTTAGGCGGAATTAGTCTGTATTTTACTTTTATTATCTCCGTACTTATTTATGCTTCGGTTTCATCAACCGAAAACATCTTTAACCAAATTGAGTTTATAGGTCTTATAGCCGCAGCAACCTTAGCCTTTGGCATTGGAGTCGCTGATGATGCTTACAACACAAAGCCTCTATTAAAACTTATCGGTCAGATTTCATGTGGATTAATTTTTGTTTTTAGCAACAACACCGTAGATGTGTTTCATCAACCAATTATAGATGGTTTAATTACCGTAATATGGGTTGTTGCTGTTATGAACAGTTTAAACATGCTCGACAACATGGACGGTATTACGGGTACGGTTTCTTTTTTTATATTGACAACATGTTTTGTGGTATTGGCAATGATCAATGATCCTAACAATCTATTATGGATGTTTTTAATCATAGCAGAAGTTGGCGCTCTTCTTGGTTTTTTAATGTACAATATTCACCCCGCCAAAATGTTTATGGGTGACACAGGAAGTCAGTTTATTGCACTGTTCATTAGTTTCTTTGGAATAAAAGCACTTTGGAATTTACCCGCTATCTATGAAGTGCCTTCATGGACTAGCTTATTTCTAGTACTTACCGCATTTACACCCACTGTTGCAGACACCTTAACGGTGGTAATTAACCGGAGAAAAAGAGGTGACTCCATAATGCTGGGAGGAAAAGATCATACAACACATCATCTTGTTTATCGAGGATTTTCTGATTTTAAAGTATGGCTTATCTTTTTACTCATCAGTATATTCTCTTTCGGCTACGCCATTTGTCTTTCTTATTTCTTAATTATTGGAAAGTATTGGATTGCATTTTTTGGTTTACTATTTTTCTTGGTGATTTTTATCCCATTGTACAGAAATACATTAAAATATCATCCTCCAAAAGGCTAAAATTTTGATTTTTTGAGAACTACCTTTTTTCAGATAACATTTATTTAAGGAAATTTGCTTTTGTTTTAATTATCTTTGTCTTCCCAAAGTAAAACAACAATGACTAAGCTCTTAGTATTCTCTCTTCTATTTATTTTCCTAACAGCATGTACCAACAGTCATTCTGAAAAACCACCGCTTGTTCAAGAAAACATTAAAACATCAACTCCAAAAAACCATTTTGTGCTCCCGAAAGTCCCAAAGCAAATTTCCTTTGCAGGTGAAAACATCGATTTCTCAGATATTGACCTAAAAGAACGTATGGATAATGAGCTTGTTATAAATAACTTTTGGCATTCCAACACCATCTTAATGATGAAACGAGCAAACAGATGGTTTCCAATAATCAAAAAGGTTTTTATCGAAGAAAATGTACCGCTAGACTTAATGTATATTGCAGTTATTGAAAGTGGACTTCAAAACGTAACGAGTCCAAGAGGTGCGAAAGGGTTTTGGCAATTCATGAAACCTACTGCAAAAGAATATGGATTAAAGGTAAATCAACAAGTTGATGAAAGGTATCATGTTGAGAAAAGTACCCGTGCAGCATGTAAATATTTAAAAAAAGCCTATGAACGTTTTGGAAAATGGACGTTAGCCACAGCTTCATATAATTTAGGAATGTATGGAGTGGCTGACAATTTGGAACGACAAAAGATGAGCAGTTTTTTTGATCTCTCACTCAATCCAGAAACAGCACGTTATGTTTTTCGAGTTATAGCGGTAAAATTAGTATTTGAGAATCCTAAAGCCTACGGATTTCACATCGACTCCAATGCATTATACCCACCTTACATTACCAAGGAAATTCTTATCGATTCAAACATTTCAAACCTATATGAATGGTCAAAAGAACAAAATATTTCAATTAAAATTTTACGCAAATTGAATCCATGGATAAGAGGACGAGATTTTAGGGTTAACCGAAAAGATACATTTTTCTTTAAAATCCCATTAAATAATGAACAACTTGGCCTCATTGAAGGTTAAGCATATGTAAAGAAGTGCAAAATAGTATGAAGGATCAAATAGAAATTTTTGGAGCGAAAGAACACAATCTTAAAAACATTGACTTAACACTGCCAAGAAATCAATTAGTTGTTTTTACAGGGTTGAGCGGCAGCGGAAAGTCCTCACTCGCTTTTGATACTATCTTTGCAGAAGGTCAGCGCCGATATATTGAGACATTTTCTGCCTATGCACGCCAGTTTTTATCAGGAATGGACAGGCCAAACGTTGATAAAATAGAAGGATTATCGCCTGTTATTTCAATTGAACAAAAAACGGTTTCAAAGAACCCACGTTCAACAGTTGGAACAATTACAGAGGTCTACGATTTTATGCGTTTACTGTATGCACGAATAGGTACAGCATACTCATTTATTTCTGGTGAAGAAATGGTGAAATACTCAGACGATCAAATTGTTTCATTAATTACCGAAGATTACGAAAATGAGAAGATGATTTTTCTTGCGCCTTTAGTTAAAGGTCGAAAAGGACATTACAGAGAACTATTTGACCGAATGCGCAAAAAGGGATATACCAAAATGCGGGTGGACGGAGTAATTGTTGACATTACTCCAGACATGAGGGTTGATAGATATAAAGTCCATGATATTGAACTTGTAGTAGACAGATTAAAAGTTGATCCAAAAGACAAAAAGAGACTAAAAAAAGCGGTCGAAACAAGTATGGATGTTGGAGATAAGGCAATGATGGTCGTAAAACATGGAGAAAAAGAAGTGCGACATTTCAGTAGGACCTTAATGTGTCCTTCATCAGGTATCAGCTATCCAGATCCAGAGCCCAATCTATTTTCTTTTAATTCACCTTATGGAGCATGTTCAAATTGCAATGGTTTAGGAGAGGTTTCGGTGATAGATTTAGACAAAATTATTCCTGACAATTCGCTCTCAATTAAAAAAGGAGGTTTGGCTCCATTAGGTAAATACAAAAAAACATGGATTTTTGGTGAACTTTCGACCTTTTTGGAAGCAGAAGGATACTCGCTCAACACACCTTTATCAGAAATTCCACAAGAGCTTTTAACCTCAATTTTGTATGGAAGAGAGGCGACAAGAAACAGCCTAGGTAAAAACGTAGCTTCATTTGAGGGTATTATCGATTTCTTAACCCGACATATTGCTGAAAAAACTTCAGCTAAGATTACACGATGGGCACAATCTTTTATGAACAAAAAAACATGTCCTACATGCGAAGGTTCACGATTAAAAAAAGAAGCGCACCATTTTAAAATTGATGATCAACATATTGGTCAACTCGTAGAGAAAGACATTGATGAACTCGCTCATTTCTTTAAGCAATTGCCTCCAAAGTTGAGCAAATCTGAAATGAAAATTGGAAAAGAAATCCTTAAAGAAATAAATGATAGACTTTCATTCATCTTATCTGTAGGATTAAATTATCTGACTTTAAATCGTTCTGCAAGAACACTTTCAGGAGGAGAAGGACAAAGAATTCGGCTGGCGACTCAAATTGGCTCCGAGTTAATGAATGTACTATATGTATTAGATGAACCTAGCATTGGACTTCATCAAAGAGACAACACCCGATTGATTGAATCTTTAAAACAATTAAGAGATGCTGGTAATTCTGTTATTGTAGTTGAGCATGATCGAGAAATGATCGAAGCTGCCGATTTTGTTGTAGACATTGGACCAGGAGCTGGCGTTAGAGGAGGAGAAATCATTAATGCATGTAATTATAAAGACTTAATAAAAGCCAATTCATTAACAGCGCAATACCTCTCCGATAAAAAGAAAATAGAAACACCAAAAAAGAGACGAAAAGGAAATGGGAATAAACTAGTGCTAAAGGGAGCAACAGGACACAATCTTAAAAATGTAAATCTTACTTTACCTTTAGGAACATTCACTTGTGTTACTGGAGTATCTGGTAGTGGTAAATCTTCACTCATTAACCAAACGCTCTACCCCATTTTAAATGCACATATTTACAATGGTGTGAAAGAGCCGCTACCCTACAAGAAAATTGAGGGATTAAAAAACGTAGATAAAGTTATTGAAATCAACCAAGATCCAATTGGCAGAACACCTCGTTCCAATCCAGCGACATACACCAAGGTTTTCGATGAAATAAGAAGCTTATTCGCATCCCTGCCTGAAGCTCAGATTAGGGGATACAAACCTGGGCGATTTTCTTTTAATGTAAAAGGTGGTAGATGTGAAACATGTAAAGGTGGAGGGCTTAAATTAATTGAAATGAACTTTCTTCCTGACGTTTACGTCGAATGTGAAACTTGCGGAGGAAAAAGATACAACAGGGAAACGCTAGAAGTACGCTACAAAGGCAGGTCTATTTTTGATGTTTTAGACATGACTATTGAAAAAGCCACTGAATTTTTCGAACCCATTCCAAAGATTCATCGTATATTGTCTACTTTGCTTTCTGTTGGCTTGGGATATGTTAAGCTCGGTCAACCATCAACAACTGTTTCTGGTGGAGAAGCGCAACGCATTAAATTAGCTACAGAATTATCAAAAAGAAGTACAGGAAATACTATTTATATCTTGGATGAACCTTCAACAGGTTTGCATTTTGAAGATATACGTATGTTATTGGATGTCTTGAATAGATTAGTTGAAGAAGGAAATACCGTGTTGGTCATTGAACACAACTTGGATATTGTTAAGGTAGCTGATTACATTATTGATGTTGGCCCTGAAGGAGGAAGAAATGGTGGTGAAATTGTAGGATACGGAACACCTGAGCAGTTGGTGAAAAAAATAAAGAAAGTATAACTGCTAAATATTTAAAAATTGAATTAAATAGATAATATGAGTCATAAACCAGGAAAAGATTGGAATGAAATAAAGTCAAACGATAGTTGGGCTATTTTTAAAATTATGTCTGAATTTGTGCAAGGATATGAAAGTATGGCACGCATAGGTCCTAGCGTATCTGTTTTTGGATCTGCAAGAACATTGGGCGATCATAACTACTACAAAAAAGCTGTGAATATTTCACGTATGCTTGCTGAAAGAGGATATGGTGTAATTACAGGTGGCGGTCCAGGAATTATGGAGGCTGGAAATAAAGGAGCACAAGAAGGTGGAGGTAAATCTATAGGATTAAATATAGATCTGCCCTTCGAGCAAAGTGGAAATCAATACATTGATCAAGATTCTAATCTAAAATTTGACTACTTCTTTGTTCGAAAAGTAGTTTTTGTTAAATACTCCCAGGCATTTGTGGTTTTACCAGGTGGGTTCGGAACAATGGACGAGCTATTTGAGGCCTTAACGCTCATTCAAACCAAAAAGATAGCGAAAAAACCTATCGTTTTTATTGGTTCTGATTATTGGAAAGGTCTTATCGATTGGATTAAAAACACCATGATAACAGAAGGTAATATTGCTGCGGATGACATGAATCTCTTTAAAGTTGTAGACGAAGAGGAAGAAGCAATAAAATACATTGATGACTTTTTCAAAACTCATTCGTTAACTCCTAACTTCTAAAATTAACTTTTGATAACAATTAAGACTTCTCTTTGGTGTGCCTTTTGGATACACTTGCAGAAAAATAATATATGATGAGTATAAAAAGTATACTTTCTTTTTTGGTTGGATTATTGATTCTGCAATCATGCTCAACTTCGAAAAACAAGACTATGTGGGTTGCAGGATATCAAACCGAATGTGATAACGACCCATGTTTGATTGTAAATGAAAACGAATCACTTGATGAAGAAGAGTGGAAAACAATGAAGACACCAATAGAGGAATTCAAGTTTGAAGCAGGTAAAATGAAACAAATTGAGGTTAGCAAAGAGAAAGACCAAAGTAACTATACGTTTGTAAAAACAATTTCTTCTCAAATTGATCCAAGAATAAAATTAAATGGAAATTGGATTTTAGCAACCATAAATGGTGGAAACATCAACAAAATGGTAAGTGTACCGACTTTAAAAATAGATATCTCAGCCATGCAGTTTTCTGGAAATGGTGGGTGCAACCTTTATCAAAATGAAATTGAACATCTGGGTACACAATACATAAAATTGAAAAATGGACTAGGAACATTAAAAGAATGTGCAAATGAAAACATTGAAAGAGACTACTTCAGTACACTCTCAAAAATAGCACAATATAAAATTGAAGAAGGAAAACTTTTGTTTTTAAACGCTGATGAAAAAGTGATTTTAAGTTTCATCAAGGTGAAAACCACTTCGTTTAATACAGCATTGAGAGGTGAATGGAAAACTGTAGAAATCGAAGGAAATCAAATTGAAGGAAGTCAAACCCCTACTTTTGTTGTGGATGAACAAAAAAGAATGATTGGAGGAACGGATGGTTGTAATAACTATAACGCTACAATTGAGAGCTTCTCAAATGTTGATTTAAATCTAAGCAAGATGATGTCAACAAAAAAAATGTGTGCAAACATGGAAATCCCTAAGCAATTTTTAGCAGCAATGCACAAAGTTAGCAAATACAAGATTCAAGATGGCCAATTGATATTGATGGATAACAATTCGAAGGTTTTATTGAAATTTGAAAAGTAAAAATAAATATTTAAGATTTGAAAAGACGTAACAAAATGTTGCGTCTTTTTTTATTGTCCTAATTTGGCAGCAATAAAAGCCGTTGTCCATGCAGCTTGAAAATTATAACCACCTGTAATTGCATCAATATCTAGAACTTCGCCTGCAAAGAAAAGGTTAGGCACATGTTTACTTTCTAGGGTTTTCGAATTTACACTTTTAAAACTTACGCCTCCACAAGTAACAAACTCCTCTTTAAAAGTAGTCTTTCCTTTTACCTCGTAGACATCATTCGTTAGAATTTCCACGAGTTTATGTGTTCCTTTCTTACCGATTTCATCCCATTTTTGGGTTAAAGTCAAGGAAGCTTTCTCCAATAAAAAAATCCACAAACGACTGGGAAGATCATAAATTCGTACATTTTGAATTTGTTTTTGACCATTGTTTTCGATCGTTTTGTTAATCACCGCTCGAACAAGCTCTTGATTTTGTTCGTTTGTCCAATTAACTTGTAAATTAAATTGATACTGCTTTTTTGCCAACATTCGCGCACCAAAAGAAGACAGAACTAAAATTGCAGGACCACTCATGCCCCAATGTGTGATCAATAAAGGTCCATTTGCACTTAATTTCTCTCCTTGTATTCGAGTAGTTGCATTATTTACCGCAACTCCCATTAAAGTCTTAACCTTTTCTTGAGGCATATTAAAAGTAAACAAGCTTGGTACAGGAGTTTCAATTTGGTGTCCTAATGCAGAAAGCCAATTTAAACCGCTTAACTTTGGTGAACCTCCTGTGGCAACAATAACTTTATCAAAAGTAACGGCATTTACTTCATCAAAATACAATTGAATTCCTGAGGCAGATGGCGCAATCTTTTTTACTGATGCTTGGCTTTTCATTTGAACACCTAAAGTATTGGCTTCTTTTAAAAAGCAATCAATAATCGTTTGTGAATCATCAGTAGTAGGAAAAACCCGTTTATCGGTTTGCGCATAAAGCGAAACTCCACGAACCGAAAACCATTCACGAATATGAACAGTATTGAAATGAGGAAACAACTTCTTTAATTGCTTCCCTCCTCTCGGATAAGCTTTGCTCAATTCGGAAATTGATGTTGTATCATTGGTAACGTTGCAGCGTCCGCCACCAGATACTTTGACTTTTGAAAGCCATTTTTTTGATTGCTCCAAAAGAATTACTTCGGCATCGGGATAATTGGTCTTTACACAAATAGCAGCAAAAAAACCAGCCGCTCCACCACCAATTACACCAACTTTCATATCGTTTTTTTCGTACAAATGTAATATTCTTTGTTCAATTTCGTTTTTCATTTAATAATCAAAGCAAAAGATAACTTTAGTTCTTCTAGAAATAATCTTATTTGGTTATTCATAATAAACTTTACAAGGTATCTGCTTTGTTTTATACAATATTGCGTAACTTTGTGGAAATTAAATTCGAAGCAAAATGATATTAGGAATGTTTGGCCCGTGGCAGATTGTGCTTGTTGTGGTAGTAATTTTACTTCTTTTTGGAGGTAGAAAAATTCCAGAACTAATGAAAGGATTAGGTAAAGGAATGAAAGAATTCAAAGACGCCACAAAAAACGACGAAGATGAAGGTGGTACACAAGAAAATGAAAACAACAAGAAATATGTTAAATCTACTTATTCATGTATAGAACTTTTACGGAAATTAAAGCTGCCCTTAAAAAAGGTCGGTCGGTACAAGATATTCTCAATAAATACCTAGAAAACATCAAAGAACGTGATGGATTAAACGCGTATCTTGAAGTTTTTGAAGCATCTGCTACAAAACAAGCCATTGCAATTGATGAAAAACGCAAAGCAGGAAAAGCAGGTCGTTTGGCTGGAATGGTTATTGGCATAAAAGACAATATATGTTACAAAAACCATAAAGTTTCAGCTGCTTCTAAAATATTAGAGGGATTTGAGTCTGTATTTTCCGCTACTGCAATTGAGCGTTTGATAGCAGAGGATGCTATTATTGTTGGTAGATTAAATTGTGATGAATTCGCAATGGGAAGTTCAAATGAGAACTCAGCGTATGGAAGTGTTAAAAATGCGCTCAATGAAGATTATGTTCCTGGAGGTTCATCGGGCGGAAGTGCTACAGCAGTTGCTGGAAATTTATGCACAGTTGCGTTGGGTAGTGACACTGGTGGTTCTATACGTCAACCCGCATCCTACACAGGAACAATTGGTTTTAAACCTACCTACGGAAGAATTAGTCGATATGGATTAATCGCTTATGCTTCTTCTTTCGATCAAATTGGCCCCGTAGCCAACGACATTAAAGACATCGCTTTGGTTACGGAAATAATGGCGGGAAAAGACGAATATGACAGTACTGTTTCCTCAAAGGAAGTGCCATCCTTGACACCACAACCTTTAAAGAGTAAATTAAAAATAGCCTACATTAAAGAAACGTTAGACACAGACGGAATTGATCCCGAAATTAAAGCCAGAACTGAACAATTGGTAAATTGTTTACGCGCTGATGGTCATGATCTCATTCCCGTTTCTTTCTCTTACATCGAACAAATTGTGCCTACATATTATGTTCTCACAACAGCAGAAGCTTCTTCAAACCTCTCAAGATTTGATGGTGTTCACTTTGGCTACCGAAGTAAAGCAGCAAAAGGAGTTGAAGAAACTTACGTTAAATCTAGATCAGAAGGATTCGGAGAGGAAGTAAAACGTAGAATAATGGCCGGAACATTTGTTTTATCACAAGGCTACTATGATGCATATTACACAAAAGCTCAAAAAGTGAGACGTTTGATTCAAGACCGTACTCTTGAGATTTTAAATCAACATGACTGTATTTTACTACCGACTACTCCCTCAACAGCATTTGAATTAAACGCAGTGAAAGACCCTATTAATATGTATCTTCAAGATATTTATACGGTTCAAGCGAATCTCTCTGGAAACCCAGCTATTTCTTTACCATTAGGCAAACATAGCAACGGAATGCCTTTTGGCTTACAATTAATTGGAAAACACTTTGGCGAAAAAGAATTGATAGATATCTCTGCTTATTTAATGGAATTTTGTTAATGGAAAAACACGTAAGAACAATAGCATTTATTGGACTAATTCTCTTAGGAGCTACTCCGCTATGGGCACAGGAAAATGAAGACAAACCAACGGATAGCACAGAAGTAATTCAACATGAAAAATTTTTACGGGTTATAGAAAACACATTAGAAGAGTATTATAGAGATTACGCTTCTACAGACCATGAAACAGACTCTATAATTGAGTCACTTGGGTATACCGACAAGGATGTACCCGTTTTTTCTGACTCTATATATTGCATGCGCTTAGATGAAATGAATGAAAAAAGTCCTTTTCATTTGGATTGCAATAGAGATGTGCTCAGCGTTTTAAAATTCTTCACAAAAAATAGAAGAGGGTTTACCAGCATTGTTCTGGGAAGATCAAAACTTTATTTTAATATGTTTGAAGAAAAATTGGCAAAACACAATATGCCAATAGAACTTAAATATTTATCCGTAATTGAAAGTGGACTGCGCCCACAAGTAAAATCAAGAGCTGGGGCTTTAGGTTTATGGCAATTCATGTACAGAACAGGAAAATATTACGGCTTAACACAAAATTCCTATATTGACGAAAGAATGGATCCAGAAATGGCTACCGAAGCTGCATGCTTATATTTAAAAAAGCTACACAGCATGTATAATGATTGGAATATGGCACTTGCTGCCTATAATGCAGGCCCTGGAAATGTAAACAAAGCCATTCGCCGTTCAGGTGGAAAAATGACATATTGGGAAATTCGTCCCTATTTGCCGAGAGAAACACAAGGATATGTGCCCAACTTTATCGCTATGTCTTATATGCTCACCTATCATGCAGCTCATAATGTAAGAGCTAGAGAGGCAAAGTTTCATGATTTTGAAATTGATACGGTTTGCTTAAAAGATGGACTGCACATGGAAGTAATTGATTCGTTAATCAATTGGTCTGTTGCCGACATAAAAGCACTTAATCCAATTTACAAAACTTCTTACATACCCAAAACAACACCCCCACAATGTATTCAGATTCCAACGTCGTATATTGGTGAATGGATTAATTTTGAAGATAGTATTTATCGTTTAGATTCCTTAATTTATGAAACGATTGTAGAGGAAGAGGAAGTTGATCAAACGGTTACTGTACACTATGTGCGTTCAGGACAAACGCTTGGACACATTGCTGGAAGATATGGAACTAGCGTAAGAAACATCATGAATTGGAACAATTTACGATCTACTCGATTAAGTATCGGACAAAGATTAACAATTTACACAAACGGAAAACCCTCAACTAAAAAACAAACCGCAAAGAAAAAAACACCAAAAAGCCTTACAAAGAACCAACAACGGGAACACTACATACAATTCGATCTGGTGAAAATTTGTGGGTCATTGCTAAACAACGGGGGATTTCAATTGATGAAATTAAAAAGTTAAATCCAGGCGTAAATTACCGTGATTTGAAAGTAGGTCAGAAAATACGCGTGAAATAAAATGATTTCTTTTTAACAAAAAGAAAATGCATGATAGTTGTTAGCTTATTTTAAAAAAAAATGATCATGAAATATTATTACTTACTGTTGTTTACAGCATTTATACTCTTTTCTTGCGGCGACTCAACTGAAACGTTAACACGCAAAGACAATAAAAAGCAGCAAAGCCTACAAAACAATAATAATGAAATACCAACCGATGATAGACAAATCATAAAGAAAGGCTCAATTTCTCAATATACTGGAAAACCAGGAAAACTAATTATTGTAGCTGAAAACACGATATATACTAAAGAACTAAAAGTATTGTTTGATTCTGTCTTTTCAGCTCCAATTAAACCCTATTATCCCTACACGCCTTACTTTGAAATTGTCCATAGAACACCTACGAAATTTAAACAGTTATCCACAAGACTTAGAAATGTAATTGAAATAGATCTCAATGAAAAGTATAAAAAGAATCAACCGAAAATGGAAATTCTGGAAGATTACTACGCAAAGACACAGTTATATACGAAATTAAAAGCGCATGACATCAATGATGTATACGAATTAATCCAAGAGGAAATCAATTATTTATTTAAAATTTACGAACGACAGGAATGGAAACGAGAATATTATCGTCATGCAAAAAATGAAAACAATCATGTAAACCAGAAGTTGGCAAAACAATTTGGCATCAACTTAAAACTACCAGATAATTTAAGGTATGAATCGATAAGTGACGAGTACGCCATTTTGCTTTTTCCAAATCGGACTCGGAATATGGAGATGAAAACAACAAATTCATCTTATACAGACACGAAAGTTAATTTTATTCAGAGTGGATTAATGATTTGGGAATATCCTTTTAAAGATGAACGACAACTAAAACCAGAGAATTTAATGATCATGCGTGACACAATTTTAAAATATTACGCAAAACATGAAATTGAAGGCGTTTATATGGGGACACAAAATCATCCAGCAGTAAAACCTATATACCATAAAATTAAAATTGGTGATATTGAAGGATGGGAATTTAAAGGATTGTTCAAGTTTACTGGTGAAGCAGAACCCTCTGGCGGAAGGTTTTGGAGTTTTCACTTTAAACACCCGCACAGAAATACCATTGTTGCACTTAGTGGATATATCGATGCACCGCCTACGTTTCCAGCCAACTTCGACATAAACAGAATAAGAGCGATTATATACTCATTAAGTTTTACAGACTAGAAATTACATTCCATATATTCTTTTGTCAAAACTAAGAAACGCCCTCTTTAAAAATAAAATATTGTTGTTTAAAATATTTTAACTACATTTGCAATGTTTTATAATCAAATTGAATAGAACGAGGGGACAACAAGTCCCCTCTTTTTGTAAATATGCTGAAGAAGAAAGAAATAGAAAAGCTTGCCTTAGAACGGATTGAAGAACTTAATTCCGGTCTTTTTATCGTTGAAATCTTAATTTCTACAAAAAATGTAATTCAAGTTAAGTTAGACAAAGAAGATGGCAATGTTTCAATTACTGAATGTGTTTCTGTCTCAAGAAATATTGAACACAATTTAGATAGAGAAAAGCAAGATTTTGAACTACAAGTTTCTTCTGCTGGTTTAGATCAGCCGTTTCGTGTGTTGAAACAATACATAAAAAACATAGGACAAGAAGTAAAAGTTCACTTAAAAGAGAAAAATAAAACAATAGAAGGCGTTTTAAAACATGCGGATAAAGAAAAGATTATACTAGAAACATCCACAAAAGAACGCTTAGAAGGAAAAAAGAAAAAAGTACTCGTCGTGCAAGAGCATGAATTCAAACACGATGAAATAAAAGAAACAAAAATTATAATATCATTTAAAAAATGAACTCATGAATAGCCTTAATTTAATAGAATCTTTTACAGAATTTAAAGAGTTTAAAAGCATAGACAGGCAAACAATGATGCGTGTTTTAGAAGACGTATTTCGCTCTATTTTAAAGAAAAAATACGGAACTGACGAGCATTGTGACGTGATCATAAATATTGACAAAGGCGATTTTGAAATCTGGGTAAACAAAGAAATTGTTCCAGATGGAGAAGTAGAAGATTCAAACACTGAAATAGCATATTCTCAAGCAGTAAAAATTGAACCTGACTTTGAGGTAGGTGAAGAAGTATCAGAGGAAATTAAATTTGAAGATTTTGGAAGACGTAATATACTTTCATTGCGTCAAAATTTAATTTCTAGAATTTTAGAATTAGAAAAAGATCAACTTTATAAGATTTATAAAGACCGAATTGGAGACATCATCACAGGTGAAGTTTACCAAGTATGGAAAAAGGAGATTTTAATTCTAGATGATGAAGGAAACGAACTAATTCTCCCAAAATCAGAACAAATACCTTCTGATTATTTCAAAAAAGGAGAACCTGTACGTGCTGTGGTAGCCAAGGTAGATATGAGAAACAGTACGCCAGTAATTATATTGTCGCGTACTGCTCCAGAATTTTTGGAACGTCTGTTTGAATTGGAAGTACCTGAAGTTTTTGATGGCCTTATTACGATCAAGAAAATTGTTCGTGTACCTGGTGAACGCGCAAAAGTGGCAGTGGAGTCTTATGACGACCGTATAGACCCAGTTGGAGCCTGTGTAGGTATGAAAGGTTCAAGAATTCACGGTATAGTGCGTGAATTGCGTAATGAAAACATTGATGTTATTAATTACACAAACAATGCAGCTTTATACATCCAACGTTCTTTATCGCCTGCACGTATTACAAACGTAGAAATTATTGAAGAGGAAGAGCGTGCTGATGTTTTCTTGAAAAACGACCAAGTTTCGCTTGCAATTGGTAAAGGTGGATTTAATATTAAATTAGCATCAAGATTAACAGGATACGAAATTGATGTTTATAGAGAAGGCGCTGAAGATGTAGAAGATGTAGATTTAGAAGAATTTGCAGATGAAATAGATAGCTGGATTATTGATGAATTAAAAGCTATTGGCTGTGATTCTGCAAAATCAGTTTTAGAAATCAAAGTTGAGGAATTAATCAAAAGAACCGATCTTGAAGAAGAAACGATTCGTGAAGTCTTTAAGATTTTAGAGTCAGAGTTTGAATAGATTAATTACAAACCTTAACTTAGGCATTTAAATAAAAACAAAAGATTAATAGGAAGGACGTAATATATGGCCGGTAAAGTAAAAAGATTAAGCAAAGTCGCACGAGAATTAAACGTTGGTATTGCAACGTTGGTTGATTTCTTGAATTCAAAAGAAATTAACATAGATTCTAATCCAAACACGAAATTGGAACCTGAACACTACGCAATGCTTAGTGAAGAGTTTGCTGATGATCAATCCTTAAAAGAGGAAGCAAGAAAGAAAGCGATTTCACGAGAGAAAAGAAAGACTGTTTCTCTTAAAACTAAGGAAGAAGAAAGCGTTCCTGTTGATGAAACTCCAGAGGAAGATCCTGTTGAACCGATAACGGTTGAAAAGGAACAGGAGGAAGTAACAGCAACTACTGAAACACCTACTCAAGAGGAGGTTCCGGCAGAAGAAAAGATAGAAGAAAAAGAAGCGGAAGAATCTAAAGAGCCTGAAGCTAAAAAGGAAGAGGAAGAAAAGAAGCCCGAAGATAAAGCTCCGAAAATGATAAAGGAGGAACCAAAATCTAAAGTAGAAGGCGGCTCTGGTTTGAATGTTATCGGAAAAATTAATCTTTCGGAAATTGACACACGTACTCGTCCTGACAAGAAGAAGAAAGATAAAGGCAAGAAAAAAGAGCAGAAACCAGCCGCTAAAAAAACTGCTCCCGTGAAAAAGAAACAGGAAGAGAAAAAGCCTGTTGCTAAAGAAAAAGAGCAGAAAAAACCGGAAAAAGAACAAAAAGAAGAGAAAAAAGCGGAACTTATTTCTGTTACGAGAAAGAAATTAAGTGGACCTACTGTTGTAGGTAAAATCGATCTTCCAGAAAAGAAAGAACCGAAGAAAAAAGAACACGAAAATAAAAGGAAACGGAAGCGCATCAAAAAGGTTGATACCAATAAGCCTTCTGGTAATAAAAAAGGTAATAAAGGACATCATTCAGGTAGAGGCAAGAAGAAAGCTGAACCTAGAAAGGAAATTACCGAAAAAGATATTGAAAAAGAAATTAAGGAAACTTTAGCACGCTTATCTGGAGGAGGAAAATCTAAAGGGTCAAAAAATAGACGTGCTAAAAGAGATTCCTATGCAGAAAAACGTGAGAAAGAACTTCAACAAGAAGAAAAAGAACAGTCAATTTTAAAATTAACTGAGTTCGTTTCTGTTTCTGAGTTGGCTTCCATGATGAACGTTCAATCTACAGAAGTGATTTCTGCATGTATGTCACTTGGTATTTTTGCTTCAATCAACCAAAGATTAGACGCGGAGACCATACAAATTGTAGCTGAAGAATTTGGCTTTGAAGCAGAGTTTGTATCTGCTGATGTACAAGATTCTATTCCAGTGGCTGAAGATAAACCTGAAGACTTAGAAGATCGTCCTCCTATTATTACAGTAATGGGACATGTGGATCACGGTAAAACTTCTTTACTCGATTATATTCGTAAAGCAAAAATTGCTGACGGTGAAGCCGGGGGAATTACACAGCATATTGGTGCTTACTCAGTAGATGTGGATGGAAAACGTTTAACTTTTCTAGATACACCTGGTCACGAGGCCTTTACTGCGATGAGAGCGCGTGGTGCACAAGTAACAGATGTAGCCATAATTATTGTTGCTGCTGATGATGACGTGATGCCACAAACAAAAGAAGCTATATCTCACGCACAAGCTGCTGGTGTACCTATGGTTTTTGCAATCAATAAAATTGACAAACCTGGTGCAAACCCAGATAAAATTAAAGAACAGCTTTCTACCATGAACCTTCTAGTTGAAGAATGGGGTGGTAAATATCAAGCGCAAGAAATTTCTGCAAAACATGGTAAAAACATTGATGAATTACTTGAAAAAGTAATGTTGGAAGCGGATTTACTCGAACTGAAAGCAAACCCTAATAAAAACGCAATTGGTACTGTTTTAGAATCTTCTCTTGACAAAGGAAAAGGTTATGTTACCAATATGTTAGTTGAAGGTGGTACGCTAAAAGTCGGTGATATTATTCTGGCGGGTAAACATACAGGAAGAGTGCGTGCCATGTTGAATGAAAAAGGAAGAAATATGAAGGCTGTTCCGCCATCATCACCTGTTTCAATCATCGGAATCAATGGTGCTCCAAGTGCTGGAGACAAATTTTATGTCATGGACGATGAACGTGAAGCACGAAATATTGCAACACGTCGTGAACAATTATACAGAGAACAAGGGCTAAGAACTCAAAAGCACATTACGCTGGATGAAATCGGTAGAAGATTAGCCATTGGAGACTTTAAAGAACTTAACATCATTGTAAAAGGTGACGTTGATGGATCTATTGAAGCGCTGTCTGATTCTTTACTCAAGTTATCAACAGAAGAAATACAAGTCAACATCGTTCATAAAGCAGTTGGTGCAATAACAGAGGCAGACGTAAACTTAGCTTCAGCTTCAGATGCGATTATTATTGGTTTCCAAGTGAGACCTACAGTAACCGCTAAGAAATTAGCAGACGATGAACAAATCGATATTCGACTTTATTCTGTTATATACAAAGCAATTGAAGAATTGAAATCTGCGATGGAAGGAATGTTATCGCCAGATATTCAAGAAGAAATTGTTGGTACTGCTGAAGTGCGTGAAACATTTAACATAACGAAAGTGGGTACAATTGCAGGTTGTTATGTTACTTCTGGATACATACAACGTAATTCAAATATTCGACTTATACGTGACGGAATAGTAATCCATGAAGGAAAGCTAGGATCTTTAAAAAGATTTAAAGACGACGTAAAAGAAGTGAAAAACAATTACGAATGTGGTTTAAATATCGATAAATTTAATGATATTAAAGAAGGAGATATTGTTGAAGCTTACGAAGAAAAAGAAGTTGCAAGAAAATTAAAATAAGTTTTTCTAAATATTGATACAACAGGGAGGTTACTGAAATTAAAATAAGTAATCTCCCTTTTTTAATTAATACAAGGATTTAACCTCACTAAAATATTTACACTTCTCCCAAGTCCACCTATATGAACAACTGCATTACAATCTATTGGGCAAATCGAAATAAACTTCCAAGGTCAATAACAAAAGAAGTTAATAATCCAGTGAAACGGCCTCCTGAAAATTGATTTTCTAATCCCATTTGAATAAAGATTTGTTTTTCGTAAGTTTGATTATAATAAACAATCAGATATATGAAAACAACTTTTTATGGCGTGTTATTTTTAACATTAATGTTAGCAGCTTGTAGTGACAATACTAAAAATGAGCACATTGCTGAAATCAATCAAATGGAAAACACACTTGATAGTCTTGAAACTGCAGCAATTGATACAACACAAGCTACGAGTACGGAGATTATTTTTACTGTAAGAGAAACAATACAAAACGTCAAAGACAATTATAATGCTGACACTATGAATTACGATCTTGCAAACAAAATGAATGCTTACAAAGATATTCGTAAGGTTTTATCAAAAAATTCGAAGAATTTATCAAAAGTAAAAAGTGCAATCCCAGAAGTTAGGGAAAAGCTTAGTGACCTAAAGCACGATATTGAGAATGGAGTAAATGATCGCGATAAATATCAAGAATTTATCAATTTTGAAAAAGGGAAAATTGAAGAAATAGAAGAAACATTGGCTTTTTTCATAAAAACGAAGCATGAACAATATAATGCTTTTGACACACTTCACCCTCAAATCAAAAAAATAAGTGAAGCGAATTCAGCAGTAACTAATGAATAAAATCCTCTTTAACATATTATTTTTGTTTATCTCATTTTCATGCTTTGCACAAAGCACAGATGAACAATTGGCTAATTATTACTTCAATGAAGGAGATTGTGAAAAGGCACTCCCGTATTTTGAGAAAGTATACAATAAAAATCCAGTTGATTTTATCTACAGTCGTTATCTCACGTGTTTACGCAATAAAAGTGAAGATAAAGCTGCAATAGCATTGATTAAAAGACAAGGATCGATATACCCCAATAAATTGGAATATCAAGTCGCCTTAGGAGAAGAATATGAAAGACAGAATAATACCCGAAAAGCGGATAAAATTTATCAATCCCTAATCGATAACTTGGCTGCAAGTCCTAGAATCGTTATTGATCTTCAAAAGTCATTTTCAGCACTTGGGAAACATCAACTGGCTTTACAAACTTTAAAAAAGGGTGATCAAATCCTCAAAGGTCGTTATCCATTACACATTCAATATGCAGAAGTGTATGGCGCGCTTAATGAAACAGAGTTGATGATACAGTCTTATATTAACCTTTTAGACTATAATCCTGGGATGATCTCTTCTTTAAAGCGAATTATACCGAGAATGATTGACTTTGAAGAAGAGGATAATGAGCGATTTAAAATGTTCCAAAATGAATTAATTCGAAAAATTCAAAAAAATCCGAATGACAACGTATACTCTGAATTACTTATTTGGGCATTAATCCAAAAGAAAAACTTTCCAGCTGCTTTAATTCAAGCCAAAGGATTAGATAGAAGAACGGCAAACGATGGAAGAGAAGTATATAAATTAGGAAATCAAGCTTCGAGAAGTAACCAATTTTCAACCGCTAGAAATGCTTTTAAATACATTATTAATTTAGGAACAGACTCACCTTATTATTATGCAGCTGAGCAACGATTATTAAACACCCGCTATAAAGAAATTACTACCTTAAGAAATTACACCGCATCACAAATTCAAGAAACGATCCAAGAATATGAAAATGCGCTTGAACGGATGCCTAAAAATGGAAAAGCATTACCTATCATTAGAGAAAAAGCCTATATACAAGCCTATTATGGTAATCAAAGTGAAGCAGCAAAGAACACATTGGAAAAAGCACTAGAATTACCAAAGTACAATGATTTAGAAGAAGCAAAGATTAAAACCCTTTTGGCTGATATACTCGTACTTCAAGATGACGTGTGGGAGGCATCTTTGCTCTACATGCAAGTTGAAAAGAAACTAAAATACGAACCTATTGGCCAAGAAGCGAAGTTTAAAAATGCTCGTATTTTCTATTATGATGGGGATTTTCTTTTTGCACAATCCCAACTCGATGTTTTAAAAGAAGCAACTACAAGATTAATTGCTAATGACGCCATGAATTTATCTATTTTAATTACCGACAACCTCGGTTTAGATTCAAACTTTGTTGCCATGCGACAGTTTGCTAAGGCCGACTTATTGTTGGAGCAACATAAATACAATGAAGCTTTCGCACTTTATGATTCTATAACTGACATATTCCCAGATCATAAATTAAAAGACGATATATTGATGAGGAAAGCAGAGGCTTTCCAAAACCAAGGAAAATGGAAAGAAGCAATTAAATACCTTCAAGAAGTAGTGGATAACCATGCGGATGATATCCTCGCTGATGACGCACTATATCAAATTGCACAAATTCATGAAAATCATCTTTTCAATAATGAACTCGCTGCAAAATACTACTTTAAAATCATGCGTGACTATCCCGGAAGCTTATTTGTTACTGAAGCTAGAAAAGCATATCGGAAAATCAACTAAGTCAAAATATTTTTTTATGCATTTTATTGTGCATGCTTAATAATATTTTGTACTTTTAACCTCCATGGAGCATTCACAAAAAGATAATTATGTAGATTTTTATCTACGTCATGCTTGGCACAAGATATCAAGAATGTATAATCAAAAAGCCAAGGCGCACGGTCTTACTATGTCGATTGGTTTTATTTTATTAATTGTCGATAAGGAAGGTACACCCAGTACTCAGCTTGGTCCAAGAATGGGTATGGAACCGACCAGTTTATCTCGCACACTGAAAACCATGGAAACAAAAGGCTATATATATCGTGAGATTGACAAAGACGACAAACGTAAAGTGCTCATCTTCCTCACTGAACAAGGCGTTATTCTAAGGAAGGAAGTTAAAAAGGTAGTTATTGAATTTAATGAAAGACTCTTAAAATCAATACCAGATAAAAAACTAAAAGCATTTTTTGAAGTCATGGAAATCGTTGATGACCATGTTGAAGATGAACTCAAATCTATAACTATTATAAACTAATAATTAAAAAATAATGGAAAGAAAAATAAATAAGGTTGCCGTATTGGGATCTGGAGTGATGGGATCACAAATTGCCTGTCATTTTGCCAATATAGGTGTTGAAGTTCTTTTATTGGATATTGTACCCAAAGAACTAAATGAAAAAGAAGAAAAAAAGGGATTAAAGCTTACAGATAAACCTGTTAGGAACAGAATTGTAGATACTGCATTGGCATCTGCATTAAAAATGAGCCCCTCTCCTATCTATAAAAAGGAATTTGCAAATCGCATTACCACTGGAAATTTGGAAGACGATATGCAGAAAATAAGTGAAGCTGACTGGATCATTGAAGTGGTGATAGAGCGTTTAGACATTAAAAAATCGGTATTTGAAAATGTTGAAAAATATAGAAAGCCTGGAACTTTAATTACATCCAATACTTCTGGAATTCCGATCAACATGATGTTAGAAGATCGATCTGAAGATTTCAAACAGCATTTCTGCGGAACACATTTTTTCAATCCTCCTCGTTATTTACAATTATTAGAAATTATTCCAACAAAAGAAACGAATCCACAAGTGATTGATTTCTTCATGGAATACGGAAGTAAATTCCTTGGTAAGAAAACAGTATTGTGTAAAGATACACCAGCATTTATTGCAAATAGAATCGGTGTTTATTCCATCATGTCTTTATTCCATAGTATTAAAGAACTTGATTTAACGGTAGAAGAAGTTGATAAATTAACCGGAACGGTGCTTGGTAGACAAAAATCTGCAACATTCAGAACAGCTGATGTCGTTGGATTAGACACTTTAGTACTGGTTGCTAATGGCGTTAAAGACAATTGTCCGAAGGATGAAGAAAATAATTTATTTGAACTACCCGATTTTATCAGCAAAATGGTAGACAATAAATGGTTGGGTTCAAAATCAGGGCAAGGATTTTATAAGAAAACGAAAGATGAAAATGGAAAAAGAAAGATTCTTTCACTCGATTTAAATACATTAGAATACACAGACCAGAAAAAAGTTAAGTTTCCAACTTTAGATATGGCTAAGCCTATTGATGATCTTGAGAAAAGAACAGCAATGCTTATTCAAGGAAAAGATAAGGCTGCAACATTTTACAAGAAAATGTTTGGAGGTTTATTTGCATACGCCAGTAATCGCGTACCAGAAATTGCGGAAGACTTATACCAAATTGATGACGCAATTAAAGCTGGATTTGGCTGGGGACTTGGTCCATTCGAAACTTGGGATATCCTAGGTTTAGACAAAGGATTAGCACTCATTGAAGAAGAAGGTAAAAAAGCAGCTCAGTGGATTCTTGATATGAAAGAAAACGGGGTAACCAAATTCTATAAAAAAGAAAATGGACAAAAGCTGTTTTATGATTTAAAATCTAAATCTTACAAAGTAATTCCAGGAACTGAGGATATAGTAATGTTAGATGCATTACGCGATGAAAATACAGTTTGGAGTAATGCAGACACAACCATTGTAGATCTAGGAGATGGAATTATTAATTTAGAATTCCATACCAAAATGAATACAATTGGTAGTGGAGTAATTAACGGAATCAATAAAGCGTTAGACTTAGCCGAAACAAAATATAATGGATTGGTTATTTCCAATAACGGGCAAAACTTTAGTGCTGGAGCAAATGTCGGAATGATTTTTATGATGGCCGTAGAACAAGACTTCGATGAATTAAACTTCTCTGTAAAGGCTTTCCAAGACACAATGATGCGTGTAAGATACGCTGATGCCCCAGTAATTGTTGCTCCGCACAATCTTACCCTTGGAGGTGGATGTGAGTTATCAATGCATGCTGATAAAGTTGTTGCTCACGCAGAATCTTACATTGGTTTGGTAGAATTTGGTGTTGGCTTAATCCCTGGTGGAGGTGGATCAAAAGAATTCGCTAAGCGATTTTCTGATGGATTAAAAGATGGCGACATTAGAATTAACCGTTTGAGAGAAAGATTTTTAACTATAGGACAAGCCAAGGTATCTACATCTGCTCATGAAGCTTTCGATTTAGGTTATTTACGTGAAGGAACAGATGAAGTCATCGTGAGTCGTGAACGTCAGTTAACAAGAGCAAAGGCTGCATGTTTAGAGTTAGCCAATAAAGGTTATACTGCACCTCCAAAAGAGAAAAACATTACCATTTCTGGTCAAGAAGGATTGGGAATCGTTTATGTAGGAGCGCATTCAATGATGTCTGGAAATTATATGTCTGAACATGATCAGTTAATTTCTGAAAAATTAGGAAATGTTCTTTGTGGTGGTGATATATCTGAACGTGTTCAAGTTTCAGAACAATATCTTTTAGACCTTGAACGCAAGGCTTTCTTAGAGTTATGTGCAGAACGCAAGACACTCGAGCGATTAGAAAGTATGGTTAAGAAAGGAAAAGTGTTGAGAAATTAAAAGACTTTAAATAATCACAGATGTTGTTTGAAAAGAAGTCATGTTTTATTGCTTTATTAAAATAACATCTTAAAAACTTATAGAAAATGACAAATAAAAATGCATATATAGTTACTGGATATAGAACAGCTGTTGGAAAATCAGGTCGTGGAGGATTTCGTTTTTACCGTCCTGATGATTTAGCCGCTAATGTTATCAAACGAATCATGAAAGATGTTCCTAATTTGGATCCAAAACGTATAGATGATGTAATCGTTGGAAATGCAAGTCCAGAAGCAGAACAAGGATTAAACATGGGACGTTTAGTTTCTTTAATGGGATTAGACACTGATAAGGTGCCAGGGGTAACCGTAAACCGTTACTGTTCTTCAGGTTTAGAAACAATTGCTATTGCAACCGCTAAAATAAACATGGGAATGGCGGATTGCATCATCGCAGGAGGTGTTGAATCTATGTCTGTAATGCCAATGGGTGGATGGAGAATTGTTCCTAACCCGAAAGTCGGAAAAGAGAATCCAACTTGGTATTGGGGTATGGGATTAACTGCGGAAGCAGTTGCCAAACAATATGATGTTTCTCGTGAAGACCAAGATAAATTTGCACTTCAATCTCATGAACGTGCTTTAAAAGCAATAGCAGAAGGTAGATTTAAAGACGACATTGTACCTATTGACGTTGAACATATTTATTTAGATGAAAACGAAAAGAGGCAGGTAAAAAACTACACGGTCGATACTGATGAAGGTCCAAGAAAAGGCTCTTCAGTAGAGGCTTTATCTCGTTTACGCCCTGTGTTTGCTCAAGGTGGTAGTGTTACTGCCGGTAATTCATCTCAAACTAGTGATGGAGCAGCTTTTACACTCGTTATGTCTGAAAAAATGGTCAAAGAACTAGGTTTAGAACCAGTGGCGCGATTAGCTTCATACAATGTAGTTGGAGTTGAGCCAAGAATTATGGGAATTGGGCCAGTAGATGCTATCCCAGCAGCAATTAGTTCGGCTGGATTAAAACTAAATGACATTAGTCTATTTGAATTAAATGAAGCATTTGCTTCTCAGTCACTTGCCGTTATAAGAGAAGCTGGATTAAACCCAGATATTGTTAACGTGAATGGCGGTGCAATTGCTTTAGGACATCCTTTAGGGTGCACTGGTGCAAAACTTACAGTTCAAATAATGAATGAATTGAAAAAACGTAATGAAAAATATGGTGTTGTAACGATGTGTGTAGGTACAGGTCAGGGTGCAGCAGGAGTTATTGAAAGGTTATAAATCCAATAATTATCATATTTGAATTAAAAAACCGATGTAGAAATACGTCGGTTTTTTGTTTTTAAATAGCAAGGTATTCATTTATTAACCCAAATTATTCACCAATCTTAAAGTCTAAGAATATTAACATCTGTAAGTCAATATTTTAACTATATTTACTATAAACTTTGAGAAACCCATTTTTGGATACTTGTGTATTTGTAAGATTTTGATTTAATTTTGATCTATTCGTCGTTACAAGCCCCGCGAAATATACATATATTACTTTAGGACTTGTGCCTAGAATAGATTTAAAATTAAATGCATGAACCGAGCCTGCGAGCTCAACGACTAAAGGAGTTAATAATCCGGGTTAAATGTATTGACAAGAGATCAGTCTCAAAAGTTGAGGTGGGAGTGGTTTTAACCACTTTTATACTTAAAGTTTTAATGATGTTTTTTATTCCGATTGACTAAAATTTATGCTTAATCCCCAACAATTAGTCTTGATCCCTGATAAGCGTTATACAAAACAGAATCTAAACGATTATAAAGGAACTAAAACTAATCAATAAGATTACTTAATTTTTTCTAATGTAAATCCTAAAGTAGATTAGTAATTTTGATTATTAAAGGTTAATTTACTTCGAATATCGGATTGGGAAATCTTTTTCCCCGCCATATAGCTTGATTTCTTGAATATCTGCCGGCATATAAAATCCACCCTTCTCCAGGGCTTCTTTTACTTTTTTGATCACATGACCTTTTGTAATTAAAGCACTCTTACGGAAATCCTTGGTGTCGACCCAGAAGAAAACTTGGAGATTAACTGTGCTTGTTGCCAACTGTTTTTCAATCACAAAATTTTGGTGTTCTTCATCAGAAATTACATCCTTAATATTGTCGAGTGTATTATTAATAATCAATTTAGCTTCATCAATATTATTTTCATAGGCAATTCCCACAACGAAATCCCATCTAAAATAACCATCTTCTGTAAAATTAATAACGGGTTTAGTAAGCACATCGCTGTTTGGAATATAAACATCTTTACCATCAAATGTTTTTAATTTCGTATACCGAAACTCTAACGATTTAATCTTACCAAAATGAGAACCAATCTCAACAGTATCATTTACGTTGTAGGGACGTTTAAAAGCTAAAATAACACCTGCAATAAAATTCTCGCCAATATCTTTAAATGCAAATCCAAGCACAAGCGCACTTGCTCCTGCGGCAGTCAATATGCCTGTTGCGATATAACCTAATCCGGCAGCTCTCAAACCAATCATTACAAAAAGTAAGATAAAGGAAATCTTTATTGCTCTACCTAGAAACTTACTCATTAAAGGATCTTGAGTTCTTTTAGAAATACGTTTTCGCGCAAAGTTTCCAAATAAAGTGGCAATTAAAACACCTAGGATTATGATAACAAGACCCAAGATTATATTTGGAACAGCATTAATCAACCGGTCGATAAATTGAGTAAATGAATTCGCTAAATCAGTAAGATTTTGATTATTAACTTGCGCAAAAAAGGAGAATAATTTCATGAAGTATATTTTATGTGTCAGAAAGAAACATAAAATCTGATAGATAAAATAAAATTAAAGTAAAAAGTAATGAACATTAATAAACATTAACAGTTGACAGTAAGGTGTTTATATTTAGATTGTTCATTTTTATTATATTTTAATCTAAAAAAATATGCTAACAATACTATTAAATATTCTTCTTCCACCACTTTCAGTATTTTTAAATCATGGTATTAGTGCCAAGTTTGGCATTAGTCTGTTATTAACCTTGGTAGGCTGGTTACCTGGCGTTATTTATGCCTTCGTGGTAAACAAGTAGTACTTTTGAAGATCTATCACTATTAAGGCAAATAAATGATTACCTTCAATAGATTTTCGTTACAAAAGAATAGGAATATTTACTGTTAATTACCATAGAAAGGTGAAATCATAATATAAACTACAACTCCAGTCACGGCAACATAAAGCCATATAGGAAAGGAAAAACGTGTCCACTTTTTATGTCTTTTAAAGTCTCCTTTCCATGCATAAAAATAAGTATAAAGTACAAGTGGAACAACACCTACACTTAGGATGATATGCGATATTAAAATAAAATAGTAAATCATAGGATATTGACCTCCGTAGGAAGTACTTTCAGCTGAAATATGGTACAAAACATATAAAACTAAAAAAGCTAAGGAGCAAGCCAAAGCAGTTTTCATAAGACCTTGGTGTAGCTTCACATTACCATTTCTAATAGCCAGAACTGCAATTACAAGAAGAACAGCAGTAATACCGTTAATAGAGGCATATATAGGAGGTAAAAAAGAAAAATCTAAACCATCGACTTTAATTTCAAATAAAAGGGCAACTGACAAAGGGATAATAATTGAAAGAACAAGAATTAGTCGCTTAAAAGATTTCACTTTTTGTGGTGAAGGATTTTTAGTTTCCATCAAGTAATAATTTTGCGTCGTGGATTAATTTTGATCTGCTTTCAGGATCTAGTCCGTCATATAGACCACGAATATGTTGATTTTTATCAATTAATACAAAGTTTGAACTATGTGCAAAACCTCCTGGTGCATTTTCATCTGCATTTGCAAACAATTGAAATCCATCAATTCCTAAACGATGAGTTGCTGCTTCGTCGCCAGTAAGAAAGTACCAATTCTCAGCAGTTGCATCATGTCTATCTCGATATAAGCGCAATCTTGAAGGCGTATCTCGATCGGGATCAATTGAGAAAGAAAGAAAAGTAAGCTCAGTGCGATATTGGGATAAGGAATCTGTTAACTCACGCATTGCTTTTGTCATTGGTGGACAAATGGTTGGACAGTAGGAAAAGAAAAAATCGGCAATCCAAATTTGATCATCAATTTCATCAGATGAAAGCATAATTGAATCCTGCGTTAGGTACGTCCAAGAAGGAACGGTATGAAAAATGGTGTCACCAACTTTATATTCTTCCGTTTCTTCAAAGGCTATATCATGATGTCCTATAAATGGTAAATCAACCTCTTTTGATGTACTTTTTTGATCTTCACACGATACATAAAAAAGAAAAACCAATAAAATGGGTATTACTTTAAGGTTTCTTAAAATAAAAGGAGTTGAGTTGATATCGAAATTAATCTTGTTCTTTTTCTGCTTTGTCATACTGCTTTTCTAAAAGTGCAACATGTTGTTTGAAATCTCTAATCAATCCTTCTTGGTTTCCACGCCTTACTAAACGTAATTGATTTTCCTTATCAACAATAAGCATGGTTTCTAAGAAAGATTTTTTTGCAAAAGCGCTATCCGAAGTGGTTGAGTATAAGTTTATGCCATTATTTTCAATATCATAAATCTGCTTTGGATCACCAGTTGCTAAATTCCATATCGAAGAGTCATAACCTTCAATCATGTCGTTCATCGTAAACAATAATTCATCGAGATTATCTACAGGATTTCCTTTTTCATCAGTAACGATAGAAATAATCTTTACGTGTCCGAGTCCCTTTTGATTTTTTCTATAATCTTGATAGATCTGTAGATTAAATTTAAAAATATCAATTGCGCACTGTTGCGGACAAGTAGTTTGAAGGGTAGTAAAAAGAGTTACTTTCCCTTCTTGTGTTTCATTTGTTATGAGTTGACCATCTGCACCTACAAATTCATACTTTGGCATTTCAGCAAACACAGGGAGTTCTTGGAAATTATGTCTACATCTCCCCATTGAAATCAAAATAAGCAATATTGCGGGTCCGAAAACCACCAAAATTAAAATAAGGGGCTTCCAGAAGCCCCTTTTTGTATTATTTGTTTTATCCAAAATAATTAATTTCTATTAAAAGAATTACATACGTGGAAAGAGTGCTGCTCCCTCTGTTAATCCAATAAAAATAAGGTAAATCATAAATATAAGATACGGTAAAAGCACAATCCATTTAAGGGTTTTCTTTTCATCGCCAAGGTGCATAAAAGTAAGTACAATATAAGCAGCTTTGATTACAGTTAGCACAATAAAAAGTACCTTTACTGTTAACCACATGCTACTACCTTGTTTCACCATAGCACCAAAAAGCACCTCTACAGCTGTAACTATAGATAAGATTAAGGTTACTTTCCAAATCTTTTTTCTTTGCTTTTTACCTTCCTCTTCTGAGTGATGGTTGTACAAAGAATATTCTATTATGTCGTCTCTTTCTTCCATGTTCTAAAATTTATAATGCGTTAAATTTCTATTTTATCTGATTTATATTAGGTAAAAGAAGGTAAATACAAATACCCAAACTAAATCAACAAAGTGCCAATAAAGACCACCTTTTTCAACCATTTCGTAATGTCCTCTTCTGTGGTAAGTACCTTTCAGAACATTTAAGAAGATTACAATATTCAAAATGATTCCTATAGATACGTGGAAACCGTGAAACCCTGTTACAAAGAAAAAGAAGTGTCCATAAGTTTGCGGTCCATATTCGTTTTCGTCAAGGTTAGCGCCATAAACGACATTACCTTTTGACAAAGCCTCATAATATAATGAAACAGATCCTTCCTCTTCACTTATTCTCGTGCTTTCATCAGCTGCAGATGATACTGCATGATCATTTCCAGGAACTTTTACAATTAATTGTAGATCTTGATCGGCTTCCTTATTTACTTTAGCAACGGTTCCATCATGCAATGTAATCATCATTGCACCTGCAGTCCCCGTAAGTTTTCTTTTTGCTGCTGCATGTTGAAAAGCATGCATTAAATCACCGTCTTCCTGTGTGATATTGTCATTGGTAATTAGAGTTCCAACACCCGCATAATGGGCTCCTGGACGTACCACTTCAAAGCTTTGGATTTCTCCAAACTTACCCTTTGCTGTTGCAATCGAGCCATCACTTAATTCAACACGACCAAATTTGGTTCCATGAATAAAGTGCGACCATTCCCAGGCTTGTGAACCAATAAAAACAAGTCCACCGATAATTGTAGCAAATAACCATTTTGTTACTCCTTTTCTATCCATTCTGTGTCCTGCTTCAACGGCAAGTACCATCGTAACAGAACTAATTATCAAAATGAAAGTCATCAAAGCAACATAAGCTAAAGGATAACTACCACTCAAAAACGGCAATGCGTCGAAAGTTTCTTCTCCAATCGGCCATGCTCCACCATATGAATACCTTGTTAAACCGAAGGCTACAAGAAACCCACCGAATGTTAAGGCATCCGATACGAGGAAAAACCACATCATTAACTTACCGTAACTAACGCTAAACGGAGAGGCTTTTCCACCCCAGCTCGCTTCAGCTTTCATCTCATTAGAAGTGTGTCCAGACATTTTTTTAAAATTGTTTTGTGCGAATTTAATGAATAAAAAGTAAAAATAGTAATAAATAGATCCATAATACACCTAAAAAGTGCCAAAAGATAGATCCAGCTCCAAGAGAAATCGACATTTTGTAAGCGTTTTCAGCTGTATATGAACGACTTGCCATCACAATCAACATGATTAATCCAGCGACTACATGAAGCAAATGTAAAATGGTTATAACATAAAAATAAGCAGTACTCATATCAGAATTACCTCTTAAAAGCTTATTTTGGAGATTTGCACTTAATGGTTTTCCCTTGTACATTAGGGTACGCTCCTTATAATCTAGTTCATTTCCGTTATAATACAGTTTAAAATCTTTTCCCATTTCTCCTTGCATGAAGAAATCTGCACGGTCATCTTGAATATTTTGCACTAAATACCTCAAACGCTGAAAATCGAGCTCCTCCAATCGTTCTCCATTCGGACGTATAAATTCTCCATCAATAAAACTTAGGGGTTCACTTTTATAAAGTAAAGTAAAGTTTTCGTAATTGATGTTTTTGTTTTTTAGATCTGATAACTGCTGAACATTAAACTGTGCTGCAAAGGTTTTGAATGCCTTTTTATCTTCTCCTGTTAGTTGTTCTCCTTTATAGTAATACTGGTTGTTTTCTACAGTCAGATATTCGCCATTTTTCTTTATCTCATAATAATCTCCATAGCGCCCATCATCCACAATAATATGTGTCACCCAATGCGCTCCACTTTTAACTAAGGATTTGTATCCCATAAATTGAAAAACACCAAAACCAATCCCTAACAATAAAGTAACAACAATAAATGCGCGGGCTTTTTTCACATCGCTAGCTTTAGCAGCTTTATTGGCTAAAAACAAGACAATACTACTCAGGATAATGATTGCTGTACTGATGAAAAAAGCGGTGGGAATATCTACCTTAACCCAAAAGCTATCACCCATTGAAACAATGTAGGCCGAGGTAAACCCTGCAAACATCATCGAAATACTTAAAAGAACCACCCAAACCAAGTTTCTCTTCACTTTAGTCTGGACTTCAATCGGATAGGAATCATCGAAATTCTTTTTCATGACTTTATATTTTATAATTTGGCATCGTTAATTTGAAAAAAAGAAATACTTATCTATTACATAGACAAACTGTATCAAAGGTAAATAAATGAACGATGCGAACATTAATTTTTTTGCGTCTTTATCTGACAATGTGAGATAAAGTTTGTAGGCATATAGAAAAAACAACAAGCCTAATATTGATGCAGCCATAACACTAAAAGCACCTACAAAGTTTAACACCCATGGAAATAATGTAAAAGGAACAAGTAAGAGAGCAGACAACGCTATTCTAAACGCAGATGTTTTGGACTTTCCAGACCGTGAAGGCAACAGGTAAAATCCTGCTTTTTGATAATCTTCGTGGGCAACCCAAGCAATGGCCCAGAAATGAGGCAACTGCCAAACAAACTGCACAAAAAACAAAGCTCCAGGCATTGCAGAAAACTCATTCGTAACCGCTATTGCACCAAGCATGGGTGGTATTGCACCAGGAAAGGCACCTACAATTACAGACCAAGGAGTTACTTGTTTAAGTGGTGTATATATAAACGCATAAGAAACATAGGCTGTTAAACCTAAAATCATAGCGTTAAGATTGAGTTGATACAACATCCACGAACCAACGATTAAAGATAAAACAACTACTGTAACCGCTTCGGCTATATGCATTGATCCTCTTGGTAAAGGCCGCTTTTCTGTTCGCGACATTTTTTTATCCAAGTTTCTTTCCCAAATCTGATTGCTTCCGTTGCTTGCTGCTGTAACAAGTAAGCCACCAATTAAAAGATAGAATGCCTCTATCCATGTTCCACCTCCTGCAAACAAAAAACCTGACAAAGCAGATATGATTACTGAAAATGATAATCTAAACTTGGTAAAAAGTACGTAATCTTTAATTTTAGAACTTGCCCCCATAATCCATCAATCAGGATGTGAAATTAAAATTTTGCTACAAAATTAAGGAATTAACTGACAATTGTAATCTTTATAATGTGAAATGAATGATTTTTCTCAGGAAGTAATTACAAAAAAAGATTTCTTTATCCTTTTTCAGGTGTTTTATCCTAATTTTCAATCCTTGTATATATCAAAATAACGATTGAAGAATAGTTCGACTCGTTCATCCGTTTCTTTGATCTTTCGATAAAATTATTTTTTTGACGCGCCTAGCCCCTCTTTTCCCGATTCTTTTTCGACATGTTTTATTAAAAAATAAAATGCTTGTTCGCTTGTTTCCCCACGATAATTCTCGATATGTGAAAAATTAAAAGACCCTTCGGAGTTTCACTCCATAAGGATGACAGATAATATAAATTACCAATTACCTTTTACCCACTTTTCTACTGAACCTGTTATCCTGATGCAAAAACACAAAAACTTGTTTCTTGTTGTTTTCCGAAGGATCTTTTGATTTTAAGAACACTATTTATTGGGGAAAGTAACGGATAAACATTAAAAATAATAATCCATTCAAGCCAGAGAAGAATTTTCTAATTTAATTTTCTACCATAAAGTTTATGAGAGACTGTTTCAGTGGAGAAACCAGTGGTGTATTCTAGGTGAAAATTATTATCTATATCTAAAATACAATTTCGTATATTTATATGGTCACAATCAGACGCTGGCCCTCCCCAATTTGAAAAAATACCTCTTCTAAAGGCCCTATAATTCCGCGCCATGGCATTATCATAACCCACACAGTTACTTCCGTTGC
>NZ_PJNI01000022.1 GCF_002844555.1 Brumimicrobium salinarum
TAAGCTTGATTATTCCTTTTTGTCTTGCCATGATTACTTAATATTAGTTTTGACAATATCCTGTTGAGACTTTCTCAACATTCCTCAAATTTCGTCGCGACTTGAAATCGATACTTCAAAAATAGGGGAGAAGTAGGCTACTCAAAAGGGTTTACTTCCGTTCAATAATCTTTGTGCTGTTTTGCTGTGTTTTTGCCTTTTTAATATCCTTTATTTTCCTATAATTTTGTATTTGAGGTAGAAAACACCCATAACAACCCCATGTCAAGAGCATAGCTCATGTATGGATAGTGTATGGCTAAAATCAAATAAGACTAAAAAACATCAAGAAAAATGAAGCGTATCGTTCTACATACAAAAGACGTCATGATCATCACTGGAAAGTCTGAACGATATTCTCGAGAACTCATCAAAAAAATGAAGGAACACTACCTCAAAAAATCACATCAGTATGTTACTATAAAGGAATGTTCTAAATATTTAGGTTTGGATGTTGATGAGGTTGAGGAAGTTTTGTTTTAATTGCAATTTTCTATCAAAAAAATAGAACTCAAAAATATAAACGAAAAAACCCCTTATGAACATCACTTCTATTTGAAAGTAAAATTCATAAGAGATTCCAATATATTAATCTAAACACAGTATTACTTATGTTTAAAATTCGAATAACAAAAAGGCTATTTATTATTTTTCAAAAATTCAGTAATTTCTGAAGGCTCTGCTCTATTTCTGTAATCAGCATCTAGAAAAGCATAGATAATTTCACCATTTTCACCGATCAAAGATGCGGCTAAAGGAAGTTCGTTTGATACATCGCCATTATATCCATTCATATCAAATGCTTCATCATACATTTCAACAACCTCATCTGTTAATTTGAAAACTATGCCGCATTCTTTAGCTACTACTTGCATTGCGCTTTCTACAATGCCACTTTCTACAACCGCTTCAATTCCTTCTTTGTAAGCTCTTTTTTTGTTATCGTCTGCTTTCAACGCAAAATTGGCTTTCTTTTCCTCTAATTTCGACTTCAAAGTAATATTTAAATCCTTACCAGTAGCGAAATAATTTAAAATCTATTTCCGGGCAATAGGTTTGTGCTGTAATGGGGCGCGGTCCAGAAAGGTTTCTGGAACACAGATGCAAGCAACACGGATAATCACGGATTTCTTGTGTCATGAATCCTAAGTATTTTTATATCTTGAAGTTAATAACGCACCATATTTCATAAAACTCTTTTTTTATGGAGGATTGAATTTTAATTCCAATTTTACTGGTAAAATATCCGATAAGCTTTGGTGTTAAAAGCAGTTTCTCATTTAAAACCTACCTTCTTCTTCCAGAATAATTCATCGCTTCACCTTTTCCGAATCCGTAACTAACACCAAAGGCAATTTGACGCGAACGCACGCCGTAACTGTAGTTTTCAAAAGTTTCTTGACTCACAAAATGTTCACGAATTCGTGATTGAAATAAATCCCTAACAGACAAGTTTAGCATTACTTTCCCTTTTAAAATCTTTTTTCTTACTCCAATATCAAGTGTTGCATACGCTGATGTTTCCCCTTGAACAGTCTCGTAACCCGACTGATATCTTCCTGTTAATTCTAAATCTACATCATATTTTAATTTGAATTTAGGTGTTAAACGAGCCGACCATTGACTACCCGAGAAATCGAAGTTTTGATTTTCAAATGTTCCTTTTCTATCGAAATAATTAAAGTTGAAATCTGCATTTACAGTTAACCATTTCGTTGGAATATATTTTCCATTCGTTTCAAAACCAATTTTCGAATTCGTTCCTACATTATAGGGGCGAGAATAAACGGTGTTGTTTTCAATTGTTGAAACGCGTTCAATAACATCGGTTGTGTATTGGTGGTAAAGACTCGAACTAAATGAAGCTTTTCCAATTCTGTAAATACTTGTTATTTCATACGAATCTGTGTATTCAGAAAGTAAATTTGGGTTTCCTGCTCGAATGTTGTAGTTGTTTGAAATATTAAAGAACGGATTCAAATCCCAAAGTCTAGGACGGTAAATTCTTTTGGAATATCCTGCTTGGAAAGACAATTTATCTGAAACCTTATACGAAGTATGTAATGTTGGGAAGAAGTCTGTAAAATTCTGATTGTTTTCCTCTTCCGTATTTACAAGGAAAGTGTTTAATTCTGTGTTTTCAACTCTCAAACCTCCTTTTACACCCCATTTTTCACTTTCATAAGCAAGTGTAGAATAGATCCCTAATACATTTTGTTCGTATTCAAAATCGTTGGTTTGATTTTGGTCAACAACATACTCATCTACCACATAGTCTTCTACCATAAAGTCGTTTCCAACATTGTTAATTACATACTGCGAACCTAATTCAAGGGTAAATGCATCCGTAATAGGATTCATGTAATCGGCTTTAAAAGTGTAGTCAACTTTGTTGAAATTAGTTGCTGTTCGTTGGTCTCTGTTTTCTTCGAGACCAGCATTAGTTCTGGAAGTAAATTGTGAAGATTGATCTTTACCAAAAAAGCTTCCAAGCGCTGACAATTGAAGTGTATGCTCTTTGTTATTTCTAAATTGCTTTTTATAATTCAAGTCATATTGCCATTTAGGATTAATAGCATCCGTAACTTCAGTTCTGGTCCAACTCGAAACTAAGTCTCCGTTACTGTCCAAATATGAAAAATCTGTTTCTGAAGGTTGGTCTTCCATTTCCAAAGCATAATTACCTGAAAGCGTTATCACATTATAGTCATTTATATGGTAGTCTGTTCCCAAAGTAATATTGAAGAACTTCTCATTTCTATAGTTTTCTCCTTCACTTAAAATGGTTTCCTCTGTGATTTTATTGAAGTTTCTAGATTCAGAAAATCTAGGTTGCTTACGATACCCTCCGCCTAATTGAGTAAACAAATTAAACTTCTCCGTTCTTCTGTTTAAACTTAAACCAATACTGTGATTGTCGGGATATCCTGTGTTTGCAGTTACTGATCCATTCCAGCCTTTCTTTTCTTCTTTCTTCAAAATGATATTCAAAATTCCAGCTGTTCCTGAAGCCTCATATTTTGCCGAAGCATTGGTAATGACCTCAACGCTTTCTATCATATCTGCTGTAATTGTTCCTAAGGCATTTCCAGACTCATCAGCTAAAACAGATGGTTTCCCATTGATTAAAATTTGAACTCCAGCTCCTCCTCTCAAGGTAATATCACCATCGATTCCCACATTTACAGAAGGAACATTGTCTAAGACCTCCAAACCACTCATTCCTGTACTGCTCAAGTCTTTTCCAACATTAAACACACGTTTGTCAAGTTTGAAAACAGTTTTTGAAACTTCACCACGTATTTCAACTTCATCAAATGATTGCCCTTCAGATTCAAGTGTTACATCTCCTAAATCAACTTTCCAGTCTACAATTTCAAAATCAGAAATATACTTTGTGGTGTATCCCATAAAGCTGATTTCAATTAAAAAATCTTTGATGTGCGTAGCCAAATTAAATTTTCCCTTTTCATCAGTTGTTGTTCCCGAAAGCACTTCTGTAGTGTCTAAACTTTTCAGCACAACTGTAGCATAAGGCAAAGCTTGTTTTGTTTCCATTTCTTTCAAAACACCAGTCACCTCAATAGATTTTGGTTGTGCAAAAGCATCCGTTGAAATGAAAATAAATCCAAGTAAAAAGAGTGTAAATTTTAAATAACTGGGCATTGTACTATTTATTTAATTGAATTAATGAATCGATTGAAAATTTTCCAGGACCTGTAAAAAGTAAGGCTACAAATCCTACTAAGTAAAGAAATGCTTTTTCCATTCCTCCGAAACCGTCTGTGAAATGAACATAAAAAGTGGCCACCAACATAGTAATTACCAAAGGCAACAAAGCCCATCTTGTTAACAGACCAAAAATGACCAGAGAAGCACAGAAAACTTCTGCAAATACGGCCATTATCATTGAAGTCATTGGTCCAAACCCAAATGGATCTGCAAATTGAATCTCTCCTCCTTCGATGAGTCGCGACCATTTTCCTAATCCATGACCGAGTAACATGGCCAATCCAATTGAAATTCTCAACAATAATAATCCTATTCCGTTTAGGTTTTCCTTGTTCAACATTGTATTTAACTTTCCATTTTTCACTGTTGCAAAAAAAGAAAGTTTTCCTGGGTAAATAAAATGTAATCTGCTCAACGACATTTTCAACCCCCTCAATAACATTTTTAGAAATAAATGCCGATAAACAGCTTAATTTTGTCGTTTGCCTGATTCTATTTTTAACGTAATTATCAATTTCCTATCTTTACCCTTTAATGAACAAATTACAACTCAATAAAAAAACGGTTGCTGAAATTATCTTTCAGGTCATTTTAAATAGTCTTGTTTTTATCTTTTTTGCTTTTGATAGACGAAATCCTGGAATCGAACTGCACAAGTTTTTCTTTTATTTCAACTATGCCGTTGCTGCATTGGTCATTAATTATGTGCTTTTACCGAAGTACTTCTATAAAAATCGCTACTTCACATTTATCATTTATGCTTTGGTGATCGTTGGGTTGGTCATTTTTACTGAAGAAGCCATTCTCGAGAAAATTTATTATCCCGATACACGCGGAAGAAAATTCCTCGGTGTTATGTTTAATTTAATGGGAACTCTGCCCACTTTAACAGTTTTGGTTGGATTTAAATTTGGTTGGGATGCCTTGTCCAACAAACGTAAGGTTGAAGAGTTGAAAAGTTCTGTAAAAGAAAGCGAATTGAACTATTTAAAATCACAAATAAATCCGCATTTCTTGTTCAACAACTTAAATAATTTATATGCACATGCTGTTGAAGAATCACCAAAAACCCCAGATATTATTCTAGAATTATCGGATGTTTTGCGTTACATGTTGTATGAATGTAAAGCCGATTATGTTCCACTCGATAAGGAGATTAAGCAATTAAAAAGTTATGTCAATTTAAGTGAACTTCAAATCGAAGGGCGAGCAAAAGTGAATTTTAAAACCCAAAACATTACTGGTTCTATCCGAATTGCGCCATTAATTTTAATTGTTTTTATTGAAAATGCATTTAAACACAGCGCTTCGAGTTTAAGTGACAACATTGTGATTGACATCAATATTGAAAAAACAGAAGAAGATCAACTTCGTTTCCATTGTCAAAATACTTACAGTTCAACCTCAAATATTTCAAGTTTAAAAGGTGGAATCGGACTTTCGAATGTCAACAAACGACTCCAATTACTCTATCCACAAGCACATGAACTAACAATATCTGAAGGAAACGGTGAAGTTTATACTGTTGATTTAACAATTGATTTAAATTAATAAAACATGAAATGTATAATCATTGAAGATCAATTACCAGCCCAACGGATTTTAAAGAAATTCATTACAGATTATGAAAGCTTAAATTTGATAGGCGTTTTCAACAATGGAATTGAAGCCATGGAATTTGTCAACAAAAACGAAGTCGATTTGATGTTTTTAGATATTCACCTTCCCAAGCTATCTGGAATAGATTTTTTAAAGGCATTAAACAATCCTCCGCAAGTGATTTTTACCACAGCTTTTTCTGAATTTGCACTGGAAGGTTATGAATTAAATGTGGTCGATTATTTACTCAAACCCTTCTCCTTTCAACGATTTGTGCAAGCCGTTTCTAAAGTTGAAACAAAAAAACAATCTGAGGCTAATCTTATTGACGACAGAGGAGATTCAAAAAAAGATATTTTCATTAAAAGTGGATTTGACCATATTCGAATCAAATTAGACGACATATCCTATATCATGTCTGACGCAGACTACACAGAAATTCATCACGAAACAAACAAATATCTTTCCTCTGAAACATTGCGATTTTGGGAGCAAACTCTGCCCACACATCAATTCAGCAGGGTCCATAAATCATATATTGTGAATACGGAGAAAGTAGTGAAGGTTTCTGGAAATCAAATTTACTTGGAAAACAAGAAGATTGTTCCAGTAGGTCGAGCATTTAAAAATGAATTTATCGAACGATTTATTAAATAACTTTTCTTATTCTATGCAAGCCTTTCAACACCTTCTCTAACTTTCAAAATTAAATACTCAAATATGATTTATAAAAATCTTTTATCATTTGAAATGGAGATTTATGGGCTCTACTGCTTACTTCAAAAAATCAGAAGCAACATCATTTGCACCGTATGTTCTGTTTTGAAACAATCATAATATTTAGCGTCATATATTCTTATCCGTCCATCTCCGGCGTTTTACATGAAGAAAAACGAACTTACCTCTAAGGGGAAAGTCTTGTATGATAACCTCTTTATGAAACCCTTTGGATACTAATGACCGATCAGAAAACTCTTGTGGTTGTGTTTCCTTTTCTTCAAAATAAAGCTCTAACTTTTCAGTTTTTTGCTGAGATTTGATTAAATCAAAGTGCTCAACAATCATCTCTGGTAAAATCAAAATAAATCAATATAGTTTTCCATTAGGGTAATTTTTCGGTAAAGAAATAAAATTTATTTTAATCCCTCCCCAACTTTTGAGACCGATCCTTAGTCTTGATCCTAAATCTTGATCCAGTGAAATCTTAATTCGTTTCAACCAATAAAAAAACCCACAACTTTAGTTGCGGGTTTTTTTCTGGCGGAGAAAGAGGGATTCGAACCCCCGATACCTCTCGGTATGCCGGTTTTCAAGACCGGTGCATTCAACCGCTCTGCCATTTCTCCGCGACAAAAGTACTAATAGATATTTTTATAACAAGTATAAAATTGATTTATTTTTAAAGAAAATTTAACTCGTGTTTTAATTGTCTCAAATTCTAAGAGTTAAGGAATTGTTAAGGATGTTTTGACCGTGCCGTTTAATCAACAAAATGTACAAACTTTGTTGAAAGACTCAAAATTGTCTAACTTTATACCCAATAGAAGATTATTGAATATGAAAAATATTTTGCTCCTTATATTACTTGTCTTGTCAAGTATGAGTTATGGTCAAGAAAAGAAACTAAAGGTTTATTTAGAAAACAACCAATTTTTTAATCCAGAAATAGGTAACTATCTTGAAGTTGAACTCAATTTTACAGGTTACACCCTCAATTATGTGACAGAAAACAATGTTATGTATGCCGAAGTTGAAATAAGTCAGATTTTTTCACAAAATGATACAATTGTTTCGGCAGATCGATATAGGCTAAGAAGTCCAAAGGTTGTTGATAGTATTGTTGATGATTTCTTTGACATTCAAAAATACGCTTTACTGCCAGGAAGTTATGATTATGAACTTTCCATAAAAGATGTGAATGCGAACCAAGATCCGATTTCTGTTAACACGACCATCGAAATTGAGGACTTATCAGGTGGTCTATCTATTTCATCATTTATCGCTGCGGAATCGATAAAACCTAATCCATCAGATCAAAATATTTTCACTAAGGCAGGATACGATGTTGTTCCATTGATAGGGAATTATTATCCAACTGAAGTTCAGAATTTACTTTATTATTTTGAAGTTTACAATTCAGATGCAGATTTATCCGATTCTGTGTATGTTGTTGAGCAGAAGATAATTAACAAAAATAAAGCGACAGATATAGAGCAATATACTCGTTATTATAGATATGAAACTTCAGAATTACAGCCAGTTTCCAAGGTGGTTGATATAAGTCTATTACCTACAGGAGCATATACCTTGGAGATTAATATTCTCAATAGGGATAAAACGGTTATTGGCAGGACTTCTTTTGATTTTGATCGAAATAATACAGAAGAGGTGAACGCTGTGGCGTATGAATCTGTAATTTTAAACCCTGCATTTAAAGAAAGTATTCCAGATGATTCGGTAGCCTATTATGTGGGGAGTTTGATTCCCATAGCTGGTCAAGCTGAAGTGAAAAATATCATTCGCCTATTAAAGAAAAAGGATAAAGAACAAAATTATCGTTATCTGCAAGCGTTTTGGAAACAAGCTGCTCCAGAAAATCCTTATGAAGGATGGATAAAATACAAGGCACAAGTTCAGTCCGTTGAGCGCTTATTTGCTACTAATTTTCAGGTCGGATTTGAGACAGATCGCGGCCGGGTTTTTCTGCAATATGGTGCGCCAAATAGTGTAATAGAACAGCCTTCATCTCCATCAGAATATCCTTATGAAATATGGCAATACGATCAAATTAAACAGTTTTCAAACCGTAGATTTATTTTTTATAGTACAACTAATCTAAATGAAGATTATCGTTTATTGCATAGCGATATGATTGGCGAAATTCAGAACTACAGATGGAAATACGCGCTTAATAAAAGAAATACACCTGATAGTGATTTAGATGATCCTACCGGTGGTGCGAAGCCTCACTTTGGAGGTAATTCGTCCTTGTATTTTAATAGTTACTAAACAATAAAGTCTTGAAAACGGCTGTAGTCATTCTAAATTGGAACGGATTATCATTTTTGAAACAATTCCTTCCTACATTAATTCAATATACCAAAGAGGCGAAAATTGTTGTTATTGACAATCAATCTACAGATGATAGTTTGCTTTATATAGATAATCATCATCCACAAGTAGAAGTAATTAAAAATAGTGAAAACGGCGGTTTTGCAAAAGGTTACAATGATGGTTTAATTAATTTGAAAGGAAGGTTTGAATATTACGCGTTAATTAATTCTGATATTGAAGTAACGCAAGATTGGTTAAACCCTCTGATTGATCAGTTAGATAAAGATAGGAGTATTGCAGGTGTACAACCAAAAGTTCGTGCCTATCACAGGAAGGATCACTTTGAACATGCTGGTGCAAGTGGCGGATTTATAGATAAAAATTACTATCCATTTTGTCGCGGTAGAATATTTGATGAACTTGAAAAGGATGTAGGTCAATATGAAAACACCAAAGAGATATTTTGGACCACGGGGGCTTGTATGGTTGTGCGTTCTGAAGTTTATCATCAACTAGGAGGATTAGATGAAGATTTTTTTGCGCACATGGAGGAGATTGACTTTTGTTGGCGTGCTAAAAAACAGAATTATGCATTTTATGTGGTTCCATCATCAACTGTTTACCATGTTGGAGGGGGAACCTTGAATTATCAGCATCCAAAAAAAACTTACCTTAACTTTAGAAATAGTCTTTACATGATACATAAAAACCATGAGGGTTGGTTGTTTGGTAAAGTGCTTTATCGATTGTTACTAGATGGGGTAGCGGCATTCAAATACCTAATTAGTTTACAATGGAAACATATCTTTGCCATAATTAAGGCGCATCAATCTTATTTCAAAGAAATAGGAAATTTAAAGAAGAAAAGGCAAAAAATTCAAGCGGAAAGCACCGTTTTTAATACTCAAGGTTTTTATAAAGCATCAATTTTATGGGCTTACTTTTTTAAACGCATCAGAGTTTTTAGTCAGCTCAATAAAAGATTCTTTTCTAATTAATCCCGTGGAATTTTAAAATAGTTTAAAGCCAACTGATATCCATATAATCCAAATCCAAAGATACAACCAACAGCTACAGGGCTAATTAGACTTGTATGTCTAAAGCTTTCCCGATCGGCTATGTTTGAGATATGAACTTCTACAACCGGTGTTTCGATAGCGGCAACAGCATCTCTGATCGCTACAGATGTATGTGTGTAGCCACCTGCATTTAAAATAATACCATCTACTTCTGCTTTATGAAGCTGATCAATAATTTCACCTTCAATATTGCTTTGAAAGGTTGTTATTTTGAAACTGCCATTTTCCAATTGATTAATATAAGTGTCGAAAGGAGTATCCCCATAAATGGAGGGTTGTCTTTCCCCCAATAAATTTAAGTTAGGACCGTTTATAATTAATATTTTTTTCATTTCTTCAATATGTTTTACAATGATAACCAAAATTACATGTTTTGATTTAGTGCTTGAAGATAAAATTGGATTAAATTTAGGGCATGAAAACTTGGGATGTTTACCGGAAAGATTTTATAAATTACTTGAAGATTGAAAGAGGTTTAGCCGAGAATTCCATTTTTGCTTATCAAGCAGATTTAGAGAAGTTAAGTGAATTTTGTAAGGCACGTTCTATTCCACCAGAAAAAGTAGATTTGTCTATCTTAAAACAATTTATAGCTGATTTATATGATTTAGGACTTTCGGCGCGTTCTCAAGCACGAATTATTAGTGGCGTTAAGCAGTTTTTTGAATTTTTAGTTCTTGAAGAGATCCGAGAAGACGATCCAAGTGATTTACTTGAACTTCCGAAGATAGGTAAAAAACTACCTGTATTTTTGAGTATTGAAGAGGTTGATAAACTATTACAAGCTGTAGATTTGAGCAAGGCGGAAGGCCACCGAAATAAAGCAATGCTGGAAACAATGTACAGTTGTGGCTTACGTGTCAGTGAATTAATTAATTTAAAATTTTCTAATTTATTTTTCAATGAGGGGTTTTTAAGGGTGATTGGAAAGGGGAATAAGGAAAGACTAGTCCCCGTAAGTAAGTCAGTAGAGAAAGAAATTGATTTATATGTAACCGGAACACGTCAACACATGAAAATTCAACCTGGTCATGAAGATTTTGTGTTTTTAAATCGAAGAGGACGTCAATTAACACGCGTTATGATTTTTACAATCGTCAAAAATTTAGCACTTTCTATAGGATTAAAGAAGAAGGTAAGTCCACATACTTTTCGACATTCTTTCGCTACACATCTTATCGAAGGTGGGGCTAATTTAAGAGCGATTCAAGAAATGCTCGGACACGAATCTATCACAACAACAGAAATTTATACGCACCTAGATCAATCTTATATTAGAGAGGCCATCATTAGTTTTCATCCTCGAAATAAAAAATAATATACTCAAAAGAAAGTCCGAGCCTTTGTTCAAATCAGAATTTATTCGCAGTTGTCCTTGATATTTATTACTTTTGATGAAAAATTGTAACTATGGGATGTTCAAGTTGTGGCACTGGAGGCGGAATGCCTCGCGGGTGTAAAAATAACGGAACCTGTAGTTCTGGAGGATGTAATAAACTTGGTGTTTTCGATTGGTTGGCAAATATGCAGTTACCCAACGGAAAAAGCCAATTTGATATAGTTGAAATACGATTTAAGAACAGTCGAAAGTCTTTTTTTAGAAATTTAAAAGGACTAGATTTGAATGTTGGCGACGTTGTCGTCGTGGAAGCAAGCCCTGGCTATGATGTCGGTGTGGTTTCCGTTGTAGGAGAACTCTCCAGAATACAGCTTCAAAAAAAGCGCCAAATTTTAAAACGCATGAAGCACGCAAAATTTTGCGACATGCTTCTCAAGAGGATATTGATAAATGGGTAGCTTCTCGTAAGAAGGAGGAAGAGGTAATGCATCGTGCACGAGAAATGGCTATTGCATTAAAGCTCGACATGAAAATATCAGATGTAGAGTATCAAGGTGATGGCTCAAAAGCAACATTTTATTATACGGCAAATGCGCGTGTCGATTTTCGTCAGTTGATTAAAGACATGGCAGATCAATTTCGGGTTCGTATTGAAATGAGACAGATTGGTGCTCGGCAGGAGTCAGCAAGACTCGGGGGTATTGGGTCATGTGGAAGAGAGCTGTGTTGTTCGACATGGCTAACAGATTTCAGGTCAGTAAGCACAAGTGCAGCAAGGTATCAACAGCTTTCGCTGAATCCACAAAAACTTGCGGGGCAATGCGGTAAGCTGAAATGCTGTTTGAACTATGAGTTGGATATGTATATTGATGAACTCAAAGACTTTCCATCAACGGATATTAAATTATACACCAAGAAAGGTTCTGGAATTCATATAAAAACAGACGTTTTTAAGCGATTGATGTGGTATTTATATCAAACAGATGACAAATCAGGGCCAAACTTAGTAGCGCTTTCTCCAGAACGGGTTAAAGAAATCATTAGCTTAAACAAAGAAAAAAAGAATCCTGAAGATTTAAAAGACTTTGAGGAAACTGTTTATGAATCTGAGGTGCCAGATTACACAAATGTGGTGGGGCAAGATGATTTGAATCGATTTGATAAAAAGTTTAAGAAAAAGAAGAAAAGAAAGTCTAATAAACGCAAATCTTCGGGCAATAAACCTAGTGGAAAAGGAGGGAAGCAAACGCAGGCGAAGTCCAATGGCGATAAAGGAGGAAAGGATAAAAAAGGTAAGTCTGACAATAAGTCCAATAAAAACCCCCAAGCCAAGAAGAAAACACAACAGAAAGGAAGTCACAAGCAAAAACCAAATGATTCACAGAAGGGAAAAGTTGGACAGAAATCGGGAAATAGAAATAGACCGAAACCTTCTAATAATCCCACTAAATCGAAGTCGGGAAACAAACCTTCGAATTCATCACCAAAGAATAAAAGATCAAAATCTGATGGAAATCAAAAAGGCAAAAATGAGGAATAAATCTTTAGTGTTTTTAGTATTTGCTATTGTCGTTATTCAATCGATGCTCACGACTAGTTGTACATCACCAGCGATGTATGATCAAACTTATGATTTTGAAAATCAGTCGTGGTCAAAAAGTGATACTGCTATTTTTGAAGTGGAGGTTGGAGACACTGTTTTGAACCGTGACTTTATCTTATCCTTACGTACTACAAAGTCTTATTTGTATAGTAACCTTTGGATTTACATTATGATTACCGCACCTGATGGATCTACCTCGAAAGTTGCACAAAAAATCCCTTTGGCCAATCCTGATGGGTCTTGGATTGGTCGTGTATCTGGATCATTGGTGGAAAGTCGTTTGCGTTTTGATTCTAAACCGTTTCCAATTAAAGGAACTTATGTTTTCAAGATGGTTAATGCTACGCAAGAAGAAGTTATCGGAGAGGTGCTAGATATTGGGTTGAGGATAGAGTAGGAGGTATTATAAAAGTATTTAGAGAGGGCGTTGTATTCAACGCCCTTTCTTATTAATCTTCTATTTTCATTTCAGGAACATGATCAGGAACAACTAAATCTCCCGCAGTAGCTTTTCTTATTTCATCAACGCTCACACCAGGTGCACGTTCAATTAAATGAAAAGCTCCATCTTTTACCTCAATTACTGCAAGGTTCGTAACAATTTTAGTTACACAATTTACACCTGTTAAAGGCAAAGAACATTCTTTTAGCAATTTAGAATCCCCTTTTTTATTGGTGTGCATCATCGCCACGATAATGTTTTCAGCTGAACCAACCAAATCCATAGCTCCGCCCATTCCTTTCACCATTTTACCTGGAATTTTCCAATTAGCAATATCACCATTTTGTGCAACTTCCATTGCTCCAAGAACAGTTAGTTGAACGTGATTTCCGCGGATCATACCGAAAGAAGTCGCTGAATCAAAAAACACTGCTCCAGGTTTAGCAGTAATGGTTTGTTTTCCTGCGTTAATTAAATCAGCATCTTCTTCTCCTTCGAAAGGAAAATTCCCCATGCCCAGAATTCCATTTTCTGATTGAAACTCTACCTGAATATTCTCTGGAACGTAATTGGCCACTAAAGTTGGAATTCCAATTCCTAAATTCACATAAAAACCATCTTCTAATTCTTGCGCAATTCGCTTTGCAATTCCAATTTTATCGAGTGCCATATTATTCTGTTTTGATCTTATAATTAACAAAATCAAATATAACGGATTTCTTTCGTTTTGCGGTAGTATTTCACTAAAAACTACTTAGGAGGCTTTGTGTTTGTTGAAATTATGGAAAATATTGTTCTTAAAAGTGGATTAAAAATGTTAAGTTTGGTCAGAAAATATAGGTTGGATATGCGCAATTGCGTATATCCAATTGTTGGGCAACATTTAAAAAGATGATACGATTAACATTCATATTAGCGATTATCATTCTGACAATTAGTTGTGCGGAAAACAGGGAATCAAAATCGACTCAAACCGAATCAACTTCTAAAATTGATTCAGTTGCAGACCGACCTAAGACGTTACTTGAAGAAGTTGAAGAAGACACAATTCTCGAAAGAAATGACCCAAATTCACTTGACCTTTCTAAACACCAAATTTTCATTGACACGACAAGGAGTTCAACATTCTATGAAAGTGTAAAACAGTGGAGCGAATCAAAATGGGACAAACAATCAATCAACTCTTCATTGAACGCGATTAACAAAGACTTTAAACCAAAACAGATAGACTTAAAGAGCTTTCCAAGCCATTTCATAACTCTCAGAAAGCTCAATAACCAATTTGTACTTTATGACAGATGTGATGGTATTGACCCGAGATATGAAATACGTGATACGGCATTCATATTTTACGGACCGTTGGAATCGGACGCTGAATCAATTTCTAAAGTAATTTCATTAACGGACAATTCAATAGAACTCGAACTAAGAACTTTTCAAGCAAAGTCAAGCGACCAAAAATCCAGACTTACAATAGAAAAGATTGACGATTTCATTTACAAATTGACTTATAAGAATCAAACATTTGACAGAGTTGAATACTTGACTACAGTTGACGGAATCGAGAAATTTGATTTGGTAGTAAACAACTGTCCGACAATGAAAATGATGGAGTTTGACGGATTTGATGAAGAAGAAAAATAAAAAAACGATTGCCCAACATTGTATAAGCGTAATGCGGGCTGAATAGCTAAAAATGAGTATTTTGGCATCTATCAAAGTTTGGTGCAGGCGGACAGTGAATCGCTCCGAAATCCCGCACTAAGCTTATACTTGACCGTTGTAAAGTTTAATTATGAAAAACAATGGACATTTATTCGTTTTATCGGCACTCACGCTGAATATGAAAAAATAGATGCTAACAAAATTTAAAATAAATGCCATAAATATTAAACCTATAAAAACAGATTTGGATTACCGAAATGCACTTGAGCGTTTAGAAATTATTTTTGATGCGCCAGTTGATACTCAGGAAGGTGATGAAGCTGAGATTCTATCATTATTGATTGAAAACTACGAAAATGAGCACTATCCGATTGAAGCACCAGACCCTATTGAAGCTATAAAAACTCGAATGGAAGAAAAGAATTTACGCCAGAAGGAATTGATCGGTATAACCCGGATTATTCATGCATTTAATTTTAAATCTATTCTAGGCACAAGACCTAAAGTAATATATGCATATTTCTCAGGGCTTGTAACGACGAATAGATCAAAATTAAATCAAAATCTTACAAATACACAAATACCCAAAAATGGGTTTCTCAAATTTTACAGGAAATACAGTTAAAATACTGACTTACAGATATTAATATTCTTAAACTTTAAGATTGGTGAATAATTCGGGATAATCGGAGGAAAAAGCAGGGTATCTGAAATTCTTAATAGAAAAAAACGATTGACTGTGGATATGATTCGAGAATTAGAAGTGATTCTTAAAATTTCCGCTTCTGTTTTGGTTAATGACTATCAAATTGTGAAAATATAGGATGGGTAAATAGTGAAAACCTAAGCAGGCCGACAGATGTCATACCTGCAAGGCTATTTCTTTTTAAAATCCTACAAAACAAACCCAACCCCAGCCGTAGTATTACTCTTCCCATCAATCAAAATAAAAGCGCCATTCCCTTTATTCTCTGCATAAGCATCAAAATGTAAAGCTTGCGCCAATTGGATTTCCACCAATCCCAAATCATTCATGGCTAAAGTGTCTACATTTTCTGTAACTCCAGAAGTATCTGTGCTGATTTTATGTGTAATGGTCTTAATTTTTGACTTCATTTTTTTGACTCCGTGTTGCAAGAAATAAGTCGCATTTTCTTTTAACGGTTCGTCGTTCATCCAACAGATTTTTGCTTGAATTTTCTTCGCTTCTTTGGGCAATTCCTCCGATTTTACAATTAAATCTCCTCTTGAAACATTCACATCATCCAATAAAGTAATAGTAATTGAAGAACCTTTGCTGGCCGCTAGATATTGTTGATCAAAAAATGAAATTGATTTAATTTGAGATTTTCTACCTGAAGGTAAAACGGTAACATCATCGCCAACTTTCAGTTCACCGCCTTTAAGTTTTCCAGCATATCCTCTGAAATCATGAAATTCATCTGTCTTAGGACGAATAACCGTTTGAATCTGTAAACGTGCTTTGGCCTCTTCTTGAACATCCTCCAATTTAATGCTTTCCAAATACTCCATCATTGTAGGACCAGCATACCATGCAAGATTCTCTGATTTCTCTACCACATTATCACCATGTAAAGCGCTCACAGGAATAAAAGTTATGTTTTGATTTTTATAGTTGGAGTCTTTGATGAGGTCTTGAAAATCTGCTACAATTTCCTCGTATTTTTCTTGCTTAAAATCGATGAGGTCCATTTTATTTACCGCAACAACTACTTCCTTTGTGCGCAGTAAGTCGTTGATAAAAAAGTGACGTTTCGTTTGTTCAATCACTCCATTTCTGGCATCAATTAAAATAATGGAAGCTTGCGAAGTAGAAGTTCCCGTCACCATATTTCTCGTGTATTCGATATGTCCTGGTGTGTCGGCAATAATATAAGAGCGATTTCGAGTAGAAAAGTAAATATGTGCTACATCAATCGTGATACCTTGTTCGCGTTCAGCTACCAATCCATCAGTAGCCAAAGAGAAATCTAAATAATCAAAGCCTTTTTGCTGACTACTTTTCTCAATCGCTGCGAGTTTATCATCTGTTAATGAATGTGTATCGTATAAAATACGACCAATTAATGTTGATTTTCCATCATCTACACTTCCCGCGGTGCTGATTTTTAAAACTTTATCTTTCTTGTTTTCCATTGTGAATGCTTTTGCTAAAATGTTTTGAGTGCTTTCTAAAAATAGCCTTGTTGTTTTCGTTTTTCCATGGCTGCTTCAGAGCGTTTATCATCAATTCTTGCGCCTCGTTCTGAGAGTGTAGATGCGGCGATTTCTTCCACGACTTTATCGATATCAAAAGCTAAAGACTCTACAGCTGCGGTGCAACTCATGTCTCCCACCGTTCTAAAACGAACAATTTTTTCGGTTACCATTTCATCATCGTCACGGAAAACATATTCGTCATGTGCCGACCAAATTAATCCGTCGCGTTCAAATACTTTTCTTTTGTGTGCGAAATAAATCGAAGGAATTTCCATTTTTTCCTGTTGGATATAACTCCAAACATCTAATTCTGTCCAGTTTGAAATTGGAAAAACACGCACGTTCTGCCCAAAATCAATTTGTCCATTTAGCATATCGAAAACCTCTGGACGTTGGTTTTTTTCATCCCATTGCCCAAAATCATCCCTTACTGAGAAAATGCGTTCTTTTGCTCTGGCTTTTTCTTCATCTCGTCGTGCACCACCAATACAAGCATCAAACCCATGCTCTTCTATGGCTTGCAGTAAAGTTTCAGTCTGTAACATATTTCGACTGGCGTATTTTCCTTTTTCTTCTTGCACATCGCCGGCGTCAATATTGTCTTGCACGTAATGTACATGCAATTCTAATCCCAATTCTTCCACCAATTGATCTCTAAACTCTATGGTTTCTGGGAAATTGTGACCCGTATCGATATGTAAAAGAGGGAATGGAATTTTCGCAGGATAAAAGGCTTTTTGAGCTAATCTTACCAAGGTAATAGAGTCTTTTCCGCCTGAAAATAGGATTACAGGCTTGTCAAATTGACCTGCAACTTCTCGGAAAATATAAATCGCTTCATCCTCTAATGGATTGTTAATTACTTTATCGTTCATCTTGTTCACTTTTTAATTATGGATTCCACATTCCCTATTTGCTAATGCCTTCGTAGGATCATAATAATTGCTTTCGTTAGGCAATTTATGCTTCTCTAGATAAATATCCAATTCCTGGTCAGAATAATTGTAAAAAGGGCTCACTTTAAGAATGCCATCTTTACCCTGTGAAACGATATCGATTCCATCACGAAATGCAGTTTGACCTTTTCTGAGATTTGTAAACCAAACATCCGGAGCATGTTCCTTCATTGCCCTTTGGAAAGGTTCTAGCTTTACTTGGTCGCTAAATATTTTGTGTTCAGGAGTATCAACCTCGGGAATACCTAACATTACATTTCGAAATCCAACGGATTGTTGTGGGACATAAATATGAATATTCAATTCTAAGATTTCAATTAATTCTTTCGCATGACGATAAGTTGCCGCAGTGTTGTACCCGGTATCGCACCAAATTACATCAAGTTTTGGTGAGACTTGCGTAGTTAAATGTAAAATTGCACTTTCATACGGTCTAAAATTCGTAGTAATGACTGGCGTTTTTGCTTTGCGAATTGCCCATTCAACAATTTCTTGAGGGCTTTTTCCTCGCAGTGAACTGTTTATTTTTTCTATATCCATAATCTTATCATTTACCCCATTTTATTCCATTCCACAGGCGTTCGTGAAAGTAATAAAGGAGTGTTTTTGTCAATAATTCAAAGGTTCCAATTGAAAAAGCTATCGTTAACTCTCCTGAAATCAACCAAGAAATGAGGATAGTATCTAAAGTCCCAAGAATTCTCCATGAAATTGCTTTTATAACGCTTCTTCCGTGTTTTTCCTTTTTTATTGGAACACTTTTTTCTGCTTTTATTCTATTATAAACTTGATCTATTATCATACCTCATATTTACCCTATCGATTAAGTAGGGTTTTTGCAAATGTATTTTTATTTTTTGAAATAGAACATGATTCAAGTCATTTTTTGTGAATAAGAGAAAACTACTTAGCGTTTTTTATTGTTGCCTTCGACAGGTTAGCCCATTGCTTTCTACAGGTTCAATCAACGGGAGAAACACTCGGTGATTGAGCCTGTCGAAGACACCAGATTCATTGCTAAAGCTGATCTTTTACTTGGAACTTTCCATTGTCAATTGTGCCAAACTTTTCCCTTTCAACACTTTTAAAGTACTATCGCGTACTTCAAGCATCAACCGATTAGTTCCACAGGTTTCTTCATCTGGACAATCGTCGCATTTTTCGTAATAATTTAAGCTCACACAAGGCACCATAGCAATAGGGCCGCTGAGTAATCGAATCACATCACTCATCCAAATTTCTTCTGGATCTTTGCGTAAATAATAACCACCGCCTTTTCCTTTTTTAGAAGAGAGAATACCACCTTTTCTCAACAGCAACAAGATCGTTTCAAGAAACTTATGCGAAATATTTTCTTTCTCAGCAATCGTAGCGATAGGAATGGGGCCAAGTTCTCTGTGCCGACAGATATAAGTCAAAGCTTTAATGCCGTATTTTGTCTTTTTTGATAACACAGTACAAATTTAAGAAATAAAATGACAGTTAAACCTCTACAACAAGGATGCACATATCGTCAATTTGTTCCATTTCACCTTTCCATTTGTTGAATGTTTCCAATAACACTTGTTTTTGTTTTGGAATAGTTAAGGTGTTTGTTTTTATAAGTAACTTTCTAAAGTTAGCAGGGTTATACTTTTTTTGTTTTGGTCCGCCGAATTGATCTTGAAAACCATCAGTGAAAAGATAGATGCGGTCACCTTTTTCCAATTGTATTTCTTTTTGGCTAAAAGGTTTACTGTTTGGGAATCTTCCAATAGGTTGTTTGTCTGCTTTAAATGTGATGAGTTCGTTTGTTTGATGTTTAATAATGTAAAGTGGATTGTTGGCACCAGACCAATAAAGATAATTATTTTCTCTATTTAGTATACAGAATGAAATATCCATTCCATCATTAAAATGAGTATTATTTATATTGATTTGTTCAAGAAATAATTCTTTTGTTTTATCAAGTATTTTATGTGGTTCAAATAAAGAAAATTCTAACACAGATCGATTTAGTGCTGTTTGGCACATCACGCTTATCATTGCTCCTGGCACACCATGTCCAGTACAGTCTCCAACGGCAAACAAAACATAAGGATGATGTTTTTGAACCCAATAAAAATCTCCCGCGACGATATCTTTAGGCAAATGTATAACAGAAGAATTTTTTAATTTTTCTTGAATCTCCTCATTACTTGGCATCATAGAATCTTGAATGTACTTGGCATATTGAATAGATTTGAGAATTTCTTCTCTTTTTTCTTCAATTACCTTCCCTTTTTCAATTAAAAGTTTTTGATATTCGATTTGACGAATATGTAAGGCTAATACCAAAAGAGCAACAATAACAAGACTTGTGAAACCTATTAGAAGTAGTGTTTGGAGCTTATTGATAGAGGTGAGGAAATCCTTTTCTGGAATAAGAATAGACATTGTTAACCTCTGTTCTCTGGATAGATTAAAGGTGTCTGAAGATCCCCAATAACTTTCCTCATCAATCTTGATTTTTTTGGGTTCAGGACTTAACAGTATTGTTTTAATATAGGCTGGTAAATCATCATCTATTTTTTTAATCTCAACGTGGTTTTTTGGTGTGACAGATATTAAAATCGTGTCGTTATATGTCAAATAGGTCTTACTTTTTTCGGTTGGTTTAATTCGATTAAGAAGCTTAACAACCTCATCTAAGTAAAAACTATATGTAATGGTAATGCCTAGGTCTTTTTCTGATTGATCTTTCCAACTTTGGGATACCGACATTCCTAGTTTTTGATTGATGTTAAAACGATATGGAGCAGTCCAGTATTTTTCATTGTCAGTTTTCTGGGCACCCTTATACCATGGTCTTTCTTTAGGATTATGTTTTGTTTTAGTACTCCACGAATAAACTTCAACTAAAGTATTACCCTTTACTACGTATTCTTTCCAAGTAGGTGTGGTGTCTTTTTCTGAAGGATTATAGGTTCTAGAATACCATTTCTCATTTCCTTGGAATAAAACGTATTCCTGTCCTTTACTATTGGCTAAACCAAATGAATTTATCTCAGGGTTTTTTCTTAATCCTGGAAATACTTCATTGTTTATACTTTTTTCATCCCAGTGCGAAAAAGGAATGTGAGCCATTTTTTCTAATGTATATTCCAATTGATTTGAGATTGGAGTAAAAAAACTAATTATCCCGTGTTTTGAATTGGAGTATGTTTTTGAAACTATTGTTTTGGAAACGTTTAATTTTGTCTCTGACAACTTATAAAACATGTACACTATCGAAACCCCTGATATAATCAGTATGATAAAGGTTAATCTTTTTAGTGCTTTATTCATTAAAAGTTTATCGTTTAATTTTAATTACTAATGTATTAATTACAAAACCATGGTTGTAATAATATACGTTAAATATAATAAATAGTTGGTGGTTAGCGCCATAATGTTTTTTAATTATGATTTATGGTGTGTTTTGAATAAACATATAGAAAGCTTTTTATGAGTACTTTATTTTGTGAAAGGTTAGATCTAAATCCTATTTTGTCGATTTAATATAGAAAGATTTTACGTTAATTTAGAATATTCAATAAAATCATATTTCCTCCAAAACCTTATTATCTTTGTGGTGTTAATGTAGAAAATACACAATTCGTTTTTCAATGGAGCAGAAAAGAAAAAAAAGAACAGGAGTATTACTAATTCAATTAGGTACGCCTGATAGTCCAACAAAGAGTGATGTTAAAACCTACTTAAATGAATTCTTAAATGACCCACGGGTAATTGATTATCCGTACTTAAAAAGAAAGCTTTTGGTAAACGGAATCATTATACCTTTTCGTGTTAAAGAATCAGCTAAGATTTATAAAGAACTTTGGGATTTAAGTGGTGGCGTTTCTCCATTGCTAAAGTACACGGAAAGCAAAACAAAGTTACTTCAAGAACGATTTGATAAAACCGAGGAAGACGTGACTGTTCACATGGCAATGCGCTACAGAAAACCTTCCATGGAATCGGTTTTAGAGGAGATGCGTAAAGAAAACTATGACAAAATTATCATATTTCCATTATTCCCTCACCATGCAAGTGCAACTACTGGAACAGCAATTGAAAAAGCGGTAAAAATCATCAGTAAATGGTGGGTGATGCCTGAAATATCAACGGTGAATGATTTTTATGATCATGAGGCGTACATTGACGCAATGGTTGAGCGTACCAAAGAGTTTGATATTAGTAGTTACGACAGAATTATGTTTTCTTATCATGGCTTGCCAGATCAGCATGTAGACAAAGTTTACGATGATGGATTGTGTACAGACCAACCGTGTGAAACAGAGATTAATCAAAAAAATAAATTGTGTTATAAGGCACAAGTTTATGCTACAACACGAGCGTTAGCAGATAAGTTAGGCTTAAAAGAAAGTGACTACACAGTTGCTTTCCAATCACGATTAGATAAAAATTGGTTAGAGCCATTCTCTGATAAAGTTATCGAAAAATGGGCAAAAGAAGGAGCAAAGCGCGTTTTAGCATTTAGTCCGGCTTTTGTTGCAGATTGTTTGGAAACACTGGTAGAAATTGGTGTTGAATACGATGAAGATTTCAGAGCGCTCGGCGGCGAGAAGGTTCAGCTAGTGCCGAGTACAAATGATCATCCGAGGTTTATTGATTGTTTGGAAGATTTGGTAAGGGAACGATTGTAATCTTTTGTAATATTTCATACCGGCTCAATGCTGCGCACTATTTTTTCTTATTTAACCTCCAAGTATATCCCAATACCAATTCTGAAGCGATATAACCAAAAGTTTGTTTTCCATAACTTCCTTTGTGGTCTGGACGCGTTCTCACTTTGACTTGGTGCATGAATCCTGTGGAGAAGTTGGTTTGTAAGAAGATGTGGTTAAAGAACTCCAACCTTAACCCTGGATGCAATGAAATTCCATAGCCTGAAAGAGAAATGGTTCTTCTATCAAATTGATTATTGAAATTCAAATCATTGTAAGACAAAATAGCTCCTGTTGCCACTGCAGCTTGTGCTCTAATGCGAAACCAATTTCTTTCACCAATAGAAAGCAAGTCAAAATAACGGGCTAATTCCACGCGAATATAATTTAAGCCATCGGAGTTCTCGTAGTGGATATCATCATAATTGGTTGGGGACTTTTGATTATTATATTGACCACTCCACAAATTACTAATTCCTGGTTCAACATATCCATCGATGATTACATCTTGCGGGTGATCCATTAAATACTTCATGTGGTCGTACCCTAATGTTAACGCCCATTTATCTTTGAAAAAGTAACCCAATCTTAGATTGAACTGAGGAATTGTTATTTTTTTATGTTAAGATATGTCGATGATAATTTCTCAGGATTATCAGAGGCTGTCATGTTTTTCATTGTGAAATCATATCCAGTTCCTATCAATCTTAAATCACTTTTGGTGTAGGCACTGCGGTTGTAACCCCAATAAAAGTAAAACCCACCTTTGTCTGTTTGATTTAGGTTCTGGGCAAATGAAAAAGGTGTATTAATTAGGAATACAATAAAAAGAAATATAAAAACAAACTTGCTTTGTGACTTTGCCATGTATAATTGTATATAAAAATTAAGTGGCGCAAACTTACACTAAAAGATCAAATTTTAGGAGTGGAGATGATAAAAAGATATTTAGGAGTGTAGTTAATTCCCGACACTTAATTTTGATCCTTGATCCTATTTCTTGTTACTCAAGCGTTACTCCTAAAATCAAAAAAACCCATAAACATTGATGTTTATGGGGCTTTTTAGTACCCGGGGCGGGAATCGAACCCGCACTCTCGAAAGAACTGGATTTTGAATCCAGCGCGTCTACCAGTTCCGCCACCCGGGCTTTTATTGGGTGTGCAAATTTAAATAAAAAAAAGCACCTACAACAAAAGTAGAGGAGTTTTTAAAAATATTTTTACCTCAAACTTACATTTTAAATATTTATGCGCTTAATTAGTGCTTATTGCGTGTCGATAAACCTAAAGGTTAAATTAATGCGTGGATCCTTTACTTTTTTGCTTTTTGGAAGTTGATGTTTCCAATAGGTTTGTGTTTTTCCTTTCATCACTATACAACTGCCATGATGAAGCTGTAGATCTACTTTTTCTTTTGTCTCATTGTGTTTAAAGCTAAATTTCCGATTTGCACCTAGACTAACAGAGGCAATAGTTCCATGCTTTTTCAGTTCTTTTTCATTGTCACTATGCCAACCCATTCCTTCGGAACCATCTTGATAAAAGTTGAGTAGGCAAGAATTGTACTTTTCATTTGTTTGATCTTCCACGAGTTGTTTGATCTCTAATAAAGTTGTTGTCCACGGTAATGCCGTCTTAACTGTATTTGAGTAAGAATAAAGAAGTCCTTCATCCCCATACCAGGCAACTTTCCTTTGCGTAACGATTTTTTTTCCAAACATGATGATCTCATCGTGTTTCCATTCAATTTCTTTTGAAAGTCTTAAAAAATAATTGTCGGCGCGTTTTTGTTCTAAAAAATATTCACTGTAAAATACGGTTCCATCCTTAGTGAGCACATTCTTAGGAGCTTCATTTTGAAATATGATTTTCTGTTGCATATTACACTAAATTTAGAAATAAAAAAGCAGAAACATCAAAAGTTTCTGCTTTCTGTAAAGGTAAATATTTCTTCTTCGGTTTTAGAAGAATCTGTAACCGATGGTAAACTGTCCCCATGCATTTTTATACCTAGGTGTGTCAGCAGAACCATCACCGTGATTCTTTTGTAAATCAATTCCCAAACGAACACCAACTGTTACATGATTAAAATTAAGATTTAAACCACCAACTAGCCCTAAAAGATTCTTCCTAATGTTATCATTTTCGAACTCTTCTTCTTGTGAAACGCCAATTCCTGAATCGAATTCATTTTTTTCGCTCATTAAATAGGCAAACTGTGGACCTGCTACAATTGAGAAAAATTCAGATGGTTTTAAAGCCAAAAGAACGGGTACTTCTAAAAAAGTAGTTGTGCGTTTGTAACTATAATCTGATCCTAAAATGCTTCCGCTGCCTTTAAACCCCTTTTGGGTTACTAAAACTTCAGGGTGAATACCTAAATAAGTTCCAATTGGGATTTCTAAATTTAAACCTGCTGTATACCCTAATCGAGCATCTGCATCAAACTCCTCTCCTTCAGAATCGTAAACGTTTGAAAGTGTAGCACCACCTTTAATACCAAGTTTTAAATCTCCTCGTGCATCTTGAGCTGTGGCAAAAAATGTAGTGGTTAATAGTGCGGTAAATAGTAATACTTTCTTCATAATGTATTTTTTTATAAGTTTATAATATGTCTTGAAAATATGTCGACATCAACCAATATACTCAGAAAGTTTTGAGTAGATATTTTTCTTAACAGTCTTTCACAAAACCTAATGTCTGAGGCGGGTTTTTAACTTTTTTTTATTGATATTCACTTTTTTGAAGAGAAGGATATTTTACAATAAATGATAGAAAATCTTATTATAAATATTATCTTGAGGGCAGTATAAATCTTTAAAATCTATTGTATGAAAATTTTCAGTAAGTATTTATTAATCGCTATTTCTCTGACGTTTATTGTTTCGTCGTGCAGTATAGAGAAACGTTTGCACACCCCAGGCTTCCATGTTAAATTGAATAAAAAGCAAAAAACAAGTCAGGTAGCAGAGAAAGATGGTAAACAAGAACGTAAGGCGAAATCGTATAATACTAAAGGAAATGTAGCTGAAGTTCCAGAGGTGAAAAAAGAAGAGCAAACAAAAGATGTAAATTTAAATCCATCTGAAACTAAGTCGAAACAAGTGGCTAATGTTCAAAAGAAAACTGTCGAGCAGCAACATAAAATCGTGACGGTCAATAAAGCAGCATCACAACAATCGGAAACAAAGAATGCAGACAATAATACTGTGCAAAATAGTTGGGTTGCCAGTGATTATGCACAACCTAACAGCCAAAATGTAGAAGGGACTGAGGTTGTTGATAGTATTCAAGAAAATACAGCGGCAAGAGGTGGCGGCTCAGGAGGAGTTGCTTTATTGTTGCTGATCATTTTATGTTTGTTTCCTCTGATTAATTTAATTCCTGTTTTTATAACTGACGGAGGGATAACCTTAAATTTTTGGGTGACCTTAATTTTAAATCTTACGTTGATAGGAGCAGTTATATTCTCTTTGTTAGTTGTACTAGGAATAGTAAGTTTAGCTTAAGGATGAAATAGAGTAATTATTCTACTAAAGAATATAGTATATTTAAAGGGGTGGATATAGTCCACCTCTTAGTTTGTTGATATAATTAGACAGATTATTTATTGCTTGTCAAGCTTTTCAGCATTCCATTGAAAATTAAGCCATGAAAGGGTAAAACAGCGTACCAATAAAGTCTTCCTCCTAAACCCAAAGGTCGAAAAGTTGCAGTTTGTTGCAATTTTCCATCAATGATTTTAAATTCTAGCCATGCTTCTCCAGGTAGTTTCATTTCAGCACCGAGCAATAATCGGCCTTCGTCTTTATCGGCGTAAAGGACACGCCAAAAATCAAGCGCATCTCCAACTTCAATTTTATCAACATTGGTTCTTCCACGACGCAAGCCTACACCACCCACCATTTTATCCATCACACCTCGTATTTTCCAAAGGAAATTTCCGTAATACCAACCATTGACTCCTCCTATACTCCAAACTTTTTCAATGCATTTCTCTCTGTCTTCAAATGCTCTGCGGCGCTGATCAACAAAACATCCATGCGTAGGAACTTCTATAAAGTCAGAAATATGGCTTTCTAGTCCACTACTTGAATAGGCATCCTTCCAACTCGAAACAATTTCATGCTTTTGAATTTTTGCAAAGGCCTTATTTAGCGCTTCTTCATACGTGATGGTTTCTATACCAAGGATTGCGTCAATTTTATGATCTCTACAAACGACCTCGACCTTCATACTGTTCACCAATGCCTTGGCTAGTCTGTAAGAAGTGGAAGTAACAAAATATAGCCAATAACTTGATAACCTGGGAGTCATTATGGGAATGGTATGTATTGTTCTTTTCAAACCACGTACCCGAGCAAACTCAAGTAGCATTTCTTTATAGGTGAGAATGTCTGGTCCGCCAATATCAAAATTCTTGTTGTAAGTTTCTTTTTTGAATAATGTACCAGATAAAAACTTCAATACATCTGAAATTCCGATGGGTTGACAACGTGTGTTTAACCATTTTGGGGTTATCATATAAGGAAGTTTCTCTACCAAATCTCGAATAATTTCAAATGAAGCACTTCCAGATCCAATAATAATTCCAGCACGCAAGGTAGTTAAGGCATACTTTCCTTTTTCTAAGGTCATTTCAACTGCTTTTCGAGAAGAAAGATGCTTTGATAATTCGTCTTCATTGATGATGCCGCTTAAATAAACAACATGTTCTGCATCCGTTTTGTCAATGGCTTTTTGAAAATTTGCTGCACATTTTTTCTCTAACTCTTCATAGTTAGCAGATGCCGACATGGAATGAATTAAATAGTATGCGCCATCAATATCATTGGGAATATTAGAAAATGTACTTTCATCGAGTAAATCAACTTCAATAATTTCAATTTTATCAATCAGTGATTTTTGCGGATGAAATCGTGCTTTGTCTCTCACGCTGCATACCACTTCGTGACCTTCTTCCACTAATAAGGGAAGTAGTCTTTTACCAATATAACCAGTTGCACCCGTGAGTAATATTTTCATAGTTTTATTGTATGCTAAGTACTAATATAACACGAAGATCAACAGTACATACAAGTTTCTGGATAAATTGTTTAGAATAACATTGAATGTCCTTCAATAGAAAGTTTATCTCTTCAAAACTTTCTTTGTAGTATCTCCTAACTTAATAAGGTAAAGTCCTTTTGAATATTGACGCATATTAAATGTTACTTTGTTTGAATCAAATGTACTTCTATAATCAACATTACTATCTAATAATTGACCATTTGTAGAATATAACTCAATAGGCATATCTGTATTGTCAGTATCAAATTCAATGTTCAATACATCTGTTACTGGGTTTGGATATAATTTAGTGTTAGTTACATTAATCTTATTGTTTTTAATAGATGATGTATTGTCATTTGGTTCATTTACAGAATTGGTATCAATAATCACTTTAATGTCCAGCCTCTGATAGTCATAAGAACCTCGGATGTAAAATTCTAAATAACCGTCAATATGATAAGTTGTATGACTTTTCTTGATATATCCACAAATGCTATCGTTAAATACAGTAGTATCACAATTGTTTAAATAATAAACAGTTTGATGGAAGTTGTTAAAGTCGATATCGCTAATCACTAATGTTGATATAGTATCAGTAGGCTGCATATTTTCATAATTACTTGCTGAAATCTGTATGGTATCTATTTTTTTATAGCTTAGCCCGAAATTGTTATAACCTATACCTTGTTCTTTTAAAATTACATTATTCGTATCGCTATTATAGTGCTCAAGATATCCAATATCAACCGCTTGTTGTGCCATTAATAGGCTTGAGGTCAATAGTAAAGTTGATATTAAAAGAAAGTTATTCATAGTTAATGGTTTTAAAGTGTTGTTTTTTGGGTAGTTATCTTCAAAACTAATATATATATTCTTGACAAATACAATAAATAAACCCTACTCTTTGGTTCATCAATAGCATGAATTAGATTTCCTTTTGTTCCCAAAATCCGATCTGATTTATTGGGGTAATTAATTCCTAAGTATAAATGTTACGCGCTGTATGGATTGAATCTGTTGATGTGATAGAATCCCTCAGGAACTTGTAAGTCGCCTTGTTCTCTTTTGGGTCCTGATGTACCAGATTTTCGACAAACTTCGTATTTTTTAATTAATTGAAATCTTTTATCATTTTTGTTCTTGCCCCAAACTTCTAATTCATCCTCACTTTTAAAAGCACGAAAGTAAAGTTGAAGTTGATCAATCTTTATAGATTTTGCGTTTAACAATTGTTTGACAGTCTCTTTTTTTGATTTATATGCCTCACGAACTCTAGGGTATTTAAGTTGTTCCTGTTTAAAATTGTCACTGTAAAGCGACATGAATAAAATGGGGAATAGTAAAAGTAATATGCGTTAAATCATTTTTGGTTCTATTTTTTGAAAGTATCAATCTTATTCCTTGGACTTATCTTTAAGCTGTTCCTCAACTTCTTCCTCGATTTCTTCTTCCAGTTTTTCTGAGTAGAGTAGGTGGTGATCTTTATTTAATCCAATTATGGTAATCAATCCTTTAACCGCATTATAAAGCATGAGAATTACCGTAATCATGAGTCCGCTCAATAGAGAAGTAACGATTAGAGTTGCCCAATAGATAGAGCTGAACCAATGTATAGGAACATTGTCTGACTCTAAAATCGGAAAATTAAATAATTGATAGAAAATGAGTGCTGAAACAAATAAAATTACATCAAACTTCGCAATCTTTAATACTTGAAGATAATGTCTTTCTTTTAAACTTTTATTGGTTCCAAAACTCACACTGAGAAGAGTCAACAATAAAGTAAGAATTGTCCCTGATGAAAAGATAATGGTGTTACATAATCTGATTAATCCTTCCAAAGAAACTTCTAAAAGACCTCTCGCTTCGTAATCAGAGATGTTTCCAAGTAAAATTACACCTAGTGCTGTGAAAAGTGCAACAATAAACCCTCCCGAAATGGCATTGCCATTGTATTTAATGTATCGAATCATTTTAAGTTTTTTGTGGCTACTCCTTTTAATAAATCTTCGGAGAGTGTCTTGTTTTCATTATTATGCAGCACCGAAATATCACCTGTGCTTTCAAAAATTACCGCTTGTACTTCTTTGAAGTCATGTACATTAGACTCTCTCAATTTAGCGACTAAATCTTCTTCGCCAACATTACATTTTTTTAATTGTTGATGTAAAATCTCTCCTTTCCACATGATAACCTGTGGTTTGTTCGTGAAAATCTGATTGAAGAATTTAACTTTTCTAGTTAAAAATGAAAATACTGTTTGAAAGAGAATTATCGTTAGTAAGGCAATCCCTCCTTTCAATAAAGACTGATTGCCATTCAAAATTATGGAAGCCAAAATCGAACCTACTGCAATGGTAGATGCAAAATCAAAGCTGGACATCTTCGCGAAAGTTCTTAAGCCAAAAAGTCGGGTAATCAGAATGATAATGGTAAAAATCCCAAGTACAGACAGAACTAAATGTGTAGCTTCTTCTATATTCATTATTTCGTGTTTTCTCTATAGAATTGTAATTGTCTTTTTAAATCGGCTAGCTCTTCTTTGAGTTGTCTTTCCTTCTCTAACATGTTAAATACGACATCAATTCCTTCAATATTAACATTGAGGTCTTTGTACATACGAATCATTTTTTCAATTTCTCCGACATGTTCTTCATGGATGAATTCTTTTTCTTCGAGAAAATAGATTTCAATTCGACCTATGCTGTGAAGTTCTCTAAGAAAAGACTGATCAATATCGTAATGAACACAAATTGATTGGATTAAAATTAAATTTTGCTTTTCCATCTTATCTTAATTTTTGCAATTCTTTAAATAACGCTTTTTCTTTCTCACTTAAGTTCTTCGGAATCTTGATTTGATAAGTGATAATTAAATCACCAAACGATCCTTCTTTCTTATACACCGGAAAACCTTTGCCTGAAAGTCTGACTTTTGTTTCGTTCTCAGTTTCAGGTGCAATTTTCAGCTTTACTTTTCCATCAAAAGTGTCTACGGTTAATTCTCCTCCTAAAAGCGCCGTATATAAATCTAAATCGATGGTTTTATATAAATGCTGACCATCTCTTTTGAAGTCGGTATTGTTTACGATATTAAACTCAATAAATAAATCTCCATTCGGACCATTGTTCATTCCGGGAGCACCTTTCCCTTTAATTTTAATGGTTTGTCCATCTTCAATTCCTGCGGGAATGGTCAATCTTATTTTTTCACCATTTATTGTGAGTACTTGTTTTTGAGTTTGAAAGACATCCGTTAAGTTCAACTGTAATTCTGCTCGTAAATCTTGACCCTTAAACTGCGATGATCTTCCACCAGTTGCACCACGTCCACCAAACATCGATTCAAAAAAGTCAGAGAAATCACCTTCTGAGAAGCCTTGAGAACCTCCACCAGTAAATCCACCTGACTGCTGTTGGTATGCCTGACGTTGTTGTTGCTGTTGTTGACGCGCTTTTTCATATTCCTCGCCATGCATCCAATCCTTTCCGTACTTGTCATACTTTTTACGGTTCTCAGGATTCCCTAGCACCTCATGTGCCTCATTAATTTGCTTAAATTTTTGTTCTGCTTTAGCATCACCGGGATTCAAATCTGGATGGTATTTACGAGCAAGTTTTCGATAGGCTTTTTTGATGTCCTTTTCGCTCGCATCTTTTTTGATGCCTAATATTTTATAATAATCTACAAAGTCCATTGCTTAATAACTGTTTTAAGTTTAACCTCAACAATAAAAATAAGACTTTATATTTATTTTAACTGAAATTAATCAATTATTAGCTTTTTTTTAAGAATTGAGCTTCCGTCAATAATTTCGACGGTATAATAACCGCTTGAGAGCGAAATTTCTTGAATCGTTGTTTCTTGAATTATGTGCAGCGATTTTACGCGTTCCCCAATACTATTATAAATATTGATTTTGGCCGTTGTAACCTTATCCCATTCAATTGTAAAGCTTCCATTAGAAGGATTCGGATAGATATTTACTTTTTCAGAAGGTACATTTTCCTTCACACCAACTGAAATAGGTTCTGGCGGTAGTATATGATCAGTTCCTAGCGCAAATACATAACGATTATTGTTGCTTCCTTCATTGGTTCCGAACTCAGTCAAACTCCATAAAGTGTCTTTGTTTTCTTCTAAATAAAGGTCGTTTAATCCCGGCGGATAAATAAACGTGTTGTAATCTATTTCAACAGTATCTATTTGCTGTCCAGGTGAAATATTTGGGTTAATATCATAGCTGCTTGCATACAACTTGCTAGGATTGTTTCTTCCAAAACTCGTTGATGTCCAAATAATCTTTTCATCAGGAATCAGTAGATTCTCCATTGAGGCCATTCCTTGTATTTTATCAAAAAATGAACTGTGATAAGGAGCTCCAGCACTTAGGTTATTTATGGAAGACCAAAAAACGGTACTGTTTTCATTAAAGGTACAGCTTGTATCACATTGTTTTTTAAATGTGCCTCCAACCATCTCTTCGGTGTCCCAATCATACGAAAGCGTTGAAGCGTTGATGGGCAAGTCTATGGTGGCTACTCTTTTGAGAATGTATCGGTAATTGTAATAGTTTTCCAAACCTGCATTCGGAACACGTTTAATGTCGTTTAAATCGAACGCATACATTCTTTTGTTGCTAGAACTTCTTGTGTCAGGTAAAAACAAAGTATCTCCTTTGATCATTAGGGCACCAACATGAATGTTTTCAAATGTTTTATATGCTTCATCAACCAGTAAAACATGGCGATACTTTATGTTTTCTTCATCACTAACATCAACAAATGAAACCCTAGCGCCACGGTTTTCATAATTTTCATCGCTTCTTCCGTACCAACTTACAGCTACATAATCTCGGCAGTTTAAGTCTGTTTTAGCAATTCCTTTAGGACGGTATTTCAGTGTAGAGTTATCACTGTTATTCCAGACGAAACCTTTTTTTGCTGCTGACGAAATACTTGCTAGCACTGTACTGTCTAGCTGAGTTGCTGTTCTATTTAGTGATAAATCACATAAATCAGTGACCGTGTATTCATCAGGATTCTGACCTGGAGGAAGAAGATCATTTACATTGAATGCAAAAACAAAGCGATTATTTCCTGTTCCTTCATTGGGTGTAAACTCGGTTAAAGTCCATAAAGTACTTTTATCTTGTTCAAAATGTAAGTTTTCTAATCCTGGCGGAAATTGATAAGCAGTATAATGAAGATTACCGGTGTTAACCGTTTGTCCTTGGGTGTTGTTAGGACTTCTGTCATAATTCGTTGCATAAATATGACTTGGATTGTTTCTGCCCCAACTAGAAGCCATCCAAATTAGTTTTTTGTTGCTATTCCAAGGATTATCAATGGAAGCCATTCCTTGTGCTTTATCGAAAAAGTTTTGGTGATAAGGAGAAGATCCATTGACTTGATTTGGCTTGAACCATGAAAATGTAGTTGCACTGTTAAATGTACAGCCAGTAGTACATAGTTTATCAAAAGTTGCCACTAACATTTCATCACTGTCCCAATCATACGAAATAGTCGACGCCTGAATAGGTAAGTGGTGGGTAACTACTCTTTTTACGATGTAACCATAATTATAAAAACTGGATTGATCACTGCTGGGCACGCGCTTGATATCACTCATCGAAAACCCATAAATTCTTTTATTTGATCCGCTTCGTGTATCTGGAATATATAAGGTGTCGTCTTTATAAAATAATCCTCCAGCATGAATATTATTAAAAGTGTTGTAGTTTTCATCTACCAATAAAACATGACGGTATTTAATATTGTTCATGTCCGAAATATCAGCAAACGAAATACGTGCTCCTCTATTTTCGTAGTTTTCCGAACTTCTACCATACCAACTCACAGCAATAAATTTTCTGCATCCTAAGGTAATGTCTGTAATTCCTTGTGGACGAAATTTATCTGTTTCATTATCTCCATTGTTCCAAACAAACCCTTTAAAAGCTGGTGAAACAGTAGCGAGTTCTGTGGAAGATAGCTTCGTTGCTGTTCTATTCAAATCTAAATTACATAAGGATACGGTATTATAGTTCGATGGGTTTTGAGCGTAGGTAAAAAATACCCAAAAAGCTGTAGCTAAAGATAAGAAAAGTGATAGGATTTTTTTCATGATAGTGTTCTGAATGTGTATACAATAATATGCCTATTTTTTTTAAAAGTACAATTTTGCAGCTGATTTCATTCTTGATTTATGCCCCAATGTTTGTTATTCTATTACTAATTAAACCGTGATGTCTTATGTTTTTTTAACACGGAATGCTCTTCCGAAGTTATTACAAATGCTTATTATTTAAGAGTTCAAACAATTATTAATTAAATTCAAACTAAATTATGAGTTCAACAGAAGATAAAATTAAAGGAAATTGGAATCAATTAAAAGGAAAATTAAAGCAGCAATATGGAGAATTGACAGACGATGATTTAAAGTATACAGAAGGTAAGGAAGACGAGCTGCTTGGTCGAATTCAGGAGAAGACTGGAAAAGCTAAGGAAGAAATTAAAAAATATATTGATGAGTTGTAAGAAAATACGTTTGTGTTTATAGAGAAACGAGTCCTTTTGGGATTCGTTTTTTTTGCTTCATATATTTGTAATTGAAGTTAAAGAAGCAAGCTATTAACGGATCTTGTTCAATGTGTTTATCTTATTCGGAGTTTTTATTTTGAACGATTTTCGCTGTAAATAAGGTATATACACTTTTTGCGTTGGTAATGTGAAAAGTCAGAAAGCAATAAATACGAATAATTAACTTGATAGTGATATGTTAAGCTTTCCAAAATGAGGTTGCAATCTCCATCCATAAGATGATTTTTTATTTTTAATATTTCATGATTTTAACCTTTAAATAATAGCTGTAATTCACTACTCCTACCATCATTTAGTAGTTTTTTCAACATCTAATTAATTAATAATGAATGTCTGAAGGGATACTTTTAGATTTTGTTTTTTACATAATATCTTTGAAAACCTCTTTATTAAATGTAAGTTTGTTTTGAATAATTAACTAAAAACTTAATTTATGAAAAAAATTTACAAAAATCTTGTTCGTACAACTTTAGGGGTGCTTGCATTTGGGTTGAGCCTCTCCTCCTACGGACAAATTACATCTTACCCTTTTACTGAAGGGTTTGAAGGCGGAAATATTCCCGCAGGATGGACACAAGAATATGAGTCAGGAACAGAGGATTGGCAGATAGTTGCAGCTAATGGAAGTGGAAACGTATCACCGCGAACAGGTACTGGAATGGCGGAGTTTAGAACCACGACAAGCGGTAACTCAACAAAGTTAGTCACTCCACAATTGGATATCACCTCTTTGGCAAATCCAGAATTGAGTTTCTATTTTGCGAATGAAAATTGGCTTGGAGATATTGATGAGTTAAGAGTGTATTATAAAGCTAACGCAGGAGATGCATGGACACAATTAGGAGTTGATTATACTGCTGAGCATTCTTCGTGGGCAGAAGTTTCAATGATTCTGCCAAACGCATCTACTGATTACTATATTGCGTTTGAAGGAACTTCCAATTATGCGCGAGGTTTAGATATCGATGATGTTGAGGTTAGGGAAGGTCCAACTTGTCCAGCTCCATCGGCTTTAAATATTGCTAATCTTGCTGCCACATCTGTTGATTTATTATGGACAGAAAATGGTCCAGCAACATTATGGGATATAGAGTTAGGCACAGTTGGTTTCACACCAACTGGGACGCCAACAGATGCAGGTGTGACTGCAAATCCTTTTAATTTAACTGGATTAACCCCAGAAACAGACTACGATTTTTATGTAAGATCAGATTGTGGAGGAGGAGATGAAAGTATTTGGGTAGGACCGTTTAGTTTTACTACACCAGCCACATGTCCGGCACCATCTACATTAAATGCTTCAAATATAACAGCAACAACTGCAGATTTAGATTGGACAGAAAATGGTGCAGCAACTACTTGGAACATTGAATATGATTTAGCTGGATTTACACCAACTGGAACTCCTACAGTTTCTGGAGTAACTTCAAATCCTTTCACCTTAATAGGATTGACACAAAATACAGATTATGATTTTTACGTTCAAGCTGATTGTGGCGGTGGAGATGAAAGTGCTTGGGTAGGACCGTTTAGTTTTACAACAATATGTGGTCAAGTAGTTGCACCATGGACCTACGACGTTGAGACAGCAACTGCAACTACAAGTTCAGCAATTGAAGATTGTTGGTCATCTACTCCTAATAACACTACATCTGATTACAGATGGAATGTGGAAGGAAGTGGAGGTAATACTCCTTCTTCTAATACCGGACCTGATGCTCCAAACAGTGGTAGTTCATATTTTTATATAGAAGCGACTAGTGGTTCAACAGGTGATGTTGCGGTTTTGACAACGCCGACTCTCGATGTTTCAGGTTTAACAACTCCGTTTTTAAGTTTTTACTATCACATGTATGGTGAAGATATTGATGAATTGTCAGTTGAAGCATCAGGCGATAATGGTGCAACATGGGATCCGATACTTTCCATTACTGGAGAACAACAGTCTAGTGGAGCAGAGTTATGGAAGGAAAGTATAGCAAATTTAGGTGCGTATAATAGTACTTTAATTCTTCGTTTTAAAGCAGTAAAGGGTGCAAGTTATGATGGTGATATAGCAATTGATGATATTTCTATTACTGAAGCCCCTTCTTGTATTCAGCCTGCGAATCTTGAATTGTCTTCTTTATCAACAACCTCTGCTGGAATTACGTGGACAGAAAATGGTACAGCAACAGCATGGAATATTGAATATGGTCCAGCTGGGTTTACACCTACAGGAAGTGCAACTGAAACAGGAGTTACTAATCCATACACTTTAACTGGATTAACACCAGATACCGATTACGATTTATACGTTCAAGCGGATTGTGGAAGCGGTGATGTTAGTACGTGGGTAGGTCCTTTAAATTTTTATACTGGATATTGTGTGCCGTCATCCACTGATGCATCCACTTACATAGATGTTTTTGAAACAACTAACGGTTCGACTAATATTTCTAATCTTAGTTCAGGTTATGCCACAGGTGGTTATTTTGATGGAACTGCACAAGCGGTTGCTGATTTTGAAACAGCTTCTTTCGATTTTAATGCTGAAATAGTAGGTGGAACTGCTGGTTTTGCTATTTGGATAGATTGGGACAACGATTTAATTTTTGATGATGCTACAGAAAAAGTTTATTCTTCAACTAGTTATGGTAACGGTCCTTTTACAGGAACGGTTACTATTCCAAACGGTACAGCAGTGGGTGATTATCGCATGAGGATAACAGTTGACTATAACGCTTCTACTCCCTCAGATCCTTGTAATGGAGGTTCGAGATCCGAATTTGAAGATTATACAGTTACTGTTGTTCCGACTCCTTCTTGTTTGCCACCTTCGGCACTAAATGCTTCTAACATAACAGCAACAAGTGCAGATTTAGATTGGACAGAAAACGGTTCAGCAACTGTCTGGAATATTGAGTTAGGTGCGGCTGGATTTACGCCAACAGGTAGTGCAACGGAAACGGGTGTTTCTAACCCGCATACTTTAAGTGGTTTAACTGCAAATACAGACTACGAATTTTATGTACAAGCAGATTGTGGATCAGGTGACGAAAGTACGTGGAGCGGTCCTTATACCTTTACGACTTTATGTAATGCTTATACTGTTCCTTATAACGAAGGTTTTGAAACTGGATATGTTGATGGAGATGATGTTGCAGGCTGTCTGTCCCAAGAATCGCTTAACGGTACTGGCGTTTGGACTGTAAACAATACCTTGACAACCTACAACAGAACACCACGAACGGGTGCCTGGAACATGTACTTGGGGTACAGTAACGAAGATTGGATGTTTATTCCTATTGAATTAACAGCTGGTACATCATACACTGCAGAGTTTTACGTACGTCAAGATGCAACAAGCGGTGCAACAATTGAATTAGCGTATGGTTTAACGAATGATGATGCTGGAATGACAGATGTTATTGTAGGGTCTACGCCAGTAACGGATGGAAATTATGAATTAATCAGTGGAACTTTTACACCAACTAACACGGGTGTATATTATGTAGGGATTAAGGGAGAAGCAAACTTCACTCCTTATTACATCTCAGTTGATGATATTGCTATTTATGAAACGCCTTCATGTTTAGCTCCATCTGCGCTTAACGCTTCAAATATTACAGCTACAAGCGCTGATTTAGATTGGACAGAAAACGGTTCAGCAACTGTTTGGAATATTGAATTAGGTGCAGCTGGATTTACGCCAACAGGTAGTGCAACGGAAACAGGAGTTTCTAACCCACATACTTTGAGTGGTTTAACCGCAAACACAGACTATGATTATTATGTACAAGCCGATTGTGGTAGTGGAGATGTAAGTACTTGGGTTGGACCTTATAGTTTCTCAACACCATGTACTCCATCAACATCAACAGATGTTCATGTCGTTTGTGAGACATTTACATGGATAGATGGAAATACATACACTGCTGACAATAACACTGCAACTCACACTTTAGTTGGTGGTGCTTCAAATGGTTGTGACTCTATTGTGTCATTAGACTTGACAGTTAATAGTGCTACATCAGGAACGGATGTTCAAGTAGCGTGTGGAGCATTTGATTGGATAGATGGAAATACCTACACAACAGATAATAATACAGCAACGTTTACAATTGTTGGTGGAAGTGCTAATGGTTGTGATTCAACCGTGACCTTAGACTTAACTATCAATCCTGCGCTTGATGCTGGAGCTGATAGTGCAACAACGGTTTGTCTGAATGAGCCATTTGAGTTAAATGATTATCTTGGAAGTTCCGCCCAATCTGGAGGAACTTGGAAAGATCAAAATAACCTTACAGTGGTTAATACAAGTTTGACAGCACCAACTGCTGCTGGAACATTTGTATATAAATACATTGTTAGTAGTCCAAACTGTACACCTGATACTGCATTAGTAACTATTAATGTGGATGATGGATGTGATTACCTTGTTGGTTTAGCGTCGGAAAAACTTAATGATATTTCAGTTTATCCAAACCCTGTGACAACACAATTAAACATTGTTAATTCATCAAATGCTTCATCTTTAAAAGTTGAAATGTTTGATATGAACGGACGTGTGGTGTTGAAAGAAGATAAAGCGCTTAATAATGCATCTGAAGCTACATTGTCAATAGGATTCCTAGATAAAGGAATTTACACTTTACGTGTTTATAACGATGAAGGTCAGAAAACATTTAAAATAGTGAAGCAATAGATTTATTAATCTCAATATGAAAAAAGAGTCCTGGCATTTTTGTCGGGACTTTTTTTATTTAATACAATTCATGTCTTGGGCTGCAATATACCGCTTAACCATTGACCCAGATGCTGAATGTCAGTTGTACCTTGTATTCAATTAATTATGAATACTTGAAAAGGTTCTTTCAAGCTGTTTTTTTTTAACTATATTTTTTTGATAAACTCATTTTTTAACGTAAGTTTGCTTTTAATAATTACATTAAAACTAGATTTATGAAAAAGATTTTACTAAAAAGTATGCTCTTTCTCTCAGCTCTTGTGTTTAGCTCTAATTTAAGCGCGCAATTCACAGAGGGTTTTGAAGGAGGTGCGACAGTCCCTACCGGTTGGACTGTTATAAACAACGGTGGAACAAATGAATGGAAGTTTGGTACTCCTCCAACTGGAAGCGCAAATAGTGGGTCAAATGCCGCTTACATTGAGTTTGAAACGGATGCTCATGATGATTATTTGGTTACTCCTCAAATTACAGTTACTGCAAATACTTCAGATAGGCTGCGATTTTTTGCTAAAAACGAGTCGAGTACGTTTGTTGAAGAATTTAATATCTTGATTTCAACTACAGGAAATGCTGAAGCGGACTTTACTAATACTTTAGATGGTCCAATTGCCCCTCCAGATTCTTGGAATGAATATATCTATAATCTATCTGCTTATATTGGTCAGGACATTTATATTGCTTTTCAAGCAGTTTCTGCCGATAGACTTAGGCTTTACCTAGACGATATATCTATTGAGGCAATGCCTACATGTCCAGAACCATCTACATTAAATGCTTCAAATATAACAGCAACAACTGCAGATTTAGACTGGACAGAAAATGGTTCAGCAACATTATGGGATATTGAGTTAGGTGCAGTTGGTTTTACACCAACTGGAACGCCTACAAATACAGGTGTGACTACAAATCCTTTTAATTTAACTGGATTAACACCAGAAACAGACTACGATTTTTATGTAAGATCTGATTGTGGAGGAGGAGATGAAAGTACTTGGGTTGGGCCGTTTAGTTTTTCTACACCAGCCACATGTCCGGCACCATCTACATTAAATGCTTCAAATATAACAGCAACAACTG
>NZ_PJNI01000023.1 GCF_002844555.1 Brumimicrobium salinarum
AATCCAAGTGAATGGAGCACATTCCGTTCGTGTATCAGTTGTATTGTCTACTGTTCCGTCAATCGTTAGATTTAAAGTCACAATGGAATCGCAACCTGCTTGATTGGTAAGCGTGAATGTTGCCGCGTTCTCATCAGAATTGTAAGTATTTCCGTCAATCCAAGTGAATGGCGCACATTCCGTTCGTGTGTCAGTTGTATTGTCTACTGTTCCATCAATGGTTAGATTTAAAGTTACGATTGAATCACAACCTGCTTGATTGGTTAAAGTATGCGTTGCAGTATTGTTATCAGAATTGTAAGTATTTCCGTCAATCCAAGTAAATGGCGCACATTCAGTTCTGGTATCTGTAGTATTATCAACCGTTCCATCGATGGTTAAATCTAAAGTTACAATAGAATCACAACCGTTTGCTGCTCCTCCTGTAATTGTATGGGTTGCAGTATTGTTATCAGAATTGTAAGTATTTCCATCAATCCAAGTGAATGGAGCACATTCCGTTCTTGTGTCAATTCCTGAAGCATTTGGTCCAGGCATAGTTAAATCTAAAGTTACGATTGAATCACATCCGTTTATAGCCCCACCTGGGATAGTGTGTGTTGCGGTGTTGTTACTTGAGGTATAAGAGTTTCCATCTATCCAAAGAAAGCTACCACAAGCTGCTTGTGTATCTGTTCCATAAACAGGACTACATGATTTTTCATGCATTTTATGAATGTATAAATCTCTACTTCCTTCTGAAGTTCTATTTTCCACACCTGTTCCTGGGTCGAAATCTGTGGTGTTGGTAAACCATCCACCAGAATAAATTTCTCCATTTGTTCCTAACTGAATGCCCATACCATTGTTGTTGGTGCTTGTACCGCCTAATTGCTTGGCAAAAACATAGTTTCCATTTAAATCTAAACAGCTAATAAAAACATCCTTCGTACCAGCAGCCGATAAACTTTGCGTACCAGAATTCGGATCGAAATCAACAGTTCCACCAAAGTTTCCAGTAATAAACACATTGTTACTACCATCAACGGTTAAAGCTTGTCCTTGCGAGTTAGAGCCGTAATTTTTCAACCACGTTTGGGAAGTGCTAAAATTACCATTTGATAATTTTGCTACAAAGGCTTGTGAACCTTGTTCTCCTGTTACATAAACTCCATCACTTCCTAAAGCTATAGAACGACCTTGGGTATATGCATTAGCTCCAGATCGAGAAATGTGATGTGCCCATTTGGTGCTTGTACCTCCATTGTCAACTTTAATTACGAAATAATCACCGAAATAAGAGGTAGAACCAGTAAGGTTTTTTGAACTGAAATCCCCTGAAGATTTAAAATCAACCGTTCCTTTAAAATATCCTTTTACATAAACATGGCTTGCATCAGAAGTGATTGATCTTCCCATTACGTCATTAAAGTTGCTTCCACCTGGAGCACCAAACTGACTCGTCCAAATATGATTTCCGTTATTGTCTAGTTTAGAAATAAACGCATCGTTACTATATCCTGAATTTGTGAGGTTGTTTGTTCCTGCACCCGGGTCAAAATCTACTGTTCCAGTAAATCTTCCTGTAGTGTAAACATTCCCATTCGGATCTACAGAAATAGAATAAGGAAAGCACGTTCCTCCTTCAAAAGTCTTTACCCATTGCCAGGTTCCAGTGGTGTTTATTTTAGCTACAAAACCAATGTTATTCCCTGAACTATTGATAGTTGCGAATGGCGTAGAACTAAAACCTGCATACCCAAACTCACAACCTCCCGTTGTTCTTTGAAACTGTCCTGTAACATATATATTTCCCGCAGCATCTACATCTATAGAATATCCATCATCAATTCCACTACCACCGATATTTGTCGTCCATTGAAAAATTTGATTTTCATCAAATTTGGTTATCCATATATCGGATTGACCTTTGTGTGTATTGCTTATAAAGTTACCATTCCAGAAATTTATAGCCCCACCTTTATTTCCAATAGCGTAAACATTGTTATTTCCATCGACGGCTACATCGTGGGTTTGTTCGTTGTTTGAACCACCACTAGAAACACCAGTTGTTTCTACCCATTCGTATTCTGCGTCTTGGGCGTAAGAAAAAAATGAAAAAGAAAATAAGTTGATAGCCAAAAAGACCCTAGCTGTTCTAGAAAAAAATGCATTCATAATTGTATAGTGTGTGTAATAATGTTAATGTATAGTATATATTACGAATTACAAATATAACAAATTTTAACAAGGGAATTCTGAAATTCTCTACTTTCAGCAGGTGTTTGGAGCTCGTGTAATGGTAAGTGGTTGAAAGTCTGAAAGGTATTTTTTGATTTTTTCTTTTTCAAACTATTATTTTTACTACTGTGCTGTGTTATCCTTATATTAAGGATATATTTGCAAAAAAAGTACAATTCAAAAGCTACCCACATATCGATCAATTTGGAACTTAGCCCTCCCTGCAATGCTTGGTGGGATTGTAGAGCCTGTTCTTTCACTTACCGATTTAGCTGTCGTAGGCAATATTGGTTATAATAATTTTTCAGAAAGTAATGAAAATTTATCTGCTGTAGCAGCAGTTGGAATCGCTGGGAGTCTTATATCGGCTTTAGTTTGGATTTTTGCCCAAATGAAAAGTGCCATTTCGGCGGTGGTCTCTCAAGCGTATGGTTCTTTTCGAATGCGTAATATGGCAAGCTTAATTCCGCAGATGATTTATTTCAATGCTATTGTTGGTGTGGTCGCTTTGTTAATTACCTATTTTACTTCAGCATGGATATTTGAGCATGTATTATCTGCCAAGGGAGCAATACTTGAAGATGCAACGGCATATTTCAATATTCGTGTTTTAGGTTTCCCTTTAACGTTGATAACCTTTTCTGTTTTTGGTGTTTTTAGAGGAGTTCAGAACACATGGTGGGCCATGGTGATTTCGATTATTGGCGGTACTGTTAATATTTTACTTGATTTTATTTTTGTGCTTGGTTGGTGGGATATAGTTGCGCCAATGGGAGTAGAAGGAGCTGCTTGGGCAAGTTTTGTGGCGCAAGTTTTAATGTTTCTTTTAACCATTTATTTTTTGGTGTTTAAATCCGGTATTAAACTCATTCACAGTTTGCGGATCAACTTTGCTTTTCGTGAACTGCTTTTAATTGCAGGGAACCTGGTCTTGCGCACAGTTGTGTTGAACGTAGCACTTATGCTTACCCATAAATTTGCTAATATTTATGGAACAGTTGAAGCAGCAACACATGCGGTAATGCTTAATTTATGGTTGTTTTCTGCTTTTTTCCTTGACGCTTTTGCTACCTCAGCAAATGCAATGGCAGGTAAGTTTTTGGGTGCGTGTGATAAAGATGCTATGCAACGCAATTTGAATCGTCATTTAATGTTGAGTATTGTGGTTGCTATTTTGCTTTCAGCCCTTCTTATGATTTTTCACAGTGGAATAATGGGGGTGCTGATAGATAATGAAAAAGTGTGGGGTTTTTATCCACTTGTTTTACCACTTTTTGCACTTTGTTTACCAGTCAACGCTCTTGCTTTTGCATTAGACGGTGTTTTTAAAGGTATGGGGAAAGCCAAATTTTTACGTAATGTATTATTTATATCCACTTTATTTGGTTTTTTACCCGTTCTTTTAATTGGTGACTATATTTCTCCAGGAATAGAAATTATCTGGTATGCAATAATTGCATGGATGTTACTTCGTGGGTTTATTCCCTATTTTTATTTCAAATGGTGGATTAAACGATTTTAAAACTTCGTGTTTTAAATTACAAAGGTTATTTTTGTTGGTTAGTGAAGCAAATAGTTCAAAAAAAAGAATTTAAAATTACTTAATGGGTTCAATAGATTTAGATGCAGTTTATATTGATGCAATCTGGCTTTCCTTAGCCTTTTTGAGTGGTCTATTGATGAAAAGATTTAATCTACCTGCATTATTAGGGTTTCTTGCTACTGGTTTTTTTCTGACTTTCTCTGGTTTTACCGAAGGTAATTTAAATCAAATCTTAGGACCACTATCTGATCTAGGTATAACGTTGCTTTTATTTACAATCGGACTTAAAATTAAAATTAAGCAATTGATTAAACCCGAAATATGGATCACTGCTTCAACACATATAATAATCACAACATTAACAATTGGTGGGGTGATTTTCGGTGTAAGTATATTGGGGGTTCAGTATTTTGCTGATATGTCGCTAGAATCGGCAATGACCGTAGGATTTGCACTTAGTTTTTCAAGTACAGTTTTCATTGTTAAATCCCTTGAAGAGCGTGGGGAAATAACCTCAAGGCACGGTAGATTTGCCATTGGGATTTTGGTTGTTCAAGATATTTTTGCTGTGATTTTTCTTACCATTTCAAAAAGTGTTTTGCCGACTGTATGGGTTTTGGCACTGCCGCTTTATTTGTATTTGGTTAAGCTAATTCTTGATCGACTTTTGGATAAAGCTGGTCATGGAGAGTTACTTACAGTTTTTGGCTTCTTTGCGCCATTAATTGCAGGTGCCTTAGCCTTTGATTTGGTAGATTTAAAATATGATCTGGGTGCATTGATTATTGGAATGTTACTCGTTAATCACCCGCGAAAAGAAGAACTTTATGATCGAATGTCTGGATATAAAGATTTTTTTCTAATTGGCTTCTTTATCAATATTGGTTTGGCCGGAATGCCAACACTAGGGAGTGTTATTGTTGCTGTTTGTTTACTTACTTTTGTCATTTTTAAAGGTTGGCTATTTATTCAAATCTTTTCTTTTTTTCAACTAAGGGCCAGAACAAATTTCCTGACTTCCTTGCACTTATCTAATTACAGTGAATTCGGCCTCATCGTTGGAGCTGTAGCTGTTTCAAATGGGATGATTGATAGCGATTGGTTAACTACCTTGGCTGTTTTTATGAGTTTATCTTTCCTTATTTCTTCACCTTTTGTTGCTAGATCTTACGAATTATTCGAAAAATATCAAGTTAAATTAACGAAATGGAATAGAACCTCTAAAGAAATTGACAAACAGGCGCAAATTGATGGCGCAGCAAAATATGTAGTTATTGGTTTGGGAAGCATTGGTTTGCCAGCTTATTTTCATTTAAAGGAAAGTTTTCCGAATAGTGTAATAGGTGTTGATTATAATGGCGACAAAGTCAATCAATTAAAAAAAGAAGGTAACAATGTTGTTTGGGGAGATTCGACAGATAGAGACTTTTGGGATGAATCTAATTGGGAAAAAGTAGATGTTGTAGTGTTAGCAATGAGCGATTATGCCTCAAATCATAATACCATGAAGCAGATCAACAAAATGAAAGAAAGAGAATTCAAAATAGCTGCAATTTGTCATTACGATGATGAAAAAGAAATATTTGAAAACCTCAATGTCGACTATATCTACGATTACAAAACCTCAGTTGGAGAAGACTTCGCACAACACGCGATGGAAAAAAGTAGGAAGATTGTACTTTAGATAATTATGAATTATGAATTCTGTTTGGTGCTCGCTTCGCTCAGGTTGTTTTCACAGAGCTTCGCGGAGAAGGGTGGGATGACTTTATTTTTGTTCGTCTATTATTGTTATGTGAGTTTTTTCAAGTGAGTCAAAATATAAATGTGCCCATAATCGTCCCTCAAGATTTGTATCAATGAATTGAGATGCATGTTTTAGTCTTATTAAATAACCATCCATTTGCTGCTCGTGTACTTGATAGAGTTGTTTTTTTGATAGCCCATCATTTATACCGTTCAATCTCAAATGGCTGCTTAACTTGCAAAAGTCTCTAAGTCGTTCCTGTGTACGCTCAATTATATCGTTTCCAAAAAAGCATCTTGTAGGATCTTCCCAAAAAGAGACTTTCCAGCTGTAAGGATATATTGTCTTTGCTATACGATATATGGAATCTTTATCCTCGAAGGTAGAGCGTCTTGAATCATTCATTTTATCTATTATTCTAATCAATGAATCAAAGCGTTTGTTTTCTAGATATATTTCATCAATATCCATCTTTTTCTCTCGGAAACTATCAAGGATAGATTCAAATGTATGCTTTTGATGAGAGGTGAAATAGAGTGTGTCTGGTTGACCAATAGCTAAAAAAGTGGTGAACAGTAAAAAGAAGATAGTAAATAAATATTTAATTATCAAGGTTTTATGTAGTTGTAGGTGTCTGCCAATTCATCGTTCATCACTCATGGTTCATAATTACCTCGTGTACTCCTTAAAAACCTCTTCCAAAGTCTTCTCTTCTTTACGAATGGTTAAAATCAACAAGTTCTCTTCTTGAGCATAAGCGGCAATTGTTTTTCTCAAATCAATTTTAGCATTTGATTTAACCAAGAAAGTGGTGTTAGAAATGGATTCTACTTGTGCGATATCCTTAACTTTTGCCAATCTATTTCTAGAAACTTCTGCGTCAAACTCCACAAAAACAACCTGACTATTGATATCAGATTGAAGTTCGCTTGCTTTCGCATTGGCGACTAATTTCCCGTTATTTATTATAATCACTCGATCGCAAATTGCTTCAACCTCTTGCATGATATGCGTCGAAAGCATTACTGTCTTCTCTTGTCCAATTTTCTTAATTAACTCACGGATTTCAGTTAATTGATTTGGATCTAATCCGGAGGTAGGTTCATCCAATATCAAAACCTCTGGGTCATGAATGATAGACTGAGCTAATCCTACACGTTGACGGTATCCTTTTGATAGCTGACCAACCATTTTATGTTGTTCTTTTTGTAAACCAACTAAATGTATAACCTCTTTAACACGTTCTTTTGGATTAGGAATTTTGTAGATTTTACCAACAAAAGAAAGATACTCTTTCACATACATGTCCAAATATATCGGATTGTTCTCTGGCAAATAACCTATCTTCTTGCGTATTTCAATGGCTTTATCCTTTATGTTCATTCCGCATACTTCAATTGTTCCCATCGAAGGAGGGATAAAGCTGGTAATCATTTTCATTGTGGTAGATTTTCCTGCACCATTTGGTCCTAAGAAACCTAAAATCTCTCCGTTTTTGGCTTCAAAAGAGATGTTATCTACCGCTGCTTGTTCACCATAGAATTTTGTTAAATGCTTTACAGAAATGGACATAATAAATTGTTGTGATTACGAAGATAAAATATTGAATGAATCTAACCTCTAAATTTCAATAAATAAAAAAGAGGAAATGTTATTCTTTAGGGATTACAAAGACTTTAATACGCAATTGTTCGTCATTTTTAGTATTTGCTTTTAATTGAATCGTTCTATTTTGATTGTAATATTTTTTGTTGGTATCAAAAGATACACCTATGGAATCCATTTTATTGGGTAAGACCGGATGCTGAGGTGTTTTTACTGTGGTGCAACTGCATGAGGTAATGGCATCGTTAATTATCAAAGGAACATCTCCAATGTTTTTAAAGACGAAGTAATGATTGAGTTGCTCTCCTTCATTTGTTTTCTCCCACTTATGCGTGGTTTTTGATATAAAATCAAATTCCGCAAACTGAGCAAATCCAGTTGCGGAATTCAATATTATTATCAGAAGTACAAAAACGTTCTTCATCTATTTTTTTAGTTTGCTGGTGCACCACTATTATTTACAGGAGCACCTCCTGAAGGTTTAGCAACAACATTTCCTTTAATTCGGATTGTTTTTGTTGGAGCATTGATTGCATTAGATTGTAAAGTAACACTTTTTCCAATTACACCTACACGTTTTGTATCGTATTTAACAGTGATAGAACCTGTTTCTCCTGGTGCGATTGGTTCTCTTGGCCATGAAGGTACAGTACATCCACATGAACCTTTAGCATTAGAAATAACTAATGGTTCGTTACCCGTATTTTTAAAAACAAATTCACACTTTCCATCTGCATAACGTTCTATAGTTCCATAGTCGTGTGTTTCTTTTTCAAATTCAATTTTTGCTCCCGTTTCTACTGCAGCTTGCGCAAATAAATTGTTAGCACCAATTGCTGTTGCAAATAAAATGCTTAAAGTAAATAGTAATTTTTTCATGATTTTAAATTTAGTTCTTGTTCAAATATATATAAGAATTTCAAAGTTTTGAGTTTTTTAACAAAGCCTTAACAACAATTATTTAGGCTTTACATCTGTTTCATTTTCATTGTTCTCCATTTGAAATTCAATTAATTCTTCAAATGTTTTGTCTATATGTTCTAAACGGAATTCATATTGTTCACGTTTCGATTCTGGTAAATTTTCAATAGCAAGTAATTGATTGGCGTAAAACTTAATTTTTTCCGGATCATATTCGTTATAGTCGTAGTAATTCATTTGAAGTTCTAAAACTCCAATCTTATTTGGTGTTTCAGGATAATTATGCAATAAGGTATCACGCCATTTCACAGATTCACTTTCAATATTCAGCTGAAAATACAAAGCTGCAATTTTATTGAGGGCAGTTTCTGAGTATGGATCTTTAGGAAATGTTTCATAAAACTTTTTATTTCGATTAATGGCTTCATGATATGCAACTCGATTCATTTTATAATCATCTGATGCTTTTGCTTTTTCCATCATTGCATGAAGTGAATCGTCCATTTCTTTAATAGAAGTTTTTAGACTTTCTACCGTAATTTCTTCATTTTGGGTATTGTTTTGCGCTTTTTCATTACAAGCGTAAGATGTCAACAATACTGCGATAATTAAAATATACACTCTCATTATTTTCTTCTTTTTTGTTTTGGAAATCTCATTCTGTAATCAATATTTACTTGTCCCTTAGCAATATTGGTAAGCTTTTTATTCAATAATCGTTTTTTTAAAATCGATAAGTGGTCTGTAAATAGAATACCATCAATATGATCATATTCATGTTGAATGATGCGAGCAGCATAGCCGTCATACGTTTCTTCATGAAAGTTAAAATCTTCATCAAAATAGGTGATGGTAATTTTTTCTTTTCGATAAACGTCTTCGCGCACAGTAGGAATAGACAAGCATCCTTCTTCAAAAGCCCATTCCTCACCTTCTTCTTCAATTATTGGATTAATAAAAACTTTTTTAAAACCTTCTAAACCTTCGGCTTTTGGATCTGGTTCTCCTTCCGCCGCATCATCAGCAAATGGAGAAGCGTCAACAATAAACAATCTTATTGACTTGCCAATTTGTGGTGCTGCAAGACCTACACCTCGTGCATTATACATGGTTTCCCACATGTTTTCAATAAGTTGTTCAAGACCTTCGTAGTCTTTTTCTATCTCTTCTCCTTCTTGTTTTAATACTGGATCTCCGTATGCTACAATTGGTAATATCATAAAAACGTTTTTACAAAAGTAATCATTAGAAAGGATAAATTCTAGTTTCTTTTAACGAATAGAGCGTTCATTAAATATGATGTAACCAAAACTTAACTGCGCAGAAAACGGTTTAGTTTGGTTGGGAAAGAAATTTGTTGATAAGCGCAAAGGACCTATAGGAGAGTGGAAGATGATAGATGCGCCTGCCATTGGTATACCTTCTTTTAGTAGGTCTGAATACCCAAAATTATCATTGTTGTTTAATTTGATAATCTGTCTAAACGGTTGGAAAAAATACGGGTCGATTCTAAATTCAAGGAACTTACTGTAATTAAAGATTAAGTTTAATCCTCCGCCAATATATTGAGGTGCGCGATATTCCTCCATAAATAAAGTTCTACTATCTGGGAGTGGAGAAAACTCAGAAGTGGCAAGAACAGAAGCCGTATAGTTAGAGAATAGAGATTGTGAATTAAAGACGGCTTTTCCATAAATACCAATTTTGAAAAACGAATTCATTTTAAAATACTTTCTGCCTTCTAAAGCAAAGCTAATCCATCGATGAAATTTTCTTAAATCATAATCGTTTGAAGAAGTATTTCCAGCTGTACTTTGCTCTTTACCTTGTACATATCTAAAACTAGCTTTTAACAAACTACCACTCGAAGCCCATTGTTTTCTGTTTAGTGTATTTAATTCGTAATTCAACTTCGCTGTTTCACCTTTAAAATTGGTGATGTCGGCTGTATCACTTTCTGTAAAATTTACAGATTGGTAGTACTGATCTTTATTTTCAAATTTCCGAATATCTATACTAATCCTTCCATTGTTTTTTGCGGGTATTGCTGCTTTAATACCGTAATACATTTCGTTTTGTAAGAGATAAGAAGGTTTAATATCCTCAAAAAATGTAGAGGAACTTCTGAAGTAATCCCAGCGATTGAGGACAAAATAAGGGCTAATCCGAATTGGAAGATATGTAGGTAAATCGAAGTTTAGTTTTGCTTTTGTTGAACCATAAAACTTTCCAAAATATGACTCAGCGTGCACCGAAGCTGCTCCTTTTCCAATATCCATATAGGAAAGGCCTATATATGCGGTGTTTACTGGACGTGAAGAAAAATGGCCTCCAACACTTAATGTAAGTGGTTTTTGTTTGGTTACCTCTAAGTTTAATTGATGGGTAGAGTCACTTATTTTTTCTAAAGTTGGGTAGATATATTTTATTTGTGGTGTTGCATAAGCGCGGTAATATTTCTTTTGAAGCGCGTCATAGTTGAGTGGTGTAACTATAGAGTCTTTTATGAATTCTTTCTCTACGAAAGAAACATCGGTAGAGGAGAAAGAGGAAACTTCTAAACTTTTGACATTGATGGGTTCTATTTGTTCTCTAAATTTCTTTCTTTGATTACTTACTTCGTTTACACTAACTTTTTTATTAACGTGTAATTTGATGCTATCCAAATGTTTTAATGTTTCATCGTATCCCGATTGAATTGCTTCTTCTGCAGCATCAAATTCAAAAGTCCCAATACCAATTTTAGGTTCAATAATGATTCCGTAATTACAAGGTAATTCAAAGTTTGTTTTTTGAACAAACATGGTGGTAATTTGACTGATTATGTCATCTTCGGATGGTGGAGCAGCGTTTAAAGATACGTTACTTCCAATTATGTAATCAACAGGAAATTCTTCGTAAAGAACATCGGCAGGAAAGTTATTATATAAGCCGCCATCAAAAAAGAGTTTCCCATCAATCCGAATAGGATTAACATAAAAAGGATAAGTCATAGATGCCCTAACGGCTGCATTAAGGTTTCCTTTGCTAAATATAACACTTTCTTTTTGGTATATATCGGCAGCCACACATCGAAAAGGAATAAATAAAGAATCGAAATCATTTTCTACACTAGCACCTGTATGGCCAATCAGGTGCAATGTTTCAAAATCTAAATAGGCAGGCGTAAGAAAATTTGTAGGTAACGATTTTTTAAAAACACTATCCTGGGCAAAATTAAAATTCAGCATCGATGCGTCTTCATCTTTTTCTCTCAGTAAAAACCTTTCTTCTTTAGTTACAGCGCCTGAAGTCATTTTATCAAAATGGTCTGAAAGAATATATGCTTCAATCTCTTCTGGAGAATAACCTGATGCATATAACGCACCTATTAATGCTCCAGCGCTTGTGCCAGCAATATACTCTATAGGAATTTGTGCTTCTTCTAATGCTTTTAACACACCAATATGCGCCAATCCTGTTGCACCACCGCCACTTAATACCACACCTACTCGCTGTGCTACTGTGTTTTTTGTGCAAAAGATTGAAAAAACAAATAAAAAAAGTATAATCTTGTGTTTCAAGCTCTATTTAAATGAGTTAATTTGTACAAAAATAGAAGATTTTACCGTTATAGAAAATTTATAAATGCTGGAGGCTTTAGATTATATTGGTTTGGTTGCATTTGCCATTAGTGGTGTGCTTAGTGCGGCAAATAGAAATTTAGATATTTTGGGTGGATATATTATCGCTTTTATTACTGCCTTGGGGGGTGGTACCATAAGAGATTTGTTGCTTAACGTTGATGTGGCCTGGATGACCTCTTTTTATCAAATTCTTGTGGTTATTGGAGGTGCTTCTTTTGCAATTCTTTTTCGTGGTAGATTACGGTATTGGCGACGAACACTATCCATTTTTGATACCATAGGAATTTCTGTCTTTACCATTATTGGAGTTCAAAAAGGACTTGCACATGATCAAATTCCTTTGATAGCCGTTTTTTTAGGAATGATTACCGCAACTTTTGGAGGACTACTCAGAGATGTTTTGTGTAACGAAATACCTTTGATATTTAAAGATGAAATTTATGCAATTCCCTGTTTAATTGGTGGTTCTTTTTATCTTGCGGGAGATTATTTAGGTATTGAAAATACATCTTGGTTTCTTTGGGTTAGTATACTAATAATCATTATACTAAGAACATTAGCAGTCATTTTTTCATGGAAACTACCGCTAATTAAACAATTTAAATAAATAAAATGAAAGATTTAACAATAACGGTAAAAACACTTTACGGTTTTGAAACATTGCTGAAAGATGAATTAGCAGAATTGGGATATTCCAATGTTGAGTCACTTAATCGAGCTGTTCAGCTTCAAGGATCGTGGGAAGATGTGTACCGCCTAAATTACCGCTGTCGTTTGGCTATTTCTGTTTTGGTCAAAGTGAAATCTTTTACCATTCACAAAGAAGAAGATTTATACAAACAAGCAAAAAAATTGATTGGACTTCTTATTTTGATATCGATAAAACTTTTGCCGTGAAAGGTGCTGTTTTCTCTACACTATTTAGCCATACTCAATATCCTTTTTTAGTGGTTAAAGATGCAATTGCAGATGTTTTTAGAGATAAATGTGATGATAAGCGTCCAGATGTGAACCTCAAAGCACCACAAGTGATGTTTGATGTGTATATCAAAGAAAAGTCTGTGGTTATTTCATTAAATACTAGCGGTGTTCCTTTGTTTCAAAGAGGGTACAGACAAGAGGTTGGTGAAGCACCAATGAATGAGGTTTTAGCTGCTGGAATTTTACGCCTTTCTGGTTGGGATAAGAAGTCAACCTTAATTGATCCAATGTGTGGTTCTGGTACCATTGCAATTGAAGCTGCATTATGGGCTGCTGATATTCCTGCAATGATTGAACGTAATCATTTCGCTTTTAAAAACTTTAAGTCTTTTGACGCTGATGCATGGGAGAAGGTACGTCAAGAGGGTAACCATAGACCTGTAAAGTTAGATTTTGATATTATCGGTTCTGACATTGATGGAGAAATGGTTCAAAAGGCAAAAAGAAATAGTCGTGTTGCTCCAATCGGGAATATGATTAAATGGGAAATCAAAGATGCTTTAGATTGGGAGGCGCCAGATGATAAAGGTGTCCTCATTTGCAATCCGCCGTATGGAGAACGAATGGGAGAGGAGGTTCAAGAGCTTTATACAGGGCTCGGAGATGTTTTTAAGCAGAAATTCTTGGGCTATGACTGTTGGGTTGTTTCTTCAAATATTGATGCCTTGAAAAACTTAGGATTAAAACCTAATCAAAAAGTTAAAGTATATAACGGAAGTTTAGAATGTAGTTTAAGACAGTTTAAAATTTTTGCAGGAACGAAGAAGTACGATAATTCTGCAGCGGACAAAGAAAACCTTCCTGATAAACCTAGAGGTGTTCGCCGAAACAAAAGAGTGGAAGAAACACCTGAATCAGTAAAACCTGAAGTGGAGACGCAGGAGGAAACACAAAAAGAATCTGTTTCAACTGAAAAGGAGTATACGCCAAGAAGAAAAACGGTGGAAACTCCCGCGGACAAAACGTCAAGAAAAAGTGCTGCGTCGAAGTATGGTAGTTCTCAATCAGCATATTTGTCAACAGACAGAAACAAGGATAAAACAGATGCAACTGAAAAGAATATTGATGCCTCAGCAACTGCTTCTTCATCTGAAAATACAGCAAAAAAACCTGATAAACCAAAATTAGGTGCATCCAAATATGGACAAAAACCAAAGTTTTTAAGTAAATATAAAACGATTTCAGAAAACACCTCTGAAGAAAATAAAAAGGATAATGCTAAAGACGAGGATAGATCGGAAAAGCGACATGACAAATCCAATAAAGTTGAAGGTCAGGAGGTTAAAAAGCCTATCGATGATACAGATGTATTATCATTAAAAGATAAAATTGAACAGATGAAAAGAAGTCGAAAGGAAGATTAATCATAATACTCCCTTTGAAACTCCTTTTTTATAGGGGTGAATTTCGAAGGGAGTACTCCTAAGTTAATGTTATCTAATACGTAAGAGCTTTGCTATTAATTAAATGTACAATAACTTGATTATACTTTGTAATTGATTTCCTTCGATAGTTTTAATGGCTCAGGTTCTTCTTTTGGTGTATAACCAAATAAACGCATGAATTTTATGGCCATTGCTACACGATAAGGAACATCATCATCCCAAGTTTCATCATCTTCGTGACGTGTAATCTTGGCTAATACTTCGTCTGCACTAATGTTAAGTAGATTGTAATCAAATTTCTTAAGGCCTTCAATTTTGTCATTATCGATCATGTATTGCAACAAGCCTTTTAGGTGTTCAGGTACAATTACATCTTTAAATTCATAAAGTTCGCCGTTATTATAGTTAATTGCTGGGTAGATATAGAGTTTTGCATTTCTTCCAAAACCTTTACCAAAAGCCTCTAATAATCCACCGTTCAAATGTGTATAATATTTCTCATCGAAAATATTGTGAATATTATAAATTCCTAAAATAACTCCCATTTTGTATCCTTTTGATATCTCACTAAGGTAGTCTACCATTTCGTAATACCTTAGGTAGTTGGAAATCATTACGGTGTGACCAAGTGCGCCTAGTAACTCTGCACGGTCAACAAAGTCTTTATCAGAAATTTGTCCTCCAGAAGTAAGGTCTTGAAGTGTTAACTCAAATATTTCACGAACATTTTCTTTCTTGACCTCTTCATCTGCCGAGAATTGTTCTCGTGCACTGCGTAGCATATCAATGTTAACCTTAGTTACGGGTCTAAAACGTCCACGCATCAACAAGATATTTTTTTGTAAAGATTACTAGCAGGTTGTAGTACACGGCCCGTTTGATCGAACATAGTAGCTTCAGTAATGCCACGCTTCACTAAGTTTAATGCAAGAATTCGATTGTCTATTTGTTCAAAATCTGGCCCCTCAACATTCAACATGTCAATCTCTATTCTGTCTTTGGGTAAGTGATGTACTAAACTATTGATAAAGTAATCCATTTCACCAGTAGCGTGGAAATAAGCTGCATGAATAAGGTTCACACCTAAGATGCCTAACGCTTCTTGTTGCGCCCTATTGTTTTGATCATGCATTTTTACGTGCAGGATAATGTTATTTGGTTTTGTATTTGGTTTTATCTGGAATTTCAATCCAACCCATCCTTGTCCCTGATTGGTTTTGTGATAGTTTAAAGATTCTACTGTATTGCAAAATGCAAAAAATCGGGTATGTTCTTTTCTTTCAGATAAACTTGATGTTACCGTTTCAAATTCATGTTTTAACATGGTTTGAAGCCGTTCTTCACAAACGTAACGTTTAGCTTTTCCATAAATACTATCCGAAACCTTCATGTCGTAGGCAGAATGAGAGAATGCTATCGTTCCTGAGCTTCCACCTGCTCTAAAAAAATTGGCGACAACTTCTTGTCCTGCGCCAATTTCGGAAAATGAACCGTAAATGTCGGCTTTAAGATTAATTTTTAATGCTTTTTCTTCTGCTGAGAGTCTTCTGCGGTCTTCCATGAATATTTGTAATTATAGCAAATAAACTAAAAATAAGCCGCATTTCATAGTCTTATCCCAGATTATTAACTCCTTTGGCCGTTGAGCTCGCAGGCTCGCTTCATACGTTAAATCTTAAATCTATTCTAGGCACAAGACCTAAAGTAATATATGTATATTTCGCGGGGTTTGTAACGACGAATAAATCAAAATCTTACAAATACACAAGTACCCAAAATTGTGGTTTTCAAACTTTACAGGAAACACGGTTAAGGCGTTGGTTGGCAGACGATTTTGTCTTTAAAGGTTAAGGTTGGTGAATCATTCGGGTTATAATGAAAAAGCAAGGGAAAGAATATAACTAATTATTGTTCGGGTTTTTAAAGTCAGGATTGTTTAAGAATTGTTCATCCGTGAATGTTTTTAAAAATGCACGTAACAATTGATGTTCTTGCATGTCTAATTGAACTCCTCCTTGGTGTGAAAACTCCATCATTGGGTCTATAGTTGAACTTTCCGTTACCTCAAATGAATAGTGATTAATCACCTCGTCTAGTGTTGCAAACCGCCCATCGTGCATGTATGGCGCAGAGTATTCAATATTTCTGAGGGTAGGAACTTTAAATTTTCCTTTGTCGTTGGCATTCCCGGTAACAATCATTCTGCCTATGTCTGGAAACTCATCGTCTAAACCATTGTTGGAAAACAAGCCAGGTATTTCTATAAGCGGACCATCATGACAGTGCAAACAATCCCCACCTGTTAAACTGAAAAACAAATCCATACCCGCCCATTCTTCATTGGTTATTTCGTTAAAAAGATTTTGTTCAAATGCATTTAAAGGTAAGCTGTTGCGGTATTTGTACATTACATCGTATTTGGCCTGACCAGAGATGAGTGTTCTTAAAAACTGTGCAATTGCTTTAGATACATGGGTTGAGTCAATTTCTGTAACTTCAAAAACCCTATAGAATTCATTCTGATAATGGTCTACTTCTTGAATCTTTTGAATAGTTACATCCCAACTTTGATCCATCTCCACTGGGTCAACAACAGGGTGGAAAATCTGCTCCTCAAGCGTTTCTGCCCGACCATCCCAAAAGAATGCACTTTGCCATCCTAAGTTAACAAGTGCCATAGATTGACGTACACCTATTTGTCCATCTACACCAATTGAGAATTGATTTGGATCAGAGAAATTGTGTTCTTGATGGTGACATGATGCACACGAAATGGAATTGTCTCTACTTAATCTTTTGTCATAAAATAATTGTCTACCAAGTTCCACTCCTTCAACTGTCATTGGATTATCCTCCGGGATCGGCATTGCGGGGAAATGACTTGGTATTTCCAATTCATAGGGTGTAACCGACATATTTACCTTATCTTTTTTACAAGAAAAAAATGCGATTAATAAGAAAATGTAGATCCAATATTTCATTTGTTATTTATAAAAAGCATTCATAAAGTTGTCCATTATTTTTTCACTCAAAGCAATTTGATCAGGATTGGTATGTGATGATCGTTCATTTTTGATATCGACATCATTTACATCTCCATCAAAAACTTTATACAAATCAACCTTTAAATTTGTTTCGTATAAGTAATTATTCACTTTTGACCACTGTAAATTGTTAAAAGAAAATTCACGTGTGAGTTGATCATTTCCAATGTGGTAGGAAAAATTCATGAGATTTTGTCCAGTTTGATTTGCAGTTGTATCGGCTTTCCCTTCCAACATTACAAAAATATATCCAGTGTTCCAACCCCAATGCATATCCCCCGAGTTTAAAATAAATAAAGGATCATTCGCATCTCTTGCCGATGGATCTTCATGATTCTGTGTAGAATCAACTCCCATGATTGCTGTAAAAGAATTGAAATTGGTGTAATCCCCAACTCCTTCCCAAAGTAGTTTTTGATCATCTTCAAATTTGTAAACAGCAGATTCAAAAAGTTGCTTTCCATTGTTTCTAAATCGAGTAACAATAAAATTAATTTTGGTGTACGATATTGTGTAACCCTCTTGGGTTGTATATTTTTCGTTGAATGAAATAGGATTACCTTGGTAGGTTGGTGTAACATTTACCCGTGCTTTGAGTGCAGGCTCATTTTCAGGTTCATCTTCATTGCATCCAAATAAAACGAACAAACTAGAGAAAAATAATATTAAGTAGTATTTTGTCATAATTATATATTTTCAGAGTTAAGTTAGTCTAAATTTTAACAATAATCAAATAATTGAATGGTTTTGATATGATGCAGTGCTTTATCGGTAACTTTTGTCACAAACAATTTAATCTGATTTCACAAATAAATAACGAAATCAATAGTAAAATAGTTGGCTTTTTGTATCTTTAAATTATGCAGGATAAAATCGACAAACCTTTAATCGTTTATAGTGCCTCGGCAGGAAGTGGAAAAACCTTTTCTTTGGTGCAGAATTATTTAAAATTAACCTTAGCCAATCACGTTTCACCAAAAAACTTCAGTAAGGTTTTGGCCATGACATTTACCAATAAAGCTGCTTGGGAAATGAAGGAGAGGGTCATTCAAGCTTTAGATTGGTTAGCTTATCCATTGAGAGAAACTGCGCAAGAAACTAAAAAAGCAAAACAGCTTTTAGGGGCTACAATGGTTACTACAGAGCTGACAGAGAAAACAATTCAAAATAGGGCAAAACGAGTACTTTCTGAAATTTTACATCACTATGAAGATTTTAATATCCTGACCATTGATAAGTTTAGTTTGCGTTTGATTAGAACATTTAGCCGTGATTTAGATTTGCAAGAAGATTTTGAAGTGACCTTAGATCAAAACTTACTCTTAGAACAGGTGATTGATGAGTTGATGTCAAAAATTGGTCAGCCTGATGAACAAGAAGTGACTCAACTGGCATTAGCATATGCGAAAAGTAATGCAGAAGAGGGTGATAAATGGAATTTTAGAGGAAGTTTAGTTGAATTTAGTAAAGTCCTAACCAACGAAAAAGATCAAGTTTACATTCAAGAATTATTAAAGAAGAAATTTGATGAGACAACCTATGCTGAAATTAAAGAAGAATTACAATCAATAGAGCGTCAGCATACACAAAAATGTTTATCGATTTATGAATATTTTCAATCTTTAAATACAACGGCGGAGGATTATCCCAGTAAATCGACTGGAATTTATGGCGTTTTGGAAAAGCTTCCATCACGTCAAATTAGAGACGCTAAACCACCAAGTAAAAAGATTAAGCAAACTTTAGATGGAGACAATGTAAAAGAAAATCACAATGTAGATGGTCAACTCATGGAAATGATGGGAGCACTTTTTGCAATGGAGTCTGAAGTCTCTGAGCGTGTCTACACACTTACAAAAATTAAAACTAATTTTTATAATTTGGCATTATTAAAGCATATAGCCAAAGAGCTGAATGAATTTAAAGAAAAGAAAAATATCATTGGAATTTTTGAATTTGGTCAACGCATAGCTGAATTATTAAAAAAAGAAAATGCACCTTACATTTATGAACGCCTAGGTAATCGCTACAACCATTATTTATTGGACGAATTTCAAGATACGAGTCGTTTGCAATGGGTTAATTTAATACCACTGGTGCATGAGTCTATAGCTAATAATTATGAGAATTTAATTGTAGGTGATCCAAAACAAGCAATATATCGCTTTAGAAATGGATTAGTAGAGCAATTTGTGAAACTTCCAGCTATTTATAATCCTGAAAATGATCAAAATTTTGCGCAATTGTCGAACTATTTTCTTCAAATGGGAAGAAAAGTTTCTCTGGAAGACAATTATCGCTCAAGAAAAAATATTGTTGATTTTAATAATTCATTTTTCGAACGTTTGTTGAAAAATATGCCTGAACATTTCAATGCATATTATGAGGATATTCGCCAAAACGCTAAAGGAGACGAAGGCGGTTTTGTTAATATAGATTTTATTGAAAAAGCCACAAAAGACGAACTCGTTGAAATGGAGCGTGCTTTTTTGCTCGAAAAAGTAGAACAATGCATTGCAGATGGTTTTGATCCTGGTGACATCTGTGTTTTAACGCGCGGAAGAAAAGAGGGGACACGATATGCAAAAGATTTAATAGAAGCAAATAAAGGGTATAAAATCGTAAGTTCAGACAGTTTGTTGGTGTCTTCGGATGCGTCGGTAGGTTTGTGTATTGATTATTTAAACTTGAGAAGAAATAGTGGAAACAAAACCACACAAGTGAAGTTTGCGACTACTTTTTATCGTCAGAAGAAAAAAGACCCGATTATCGAGCTAAGTCAATTTTGGAAAGCCAATAAAGTGGGCGATTTTGATTTTGAATCTTTTGTCCGTAATGAATTTGAAACCATGGAAACTCTTTTCTTTCCTTATGAAAATTTATACGGATTGGGAGAGTCCTTTATTGATTTAATAGGGTTGAATGAGTTGAAAAATCCTTACTTGCATCATTTGTTGGAGTTATTTCAAAATTATGATTTAAAATACGGTCCAGACATTCGTGGGTTTATTGAAGAATGGGAGAAGAAACTTAAGAATAGTACTATTCAAATGCCTGAAAATAAGGAGGCAATAAAAATAATGACCATTCATAAATCTAAAGGTTTAGAGTTTCCTGTTGTCATTCTTCCACGATTGAGTTGGAAGATTAAAACAAGTAATAACCATCATTTTGTGAAAGCGGAAGAAGATGTTGTTTTATTTTCTAAGCTAAGTAAAAATGATGTGCCTTCATATATGTCTGTGGCTTATAAAAAGGAGTACGATCAATTATTACTGGACGAGTTAAATATTTTATATGTTGCCTTTACACGACCTAGTGAGCGTTTATATGTATTAACAGAAACGAAACAGCCAAGTCGTAGTGATGGCTTTTTCTCACAAATTAATCAACCAGTAGCATTGACAACTGCAGCTTGGGAAAATGACGATTTAATTGAGAAAACAGAAACTTCATTGCAGGTAGGAGAGGAGCTTCCTGTTGAAAAAACTCAGAAGAAAGGAGAGACAGCCGATCATAATTTTTATCCAAACGATTTAAAAGATTTTCTGTGGTTTCCAGAATTAACCTTGCAAGATGACGAAGCACTCGAAAATGAGCAGCTTGAGGAGGAACGGCAATATGGCTCCGAACTCCATTTGTTACTTTCAATGGTAAAAAGTGATGATACAGTTGAAACAGCGCTTAATCATTTGGCGGTTTCGGGTGAAATAACTTCCAAATGGATTCCTGAATTGCGCAAAACCGCAACATCGACTTATGAATTGTTAGACAAACAAGATTTTGTTCAAAATGCAGAACAGGTCTTAGATGAACAAGGCATCTTGATAAATGAACGAGAAACCAAACGCCCTGACAAAATATTTGTATCTGGTAAAAATGCTTGGGTGGTTGATTTTAAAACGGGAAAACCATTAAATAAACATAACACACAGGTGTTGAATTATTGTAAAAACCTCGTTGCTATGGGATTTGAGAAAGTAGAAGGCTATTTACTGTATACAACCACAATTGAGTTGAAAAAAGTAAGTGAGTAGCTTGGTTTATTATTCTAGTTCAAAAAAATATTGTTTGCTCTACAGTTCTTCTGCAAGTTGTAATAAGTAGTCACTTTCGATATAGAGTAATTCAGCAGATTCAATCATTTTTAGAATCACATTATTCACGTTGGTACTGTCGTTGGCTAATGAAGAAGCCATGCTACTAGAAATTTTATGTTCGCGAATTAAATATTCAAACTTTCCACTCAATAACAGATCACGGGTATTTGCTTCACTTTTTAATTCTTTGATATTTGATTGAATGGTTTGGGCATTTGGATCCTTCTTAAGCATGTATATTTCACGGAGTGTTTCGGCAACGAATTTTCGCATGGCTTCATATTCCTCTTTGATATAACTGTTTTCTGAACGCAAGAATTCCTTTACGTTTTTATGCACACCACGCATATTTTTAATGATTACTACTTGGTTTCTACTCGCATCTTTTACCCTTGCAAAAGCAGAAAGTAGTGGAGGTGTGAGTGCAAATTCACTTTCAGATAAAGTGGCGTATTTTAAGATTTTCCCATAAATTATTTTAACCTTGGAATAATACATTTCCTCAACATCAATATCAAAAACAATCTCTTCATTCTCTTTTAACACCTCTTCTAAAGGTAGCTCACTACGAATAGCCTTTGGATCCAGATTTAATCCTTTGGCAACAATCGTAAATGTTGTTTTTTCATACAAATAAGTACTTTCATCTAATAATGCTTTAATGGTTGATTGGGGATATTTTAGTATACTTTTATTGAGGTATTTAGGTTTTTCAATCTCAAAATTGCTTTGACTTTTGCTAGGGATTACTTTTTTAAGTAAACGAATAATATTTTTAAGGAATGGTAGGGTGAGTAGACATCCGATGAGGTTAAATAAAGTGTGGAATAGGGACAGTTTTATTGCATAATTATTGGTATCAACATTAAAAATAGTTGCTAAAAAGTCTACAAAATCAGCCAATTGAAAAATAGCTAATAGACATACCAATCCTGTGACGACTTTAAAGATAACTTGTGCGCCAGCCAATCTTTTTCCATCAGTACTGGCACTAATTGCACCAATTACCATCGTGATTACATTTCCAATATTCGCACCTATTACAATAGCCAAAGCATTGAAATATTCTAGTTGTCCGGTTTGTAGCATGGTTAAAACAAGTACGATTACTGCACTTCCGGACTGAAAAACCACAGTGAGTAGAATTCCTATAACAGCAAAAGTAAATACTCCCAAGTAACCTTCTTGTGCATAACTGGTTAAGTCAAAATCGTCTTTGAAACGCTCAAAACCAGTTTGCATGTATTCAATTCCTAAAAAGAAAAAACCAAGTCCTGCCAAAGCAAACCCAAAACCTCTCAAAGCATTGTTTTTCTGTAAGGCGAATAAAATACCAAAGGCCAACATAGGAAAAACGAAAGCTGTTATATCGAGTTTAAATCCTAACGTGGAAACCAACCAGGCAGTAGAGGTTGTTCCTAAATTTGCTCCGAATCCCACGGCTATTCCAGATTTTAAAGAAATGAGTCCTGCACTTAAAAATGAAATAGCAACAACACTAATTAATGCACTAGACTGCAAAACAGCTGTGCTTATAAAGCCAAAACCAAATGATCGACGCACACTTTTGCTCATTTTTTTGAGCATACGTTCGAGTGGACCTTGCACAAAAGCATTAAATCCATCCTCCAGCATGATGATACCAAATAGTAGAATAGCTACTCCTGCAGCAACTTCACTCACCATGGGAAAAGCATATAATGCCCATGCCAAAACCAAAAGCATTACAGGTAAAATTAATTTACGAAAAGATATGTTGTTGAACAGTTTTGTCATAAAATCAACACAATAATAGATAAAATCTGAATGTGTTGCAATGTATTAATTTGCTGGAAAGTGAATTTTAACGCAATTTAGCGAATTCTTCCCCTAACTGCATTAGCAACAGTTTCTTCTAGCGTGAAGAAAGAGTGGTCAATCCTGTCTTTAATTTTTTGATTGCTGTACTTTGTGGTATTAAAGGCATTATGCGCCGCAGATTTTGTGATTAGAGGTTTTGAAAATGTTAAAACTCCCCACAAAACAGAAAGTCGCCACGTAATTCCCATTAAAATTGGATTAACCTTTTTATTGGGTGGTTTTTGCTTAAGTTCTTTGGCAATTAAATCAAACAAACGTTTGAAAGTTGCATTTTCTCCAATGCATAAGAATCGGTCATTAAAAATATTTTGCTCCATTAAGGAAACCATAATTTTTGCCACGTCTCTTGCATCGACAAAGGCGTTTGCTCCAGGCGAATAAAATTTTAGACCTTTATCTATGGTTTTAAATATCTTCATGGAACTTTCTTCCCAATTACCAGCTCCAAAAATCACACTTGGATTAACAATTACAGCATTTAACCCCTCGTTGATTCCTCTCCAAACTTCTTTTTCAGCACTGTATTTTGTTACAGAATATCCACTTGTTTCATCGGTAAGAATCCACTTTCCTTGTTCGTCAACTTCAACTTCAGGGGGAATATCTTTTGTGCCTACTGCAGCAGTTGAACTCACAAAACAGAATTTCTTCACTTTTAAATCGAGTGCAATATTCACCATGTTTGCTGTTCCATAACGATTTATTTCCATCATTTGTGGAAAATCTCTTTTACTAAAAGAAACAATTGCCGCACAATGATAGATTTCCTCGTGTCCTATCATTACTTCAGCTAAATCTGGAATGTCTAAGATATCGCATTTTACCCAATTAATCTTTTCGAAGAAACTAATCGCTTCTTCTTTGAAATAATATTCGAAACATTTCCTAACTGTTTCAATCTTAGATTTATTGCGGTAAATAGCAGTGATTTGTTCATGTTTTTGACATAATTCTATCAAAACATGACTGCCCAACAAACCTGTACCACCTGTAATCAATACCATAAATCAAAAGTACGGATGTTTTTTCATATAGTTGACATTAACTGCCAAGTTCTGTTTGGGGATCCCAATAATGTTTTTTGAAATCAACAATTTTGTCCTCAACAACAGTAATTCCTTCTTTTTCTAACCTTTGTTGCATGGCTTCAGGAGGTGTAAAATGCATTTTTCCAGTCAAAACACCATTTCTATTTACCACTCGATGGGCAGGAATGTTTTTTTCTCTGTGAGAGGCATTCATAGCCCAGCCTACCATTCTACTAGATTTTGCTGTTCCTAATGCTTTTGCTATGCTACCATACGTTGTGACACGTCCCTTGGGTATCAGTCGGGTAATTTCAAAAACACGTTGAAAAAAGTCTTTTGTTTGATCGCTTATTTTTTCAACTTTCATCATTAATGAATTTTAAACTTACAGTATTTTATTTGAGCACCTTTTTGCTTGAACAATTGTTCGTAATGCGTTTTTATGTTTAAGATTTCTTGTTCATCTGCTGTTAGTTTTTCTATATCTCCGTAAATATCCCAAGTTAAAAATAAAGATTCGTAACCATGTTTTTTTATTTGATTTTCAGTAGATTCAAACAGTAAATCGCTGTCTGTTTTTAGATGAACGATTCCATTAGGTTTTAAAATTTTCTTGTAGCGTTCAATAAACGAACGAGAGGTTAATCTTTTATTGGGTTTGTTGGGTTGTGGATCAGAAAAAGTCAACCAAATTTCATCGACTTCATTGTTGTCAAAATAGTATTCAATAAAATCAACTTTCGCCCTTAAAAAAATAATATTTGTTAAACCTTCGTCTTGGGCTTGTTTTGCACCTACATATATTCTGTTTCCTTTGATATCAACAGCAACAAAGTTCTTATTTGGATACTTTCTAGCCAAACCTACCGCATATTCTCCTTTTCCACAGCCTAATTCCAAAACGATTGGGTTGTCATTTGCAAAATATTCTGAATGCCACTTCCCTTTGTAATCAACCTTGTGGTTCAACGTATCATCAACCGACGGTTCGAATACATGATTCATTTTTGAAATCTGATCAAATTTAAAAAGCTTGTTTTTACCCATTATTTATTAACTTAGACCTACAAAAATATAAATCTTCTAGTTGACGTGTATCAAACGCCCATAAATTCCATAAATAATTTACGTATTTTATTGAGTCCTTTGAATTGGGGGTTAGGTCATGTATGCAGAACAATTCCAATTATAAAGCAGCTCATAGCGCAAGGAAACGAGGTGATTATTTGCTGTGATGAAAATCAAGAAGTAATTTATCGTCAATATTTTCCAGAAATTTGGTATGTCCCTCATCAAGGGTACCCATTTGATTTTAAAGGTAAAGGTAAATGGGCTTTAGATATTTTACGAAAAATGCCAGCATTACACGATTTTTTGACCTCTGAAAAAAATAAAGTTCAAGATTGGGTAGAAAAATTTAATCCAGACTTAATTATTTCGGATCAACGATATGGGTTTATTTCCAAAACCGTAAAAAGCGTTATCATCACCCATCAATTATCTTTACCAACTGCTCCTTGGAGTTTTCTTGCTCAAGTATGGAATAGAAAGTTCTTAAAAAAATTTGATGAAATATGGATTCCTGATGAATTAGATCAGGTTTATAGTGGTAATCTGTCTAATGGGAATTTTAAAAACAAACACTTTATAGGAATTCAATCTCGTTTCACCAATAATCATCAATCCAGAAATGGAAATGCAAAGTTTGCATATTTGGGAATTGTCAGTGGACCACCTCCATATCAACAACAATTATTTGATTTACTTTTTCTTAAATTTAAAGGAATCAGCGAGAAAACAGCAATTATAACACCAAGTTGTATGCTGACAAGCAATGAAAATACAGGTAAAATAACATTTATTTCTGCACCACAACCTGCCGAAATTTCAAATTTAATTCACGATAGTGAGGTGGTTGTGAGTCGGTGTGGCTACACTACATTAATGGATTTGACAAAAACGAGAAGTAAAGCCATTTTAATTCCAACACCAAAGCAAGCTGAGCAAGAATATTTGCATTCTTTACATGAAAATCATGAGAGGTGGCATTTTGCTACTGAAAAGGATTTCTTTCAAATGAAACTTTAGAAAATACAACCTCTTTTTTTACGTTTTTCTTTTTTATTTCTTCGTCGCGTTTTTCGAATGCGCTTTTTTGCTGCTTTTGATTGCATTTTCCAATATCGTTTTTCATTTTCTTTTTGTGCTTTTTTTTGTGCTTTTGCAGCGGCTTTTTTATCTTTAGCTCTCGCTGCCTCAGCTTCTTCAACGGTGGCGTATGTTGCTCCAGGATTTGATGAAGCACATGAGCCAATTAGCAAATAAGAAAATATAAACAATAAGATGACTATGTTATTTGTTCTTTTTATCATAAATTCGTAATTAACAAGTAATGACACAATGAACGTACGAAAAATTTTATTTATCACCATGATTTTAGCACTTTTTGGGTGTAATAAGAACAAGCAACATCCTGTTCCCTATTTTTCATTTGATGCAAATGTTAATATGACATTGCCCTCTTATTCAGATTTACAAGGTGTTGGCGGTTGGGCGTATGTGTCTGGTATAGGCTCTAAAGGTGTTGTTATTTATCGACAAAGTCAGCAAAACTTTGTTGCTTTTGATAGACATTCACCAGCGGAAGGAAGTTTAGATTGCGAAAAAGGTCTAACAACCGATGAAGATAATTTTTTAGTACTCAATGATCCATGTTCCGATGTCCAATTTTCACTATATGATGGTTCAGTTTTAAGTGGCGACTCAAAATGGGGCTTGAGAGCATACCTCGTTGATTATAATGGAGGTAATGTTTTGCGTATCTATAACCCTTAAGAATATCTATTTTTAACTACATAAAGTATTACCTAATCCCATGCTATGGAAAGAAATATTGAATTACTAAAAGTAAAAGAAATAGTACACGGAAGAATAGAGTTAAGGTCTGATGATGTTTTGATTTTTAGACCTAACGTGGCTACCTTTAAGGAATTTAACCTTCAAGTTCTTCAAGATTTGCTTGATGCATTTGTTGAGATAACAGACGGAGTTCCTCGACTTTATCTATGTGACAACACTTACACACCAGCAATCGTTAGCAAAGATGATTTAGACTTTATGAGTAAAAAATATCCTATTTTTGCTACAAAAGCCGCGATGATTACTGATTCACCTATTGCAAGAGTGCAGGTTGCTAATTATAATTCGGTTTATGATCCCACGGTTAAACTTGGAGCATTCGTATCTGAGGAAAGCGCTATAGAGTGGCTTTTGAAAGCATAAAACTTTCTTGTTTCAATTTAAAAAAACAAAGAAATAACATAATTCTATTGAAGTGCTTATAGCTTGTCTAGTTTATAGAATTCATTTTAACAAAACAATAGGGAAATCTTGACCGAAACTATAACTTGTTGGATACTGTGCGCCTCCGTGATATTTTTCTGAGAGCTCTGGAACGCGTTCTTCCACGTAAGTTTTAATTTCATTTACCGTTACTTTTTTGTCCTGTCCTATTTGTAGGATAGAACTTCTTCCGTCCAGAACCTCTAAAATAGCATAGGTGAAAAGACCATGTTTTAAATCACTGGATTCATTTGCATACTGAATGTCCTGCGAAGCTGTTAAAAAGAATGTTCCAGTATTTCTAGCCAACTGAGCAATCGCTTTTTCTCTATTGTCAGCACCTCTCGTGGCTAAAACATTCAAGGCTCCTCCCGAATGACAAGCATCAAGGATAAATAATTGCTTTTGAGCAGATATTTTTTTAGAGAATTCAAGTAGTTCAGTAGCAGAAATACCTTCTGATTTTAACAGTCCTTCGTCATAAAAGCTTGTCATGTTGTGGGTCATGATATAAAAGTCGGCTTTTGCTGTTTCTACAGGTGTGCTCATTACTCCGTGCCCGGCATAATAAAAAACAAACACATCTTTTGGCTTTATGTTACTAATTAGCTCTTCAAATACAGAGTGAATTTCATCCTTCGTTGCTTTGTTGTCTTTTAGAGAGTAGGTCTTTATTTGATCAAATAGTGTCAGCCCTCCTTTGGAGACCACTTTTAAGAATTCTTGAGCGTCTTTTGAGGCATAACTTAAATTATATTTGCTGTTCTTATAGGTGTTAATGCCTACTGAAAGAATATGAAGATTCGCTCTATTTGCCTTACCGTCAAACCTTACGTTCAAAGTGATAGGATCTGATTCAACTTTGCGCTCACTCTTTGCAATTGCTTTTAAAGTATTTATTCCATCGATTAACTTAACCTTAAAAGATTGCGTACTTTTTTTGCACCTCTAAAATTAATGTTTTGACTTGTAATTCTATGTGCTACTAGTTTGCCATTATTGTAAAGGTTAAGCTCCGAAATGTCTTCACCTCCTCCAAGAATAGTAACATCAATTGAGAAGTTTTGGGTATTGCTCACTACCATTCCTTGCGCGTCTTTTGTAGTTGATCTGTTTGTACTGTTAGAGTACTGAAATGCAAGCTCAGGACGGTTTTTTATTAAGGTATTTAAACTTTCGCCTGTATCGTTCAAGATGCCACCGTTCATTACTTGTATTGCAAGACCTGGTGTGTAATACTTATCGAATAAAGCTTCAAGCGCAATAACTTCCATTCCTGAAACGTAGTTAACAAGGTGGAGCGCATTTTTAGAACCATCAAAATGACCGCTCGGTGTTGTAATTATCCAATCGTTTTGGTTAATAGGGATATACGTATACAACTGTTTTTTTTGTTTATAATCCCATACAATAACCTCCCCATTCATTCCTCGTGAAACCATTAGATTTCCGTCGTTAGTGAATTGAATATCTGTGACGGCACTAACATGGCCAGATAACTGTTTTTCCAGTTTACCTGTCTCCAAGTTCCAAAACTTTATATTTCGATCACCATGTCCAGCAATAATACTTTTTTGATCAGGGGAAAAATTAACTGAATAAACAGGAGCTCCTTTATCATTGAATTTCGCAACTTGCATACCTGTAAGTGTATGCCAAAGCTTGATTTTCCCGTCCCAACTTGAACTTACTAAATATTGACCATCTTTAGAAAATTCAATTCCTGAAATAGTTTCTGTATGTCCGATTAAGGTTCTGAAATTTTCTTGCGTATCTGCTTCCCAAAAATCAATGTTTTTATATAAATCTCCTGATAGAAGGTATAGGTCGTTGGGAGAATACCGCACAAGATAAGGAGCGCCATTGTTTATTTCAATGTAAGAAGTCCACGTACCCTCTTTTATATCCCAAGTGCGCAGTGTTCCGTCCCAACTTGCCGAAGAAATAACATTTGAATTGTTTGAAAATTGAAGGTCAAATATTAATGCCTGGTGACCAACCAAAATATGTTTTAAGGTATATGTTGTGGCATCGTAAATCCTGATTTTTCTATCACCACCCGCCACAGCAAGAAGTTTCCCGTCCTTGCTGAACGTTTGGCAAAAAATAGCTTTACTTGCATCCGTTAATGTTTTTGTCTTTTTTCCTGTGCTAAGGTTAAGGACAATTGCCGAGGAATCTACTTTTCCTATAATGAGTTCGTGCTTGTTTGGATGAAGTGCTAAACGTGTACGGTAGGAAATATACTGTAAAATAGCACCGTCAATCCAAGAAGAGTAGCTGAATCTTAACCCATCTGACTTGGTTTGATTCAGGTAGCCTTTATACGTTTTAACAACTGTTTTTAAGGGAATAGACCAAACCTCTGCACTGAAGTTTTTACCAGGTAAAACGATTTGGTTGTTTCTAACTTGAATATTAAAATTATTTATGCCTTTGACGGGAAGATTAAATAATTCGTTTCCTGAGGAGGTTGAGTAAAACCTTATCTCCTTGTCATAACTGACCATTATTTGTTTGTTGTTTTCGGTAAAATCAATGGTGTTTGGGGATTTAGTAGGGGTTTTAAAAGCGGCTATTTCTCTTCCTGTTTTAATGTTCCATAATTTTCCAACTCCTTTATTTGAGGTCGTGAATACAGCTTTGGAATCATCGGAAATAAGAACGTGGGTTTTGCAACCATCGCATTCGCTAGTTTTAACAATTGAAACTGAATGTAAAGAATCTCCAGTTTCAGCATCAAAAACAGTAGCGAAAAGACGTGAAGATCCAATGACAATGTGTTTTTCGTTGTTGCTGAAATTTAAGGTGTAAGCTTTAGCGGAAGGAAGCGTAAATAAAGTGTCTTTGGTTTTAAGACGAATACAAGCAACTTTGGTGTCATCAATTTTGGATAAGACTAAGTTACCGTTGAAACTTACTGTCTTTGGGTCGTTGAAAGTAGCATAGTCCTTCTTGAAATACCCCACAAATTCACCCGTTGCTGTTTCCCATACAGAGAAGTGCTGTCTCTTGTCGAAAATAATTACTTTACTACCATCGCCGTTAAAAAGCGCGTTTGCTATGTCGTATTTGGTATGTAAAAAGGTGTGAATAACCTCTCCTGTTTCAATGTCGCTTAACTTCACTGTATTGTCGTTAGATGCCGATAAAATGTATTGATCATCTTTACTAAAATGAAGTGCGGTAATGCTTTTTACATGATGGTGTAGAATTCTAATTTCTTTGCCTGTCTTTTTATCCCAAATAATTATCGACCGATCAATGCTTCCTGTTGCTATGTATTTGCCATTGTGAGAAATGTCGGATGCAGAAACGGTTTTGGAATGCCCCATTTGAATAATCGCCTCAATAGAAGAATTAGTCTGTGTTTGACTAAATGTTAAGTTGCTTATTATAAAAAGCAGAGATGTTAGTATGTACTTCATTTTGAGTATGAATATTTTGGTAAATATAATGAAAAGGTGAAAAAAGTGATCAAGGTAGACGTTGAATACACTATTTATATTTAAAATGAGCTCTTCTTTTGTTTCGAAAAGAGGTTCCCCCAAACTAAAGGATGAAATCTTCTTTCGATTCTGTTAAATTTATAGAGAATTGTTAGTTTTCGATTAGCTTTTTTTATCTTCATTGCATTATGACTTTGTCCATAGGAATTGTGCTTGGAATTATACTTGTCTCGTTCATATTATTTGTGACCGAGAAATTTACTGTGGACAAAACTTCTTTTTTTATTCTGGTCAGTTTGTTGATTTTTGGAATCGTAACTCCAGAAGAAGCCGTTTCAGGATTCTCCGACAATGCAGTGCTGACCATTCTGTGTTTGATGATTATCGCTGTTGGATTGGAAAAGAATGGTGTTATCGCATTGATGGCACAGAAAATATTTCCCATTACCAAATATCCGCTATGGGTTTTCTTGCCCATTTTAATGATAACTGTTGGTGTTTTGTCTTCTTTTATAGCAACAACGGCAGTCGTCATCATCTTCATAAAATTGGTGAATGAACTAGGGAAGAAAGGAGGGATTGATCGTTCCAAAGTGCTTATGCCGATTTCCTTTGCTGGAATTTTAGGAGGAAGCGCAACCTTAATGGGAACGAGCACCAATTTGATTGTATCTGATATTTCCAGAGAAAGTGGTGTTGGAAGTTTTGACTTCTTTGAATTTTCTCTTGCTGGCGTCATTTTTTTAGCGGTGACCGTTCCAATCATTTATTTACTGGCGCGGTTTTTCTTGCCAAAAGATAAGGTGGATGCTGATGCGCATTTAGCCAATAAATACGAATACATTACTGCCGTTAAAGTGCGCAAAGATTCAAGATTGGTTGGAAAAAAGCCCTATGAAACGGAATTGTGGGATGAAAATGACATCAGACTGCTTAAACTGCAAAGAGGAAAAAGAAGATTGGGAACTGATTTAAAATCGGTGCAAATTCAAGAAAATGATATTTTGTGGTTGGACATTACCATTGATGACATAAAAGAACATATTGAAAAATTGGGACTCAGTTTATTGGGCGTTGATCAGAGATTAATCGAAGATCAATTGTCTTATGAATACCATGAAGTTATCATTTTGCCTAACTCTATTTATGCTAATATGACTATAGAACAATTCAATGCGAGTTTGTCTGAAAATGTACGTGTTAAAGGTGTGAGTAGCGATAAAGACCGTTCAAAACACAGTTTGTATTTCAATAAATTTGTCTCTAAGAAGCATTTAATTCCTGGGAATCGTGTTTTATTGACAGGAGACTTGAATGAAATTCAGAAGATTTCCCAAGAGAAAAACTTATTGTTTGCGAATACCGTTTTCTCTACGCCAGCCATTCCTAATTACAAAAAAGTCATTTGTTTGATTTCAGTCTTGTTGATTGTTGTTTTGTCAGCCACCAACACATTTTCCATACTTAAAAGCTGTTTGATAGGCGTAGGTTTATGCTTGTTTACTGGTTGCCTTCAATTGAAAGACGCTTACGAAGGAATAAATTGGCAAGTCATTTTCTTATTGGCAGGAATGATTCCATTGGGCGTAGCCATGAAAAATACAGGAACTGATGTTTATATCGCTGATCATTTATTTGCGCTTTTAGAAACAGTTCCTATCGCTGTAACGGTGTCCATTGTTTTTGCTTTTACGATGTTAATGAGCGGATTTGTGTCCAACAATGCCACAGCTATAATCTTAGCGCCCATCGTAATCGTAGTGGCAACAAATCTGAATATTAATCCAAAACCTATGTTGTATGCCGTGATGTTTGGAAGCAGTTTCAGTTTTTATACACCGATGGGCTATCAAACCAACGCCATTATTTATGGTTTAGGCGTTTATCGTTTCAAACACTTTTTAATTGTGGGTGGAGTGCTGTCACTTGTTTTGTTGGGTTTGGCTTCAGCTGTTTTGCCATGGTTGTATTTGTAGGGGTACTTAATGATCTCCAAACCGTTCTTTTATAGCTTTTTCCACTCTGACAATCAAAAGAATTACCGCAGTAGTCATTAAGCCCAGTCCCATGAATGTTGCGATATTCTCACTGGGATGAATAAACAAGCCTATAAGACCAGATAAAGCCAATAGAAAACCGAGTTTTATGAATTCTTTAGCGGAGTACTTTTGTGCAAAACTCCATCGCTCTTTGTTTTTCATGGAATTGCTTGTTCTATATCCGTATAAACCATTGATTTTTTTTGGTGGAAATTTCAACATAATTATTCCGACCATAACGAATATTAAACCCGTTAGAATAGGAATAGTGAATAAGGCATTATCGAATGGCATTTATTTTCTTTCTAAAAGCTTTAAAATTGATTCAGCCAATTCTATTTGTCCTTTTGAGCTTGTCAATTTCTCTCTGTCATCTTTGTTAGAAAGAAAACCTAATTCTAATAATGCAATTGGAAATTCTACATTTCTTAGTAGTTGAAAATTGGCATTTTTGATAACGGGATTTTGATTTTCAAATACGTTTGAGATATTCAATGCTAATTGCTTTGATTTTTCTATCTCTTTATTGTTTTCACTAATGTAAATCTCCGTTCCTTTCTTATTGCTGTTTGGATGCAGATTGGCGTGAAGAGAAATTACAAAATCAGGTTGAAATGAATTAATCATTTTTGCACGTTCTTCTAAGGAAAGAAAATCATCTGAATTTCTGGTCAACACAATTTTAATGTCAGAATTTTTATTGAGTTCAATTACACGTTGAGCAATATCAAAAACGACTTCCTTTTCAGTAAAATCTTCAAAAGTAGCTCCGTTATCATCTCCTCCATGACTTACATCAATCACAATTGTTTTCTGAGGATGATTAGTAAATGCAAAGGTGAAAGTCAATAAAGCAATTCCGATAAATTTGAGTAGATTTTTCATAGTTTTTGGTTTTTAAATCTTGCGTAAAGTTATGATTTAATCTTAAATATACTAATTATCAGTTGTTTTGAATAAATATGTTGCAATAAAAAAAGGCGATGCGCAATACATCACCTTTATAATAATTGTTGTCGATAAATTTTATCTCTTCACGACTTTTTCAATTTCATCTTCTCCACTGATAATTTCAAATGTTTCATTGTTTCTAACATCATCAGAAAGCGCGGAAACTAAAGTTTGAGCTACATCTGCGCGAGGAATTTGGCCGGGTGATTCCATTTTCTCCTGTAACTTAATTTTTCCTGTTCCATTTTCGTCTGTTAATCCGCCTGGACGAACAATGGTGTGTTTGATGCCACTTTCTCTTAAGTAATCGTCAGCGTTTTGTTTGGCTTTAAGATACTCTTCCAATTCTGGCATCACAGAAGGCGTGTCGGCTCCCATAGAGCTTAACATTACAAATTTATTCGCTCCTGCATTTTTTACAACATCGATGAAATGTTTCGCTCCTTCCTGATCCACTTCTTTGACTTTCTTTCCTCCCGAACCAGCGGCGAAAATTGCTTTGTCGGTGTTTTTAATTGTATCCGATAAATCACTTTCTAGGTCTCCTAAAATTGTGGAGACATTATATTGCTCAAAACTCTTTTGTTGGTCTGGACTTCTCACCAAAGCAACGGGCTCATACTCTTCAGAATTCTTTAAAAGCTCTATCACGATTCTTCCTGTTGTTCCGTTTGCACCGGCTACTAAAACGCTTTGTTTTTTGTTTGACATTGTTTGTTGTGTTTTAAATTCGTTTGTAAATAATTTATTTTGTGATTTGGTTATAAAATCCTATACAGATTCCGCCATTTCTTTGTGCTTTCCTTCGGCAGTTTCTTCTACTAACTTTTTGCAAAATGCGGGTAAATCGTTTGGATTTCTTGAAGTAGTTAAACCTTTATCGACTACAACTTCTTCATCTACCCAATTGGCTCCTGCATTGATTAAGTCTGTTTTGATACTCGAATAAGAAGTGACTTTTCTTCCCTCTAAAATTCCAGCCTCAGCAAGTAACCATGGACCATGACAAATTGCCGCGATTGGTTTTTTGTGATCAGCAAATTCTCTTACAAAGTTGACTGCTTTTTCGTTGTTTCTCAACAAGTCTGGATTGATCACTCCGCCGGGTAAAATCAAAGAATCATAGTCCGAAACTGAAACTTCGTCTAATGTCTTATCAACATCATATTCCTGACCCCAGTTTCCATCTGTCCACGATTTTATTTTTCCTTTTTCTAAACTTACCACATGAGTTGTGGCACCCGCTTTTTCAACTGCTTCTTTTGGTTCTGAGAATTCAGATTGTTCAAATCCGTCAGTTACTAAAATTGCTACTTTTTTGTTACTTAAATCTTTCATTATATTGTTCTTTTTATAGTTTGATAAATTGCTTTTTCTTAAAGTAATTCATTACTATCTCCAATAGCCTAAAATTTATTTAAGAGATGTGAAATAATGTTAGAATGAGGCATTTTGAAACCCAATACAAGATTAAAATTAGACACATAGCTTAAACACGTTGATCTTATTAATTGATCTTTAGTGAAATAAGGAGACTGAAGGTGTTTTATCTCTTATTTGGAATTTCAGGACAATAACTAAATCCCCCAAAAACTCCACAATGCGTTAAAGAAATTACCAATCCTAAATCTTTTCCGTCATAAAACAGTCTTGGAACTCCATTTTGAATCTTTTCAATCTTTAATTTTTTAAGTTCTAATTTGTACTTTTGACTAAAATCTAAAAGAAGTTGATTTCTCAAGTTTTGACTTTTGTGATTTAACGTCGTTTTCTAATTTCCCTTTGTTATTTAGTTGGTAAATTTTGCTTTCATGCTCGAAGTCATCAATTCCAGCGACAGTGAAAATATACCTTTCGTTGATGCTGGTTTCGGTAGTTAACTTTAAATCTCCAATTTCAACTTTTCCATTTTGTCTGTTATTTTGACATTCTTTTGGTGTAAAATCCGAATGATTTCAACGCTCTCTAATTTTCGGTTGATTTTGTAGAATATGAGATGCGATTTTATTAGTGAACAGAAATAACTTTTTTTGCGTGACTATAATTTTTTCCCGATTCTGGATTTTTTGCTAAATATTCAATTTCGTCCATTATTAAGTTAAAATATCTGTCCGCTTGTTTGAGCGACCAGTTTTCAAACGTGTAAAGCCAATGTTTTTAATATCTTGATTAGCTTCTTGACTGATCTTGTAATCCATTATTCAGTCAAATGATTTTGATGAAGGTCATTCAAAAGTCTATTTCTATCGAAATTCTCTAAAAAACCAGACTTTTCACCTTTTTTTAGTTCTTTTACGAGTTCGGTCTTTTTAATTTCTTCGTGCTCGAACATTCTCAAAGCTGCTCTAACAACTTCACTCACTGAAGAGTATTTTCCAGTCTTGATTTGTTGATTGATAAAACTATCAAAATAATCACCCAACAAAATTGATGTATTTTTTGCCATAATCTTTAATTTACCATAAATATACCAAGACTTGGTATATTTATGGTAAATTACATAAACGAAGAACGGCGAAGCCCTCACGAATACCTATAAAAAATAGACAAGAAATGAGTAAAGGGAGTTCCACAAGGTTCTCCAATAAGTCCGTTATTGTCTAATATTCTACTCAACGAGTTGGATAAAGAACTGACAAGACGCAAACTCCGATTTGTACGCTACGCAGATGATTTTAGCATTTATACTCAGTATAAAAGCCATGCAACTGCAACGCTAAAAGCCATTGAAAAGTTTTTGAAAACAAAGCTTAAACTCACCATAAATCGTGAACTTAGCGAAGCGATCTCATGAACACCTTTGAAAAAACAATAAGAGTGAATAAAAAAGTGGAGTTAGAAAACCAGTTCAATTTGAACTATTGGGATTCGGATTTGAATCAACTTACAGGAAAGGAGATAAAGGTAAATACCAATTGGTTGTAGGGAAGAAAGCATGGAAAAGATTGAAACAGCGACTAAAAGTCTTCACCCGAAAAACCACTCCGATGACCTTTGATGAGCGTATCCAAAAGATTAACGACCGCCGAAGGCAGCAGCGAAGCTAACTTCAACGTGGATGGTTAAACTATTTTCGTGGAACAAGTATCAAAGGAAAACTCAGAGATGTTGACGGATGGCTACGAATTAAGCGAAGCGAATCACGAATACAAATAAAACAAAATTAAAGAATGAGTAAATCGACTTCGCTATTGCATTTGGCACCATTGGAAGAATTGGAGCGTAGCGGAAAACACGAACACAAATAAAAAATAATAATGATGTGAGCTAACCCTGAACGGAAGAGAAAGAATCTTATTCGATTAGGAATTGACCAAGACCATGCATACGCTTACAGTCGCACCCGAATTAAACGAAGTGAATCATGAATACAAATAAAAATAAACAAGAATGAATAATGGGAGGGTGGGCAGTTGCTCACCTGCGGAGCAAGCTTTCATACAATAAAAAACATACAAGAAATGAAAAACGTCCAATTCTAAGGACAACACCACGAAGTAGCACCGAAGGTAATCACTATTTCAAGGCTAAAGAAGCGTGGTTATGTAGCAATGTTGGAAGTTAGCTCCGCTGCTGCCTTCGGCGGTCATTTATCGCTTAACCCTTCAAGGTACGAACCGCCGTATACGAGACCCGTATCCCGAAGTTTCGGGAGTGGTGTGAGATCGGAACGATGCTGCACCGATGCGTCTGCAGGCGCACTCCGTCAGCTTAGCTGGCGGAGCCGTCTACTCGATTACAGCCATTTAATTAATTTATCAGAGCTGTTGTTTTCCAAGGCTTCCAATAAACCGTATCATTCTTGTATAATGGTGATTCCCCATAAATAGTGTCATGTTTTTTTGATACAACTAAATTTCGTCCTATAAATTTATTTCTTGTTTCACTCTCCGAGTCAGTTCTCCAGATAAAAATCGTTTCCCTGCATTCTATGCTATCATTAATCAATAAAGAAATCTTAACACTATCATTCGAATAAATCCGAGTATTTGCAGATAATGATGCCTCTAAATGATTGATGTCATCAACTGAAAATTCTGTGAGCGAATTACTGTCAATGATTGAACGGATCAGTTCTTTATGTAACTCCTCAATAAATACAATTGCATCTGTATAGTCGCTAACGTGCTTAATCTTGTCGAAATACTGAATAATTATAGACGATACTGATGATTTTTCAAGTTTTTTATTACTCGATATAACTTGTTTTAAATTAAATGTATCTAAATCTTTCTCGAGAATTGGTTCTAATTTATAGTAGTTACCATATGCTATTGCAGTTGTTTTTACATACGTGTCTAAGATATCTTTAAGAGCATTATCATTTTCACTATTCTCAAACAACTTAGACTTATACAACTTTCTGATTTTTCTTAAATTGATCAATGTCCGAATCCCATCATGTGTTTCTCCATCATATTTAGTAAACGTTGAATTAAGAATTTTATCTGTTAAACTGTCATTATACAACGAAATTGATTCGATTTTTTTTTCACGTATTAACTCCTCCTTATTGGAAGTTTGGCATCCTATGACTAGAAATATTAAGAATGTTATATAAATTAATCTCATTTGGTGTTAATTGGCTGTAACGGTTTTGTGTAAGCGTCAGTAACGGGAAAGTGCGCGAGTACTTTCCGCTGACGCACCTAATTTAGCAAAACGAGTTGAATTTCCGATTAGGAAATTCAGCCGTTATTGCGCTTACACGTTGTTGGCTACAGTTTTTTTTCATTTAATAATCTATTCAGTTTTCCGTAATCTCCAGATTGTCCAAATTCCATTGTGTTAACATCAGTTCCAAGAATTTGACTGTCCAAACAATCAAAACATACCTTTGCAATTCCGATTATTGAGTCAGATTTTTTAAAAATCAGAATGTCTCGATAGACATGAACACAGGCAAGTGCATAAACTTCATCGTGAGATTTTTCTCGAAATATTTCATTCAGTTCAGCGTGTTCATTTTCAGATACTTTGTTTTTTGTAAATCCAATTTTCGTTAGTTTAGGAATGAATGCAGTATCTGAAATTTTTTCAGGTTTGTCATTAACAATAATGTCAATTTTCAGTCGCTGGTTTTGAGTCAAATTTTTCTTTTCCTCAAGGTCAAACAATTCGTTTTCGTCTATTTTTATGGAATAATGGTCAACTTGGTCGAAGTCAAAATAATAATCTCCTTTTTTTTGACTACAGCTAAAAGTCAAAAGAATAATTCCGATTATAAAAAGTGATTTGTTCATTTCTCAAATTGCTTACGGTTTGACTAAACTGCGTTTTAATGCAGTTTAGGTTTTGTGTGTGCCCAGCATGGGCATCTTTACCTTACGAAAGTAAGGAATTAATCTAAAGGGTGC
>NZ_PJNI01000024.1 GCF_002844555.1 Brumimicrobium salinarum
CTTGTTTTTATATTTTTTGAGCAGGGAGGTGGTGATGACTGAAGACCTTATTTCCTGTTCCATTCAATCTTTAGTTGAAACCAATTTATGCGAAGCAAGAACCAAAAAATCGTCAGTTGTTGGTACGGAGGGTAGGTGTTAGTATTATGGGGTAAACCACAAGTTTGGAAACTTGCGGTAGTAGTTTGAACGGAAAAGTATTTGAAAAGATTATGCCACACTAGATAAAATCCCAGTCTAGCCCCCTAGTTTGTATTACTGTTTGGTATTATTATGTATTTTTGCTTGAATACGAATTATCTTAACATGAATAAATATATACTCCTCTTATTTAGTTTTTCATTTTACTTTTTAGCGAATGCTCAACTTTCTTGTGAGCAAATATTAGATAAGAAAAATGATATCTTGATTAAATCTAATAAAAGTACTTCTGATTTTATTGATGATGTTGATGCTGACATTACTCAGTTGGTTCATGATTTTGAAGCAACTAGAGTTCGGTTAATGATGAAAAGAGGAGATTTAAAAGAATTGAATTTCTGGAAGGCAAAAGCTGATTCAATTAGAGAAACTACAGCACTGATTATTGATGAGTTATTAGAAGAAATGAATCGAATTGCGCAAATTGCTGATAGTTCAGATAGAGATTATGTCTACAGGAATAGTTACACGAAAAAAGCTAATTACTTAAAACCACTACTGGAAATAAAGAACTTAAATAATAGAACAATTCCTTTTAAGCGAATCTTTGGTGAAAATATGTATGATCCAAATCCTGAAGGTATACATATTGAAAATACATTATTATCATTTAAAAATGATGTTTTTCAAATACTCGGAAATTATTCTTTTAATGGAGATACTTCCAGTTTCATTCCTTTTGAAAGTGAAGAGTTTTTTGCACAGAGCATGAGAAATATTCATCCAATTGATACTAGTGCATTAAGTAAAATAAATAGTATTATCACCTTGGACACAAAGACTTATGTGAAAGACCCACAATCAGATGAAACAGTCGATATTACATGGATGATCGATAATTTCTATTACTCAAGTGTATTAGAGACAGCAGTAATTATCAATCAAGTAATTCTTAAAATAAAACTTATTGAGAAGTATTCTTTAAAGTTATTGTCACGCAAATTCAATAAAGGGTATTAAAGGCAGTCTCGCAATAGTCCTGATTAGATATAAATATAGTAAATTGGCTGGAAGACAGAATTGTTTTTGTGGCAAGGAACGTTGAATGAGGCTTTAAAAGTATTAAGAATTGACTTCTATTTACATCTTTATGAAAATCACTTAAATAAGCTGTTATAAATTATTACAGAGTTAACAAAAACATTTCATCAAATTCAAATGGTGATAATGAAGTACTTAAGGATACGTGTTATTATTATGGAAGACTTTCCAATTATGAATCTTTAGGCCAACATTCAAATTGTAGTAATGCTGTTTCTTAAGCAAACAGGAACGGGTATAACGCTGATGGCTTAAAGAATTGTATTCCAGAGTGTAACAATGGGTAAGGAGAGAAAGGATTCCATCGCAAGAAGTATACGATAGCGTGGAGAGCTTTTTATGATTAGAGATGATGTATCACGAGATGAAATCTCGCGATAGCGTGGGCTGTAGCTCGGCATGATACTTTGTTATGTTCAAAGTTTCTCTAGTACTTCTCAAGTGCCAGTTTTAGCGCTACCTGTTCTATCAATAATTGCCTTTTCTATCAGCTTTTGGATATTGTTTTCTACAGCAGTGGTACTGATTCCAATTTCAGTACTAAGCTCTACAATGGTAATTGTTGGTTTATTTAACATTATACAATATATCTTGGTTTCGTTTTACACCCAACCTTGTACCCAACTTTTCGCGAATTTCTTCCCAACTTGACTCATGCTGCAACTCCTACTATAGCTCATGCTGTACCACTTGTTTTTTTTGTATTCTTTCTTAATAAAAGAAACCCTGAATACAACGCCTGGCGCTTTCCAAGTCAAGTCAATTTCTGGGTATTCCTTTAAATCATCAGCAATAAGCTGTAATCTATTACCCCATTGTTCAATAATTCCTAAACGTTTGAAAACTGGTGCTAAAACTTTATTGCGGACATCAGATTGACCAAAGAAAAGAATGTTAGGCTCTTACCCGAAAGTATCCCGAAGCTTACCCGAAATAACAGTTTTCATTGTACTCGACTTTGGGGAAGGTAAATTGATAAAACCTATTAGGTTTCTTGTTTTTTAAGCAACCAAACGCCTTCTTTTCGCCCACCTTCGCGCTCTATGAAGTTTTCTTCTCTTAATTTTTTAATGTAGGTTTGAACAGTACGTTCTGTAACCCCTAAAATTGAGCCTATTTCTTCTGCTGTAATTTCAGGGTAAACTATTATGAGTTCTAAGGTTAGTATTTGATTCGGTAGTTTCTTTCCTGAAGCTTTCCCGAAGCTTTCCCGAAGCTTTCCCGAAGTTATCCCGAAATCTTTCATAAAATAAGTCATAATTGACTCAAAGTTTTCATGCAGAAGACTAATGTTTTCTTTGGTTGATGCCTTTCGACGTTGTGAAATTGTTCCGAAATCATATTGTAGTTCTGTTAAAACAAGTTTTTGTTTTGCTTTAAAATCTTCTATCACTTCTCCCATTTGAAGATCTCCCATTTGACCACCTTCTTCTAGACCAGCTTTCGGGAAGGTCATTCTTAAAAAGTTTTCAGAAAACTTAAAACATTCTCTTCCATAGTACTCTAAAATTCGAGGTACTCCAGAACCTAATTGTTCAACTAAATCTAGGTCTTTATAAATACGCATTAGTTCTTTATTTCTTGGAACTGAGAAGCCTTCAAAGAATTCGTCTTTACTTAATCCATTAGGCAAACCACCGGTAGAGGTGATTTCTATTCTGTCATCAAAAATCTCAAATTTTGGTGGTACCTCGGTTGTGTAATCATTGTGTACAAATGCATTTAGTATTGCTTCTCGCAATGCGATGGAAGACCATGGACGTTTGTCTACACGTTCCGCTGAAGTGATGCTGGTATCGCTTTTGTTTTCAATTTCTATTTTGTCTAAAACTTGTTTTGTCGCTTTGATTAAAGATTCATACCCGAAATCTGGATTTTCAGTTAGATCTACTCTTGTTAAACCATTGTATTTTGCCAACTTAATTGAAGTACCATTTTCATCTGCCATTAAATAGGCAACATAATTGTATTCTCCTTTTTCAGTTAATAGTTCAAGGTTCTTCGCGAAATTTTTATTGAGTGAAATACCTTTTCCTTCATAATAGATTTTCAGTTGTTCGAAAGTGAGGTCTTGACGGCTCGATCTAATCTTTCCAATTGATGTTTTAGTTCTTTTGGCAAACAACTCATCAATCATTTTCTGAGGCATGGGATCAGCTGCAGTTCCATTGCGAATGTATGCGCCCTTTTCAGACATGCCGTATTTGCGTTTGTAATAGGGCTTTTCTGAACCACTTGCTACAGTGATCTTGATAATGTCTTTGCCATCCTTTTCCTCCGAACTTATATCAAACAATCCCATACAGGAAGGAATGATATTGGTTTTTAGGCGGTCCTTGATTTTGAGCATATCGCCATCAATATCCTCAACGCCCACAACTGTTCCCGTTTTATCAATCCCAATATAAATAAAACCACCTTCATTGTAGTTGAGGAAAGCAATTACTTCTTTCTCCAGGTCTATCTCTTTGGTGAGTTTCTCTTTGAATTCTATGCGGTTTGTTTCTGACATGGTGTTTTTGTTGTTGCTAATATCGTGAATATCTATTCGAATTTAACCAAAGAGAGTTTAAAAACTTTATTATTGAATTGATGATTTATTTTCTTCTATCAAAAAATCAATGTAGTGATAACCTAAAGGTGAAATAATCAGTTTATCATATGAGTAGCTTTTTCCACCCATTTGAACTTCAGATATATCTAAGATCAAGCGTTTGCTTAAAAGATCATCTACGAAAATATTCATATCAATATCAGAAACACCAAAAAGATCGTTTCGACTAACGCTCATTAAATCTTTCATTTTGTTTTCTGTAAGTATTTTTTCTCTCTCAATTTTTTCTGACTTTTTAGTTTGTGCTAAAATTGATTCATTTTGCTTAATACTTCCGTCTTGAGCTTTCTGTTTAAGGATGTTTTCTTTCGATTTGGATTGGTTTAACTCATCATTTAATTCGTGACCCTGATTTTCAAGTTTTTCTATTACTGGTTTAGCTTTGTAAAACTTTTTAAGTAATAATATTTGACTTTCATGTAATTGAGAAGTTAGCTCAAAAAACAATTCAAACTGATTAACCTTAGCATTTGGGATTGTGGTGCCTATTAATAATTGTTTAAATCTATTTCTCTTTTTTAAATCATCTGTTTTAGAAACTTTGTTTATTATTTCTTCAAAAATATCATTAAATCTATTAGAGTTTATGAAATCATTATCGACTTCATCATCTTTTATACTTTTAAAATAGGCATCTAATTCCTCGAAAAAATTATAAATCCTATCGCTTTTTATTCGAGCGCGATGTTCAAAACCTAATTCCACTAAAGCACCTCCTATATAAGGGATTAATGCTAATGTGGTTCTCAAGCCAGTTTCTAAATTTAAATTTCTGTTGTTTTTTGATACTTCCATAATAAAAGTGTTTTTCTAAGTTTTGATAATTCTTCTTCTCGAAAACTCTTCTAATTCCCATTCTGCAAGTGAAACCCCTTTTTCATCTGCTACACCTCTTGCTCGTTCTATAATGGTTCTGTAATCTGAATCATTCTCCATAGTGGTCCATGGTATTATTGGTTTGCACTTCAGTTTTACTTGAATAATTCGATCTACAGGAAAGTGTGGTGGCATTTGAATATTGCCGAGACACCATTGGTACTTCAAATAGAGGTTGAGTAGTTTTTGTGCTACTCCGAATCTTATTTTACTTCCGTTGAGAATATCCTCTTTATAGTTTTCTGAAAATGTGATAATCGAGTTGATGTTTTCGATATGCTCCTCTTCATGAACTGTTTTACTATATTTTGGAAGTAAATTCACTTCTACAAATTGAATTAATGCATCACGGAAGTTTTTACGTTTTGTTTCGTTTATCTCTTTCGCATAGATGCTGGCGCGTTGGAATGCTCCACCGAAGGTGAGGATCCAGATTTCTGTGTTGATAAAGTTTTGTTGTGGGGTCATGGGGTTGGTTTTAAAGATTCATTATAATAATATAGGAATTGATTAGCTAGGTTTAAAACAGTATTGTCGTTCATTTCGGTATTTAAAACAAGGTCACTGCCTTTAAGCTCATCAATTGAGAAATGTTTATTAATAGCATCAAAGATAGCTTTTTCACAATTCATTTTTTGTATTAGCTTAAAATCATCCACTCTAATATCCCCCATGTGAATAGAGTTGTTTCTTTTAGAGGAAGTTACATATATTTGGCCAGCAAAAGAGGTAAGAACAGTTGAAATATTTTCATTATCTGATTTTAGATAGTCTTTTATATGCTTACCAGCACTTTCACTATCGATTTCACTCCAGATAAAGAGCAACTTTAATATGAACATTGGATATTTATCAAACAAATATTCTCCCTTTTGTAATGTATCTAGAATCGTAGTTATGGAAACACTATATACCTGATTGATTTGTGCTTGACTGAATAAACCTTTGCTTACGTCTTTATTATAAACACCATACTTTAGATACTCGAGTAAGAAGTATATGTTTTTAATATTTTTAATTTCTTTTGATAAGAATTCAATAATCAAAGAGGAGTCATTTTGTTTTTTGAATTGACTTGTAGTGAAGTATGCTACTTTTCGAAGATCTGAATTTAAGTTGAAGGCTTGGTGACTTTCTATTTTTATCAGTCCTGAATGATTAAAAATAAAGGTAATGATTTTCTTTGCTTCATCCCAGCCTAAATCATCCCCAAACAATTGAACCTTAGTTAGAAAATCCGAAATAGTTCCACTTTCAATAAGTTTAGATGCATTTGATGAAACATCTGCATTGGTAAAAACGTTTAAATTTTCGATAAACGTAGAAAACTCGACGTCTGAAATTTCATTTTTAGCTAATGAGTATGACATGTACCTTTCAATGTAATCAGCACTTGATATACTTTGCTCAACATCTTTGGGGTGTCGTAAAGAAACATTTTCAAAAACTTGTCTGAATTTAGGAAATAATGATCTTAATAGAGTTTCAATTGCTTGATGTTTGGTTTGATCAGTCTTCTCTGAAAGAAGATTAAACTCCTTTTTAATTCTCTCTTTATCCTTTTCTTGAATGTTACCAATCATAGAATGATTCATAATATAACCTGTGATAAAAATTGCAAGATTTTTTTTTACAAATTCAGCATACGTAGGGTAAAACAATTTTATTCCCTCAAAAATTAGAAGATCGACTATATTGACTTCTCCTTTCATTAAAGGGATACTAAATTCTAAAGCATTATAATATTGTTTTGCGTTTCGGGGTGTGACTATGGTAGTAAATAGACAATTATCAAAGGCTGTTATAAATCGACTTGTCTCTGATTCATTTAGTCGTATTAAATTTTTGTTTAAAACCTGTTCAATTAGGTTTAATGTATAATCTCTTAACTCATCATATCGGAATGTTGGTAGTTCAATCGGTATTTGAATGATCTTCTCTAAAAAGCTAGATCCATCATTATCGTCTCCGTTTCCGTATCGTTGGCCAATCGCTTTCGCAACCATTTCTTTATCAAATGACAATATGTAAACAGTATTTGAAAAATCAGCTGTTAATTTTATTAAGCGGAAAAGAGTAAATAGTTCGTCTTTGTCGAGCCGGTCAATATCGTCGATGAATATGACAAGCTTTTTATCTGAGAGTTTTAAAAACTCCTCAGTTCTCTTTTTAAATTTGACGACATTGCCTTGTGGTAACATATTTCCGATTACAGAAGTATCAACATAAACTAGTTTAGACAATTCGCCAGTTGCAGAAAGGAGTTTCTTAGAAAATTTAGAAATTCTATTTTTACGTGAATAGATATTTTTATCTAAATGTTTTGCCAGTGTTTGAAAAAAATCGATTAGTAAGTCATCTTCATCTTTATACCTCCAAGGATTGAAATGAACTTGGAGAGTTTTTTCTTCATCTAATTCTTTTTCAATAAACTTCAACATTGAACTTTTACCAGAACCCCATTTACCATAAAGACCGAAAACTATATTCTCAGAACTTGTTCTGGTTGATATGGTTTCAGCTATACGTTTACCGTATTCATATCGTTGAAATTTATCATCCTTTTTTAATGATACTGTTTTGTCTGAAATATAGTTTTCCATATTAATTCTTGATTTTAATTTTGGATCAAATAAGTTTCAAGCTTCTTAAAAATAGACAAAAGACTATCGTTTTCAATTTTGGTCTTAATATAATCTTGAAGGTTTTCGACTTCCTTTTCATTTAGATGATAAATATTTCTAACATAGTGAACCCATGAATTTTTAGTGGTTTCAATATCATTTAGAATAATAGGTGCTTCGATTTCGTCGAACTTCTCTTGAGGAATTTTTTTTACTTTTTCAATTGCTTCACCAGAAAGCTCAACAATTAATAATAATTCTTTCTTGCTCGTAAGTAGATTATTAAAAATAACCGTGAACATTAAATCGCTACATAATGGAGAAACAAAATAACGGAGTCTTTTCTCATTGTCACTTCCCGTTTTAGGCGAATTAAAAACTAATTTATGATTTACCAAATCACATGCATTTTTGACTTCGTTCTTTATGAAATCTCGAACAGCAAACTTAAGTTTTGCAGCGTTATTCAATTCTTCTTGGTGTTTATAGTAAAATTCTATTTTTTCTTTATCCATTTGATTACTTAAGTTTATTGTGTTTTGGTATAAATCTTTGAGGTATACAATGTATCTGTCTTTTGCATTTATGAGATATTCGCCGCTATTTTTCATTACCCTATTTAAGAAGGCTTGGTGGGTAATATTTATAAAATGAGAGTGATATATTTCTGCTTGACTATAGGTTTTTAGTGATAAAACAATTCCTATTTTACTACTGGCAGGTTGATGAGGTATCACAGAGTCCCAGTAATCTTTTAAATCATTATCTAAGTGATGACGAACTTTACTCTCAATTATAATGGCTTGTTTATCATTATGTAATAATAGGTCTATTCTACCATTCTTTTCTGTAGGATATTCTGTGTCAATAATAAAATCATTATTGAAGTCAACTTCTTTTGATTTTCCAATTTCAGATTCATTTATGAGTTCTTGAAATGATTTCAAAAACAAATCTCCCATACCATGCTCCTCATTGACATTAAAGTAAAAAGCATAAATATTTGACAACACATTCTCGTAATGTGGCTGTTTGGCAATTCCTAAAAAAGTTTTTGGCTTTTTCTTGATTCTCGGTATTTCGTGGCTGTCAAGAAATGTTTGTAGTGATTTTATGTTCATGTGGTTTAAGTATTTATTTTTTGCGATGTTTTGGACAATTAGGATGTACTTATGAATTCATTATTTTTTTAAAACAATCTCATAGGATCATTTGGATCTCCTTATCTCCTAAGTCCTCTCACGTGCTGATTATACAATTCGTTAAACCAAAGGGTTTTAAGCATTGAGTTGGCATCTTGGTCTGTCATTTTATTGTAGAAATCTAGTTTTGTATTGATGAAGGTTAGGAGTTCGTCATCAATGACGTCGTTGAATTTGTCTTTGATATTACTTTTGGAATTGCTTTCGTTGAAATAGGATATCAATTCATTATTCGATTGGATGTTCTTTTTCATCTTATCGAATTCTACTTTATCTTCTTCTGTCAAATCTAAGCCAAATGTGTCGTTTAATGTCTTGATGATTTTTGTTAGTAAATCATAGTCCTCTACATCTACTAAACCAGAGCCTCCAGGAGTCATTCCTTCATCTTCTCCATCTCCAGATTCTAAGTCTAAATCAGTTGTGTATTTATGTTGAATTTTAAAGCTGTCTAACTCAATATCATTTACGACATCCAAAGGTAGATTGGAACTCACATAAGGAAGCTTTTTTAGCAGAGCAGTAAGGAAGACATAATTTTTTTCTAAGTCAACATCTGTGAATGTTAATATTTGACTTAAAAAACGATACAGCTTTGTGAAAGATTTTGCTGCAGCTTTAAAATCTGCCTGATCTTCATCCGTTAAGCTGGTTTCAAATCTATTGCTGACTTCATTAAGAATAGGTTGTAATTGTTCGAAATCATCACCTTGTTTGAAGAAAATATTTGCAAAAGCGTCCACCTCATTAGGAAAGTAAACTTTATAAGTTTCAATCTTGTTTAAAACATCATATAAACTATTGGGATCAGTTTGATTCGATTCCTCCATAAAGTTTTTGCCATAAAAATGCTGAAAATCTTCCCTTACATCTTCGGGGTCATTTACAAAATCAAGCACCATGGTAGAGTCTTTTCCTCGTCTCGTCCTATTCAGCCTAGATAAAGTTTGAACTGTACTTGTACCACCGAGTTTCTTATCCACAAACATAGTGTGTAGCAATGGCTCATCAAAACCTGTTTGAAACTTATTGGCTGCAATCAGGATTCGATATTTGGGTAGTTTAAGTGCTTCAGGAATGCTGTACTTACCGTCTAATTTATTCAAATTCTTCTCAGTGTACTCTTCCTCCGTGTCAGGATCAATAACTGTTCCCGAAAATGCAACTAAAGCTTCGTATGGCAGCTTCATGTTTTTCATTATCTCATCAAACTTAAGTTTGAAACGTACGGCATGTAAACGCGATTTTGTAACCAACATTCCCCTGGCTTGACCTTGAATTTCATTTTGTGTTTGACTTACAAAATGTTCAATTACAATTCTTGCTTTTGTATCAATAGCATGGTCTAATAAATCTACATAATTTGAGAGTACACGAACAGTTTTCTTTTTGTCGTATTCTTTATCTTCAATCTCTGTTCGTTTTACTAATTTATAATAACGTTTGAAGGACATATAGTTTTTCATCACGTTTAGAATGAAACCTTCTTTGATGGCTTCTTCCATTGTGTAATCGTCAAAGGGTAGAATTTGGTCATCTTTTTTTGTACCAAATAACTCCAGTGTTTTTGGTTTTGGGGTAGCAGTAAATGCAAATTGAGAAATATTTGGTTGTTGCCCTTTTCTTGAAATTTCTTCCGCTACAATATCGTCTGTGTCTCTTTCATTTTGCTCTATTTTTGCATCTTCCTCTAGGCTTAGTGCTTTTCTCATGTGACCTGCTGCATCACCTGATTGTGAGCTGTGCGCTTCATCAATTAATAGGGCAAAAGTTCTATCAGGATAGGTAGTTATTGTTTTAGAAATAACAGGGAATTTTTGTAAAGTGGTAACAATGATTCTCTTTTTGGCTTCAATTGCTTTTTTTAGATCTTGACTCGTAGAACGTTCATCAATATAAGCAACTACACCAGGAGTGTTATCTAATTGTCTAATATTATCCTGAATTTGTTTATTTAAAACGCGACGGTCTGTCACAATGATTATTGAGTCATACATTGCACGTTCATCCGTATAACTTTTATAAAAACTCGCTAAGCGATAAGCTAACCAAGTTATCGTATTTGATTTTCCAGAACCTGCTGAATGCTGAATTAAATAGTTTTTTCCTGTTCCATCTATCTTTAATTGTTCTAAAACCCGATTGATAGCTCTCCTTTGATGAAAACGAGGGAATAATAGCTTTGTTGATTTAACTTCTTTTAATCCTTTAGTTTTAGAGTCATAAACTTGTTTTGAGTCTTCTTGAAAACTTATGAAGTTTTGGATTAAATCCATCAAAGAATCTTTTGAGAGTACATCTTCCCATAAGTAGGCAACAGAAAAACCGTTTGGATTTACATTTTCTAAACCTTGATTGAAGGGGAGGAAGTAAGTGGATTTTCCTTTTAACTCCGTAGTCATAAATACTTTTTCAGTTCCTACAGCAAAATGAACCAAACACCTACCAAATTCCAAGAATGGCTCTCCTTTTGGGTCTCTATTTTGCATGTATTGCTTGATGGCATTATGATGATTCTGTCCTGTTAGGGCGTTTTTAAGTTCCATAGAAACTACAGGAATACCATTCACAAAGAAAACCAAGTCTATTTCATTCCTGTTTCGATTAGAGTATTGTAATTGACGAACAATTCCTAAGCGATTTGCTTTGTACCATTTTTCGTGTTCTGGAGTTTTATTATTGGACGGTTGAAAATAAGCTAAATCTATTTTTTGACCTCTATCTTTAAACCCATGACGTAAAACATCAAGCGTCTTATTTAGTTTGATTTGTTTGGCAACATTTTGAACGATTTTTTCATTGACAGAAGCACCATATTGAAGTGCTAGGGCTTCATACTTTTTTGGTTGCGTATCTTTTATAAAAGCAATAACTGCATGTGGTACTAAACACAAATCTTTATCATAAGTATTTGCATCAATAGCAGAATAGCCACCTTGGTTGATCAAATAGCTCTCAATGTGTTCCTCTAAATGTATTTCCTTCGTTCCTTGTGCCATAATTTAAGTGTTGATTTCTGAATGCAATTTACTCAATGTTTCTGAAATAAATTGAAACTCTTTATTCGATTTTATTATCTGTGACCTGTACTTTTCCAAGTTTCTTCTTTTCGTAACGAAGCATCTTCATCCCAAACAAACCCTCTTTTTCCTTTCCATTTCAGATAATCTTCATATTCTAGCCATGTTTTTGACCAATTTCCTTCTCCAAATAATTCGTTATATTGCTTCGTACTAACATTAAAATGTTCTGGATGGCCAGAATCCCTCAGGTAAAACCCAATATCTTGCATGGCATATTTAAGATCAGTACTATTACTTTCTTTAAGTCCAATTACATCGTTCTCATTTTCTACCATCGCTTGTGCTATAAACGAAGCTTTTTGTGGACTATTTAATTTCGCTTCACTAACAAGAGTGAAGTAAATATTGATTTTTCCATCTTCATCCTTTTTAAGTGTTTTTATTGTTTCTGCATTCATGTTTTTATTATTGATTGGTTATTTTTTAGTCTCCCATTCTCTGACATCTATTTTTCCTGTAACAGCTTCGGAGATTATGGATTGGCGGTAGTTTTTTAAGAGCTGGATTTGATTAATTAGTTTGCTATTAATCAAATGTAGATCGTTTAATTTGGTTGATACTGAATTTAATATTTCATATTGCTCCTTTCTTTTAGGAATAGGTAGTCTGAATTTTTTTATTGCTTCAAAATTAAGTCCCTCTCTGTTTCCTCCAGTTGTTCCTAGTTTGACTTGTAGTTTTCCAACTTCTGATTGCATTAGGAAGTGTAAGTATTCAGGTACAACCTTTTCATTTGGTCTTATTATGCAGACATGTTGATTAACGTTCGCTTCTTCATCTAGGTTGAAAATAGAGGACCTTCCTATTGATGCACCTGTAATGTTTAATAAAACGTCATCTTTCATAACTTTAGAACCTGACATTTTCTCATGAATTTCATTGGAGATTCTAGATACATCGTCTATACGTAATCCTTGATCATATATATTCTGACTTCTTAAAAAAATTATTCCTTCATCCTGATATACCGAAGCACCTCCACGTGGTGTTACCCCACTTCCTATTTTTTTGTTAAAAAACGCATGGGTACGATTTTCCACCCCTCAGGAATCTCACCTAACCATTCAACACCACTATTCTTCATCTTGGCATTTGGATCTAATCCTTTAGTTACAGCCTCATTGATAATAGCTTGGCGTTGCTCTTCTAATTTTTTAATGAGCTCTTCTTTCTTTTGAATTAAGTTGTCGATTAATCCAGTTTTATGGTCAAGATATTGTGCGATTTTGGTTTGTTCTGAAGGGGAGGGAAGAACAGTGTATATATTTGCCATTTCATTACTCATAATTTTTGCACCATTAGTATCAGGACGTTTGTAAAATTGAGTTACAAACTGCAAAGAATACATGAAAAACTTTAAATAAATGTCTTTTTCCTTTGCGTCTAGAATTCCACAAACATTGGTGCAATTAAATTTTCCACTCCGATGGAAAACTTCTCCGGCATTAGCGCCATCAGTTGTCCATGTTAACTTTTCTCCTTCATAATCATATGTTTTAATATACCCCAGGCACCCATCATTTTTAGTTTGAGAAGAGTAAACTGGAAACTGTCCATCACTTTTTAATTCTTGCTTAGAAATAACACGACCCCTGCTAATATCAAAAAAGTAACGGATTTTTCCTTCTTTCCATTCTACTGGAATTTTCCCAATAAATTCTAAGCTACTTTTTTTGTAATTTTTGTATTCTTTCATTATCCCATCAATTCATTTAACAACGATTGAATATCACTTTCCAATTCTTCAATTTCTACTTTAATCTCATTGGCAGGGCGTAAAGCTTCGTATTCGTAAAAATACTTCGTGAAGTTTATTTCATAACCAATACGTGTTTTATCAAAATCAATCCAAGCATCAGGTACATGCGGTAAAACTTGTTCTTTAAAATAGTTTTCAACATCCACTTTTAAAGGAACGTTTTCTTTGTCGCGCTTCTTCGTATCTGCTTTCGGATTGCCTTTTTTATCTTTTTGAACTTTACCACCAGCAGTATATGAAGGTTGTTCTATTGTTAGTTGATAATAACCAAAGTCTTCATTATCATAAATCTTACTGTAGGTGTTTTCTTCAAAATCAGTATAAAGTTTCAATAACTCTTGAATGTGCTTATCACTAAATTCATTTCTTTTATTTCCTAAACTCTTCTTGTTAGGTCGTGCAAAGATCTCTTTAAATAATTCTTTCCCTTTACTGTTTACACCATCTGGTTCAGTTGCACAACCATTAATTAACTGTACTTTTCCTTTGCGATGTTCCTCCTTTTTATTCGTTAAAAACCAAATGTAGGTATTGATCCCTGTGTTGTAGAATAAGTCCTTTGGCATGGCTACGATACATTCTAACCAATCATTTTCAATAATCCAACGTCGGATATCACTTTCACCTGAGCCGGCATCACCAGTAAATAGTGGAGAACCATTGGTTACAACTGCAATACGGCTTCCATTCTTGTCCATTTTGGATATCATGTGCTGTAAAAACAACAATTGGCCATCAGAAGTTCTTGGAAGTCCAGAAGAAAATCTTCCTGCAGGATTTAAAGATTCATGAAGAATATAGTCTTTTTCATTCTTCCAAGTCACACCATAAGGAGGGTTTGCCATCATGTAATGGAAAGTTTCTCCTTGAAATTGATCGTTTGTTAATGAATTTCCGTGTTTGATATTGCTTGCATTTCCTCCGGTAATTAAAGCTTCAGATTTAGCAATAGCGTAAGACTGTTCGTTTAGTTCTTGCCCGTAAGTAACTATTTCAGGTTTGTTTTCACTGTCTTTTAATAGAAAGTCAGAAATATACATTTTCCCTAAATTGGTCATACCACCCGTTCCCATTGTTGGATCAAAAATGGTACGAATAACCCCTGGCTTTGAAAGTGTTTCTTTTTCTGTAGAGAAAAGAATAGAACACATTAATCCAACAACATCACGTGGTGTAAAGTGCTCCCCAGCAGTTTCATTAGATTGCTCATTGGATATACGAATCATCTCTTCGAAAACATAACCCATGTCATGATTATCGTAAGTTTCTTCGCTTAAATCAATAGAACACATCGTGTCCACCAAACGGTAAAGCAAGTTGTTTTTGATTAAACGATTCACAATTTTTTCAAATTGGAAGCTTTCTAAAATTTCACGCACCTCTGGATTAAAACCATTGATGTAATCATTGAAGTTGATTTCAATATTGCTTGGTTCTTGTTGCAAAGAAGTGAAGGTGTGTTTAGAGGTATTGTAAAACTGTTTTCCCCCTGCGGCTTTACGCAAAACAGGATCCAATTTTTCATTTAAAACAACCCCGTTAAATTTGTTGTATTCTTGTTGTATTTTTTCATTGAAAGGAGCAAGGATACAATCCAATCTTCTCAAAACGATGAAAGGTAACATAACGTCACCAATCTCGTTTTTCTTGAATACATTTCGCAAAACATCATCTGTGACGTTCCAAATAAAACCTACTTCTGTTCTTTTCTTATTTTCAAACATATATTAAATTGAATAAAATGATTTTAATGTGTCCAATTCAAACATCCATCCTTCTTTGAAGTATGGAGAGTTATTAAAAGGACCCCAAAATTTGTTTGCGCTACCTAATGCAATTGCATCTTGGTAATTTTGTTGGTTACTATTGTTTCCAACCTTATATTCTTTTTTAAATGACCAAATCGACATGTATTCTGTATCGTTTTCGTCTCTGTAATGGCCTTCTCCTAAAAATGTTTTATCCGTCATAGTTTCCTCTTGTTTTATGTTGATACAAATAAACGAAGGTTGTGTGCAGTGGATGTGCATAGTTAATTTAAAAGTCTGTTCTTGCTTTTTTTACTTGGATCTTTAATTCCTAAAGCCATTCTTGAAAATGATTGTTTACCTTCAGAAGCGACAAGGTCTGCAATGGCATTGCACTTTTTTAATATATCTGTTAAATTAGTTTCAGACATTGAAAAATATGATTCACCAAAATCTTCAATATTGTTAAAAATGTGATGTATATGGATTTCGTTATCATCTTGTACTACATTGGCATCACTACATTTAAATACATCAAATCCTTTATCAACCCAACTATATATATAGTTTGATATAAATATTCTTTTATGCAAGGTTGGCCCTAAAAATATTTCAATTTGAATATTATAATCTCTCATTTCTGAGATTTTAGCTTTTAGCGCTCCGAAAGAACGTTCCCACCATTTTACGGCTTTCCCATTACCTTTTGAGGGTGGATCATTATCAGCTATTATTGTAATATGAAAATCTGTTTTAAGAGATTTTGGTAGATAGCTATCTAATAACTTAAGTATATTCTCAACACCTCTATTAAACTTACCTTCATTATTCTGAAATAGGTAAGAGTCTGAAATGACTAAGGAGTTGCCTTTGACCCATTTTTGATCATAAAAAGCATCCCAACCATTTTCAATTCGTTTACCTTTCATCAAGCTCATACTTAGGCCTCCCTTTAAAAGGTTATCATCCAGGTTATGCACAGATAAAACAATAACTCCAAGTTCATTAGTTAACTTTTCTGCTCTTTCAGTGTTTATATCTAATATGTATATATTTCTTGGATGATTTAATATGAGTTGTGGATTTTTATCTATTCTTTCGAATTCAGCTTCATAAGCAATTGGTTTAGAAAAACCTTCAGATTCCTGCATTGCAAGATAAATTGGACTTTCTTCATCATCAAAATCATTCTGAAGTAAATCATCAGTTGTATTGACTATAATCGGAATTTTTCTTTTTAATACAGAATTAATGAAAGGATACTTCTCATCCTCAAAGAATAATATATTATCAAGTGCTTCTTTTTCAATAAATAGTGCTAGCATTATTTTGAGGTTTTAGATTTTTTAAGAATAGTTCTCAGTATTTTAGTAGAGACATCATAAAAACCATCTCCAAAATTTCTATCAAAACGGCCATCTTTGGTGTAATTCATTGTATAAGGCCCATTCTTTTTATCAAAATAAATCACATTGAATGGATTTTTTTCAATTGAATTATCTAATAATCCGTTTTCAAGTGAAATCAGTTGAGTTTTTCTTATAAGGTATTCTGAATGTGTTTCTACAATAAACCTTAAGTCATATTCTAGATTCACTTGGTAAAAGAAATCTGCTAATTTCGATTGTAATGCTGGATGGATATGAGATTCTGGTTCTTCAATGAGTAACATTGGTTTATATATTGTTGAGTCTTTGTCATATTGATGGATGATTTTTGCAATGCTAATAATCAATTCAAATAATTGCTGAGCTCCCAACCCAAGGTCACCTAAATACTGCCATTCTCCATCTAGTAATTCAACAGTAAAAACTTCATTCTCAAAACTTTTTATGCGCACATTGGTTGCTAAATCAAAACCTTCTTCGTGACCTAGCCATTTTTTAATAAAAGAAAAAGTCAAATGATTTTCTTTATCAAACACCTCTTCTTCGTCAAGAAATTTAATAGCATTTAATAAGCCTGAATTATTGTCATTTGGCTTAAGAATAGTTCCTGATTTATTTGACGAATTTTGTATAAAATGAATTTCTGTTTGGTTAATTCGATTAAGTACACCTGTAACATGGTTGCTTGTTTTACTATATATTTGATGGAAACTCTGCCTTGCTTCTAAAATAGCCTCATCCTTTTCTGACATCCCATCCTCTCTATCATCTTCCGATAATATAACCTCCTCTTCTTCAAACTCACTATCCGTTTCAAATTCTTCATCCGTTTTTGTTTCTTTTGTATTCTTCAGAATTTTTGAATTTTGTTTATAGACTTCTCTTAAAATATTCACCAGAGACAGTGGATAAGTTACCTGTACTTTTTCTTTTGTAGTTTCAAAAAATAGAGTTTCAAATCTTTTCATTTTCATAGATTTGGTATACAGAGTTCTAATCTCCTCCTTTCTTTCTTTTAACTTGTTTTTCTGGTCAGAATACTTAAGTCTATTTGTTGTAGGAAGAGTTTTATCGTCCAGTAATTTATCCAAATCTTTAATTGTTTTTTCTAGCTCATTGATCTCTTCTAGCCTTGATCTGGAATCTGTTTGAATCTCTTTGTCCTTTGTTTTTAATGAAACCTTAACATCTTCCTCGTAAAAAAATATTTCACAATTTATGGTAGGTGTGTCCAATTCTAAATTTGAAATACTTGCCTTACTTTTTGATAGAACCCCATTAATTATAAAACGAAAAGTACTATTATCGAATTTCCCTCTTAATTCAATTTCATTTTTATTTTTATTCTTTTGTTTTGAATTTAAGAGTCTACCGAAATTTGTTCCATATAAATCAATATAACTATGGTCAGGTTGTTTAAGATAAGAGATAAGAATTCTCAACATTTCAGTTACTGTAGATTTTCCTGCGTTATTCTGTCCTACAAAGAAATTTATCTTACTTAGTTGTATATTATTTAATTCTTCAAACCTCCTAAAAGACTTCCCTTCAATTTCATAAAGACCATTTGTGTTTAGTTCTTGAAATAGTTTATTTAAGTTAACATCAATCTTTTTATTATTTTCCATGAAGTAATTAAGAATCACTTCATATGGATATTTTTTTATTTTAAAGTCTTGAGTTTTATACTTTACAGTAGTAACGTCAAACTTATACTTTTTAGCTAAAATTTCCGAAAAACCGAATAAACTTTCAGTAGTTTTAAATTGAGATAGAAAGTCTTTTAATTCCCCTTTTGAAATAAAGTTTTTGATATGGTATAAGGATGCATAATAATCACCGTTTATAATCTCTACACCATGTTGTCCTTCTTCAACTTCACCAGCTGAATAAAGTTTTTCATTAGGTATAGATAGGTCGAAATATTCATTAATCTTTTTGTTCATTTTCAGTTTATGCTTTTAATATCACTTGAACCTTATATGAATTATAATAAGGTGTGGTGTTTGGTGTAACTATATATTTGAGTTCTTAAAAATAAGAAGCTTTTTGAAAGTTAAGTATATTTACTATAGGCTTTCTTTAATTCAAGCTCTATTTTCTCTTTTAATTCTTTAGGCTCTATGACTTTAACTGTTGAACCGTAGGAGAGAATTAATCTTTCTAATTCATAATTGGGTATAAGTTCCAAAGTAACAAGTAAACCATCATCTGTAAGTTTATTTCGTTGCAATCCATGCAAAGGTTTTGTTTGAACATAAGGAGCTTGATCAGGAGTAAATAACAATTTCACAACTTCGAGTTCTTTGTTATATGGACGCGTCACTCCAATAATTTCATCAAAATAATCTATCCAATCCGTTTCATTTTGAATATAATCAACTCCAACAGCTTCAAATTTCATTATTCTATCCAAGGGAACAGTCCACGTGCTTACATTGGTTTCGTCATTTAAACCAAGAACAAACCATCTGTTATTGTACTGTTTCAAATAATAAGGATGAAAATTATAAGAAATTACACCTTTACCGAAAGGTTGATAATCTATTTTTAAAACTTGTTTATTTATAATGGCTTTGAATATATCTCCTATATGTTCATATCCTGAGTAATCAGTACTTGAATCAAATCCAATCACGGGATCATTTCCTTGCTGAACACCAAATTTATCTTCTAAAACAGCACTAACTTGATTTAGCCATTCAAACTGTGGTGCCCCTTTAAAACGGTTCAACAGTTGCATTGCACCTTGTAATTTATCTATTTCATCATCTCTAAATGGAATTTTGTTTATTGAGAAATTTACATCTTCATAGCGATAATAAGCTTTTTTCCCATCACGAATAGTCTCGATTGGTGCATTAAACCCTGCTTCACTTTTCATATAGCTAAGGTCACTTCTCAATTGACGGACTTTAATTCCCATAGAGTTTGGATTAGATTCAAACAATACTTCATTGACGGCATTAAGTAGATCATCGAAGTAATAACGTTTCGAGAAATTTCGTAAGCATTTATCTAATGTTTGATATCTTGTATGGGCGCTCTTGTTTTTTGACATTGATTCTTGGTTTGATACAAACTTAATCATTTGCTGTGCATTAGATATGCAGAGAAAGAATAAAGATCATGTTTTGTCGATGATGCTTTTTTAGATTTAGAATCGAAGTACTAACATTTTTAGATTTGATTCTGCAATAGTTTCTGATGAGGTAAGATGATATGTATTGAGTTTTGATGATAAATTGATTTATTCTGTCATTAAATCTTTTATTAACTTATTGACTTGTGTATCTTCATCATTACCCTGGACTCTTACTTGGTCGGTATCTTGGTCGGAGAACTCGCTTTTATCTTTATTTATAATAGCTTTAAGTGCTTCAACCCCCTTTGAAACAAGGCGATTATCTTGGTCGGCGTCTTGGTCGGTCATTTTTACATCTTGGTCGCTTACTTGATCGTTCATTCACTTTTTAATTTTAGATTTTGTGAATATCAAGTCGATTTATTTAGATAGAAATAAAGCTAAAAATCTTTTAGGAAGTTCATTGATGAGGTTAAACTTATATTGATTTCATCAAATATCATTAATCCTTTGCAATTTCACTAAAAGCCCTTACATTAGCCTTGATTTAGGTGGTTAGGTTAGGTTTAAAAAGGGAATAGGACGCTCGTTCATTCCCTTTTGTTTTTTGAGATCAATTGATTTGTTATTTCAAATTTCCAGTAATGATCAGCATAAAATCACTTTCCCATTAGACCATACGATTTATGAATCCTTTTAACATTCTTCGATTTCTAGTACTGTTTTACTCAATTTTAGGAGTAGATCATTATTCTGCTCAGATACCTGATGGTTATTACAGTTCAACAGAAGGATTGAGTGGTGTGGAATTAAAAGCTGCTCTTAATGATATCATTGATGATCATAGACAATTTTCTTATACGAGTACAAAAATGGATGTGTGGGATATTCTGAAAGAAACAGATAAAGACACTATTGATACCAGTAAGGTATTTCTTTTTTATACGGGTTGGACTGTTGATGCTGCTCGAGAATATAATAGGGGTAGAGGATGGACACGTGAACATGTTTGGGCAAAATCACGAGGTGATTTTGGAACTAGACTTGGACCAGGAACAGATGTTATGCTTTACGGCCTTGTGATATTACTGTAAACACGGCTAGAAGCAACAGATGGTTTGGATGTGGGGATTATGAATATATTGATGGGGACGGAGCGACTTCATGTTATACAAGCACCTCATCATGGATTTGGGAGCCACGTGATATTGTTAAAGGGGATGTTGCTCGAATGGTTTTCTATATGGCCACAAGGTATGAAGGAGAGAACGGAGAGGTAGATTTGTTTATTATTGATTCTATACCGAGAGATAATAAAACGAAAGTGCCTGTTCATGGAATGCTTTCTGTTTTGCTCCAATGGCATGAAGAAGATCCTGTTGATGATTGGGAAAGGAAACGGAATGAAGTGATTTATTCTTATCAAGGGAATCGTAATCCTTTTATTGATCGTCCGGAGTTCGTGGAGATGATTTGGGGTACTTATGTTGGTGTTGAGGATTACGCTAAAGATGAGGCTAAAGAATTGATAATGGTTCTTGATGTGCTTGGTAGAGAGGTTGAAATTGAGCGTGGTGTTTTGCAGTTTTATATTTATTCGGATGGGAGTGTTGAGAAGAGGGTGTTGAGGTAGGATTTATGAGGTGGGATATTGCGAGAGCTGGGGATTAGATAAAGTCTTAGAATAAAACAATAATGGGTAGTAAAATTAAAATAAGAGAATTAGAAGAGATTTTCAATTTGATAATCTCTAAATTAGAGTTTGAATTCAATAAAGGAGAAATTGAATTAAATGACGACTTATATAGAATAATACCTACTCAACATTGGTCAATCACAAAAGTAGAAAACGAATTAATAGGTTCTTTGAATGATGATATTAATGAGCTAAAAAAACTAATTTCAGATACTAGCAGACCCACTACTTTCGTTGACCTTGATCGTTGCGCAAGTTTGTTAAGGGCTATAAGTGAGAGGTTTAATTCCGCTATAGGTTAGTGAGTTTGAACTTACTCTTTCATTCTTCAAAAAGATGGTAATTTATTCCAATGGCATTAGCAGATTTAGCTATCACTTTTAGTGAGGGCGGGGAAATATACCACTAGAAAAAACTATGTAAGTTTAAATTGTACAATTGAAAAATGAAAGATTTTACTGATTATTTTATTTACCTATTATTTGAGATAATAGTCAGTTATGTGGCTGTTTCATATTTTGGTTTTAGCTTTCACGCAGGCTTATTTTTGACCATTTATTTTATATTATCTCCAACTCTTATTTATATAAAGCATTTTGGCTTAGGACGGTTCAGTACTAAGTTCAAAGATACTTTGATGTTTAACCTGCAAAAGGTTATACAGAGAAAAACAAATTCAACAAGATTAGATCGGGTTTGTTTCACAACTTATCTATTGTTCATATTTTTGGTGTATCACTAATTCTATTGAATATTAAAGTATAAAGCCGTAAAATTCAAACTGATTCTGCCTTCGTAATAGAGAAATAACTTTCATTTCCGTCAAGGGATGAAATGTGATTTCAATAATTATCTGGAGATGAAATGTCGCGAGAGATAAAATATTAATCTACCTTGCCTTAAGCTGTCAGAATGTTACCCATTCAAACATTGAAGTTCATTGAGGTTTTACAAAACTATTTATGAGTTTCATACTATGTTCATCAAACTATTTTAGAATGATTGCATATTGATTTAGCAAACGTTAACAAGGGTTCTCTAAAACTCGGTAATTACGTTTCTTGAAATTATCATTCATGTTTGAATAAGCCAGACTCTGCTTATTTTTGAGTTCAACTATCCGATGCTAATTAGATAGCTTTAATAATTTCATGAGGTACAATTGATCAGACTGGATCTATCAGATGGTGTAAATTCTTTCTGACTTCCAAAAAACTTGTATCTTGATAGATAAAATAAATTAACTTTTTTTATTATAGTTTTGAAAATTCTTTTACATTTATACAAAAGAATTGCTAATCATTCTTTTACTTAAAGAAGGTTATGTTTGTTCACCTAAAGTAACAAATCACAATTAATACCTATTACAAATGTTAAAAAGAAAATATTTTATTTTTGCTATACTTTCAATGGGAATAATAGCATGTCAAAAAGAAGAGCTAGGCAAAAATGTTAACGATAATTCGAGTAAGATTTCTAATTATGAAGAATCTCAAACACGAAAGTTCAAAAAAGAGGTTGTAGTTTACGACAAAACTAATAAGAACAATGTAATGATTGCTCTGCATTCAGATGATGAAAATATTATTTCAGATTTTCTTAAAAATAATGAGTTAATAATAAACACTTCAGATGCAGATATTGTTAAAGCTTTAAGCAAACCTGTTAGTGATTATGAACCAATCGGTAACGACTTAAATCACGATATGGTAACAGAACCCAAATTAGTGATAGAACTAATTAAACAAAACATAGATTCTGAAAACAAGTATTTCTCGCTTCGTTTTGAAAGTAAAAATTATATGAAAAACTACCAATCAGGGTATCCAATTGGCTTCGAAACAAATTCGCAAATTATAGGATCAGTTCACCTGGGTTACGGATATTCTTATTTTTCAGGGTATCAATTCAAGGCAAAGTGGTGGAATACACTGTGGGATGATGTTTACGTTAATGGAGCGAAATCATTTTTTGTTAATGCCTCTCCAAATTATTACAATTATTATGATTTCTCAAATATCACAACGCGTAAAAGAAAGATGACTATTAGACCAGACAGACGACAAGGAGGTATGAATTATGAGGTTTTCTATTCGAAAATGGCTGATAATGCTTTATCTCGAGAGTGTTTTTTAGGATCTTATGATCCCAACAATTTTGGAGAATGTTACTATGGAACTGTTCCCGAAGGATCAAGTGCGTTTTGGCATGATTACGGAGGGACTACAGGTACCTGGTTTATGTACACACCTGTAAATGGCACTTGTCCTTGGAAGCCTGAACCAGGTAGTGGTTTTGATGGAGCAAATTGTAGAGTTGTAAAAATCCCTTCTGCTATTGCTAATTACGGAAGACAATATATTTGGAGACGTAATTTGCTTACCGAATCTAAAAGGTTTGGAGAAATATAAATTTCACATTAATAATAGGGAGGTGGTTAGCACTCCCTATCTTTTTATATCGATAAAATGAAACTTAAATTATTATCAATATTCATTTGTTTTATTGGCTTCAGCTGTAAACATGATTTAGTAAACGAAAATGACGTAGTAGAAGTTATAGCGACTTTAAATGGGGAAAAATTCGATAAAAAACATTTTGATTCAATTACAGCAAGTCAAGTTTTTGAATTAAAAATTAACATTATAAAAGAAGAGATAGCTAATAAGCTAATAGAAGCTGAAGCAAAAAAGAAGAATATAAGCTCATATGAATTTATTAATAGTTTTCATTCATCAATAGCAGATTCATTGATTCAAATAGAATTAAAAAGAAAAAACTACAACCAAATAGTCAACATTGATAGTTCTGAGGCTCACGGTATATACAAAACAACTGAATATCATGTAAAAAAAACAATTTTGGGGGAAAAGTTGATTAATAGCAAGAGCTTTGAAATATTCCTAGAAAAAGAATTTCATCAATCTTTTACTGGTGAGGTTTATGGTTCATACCTAATACCACCAAAAGAAAATGTAGATGGAGAGATAGTTGTTTTATCAAATTATGAATGCTCATACTGTTATAATTTTCATAAAAAAATCAAATCTCTTATAGAAGAAAATAATAACAACTTTAATTTTAAGTTTGTTTATTTTGGTGATCAAATATTGAAATTTGCTAACGCTCCAGTTGCTGCAGGACAACAAAGTAAATTTAACGAAATGAATGATTTTGTATTTAAAAAGGTTCAAGATGGTAATATAAGTGATTCTCTTATATTTGAATTTGCCAAGGAACTAAATCTAGACTTGAAGAAGTTCAGAACAGATTATTTTTCTGCCGATACTTATAAAATACTGGATGAAAATAGAAAAACTATAATTTCAAATAATATTTACAGTACACCAACGTTAATTATAGACAATATGATTTACGATGAACCTAATATACTTGATATTTTAAAGAGAAAAATCAATGAAAGAAAGTAATTATTTTATAATATTATTATATTTAGCTTTGCTTTCTTGTTCAAAAGAAATAGAGATAGATTTAGAAAAAGTAGAGCCACGATTAGTAGTTAGATCAGAAATAACAAACAAACCTGATACAGTTGCGCCAGGACCAGGCACTATTTTTCCACAGTATATTCCTGCAAAGCTTGAGCTTGGCTTAAGTTCATCTGTAACCGATGATCCCACTGAAAATATCGTTGATGCGAAAGTTGTCTTAAAGAAAAATAATTTCGTTTACGATACAATCTATTACAATTCAACCAAGGAATATTATGAACTTTTTGAAACACCAGATGACTTACCAGAACCAGGAGATGACTTGTCGCTTGAAGTGATTTATAATAATGAGAAGGTATCTAGCTCTGCTAAAATGCCAAGTAAAGTTGATATTATATCAATAGACACTTCGATATATTATTCTCATTATATAGAGGGTACTGGTATGTTTTCTGAGGGCACATTAACATTTCAAGACCCTGGATCAGAAGAGAATTATTATGAATTAATGGTTTGTAGTTCTGGATTATATAATGGAGAGTTAAATCCACTAAGAATAAAAACAGATGAAACTTTTATTACTGGTGAAAAGCATTACCCAAGTGAAATCAATACAAACCAGTACGTTTTTGATCAAAAGTCACTACTATTCACAGACAAAACATTTAATGGCGAGAAAAAATCTGTTCGTTTTTATTTTATAATAGGGGGTTACAAACACAGCAATACAATTGATTTTGGTCACAAAACTAGAATCTATCTTTTGAGAAACGTAACAAAGGAGTATTATATGTTTAAAACTAGTAAAAGAACATATTTGTTGAACAGTGGTGAAAACTTTTTAATGGGTGCCTCAGAGCCACAAAATGTTTATACCAACATAAAGGATGGTCTTGGCTCATTTGGAGTGTATACGCATGATCAAGAAATATATTTCTTTCCTAAACGAACGATCCAATTGTAATGCATTGTTTATGCCTAGAACATTATTTATATCAATCGTTATATGTCTACCATTATCTTTATTTGGTCAACAAAAAATAATTAGTGGATATTTATATGATAAAAGCAGCAATGAAAGCATAATTGAGGGTGTTATTTTCAGTATTCCTTCGAAAAATGGTGTCACGACAAATGAATATGGATATTATAGTTTAAGGCTTGATTCATTAGACTCAATTATTATAGTAAGAGCATACGGATATTCAGACACTATGATTTCACTGCCTAAATTAAAAAGAGGGATTTCATTAAATATTTACTTAAAACCCAAAATTACAAGCTTTGAGGAGATTGATATCTATTCGGGTAAAATGAAGGTTAGAGAAGATGAGATGGGTGTGATGTCAATCCCAATGAAAGATGTTAAGAGGATGCCTAACTTATTTGGTGAAGTTGATATTATAAAATCATATCAAATGACACCAGGCGTTCAATCTGGAGGTGAAGGTTCGAGTGATTATTATGTTAGAGGTGGTGGAGCTGAGCAAAACCTAATGCTTCTAGATGATGTTCCTCTTTATAATATTTCTCATTTTGGAGGGTTTTTCTCAGTATTTAATTCTGATATCATTAAAAACACAAAACTAATCAAAAGTGGATTCCCCAGTCAATATGGAGGTAGACTATCATCCGTACTTGATGTTCGCAGTAAAGAAGGAAATTCTAAAGAACTTATTGCTCAAGGTGCAGTTGGTTTGTTGTCAACTCGTCTTGCAGTAGAAGGACCTATTGTAAAAAATAAAGCTTCGTTTATTGTTTCAGGACGAATAAACCCAATTCCTGTTTTTAGGTTAATTGGCAATGGATTAAATTATCATTTTAATGATCTAAATGCAAAGGTAAACTGGGATGTTTCAGATAATGACAAATTATTTTTGAGTTTTTATAGAGGAAGAGACAAAGTGAAGGATAAATCTGGAGGTGAAACAGATAATACTCCTTCACTTAAAAATACTTTATCTTGGGGTAATACAATGGTAGCTTTTAGATGGAACCATAAATTTGGTTCAAGAGTATTCAGTAATATGACATTATACAACACAAATTATTCATATATAGAAGAGTTTGAATTTAAAGAAGATACTGATACATCCAAGAGGAATATTTATAATGAATTGTTTACCGGCGTTCGAGATGTAGGATTTAAATATCATTTATCCTTATTTCTCAATTCAAAAATAGATTTAAATTTAGGAGTAAATTCAGTTTTCCATCGGTTTACACCAAACGATATTTATTATGAACAAACAGGATCTGACATAGAAAACATATCTCGCTCAAATAACACTAAAATGGATGCTTTAGAGAATATAGCTTATTCCGAAATCAATATCGATTTGGGGTGGTTATCTGTCAAAGGAGGAGTGCGCTACTCAAATTACATTTTAGACAGCTTGACTTACAATAATTTCGAACCTAGATTAGTAAGTAGTTTCAATTTTTTCGAATCTTGGTCTTTAAAATATTCATACACGGTGATGAACCAATATATACACCTTTTAGCATATTCTGGCACCGGCTTACCCTCAGATTATTGGATGCCAACGAATTCAGAAGTCCCACCTTCAAAAGGATTACAACATTCTATTGGATTATATAAATCTTTAAATAAAGATAAATACATTTTAAGTTTGGAAGGATATCTTAAGAACACCAATAACATAATTCAGTTTAAACCAGGAGAAACATTGATAGGGCAGGTAGGCTCATGGGATGAAACAGTTGAGAAGAATGGAAAGAATCGATCGTATGGTTTAGAATTTATGGCGCAAAAGAAAAGAGGTGATTTACACGGCTGGATAAGTGCAACCTACTCAAGATCATTACTACAATTTGATAATTTAAATGAGGGTAGGGTTTTTCCCTTTAAATATGATAGACCTTTAAGTATTAATGTTGTAGCGATTTATGATTTAAATGATAATGTCAACTTTTCTTTAACCTGGCAATATGGATCTGGTTATCCAATAACATTAGCGGATGAAATATATATACACAATGGAGATTATATATTTCACTATGATGACATAAACAATACACGGATGAGGGATTATCATAGGTTAGATGTTTCATTTAATCATACAAAAGAAAAGAAATGGGGAGAACGTACATGGACAATCAGTATTTTCAACTTGTACAACAGGAAGAATCCTTATTACTATTATTATGAACATGAATACGAAAATGTTTCGGATGGAAAAGGAGGTGCTGAGGCAGTAAAGGGTGACTTGAAATTATATCAACGCAGCCTTTTTAATTTTTTTCCTTCATTTAGTTACAGCTTTAAATTTTAAAATTATGATGAACAAGTTTCTTTTCTTTCTATTTATGGTCTTTTCAGCATCACAGTCTTTAGCTCAGTCTAATAAGATTTCTATTCAGGGTGGAGCCACCATTACACAATTTAACTCCTCAGTCATATCCAATCAAGAGTTAAAATTTGGAGACATTTATTATTTAGGTTTTGAACGTGAAACAACGAGCAACCTACTATTGTCTATTGGTCTAAGTTATACTTCAATGGGAAGTAATCTGATCGGTGAAGCTTTTGATAGTTTAAGCGTTACACAGTTCACTAGCACCTTTGATTTTAATTACATATCCATACCTTTGAGGATTGGAAAAAAAATCGGTGATAACTTTTTTGGATTTGGATATTTAGGGGTTTCAAATAGGCTTCTGCTAAGTGCAACAGAGGATAGACCAATAATAAATTCAAAACTTGAAATAACTGGTCGTCAAGAGGCAAAAATAACTAAAGACATCAAACGTTTCGATTTTGCAGGTCTAGCTGATCTTGGATTTGGCAAAAAGTTTTCAAATCATGAAGTGTTTTTATCTTATAGTTTTACATTTTCAGCTACATCCTTTTCAACCGACAGCTTCTTTTCAGGTTCAAAACCTAGAAATTTCGGGAGTTTTTTAAAAATAGGTTATAACTACTGTTTTTAACTTAGGAAAGTTTTTCATATTTTTTTCATTAAGATTGTTTTCTATTTGCATCCTTTTAGCATTTAAATGATTGATAATATATAATTTTATTACATTAATAAATTGGTGTTTTTTGAAGACTCCCTTTTCTAGGAGATTAGTTTAATTCTTTTTATGACATCCATCACAATTCTAACAACATTACAACTAATCCCTCTTGCGGTGAAATATCGTTTTTCGAACAATTGACATTACTATGAGCCCAAATCCCAGGAGTATTTAAACACATATTTTTGCTAACGATTTCAAAAGCTTTAACTCCTTTCTTTTGGATGAGGTTTGGTAATCCTTCGCGGATATCAATGTTGTGTTTGTTGCCAAGATGATGAAGGAGCTTTTTAAGCGACTGCAATTGTTTTTCTGAGTACTTGTGGTAGAATGAAAAGCCTTTGAATGGTTCGGTAAGTTTTTCGACTTGCTCGGGATCTACTTCTTGACCAACGTAAGTGAAGTAAGAGTTTTTAGCTCTTGTGATTGATTTTGGTTTTCCGTTTTCATCTTTTTCGAAGTAGCCTTTTGTTAATCTTCCGAAGCTGCAAAGTTCTACGCCAATGCTCTGGCTATGTAGTGGATTGTTGCCTATTCCAAGATGCCATGCCCAATAATTGTTTGGAATTGCTTGGAGTATTTTTCCATCGTGATCTGAATTGTCGTTTTGGATGGACTGGCCACCGATGACAAACTCTGTTGCTACTTTGTGTGGTCGTTGCCCCCAATCATCGATGACACGATATGGGTTTTGCCAACCGGCTGTGTGGTGTAGGAATATTGATTTCTTTTCTGTTGGTTGGTTGTGGTATGCGTAGTTTGGGAGTAGGTATTCGGAGAATAATTCTTCTTTGTTTGGGTTATTAAGCATTTCCCAACCGTCGCAGAGTAGAGACCAGGTTACTGGTCCTACAATTCCATCAACAGCTATGTTTTGTGATTTTTGAAAGAACAAAACGGCTTTGTGGGTTTGTGGACCGAAGATTCCATCGGGTAGGAGGTTGAGGAGTAGTTGGAGTTGTTTTACTTCTTGGCCACGTGAGTGGAGTTTTAGAGTTTTCATATAAAAATTATTTTATAATTTTTGGGCGATTTGCAAATCGCCCTTACAATCGGATAGTGATTAGCTACGAGATGGAATCTCGCAGCAGCCATCCTACTTTCTTTTGTCTTTTGTTGTTGTTGGAAATGATATCAAATTGAACATTTCACGGAGTCTGGAACGGACTCTTTTGCCATATAATTCTTCAAGTTCATCAGCATTGAGATTGGTAGTGGCGTGGGTAACAATTTGATAATTTGTTAGTAAATCGTAACGTTGAAGGAGTATTTCTCCGATTGTGTTGCATTCGTTACCGTAGAACTTACTGTTGCTTTCTACTCCCAAATCATCAATGAAAAGTGGGGTGTGTTTTTTTCCGTATCGATTGATTATTTCAACTCCTTCACGTTGATATTCGAGGGCTATGTCTCGTGAAGATTTGATGTGGTAAAAATCTTCTTTGAAAAGAAATACGCGCAACAAATTCATGATTGTTGTTTTGCCTGATCCAATGGGGCCGATGAGTAAAATTCCTTTGTTGAGATCAATGTTGTACTTCTTGCATTGACGTTCTTCATGAATCATGTAAATGATTAGACGATGGAATGTAAGGACATCGGAACGATGAATTTTAAATTGGTCACCGTATTTTGATTTACCCAGGTACTGGATGTATCGAAGTGTTTTTTTAAAATTGAAAACACGTTGATTGTTAACTATTTTGTATGGTTTTTCCATGATTTGTTTTTTTAAAGTGGGATATCGTAATCTTTGTTTTCGTTGACGTGAAGGCGTTGTTGTGCTGGACTTCTGCTTTGTGCTTGATACTTTTCATCTCGCATAATCCAATTTCGGGCAGCAGCTTTCCACTTTTTCATGGGGGCTTTTCCAGCAACTTTCCAACCGTTGGATTCAAAATGATTGAAAAACATTTCAGCAACTTGGTAAGAAGATTTATTCTCGTGAAAAAATGTTTTTACTTCTTGAAGTTCTGGAGGGACAAATCTTTTTCGTTTGGTGGGTGATGTTTTTTTGGACGTATCAGACGAATCGGACGATTGCAAATCGTCCTTACTGTTTTTTTTGGGCGATTGCAAATCGCCCTTACAAGAAGATTTCTCATTTTTATTTTGGGATGGATGGGGGGAAGATTTTTTTTCTTCCCTTTTTTTTGTTTTATATTGTTTGTTATTGTTTATTATATGTTTAGTATTGTTTAAGAAAGGTCGCACGAGATGTTCAGATGTTGTATCAGGTGATGTATCACTTGTTGTACCACATGATGTATCAGGTGTTGTATCACATGATGTATTAGGTGTTGTACCACGTGATGTATCAGGTGTTGTATCGAATCTGTACATGTGAACTTTTGAAGATTTAAACCTACTTTTAGAAGGTGTGTATTTGATGTATTTCCATTCACTTAATTGCTTTAAGCATTTTGAGTAAGTGTTAGTAGATCCAATCTTCGAAAGGTGCATTAATTCATCACGTCTTATATTGATTTCTTTTTTGAAACGTGTACCGTTCCAAATTTGGAATAAAGCAAGGTACAAGCTAATGTGCCATGGAGTAACGCGCTGATCATTACCAAATTTGACCAGCGTGTTTTCCATGTGATGGATGTAATTTACTTCTTTCATAACTATATATTTTGTTTGTTGTCATCAATGAGGTTGAGTATATCCTCTTTGTCATAGAAAATTACTCCGCCAACTTTAGAATAGGGTATTGTACCATTTACCCTCATGTTTTGAAGTGTTCCAGGAGATATTCCAAGCATGCGTTGGACTTGGTGTGATTTAAGTAATTCTACTTCTGGAGTTCTTGAACTGTTTTCTAGTAGTTCATCTTTCATAAGTTCTAAAGACGCAATGATAGCCTCCTTAAATTCTTGCAGATCTTCCCGCGTTACGATTGATATTTGCATTTGACTATGTTTTTGTGATTCAGTACAAATAGAAGTAATTATGTTGGATTAATTGATTTGCAAGGGCTTGCAGTTATCTTGAGAACATCAATGTTTATAGGGTCTACATTGATTTATTTTTTTGATATTGGAGAATCAAACTTTTAAAGTTTTATTTTTCATCCAAATCATATCAAAATGAAATAATTGACATCTAATTTTATTTAAAATAGAGTTAGGAAAGTTTTTTTATTCTTGGTGGATTACAGTCTATTATTTAGATTCTTGATTGATTTAAACTGTTCGTTTACAGTGTTTTGAGGTGGGGTTGTTAGTCTTTGCGTGAATAGGATTTTTTTTGTGCAACCTCCATTGCAACCCCCTTAGAACCCTTATAAACATTAAGAAGTTCTGATAAATTCAAATATTCAATTTATTTTGATGCAATTTGTAGCTTTTTGAGGAGGTTTTAGGAGTGTGGTTTATCCTGATTAGGGTGTTTTTTAGCTAAACTTAACAGTCCTTGATTGAGATAATGGACATATATAGGGGGAATATTTGAGAATAGGGAACCACTGATTTTATGACTACTCAAGGAAATATTTTAAAACTTGATAAGATTCAATAGCCTATTCGATTATTGTAAGAAATAAGCTATTCTTTATTCTGATTTGTGACATCCAAAATGTAAAAAGCAAAATCGCGAAGCATCTCTCTGCTTTTGCTTTCTATCTTGTAGAAGTTATTTCGTATGCTGTCTGGGGTATAAGAATGGTCAGTCTCGTTTTTATGCGTTTCATGAATCCATTCTGAGAACTGAATCATTGATTCTGGTTTGAATATTCCAAAATCTTTTGACACTAAATAATATGCACCTAGCTTTTTACTGCTTAGTGTGGTTACAATCTTCTCATTTACTAGTTTTTGAGATTCAGGAATTCTAGTTTGAGTTTCTCTTTTAACATGTTTCAACTCTAAATTCACCCACTGTAAAAGATCCAAAACGAGGGGAGTCTCATCCGCATTAAAGGGTTTTATTGAGGAAAGTTTTAATTGTAAGTATTCCTTTTTCTTAGTCATTAAGAATTCATTTCTCTCTTCAAAACCATCTGATTTTATAAGGGTAGATTGTAATTGATGGATTATATACTCAAAAAAAATCTGCTTTTTAAAACTTATGGATATCAGAAAATGAATAAGGTCTGTTTGACCAAACGTTTCATGTTTATGTTTCTCTAAAAATTTGCTAAAGTGATATAGAAATCTCTTGAACTCATCAAACTCTAAATAGGTTATTCTTTTTGAGATGTCAAAATCCAGAATTTTTCTCAGCTCATCTTCAATTAGCAACTGTAGTCTTTCTTCAATTTCTATTTCATCCAGTTGCTTGAGTATCTTTTCTGTTTTGGTTACAACATCGTTTTGATTAAACAGTTTGGAATAATAAGGTATATCTTTCTTCTGGTCAATAAAATCATAGAAAGTCGTAGAGATATAATCTAGAATTTCAAGCATAGACTTATAGACTAGTATAATGCAGTCTTTATCGGTATAGACCTTCTTTACCTTTATTTCAAGATCTGAAGACTTTAGGTTAAATTCATTGGTGATTTCATTAAGGTTACCATGTAAATCACGTTGAATTTTAATGATGCTTGACTTTAGTTGGTCCTCACTCTGAGTAATATTAATTTGCTTGATTATACCAATGTGTTTTTTCTCCATTTCTTGAAGAAGTCTATTGAAGTAACAGTATTTCAATCTATTTTTTTCAACTTCATCCCAGTCTGCATCTATAATCATTCCTACCAGTTGCACACCGTTTTCAGATTTGTAGATTAATTTATTCTCAAGATTTACGGTTTGAATATCTAAGTGCTGTAAGATTTTAGACTTTAAATTATCTTGAGCTTTTTTTGGAAAATGTGGTTCCTCTGCATCGAAATAACTTTCTGCCAAGGGGTGGGCTGAACTAATTCTTATTTCTTCAATAAACTCAAAATCGTCTTTATCGTACTTTGCAAGGATCATTTCCTGACAATAAACTCCTTCGGAATTAAAGTATTCGGTAATGTTGGATGTGTCGACGGTTTTTGGAGCGAGATCACCATTTATGAGTTCATGGTAAGAAATTGTTTCATAAAAAAGTTCCTTCATAGCGTAGTGGTTTTTTACTTTTAAAGTAAATTGTTCATTCAAATAGGGATAACAATATAAAAAAA
>NZ_PJNI01000025.1 GCF_002844555.1 Brumimicrobium salinarum
AAAAAAAACGGGACTATATATAAGGTATGTTAAAAGCGGTAATCTTTTAGAGCAGGGTAATCTAATATTGTAATCAGCGAGCCCTTTGTTTTTATATATCCATCTTTCTTAAATTCAGATAAAATACGAATTACAGATTCAGTTGCGGTTCCTACCATACTTGCTAATTCATCTCTTGTAACCGTCACTTCAACCCGCTCTGCTAATCCTTCCTTATACTTCACATATAATTTACTCAAGGCATTAGCCACTCTTTTACGAACGGTATTATAAGCGAGACTTACTAATTCATTTTCTTTTTCAACAATATCCCCAGCGAGGAGTTTGATAAAGTTAATTGACACATCTTTGTTAGATAACATCAATTGCTCAAAATCAGACTTAGCGATTAACGCTAATTTTGCCCCTTCAATAGCTACCGCATACTCTTTATATGCACCTTGAGACAACAAATCAATATAACCAAAAAACTCGCCTTCGCCATACAAACCTGTAACTAATTCTTTATCATCTTTGGTTACCTTGTAGTTTCTTACATGTCCCTCCTTAACATAATACAACCATTTTGGTGTATCACCTGCAAAGTAAATACCTTCTCTTTTACCAAATGATTTTATCTGGGCAGCATCTCTTAAATCATCAAGCCCTGTTAAATCACAAACAACATCCTGAAACCCTTTCCACTTATCATCTGTTTCGTTAACTGCCTGAAAGCGTTCTCGTTTTTTTAATCTTGACTCTATAGCCTCTAACAACTCCATCTCTTCGAACGGTTTTGTTATATAATCATCGGCTCCTAAGTTCATTCCTTTTCTAAAGTCTTGTCGCTCAGACTTAGCGGATAAAAATATAAACGGAATAGCTCGTGTATCTGGGATTTTACTTAAATAATAAAGCACTCCATAACCATCCAACTCAGGCATCATAATATCGCAAACGATTATATCTGGAAGTTCTCTTTTAACTAACTCAACACCCTCTTTACCATTTTTAGCAGATAAAACCTGGTAATCTGCGAGTTCCAACATCTCTTCAATATTCTCTCGCATTTCCAAGTTATCTTCTATTAAAACTATTTTATGCATATTTATCGCTCTATTTTATTTTTCTTAGGCAAAGTAATAAAAAATATCGTTCCCTCACCTTCTACTGATTTAAAGGAAATTTTTCCTTGTAATAAATCTAAATATCTCAAGACAATATTTAACCCTAATCCAGTACCTTCAATATTGGTCACATTTCCAGCCCTAAAAAACCTTGTAAATAAGTTTTTTTGATCTTTCTTCGGTATCCCCATACCAAAATCTTGAATTAAAATCTCAATTTTTTCACCTAAATCTTTTAAAGAGACAATTATCTCTTGATTGGGATCAGAATATTTAACTGCATTTGACAATATATTTAAAATGGTGTTTTTTAACATTTGTCTATCTGAGACAATTTCTAATTCCGAAGGACCTTGAAATCTAATTTGTTGCTGCTGTTTGGTAATGGTCACAATTTCATCAAATGATTCATGCAGAACAAGTGATACGTCAAAAACAGAAAAATTTACTGCCACTTTATCAGCCTCAAGCTTTTCGAAAGATAAAAAGTCATTTAATATTGCTGTTAAGTTCTGTACTGCATTTTTTATTCGGTTGGTATGTTTAGGCAACTTATCATAACTTTCTTTTTGATGATATTTATCAATTAGACTAGCAGAAGAGTTAATTGTTGATAATGGAGTTCTAAATTCATGCGAAGCCATAGATACAAACCTTGATTTCATTTCAGTTAGTTCTCTTTCCTTTCTTAGGTTTTTCTCTAATTTTTGAGCCACTTGCTTTTCGGCAGTAACATTCTTCTCTACTACAAGGATTTTATCAACACGTCCATCATTTTCAAGTGGTACAGCATTAATAGAATATATTCTATCACCAACTTCCACTTCAAAGCTTTTAGACTCCCCTTGAAAAACCTGGTCTAACTCATGCTTAACCTGTGCCCTAGCACTAACATCAATACGTCCTAAATAATCGAGACCGATCAAATCAGAAGTTTCTATTCCTAATTCAAACAATCCTTGACCCTCAGCAAATAAATATTTATATGATGCGTCAAATATACTAATTACTCCACTAGGGAAATTTCTCGCAATAGATTTATAAAGACGTTCACTTTCTCTCAACTCTTGCGTACGCTCTTTAACTTTTTGCTCTAAAGATTCTCTCAAACGTTGTAAAGCCACCTCATTTTCCCTTCGTTCCGTAACATCTGATACTAACGCGGCGGTATACTTTTCTCCAGTTTCTAAGACAAAAGGATTTAAACTCACTTGAACAGGAAACTCGCTTCCATCCTTCCGCGCACCTTCAAGTTTTAGAGCAGCTCCCATAGAACGTGTCGTTGGGTTTTCCTCATAAGTACGCCTTTGATTTTCATGAGCGCGATGTACACGTCTTGGGATCAATACTTCAATTTTTTCTCCGATCAATTCATCAACTGAATATCCAAACATTTCAGCACCTGGTTGATTCAATTCCACAATATCACCAGCTTGATTTACCAAAATCAACCCTTCATGAATGGCGTCAAACAGTATTTTATAAAGGTTATTTTGAAAATCCATTTAATTAGCAATTTTTAACATTTCAACAATCCTTTTCACTTCACAAGCTTCTTTGACATCATGAACTCTAAGAAAATCAGCTTTTTTTAAGGCTGCCACTGTATTTAAAACAGTTGTTCCATTAAGAGCTGACTCTGCGTCTTCATTTAACAACTTATAGATCATTGATTTTCTAGAAATACCAATCAACAAAGGGGACGCTAAAACATTCAACATTTCTAAGTGTTCAAAAAGCTGATAATTTTGGGATAACGTTTTAGCAAATCCAAATCCAGGATCAATAATCACATCTTTTACACCTAATTTTTCTAAGGCCTTTAATTTCACACTTAATTCATCGATAACTTGGAGGGTCACATCTTCATAACTGCATTTATCTTGCATATCCTTAGCATCCCCCCTTGAATGCATCAATACATAAGGAACCCCTAACTCTGCGACTGTTTGAAACATTGCGTCATCATACCGACCGCCATACACATCATTTACGATACTTGCACCATGAGTAACAGCCTCATAAGCTACTTCTGCACGAAATGTATCCACACTTATTACTAACTCAGGAAAGGAATCTGATATTGCTTTAATAATAGGAATCACTCTACGTAATTCTTGTTTCGTCGATAATAAATCAGCACCAGGTCGTGTCGAAACTCCACCTACATCAATAAGGTCAACTCCCGCATTAACCATTTGATTTACACACTGCATAGCTTCATCAAAACTACTATTTTGACTTTGTCGATAAAATGAGTCTGGCGTAACATTTAAAACTCCCATTATTTGTGGCGAATCTATATAATGTAATTTATCCTTTATTTTTAACCACTTATTTAAGTCATATTTACTATCTTTCCACACCATAAAAACTTTTTATCTCAAAAATGTCTGAAACAGTTCAACAATATACGAAAGTTATTTCCAAATGTCGTGAAATATTTGAAAAGAAAACAAAGGATTACGGCACAGCATGGAGAATATTAAGAGCAAGCTCTCTAACGGATCAAATATTCATCAAAGCACAACGCATTCGCACGATTCAAGAAACAGGAAGAAACAAAGTTGGCGAAGATATAGAAAGTGAATTCATAGGAATTATCAACTACTGCGTAATGGCAATAATTCAAATAAAAAACGGAAATGAACTCCCTATTGAAATGTCAGTTTCAGAAACAATCAACTTATATAAAAAATACACGAAAGAAGCTCAAGAATTAATGGAAACAAAAAACCATGATTATGGTGAAGCTTGGCGTGAAATGCGTATTAGTTCTCTAACCGACCTTATTTTAATGAAGCTTTTACGCGTAAAATCAATAGAAAATAATAAAGGAAAAACAATTATAAGCGAAGGAATTGATGCTAATTATTTTGATATGCTCAACTATGCTGTTTTCGCAATGATTCATTTAACAAGTAAAACTACAAAAGATGCATAAACTAAAGAAACACTCACTATCAGGAAAATCATTGATTTTAAATATTATTCTTATTCTTATAAACTTAACTGGGTTAACGTTCTTAGTTATGGGATATCATCCCTTTTTTGAAGAAAGTTCTGTTTTATTTAAGTTTTTAGGATATGGCTTGTTGGTATCCTCATTGGTCGTTTTATTTTTACTTGAAGGGTGGCTTCTATTTGCCTACGTTTCAAGGATACTTGTCGGAGGTCTATTTATTGTATCTGGTTTAATAAAAGCTAATGACCCCAAAGGTTTTGCCTACAAACTTGAGGAATATTTTGAAGATGGTGCTTTAGCCTACAGAATAAAAGAATGGTTTGGATGGGAGACTTTTACGCTTGAATTCTTTATCGAGCATGCATTAACATTAAGCATTCTAATTTGTGTATTTGAAATCGTACTTGGTGCAATGGTTCTACTTGGAACTAAAATGAAAAGTACTTCGTGGTTAATGATCATCATGATGTTGTTTTTCACTTTTTTGACTTGGCATACGAAAGAGTGTGACCCACACACCACATTTACTGATGTTGATACGTATGCGATTTCATCTGATGCTGCTCAAGCAAAAGTTCCACAGGCCGAAACCAACGAGCATATCTCTATATTAAAACAAACGGATGAGTATGTTACAATTCAAGAGGTAAAAAAACCACAATGTGTGGATGATTGCGGATGTTTTGGTGACGCCATGAAAGGCTCTATTGGCCGTTCTTTAACACCAGCTGAAAGCTATTGGAAGGATATTGTTTTGTTATACTTAGTTGTTATTATTTTTATATCAAGAAGAAAGATAACCACCAATAACACAAAAGAAAATTTAATTATTTTGTCTTTAGGTGTATTGTTTATTGCATTCTTCTCCTATATATTCACATGGAGTTTCCCTATTTTGTTTGGCATCGCCTCTCTTCTACTGGCATTGTGGTTAAAACGAACCGGAGGAAAAGCATTAGGAAACGATTGGGGCATGATTTTAATGTTAACCTTAACGAGTTCTATTTTTGTTACTTATGTGTTAATGTATCTACCGCTAAAAGACTATCGACCGTATCATGTAGGAAGTGATTTAGTTGAAAGAATGAATGATGGTAAGGAAGGAGAATACGAAAACATCATGATTTATACGCACCTCAAAACAGATCAAGATACCGTCTTATATAATCTTGACAGTAGCACAAAAGCGATTTGGGGAGATACAGAAAACTGGAAATTTAAGAAAAGAGATACCCGGACAATAATCCCTGCTATTCTACCTTCTATTCAGCAGTTTGATCCTACCATTAGCGTTGAAGGTCTTACAATTGTTGAGAAAAACTACAAACCTATCGCTGATATTCTTGAAGAAAATCAAAAAGAATATATTGACCTTATTGATAAAAACACAGGTGATCGCTACCCAATGCTTGTTGAAGATTTTTATCTACCAGACATAGATACTTCTATATACCAAATCGGAGATACTTTGCTTAGGTTAGATGAATATATGGATGACATTAGTTTGAAAGATTATATCTTGGCGCAAGAACAAATAATTCTCATCTTCAGTAGAGACTTGAAAAAAGGTAATTTTAGTAGAATATCTCGACTTAAAGAAATTGCTAAAGAAGCGCCTCAACGCAATATTGATGTTTTATTAATCTCCACAGCTTCAAAAGATGGTGTTATTTCATTTAGAGAAAAAACAGGGTTAGAAATTCCTACTTTGCAGAATGATGAAATTGAAATAAAAGCAATTACAAGATCTAATCCTACTTTAATGGTTTTAGAAAAAGGTGTAGTTAAAGGTAAATATCCTTTCCGATCTACGCCTTCTTGGAAATGGCTTACAGAAAATATATTAAACGAATAATGAAAATGAGGAAGAAAATAGTCGCTGGAAACTGGAAAATGAATCTTACTTCCGAAGAAGCTTTAAAATTAAATACCGCAATAGACACATTTGTTGCTAAAAATGAACCAAAATGTGAGGTCATTCATTTTAGCCCATATATTTATCTCAATGAAGGTATTAATTCTGTAGAATCTATTGCCATAGGTGCCCAAAATGGATATCCAGAAAAAAATGGTGCTTTCACAGGTGAAATTAGTATGTACCAACTTAAAGAAATCGGTGTAAGAAATATTCTAATTGGACATTCTGAACGCAGACAAATTTTCAAAGAAACTGATGCGTTTTTAAAATCTAAAGTGGACGCCGCAACAAACCTCGATTTAACTATTTTCTTTTGTTGTGGGGAAACCATTTCACAAAGAGAAAATGGAAAACACGTAGCAACAGTTATTACACAATTAGAAAATAGTATATTTCATTTGTCCGAAGAGCAATTTAAAAATGTAGTAATTGCTTATGAACCAATTTGGGCCATAGGAACAGGGAAAACTGCCTCACCTGCTCAGGCTAATGAAATGCATCAAGCAATTCGCGCTGCAATTCAAAAAAATTACAACGCAGAAATAGCCAAAAAGACGTCCATAATTTATGGAGGTAGTTGCAAACCGACAAACGCAAGTGAATTATTTCACCAATCTGATATAGACGGTGGTTTAATTGGTGGGGCTTCCCTTAAAAGTGAAGACTTCATGTCGATCATTTCAACTTATAAGTAGAATATGGATTATTTAGAATTAGAACTAAACATATCGCCTTCATTTCCTTGGACAGAAATTATTGTTCAAGAATTAGCCAACATTGGATTTGAAAGTTTTACAGAGAATGACAACAAACTTCAAGCATTCATTGCCAAAGCAAATTTTGACAAAGATAAAACTGAATCTTTATTGCACACTTTTAAAGAAAAAGAAGTTCGCATCAATCATCAATTAAAAACGATACCAACCCAAAATTGGAATGCTACTTGGGAAGCTGATTACCCTCCCGTTTATGTTGATCAAACAGTTCTAATTCGAGCACCTTTTCATTCGAAAGATGATGGTTTTACATATAACATAGAGATACAACCTCAAATGTCTTTTGGTACTGGACATCACCAAACAACCTACCTTTTATGTAAAGCACTCTTAGCAATTGACTTCAACAAAAAAACTGTCTTAGATGTTGGAACAGGAACAGGAGTTTTAGGTATTCTAACAAGTATTTTAGGAGCAAAAACAGTATTCGGAACGGATATTGAGCAAGGAGCTGTAGAAAATGCAATTGAAAACACATCAAGGAATAATATTCAAAACTTTACGATAAAAAAAGGAGATATAGACATTGTACCCAATAAGGATTATGACGTTATCATTGCAAATATCAATAAAAATGTATTGATTGACCACATGGAAAGTTATGGACAATTAATTAAATTAAACGGTAAACTATTATTGAGTGGCTTTTTTGAAACAGATGTACCGGAATTATTAAACGTTGCCAAAAATTATGGCTTTAATCTTGAAAAAACCTTTGAAAAAGAGAAGTGGGCGGTTATTCAGCTCATAAAATCACATTAATTTTGATAAATTATGAAAATATTAAACTTACTTACTTTACTTATTCTTTTAACCCCTTCTAGTCCTAGTTTTTTGTGGGCTCAAGGAAATGCAGATATAGCATCAAGAGAAAAGTTTATTAAAAATTATGCAAAACAGATAGACTCGCGAAGAGACAACAATGTTCAAACTTTCATCGAGCAGGAATTAGCGCCGTTCATTTTAGATCCTAGTCAATTTCCAGAACGTCATTTTCAACAAATGACTGCTACAATTGATTTATTAATCGAAAAACGACATGCTGCATATCCACATACATATCAGTATGTACAATCCGTTTACTCCATGCTCAAAAAAGGTAAGAAGAATGAAGAATTCAATACCTGGCATGAAATTGTAGATCAGTTAGCCGACAATAGAAACCCACGTAGAATTAGAGATTTTCTAGAAACTTCAAGTAATTTTTTATATGATCAAATAATTGCTAATGATCCAAATTACAAATGGTTCTGTATAGGTGGGGATTTTGAATTTATAAACAACAAAACACCATTTATAAAATTAAAAAACACTACCCTTATTTGCAAAACGGTAAATCGAGGAAGTAATAAAAGAGAACATCCTTTTTCAGATTCTATTAAAATTTCAAAAACAAGTGGTACTGCCAACTTGACTAGAAATAAATGGGAAGGAAATGGAGGAACGTATACTTGGGAAAAAGTTGGTCTCAATAAAGATGAAACAAATGCTGAATTAAATAATTATGAAATTTCTTTTAGATCAACAAACCTATCAGCAGACAGTGTGATATTAACCACACCTTATGTAAATCAAAAAATCACAGGAAAATTAGTAGATAGAGCCATGAAAGGTTCCATCGGGAAAGCCAATGATATACCTTACCCTCAATTTATGTCTTATCAAGCCAACTTTGAAATCAAGGATCTTATAAAAGGTGTTGATTATAATGGTGGATTTTCTTTGCAGGCAGATGAGTTCGTAGGAATTGGTAATCAAAATAAAAGAGCTCAACTAACGTACTATCGAAAAGAGAAAATTTTTGCTACAACCTTTTCAGACATTGTAAGGGTTAATGAAAAAACCGTTAGTACACCAATGGCCAAATCCACATTATATATTGGTCTAAATGATTCCATTACACATACGGGATTAAACGTTATCTATGAAAGATCTAATGAAACCTTGCGTTTTATACGAGGTAACTCACCAATGACACAAGCTCCTTTTATCAATTCATTTCATCAATTACACATGTATGTCGATGAATTATCTTGGGACAATTCTACCAATGCTTTGATTTTAGGGTATAACTTAAACACTTCGGAACAACAAAGAATTGCTCGTTTTGAATCATTTGATTATTATGATGCACGTTTGTTTCAGCAATTACAAGGTATGGAATCTGTAAACCCAATAGTCGCACTCTATAATTATGCTTACAAATATGATAAGTTTGAAATGACAGAGGGAACTGCAGCAACGGCTTTAAATCGAACCATTCAGCAAGCAAAACCTAAATTATTGGAGCTTTCTACTCTTGGTTTTATAAGCTATGATACGGACAGAGGAGTTGTAGTGGTGAATCAAAAAACGGAACATTTTGTTAAATCAAAATCAGGTAAAAGTGATTACGATAATATCTCTTTCAAAGCTAATTTAGCGCCAATTCGTATAGACAACACCAATGGAAAAGACAATAGAGAGCTCCAAGCTAAAATCAACAAAAGAAACCAAGAACGTTCTAAAATTAGACAATATGGAACAATCGACTTGAGTTCTTTAGAATTAGATGTGGTTGCTGTAGACTTAATTACCATTGCAGAAAACAAAAACACAACCATATTCCCTAAAGACAACAAAGTTAAAGTTAAGAAAAATAGAAACATCGTTTTTTCTGGATGGATTAATAGCGGGAAATGGGAAGTTAAAGTTCAAAAAGGAAATTATAGTTATGAAGATAATAAATTTAATATTTTTGAATCTGACATTGCACTCTTTAAAGCGAAACCACAACGAAAAGAAGACGGTGAAAGACTCATCCCAACACAATCGTTTATTACCGGTTTAAAAGGAGAGTTAATTGTTGATGATGTTAAAAATCGTTCAGGTATAAAAAAAGGATTTGATCAATATCCAATATTAAACTCAAAGGAAAAAACCAAGGTGTTTTACAGTCAAAAACAATTGCATTTAGGTGCCTATGATGAAGAGCGTTTTTATTTTGAAATTGATCCTTTTACAATTGATAGTCTGCTAACCTTCGATGATGAATTTTTGCGTTTTAAAGGAACCCTAACTTCAGCAGGAATATTCCCTAAAATTGATGAGGAGTTAAAGTTAATGCCCGATTATTCCTTAGGGTTTTCTCAAAAAGCACCAGCCGAAGGATATCCATTTTATGGTACAGATGCACGATATGAAAATAAAATTTTACTCTCTAATAATGGATTACAAGGTGGCGGAACGATTAACTTCCTAAACTCCTCTTCCACTTCAAAACGTTTGTTTAGTTTTCTACCTGACTCTACTATAGGCGTAGCGTCCTTTGTGAATAAACCACAAGTAGAAGGTGTAGAATTTCCTGATGTAGAGGGACCTGATGTATTTATATCATTCTTACCTAGAAAACAAACCCTAAAGGCAAGTTCCAACAACGAACTCATCTCGTTTTTTGATGGAGAAGCAAATTTGAGAGGTACAACAGTCCTAAGAGGTAAAGGAATGAAAGGAAACGGAATTTTAGAATTAAAAGATGCCAAAATGGGATCAGACAATTTTAGATTTTCACGTTGGAAAGCTTTAGCAGATACAGCCTCATTCCAATTGACGAATAAATATAAAAAAGAAGGAGATTTAACGGAAGATCCTTTGGCTTTCAAAACTGATAATGTTAACGGAGACTTGAACTTTGAGGAAAGAAAAGGTGTTTTCAAATCAAATGAAGGAGAATCTGTTGTGGAGTTTCCTGTAAACCAATACATCTGTAAAATCGATCAGTTTACTTGGTTGATGGATAATGATGAGTTAACGTTAGAAAAGAAAGAGGAAGACAACCTCGCTATCGAAGGTGCTATGGATTTAGTTGGGCCTAACTTTTACAGCACACATCCAAAACAAGACTCCTTACAATTTAGATCTCCTAAAGCTAAGTTCAATCTAAAAGAACGTACTATTTACGCTTATGAAACAGAGTTTTTAGAAATTGCAGATGCAAGAATATATCCTGATAGCTCAAAAGTGGTTATTCGAAAAAATGCAAAAATGGAAGAGTTTAAGGATGCAAAAATCATTGCAAATTACATTACTAAATTCCATACCATAGTGAATGTGAGTGCAAAAGTAACTGCTAGAAGAGCCTATACTGCTACAGGAGACTATGAATACGGTCTTGAAGGTGAAGAAAAAGAACTTATTGCATTAACTGAAATTAAATTAGATTCTTCATATCAAACAGTGGCGAAAGGTGAAATCGCACAAGATCAATCTTTTAAATTAAGTGAACGTTTCAATTTTTACGGAAAAACCTTCTTAAAAGCAGCTGAAGAGCGACTGACTTTTGAAGGAGCTACACAAATTAATCACAATTGTGACAAGTTTGAACGAAATTGGATGGCATTTAAGACAGATATCGATCCAGGAAATATTCAAATTCCAGTAAGTAAGAATATGAAAGACTTAGATGGAAACAAAATTACCGTAGGAATTAGATGGAGAAATGCAAGTAATACTGATAGCGTTAGTTTATACCCTACATTTTTAAGTTCAGTAGACAATGATGACGATCCTGAGGTGATTTCGGCAAGTGGATATTTACAGTTCAATGAAAGTGCTAAAGAATTTCAAATTTCTAATAAAGAAAAACTGATTAATAGAAGCGCTACTGGAAATTATATTTCATTACACACGGAATCTTGCTCGATGAATGGAGATGGAAAAATTAGTCTCGGTATGGATTACGGTCCATTAGAAACTGAAGCGGTAGGAGTTATTAACTACAACCAAGAAAATGAACAAACCGATCTTAATTTAACACTGGCAATACGTGCACCAATGAATGAAAAAGAATTGGAGACTGTTGCTGGAAAAATACGAGCTGTTGAAGGATTATCTGATGCTGATTTTAACTCAACTACATTAGAACAAGCTTTAGTTGAATGGACGGGACTTAAATCTGCAGACAAAATCAAATCTGATTATACGTTAAAGAAAGAGTTTAAATCTGTTCCTAAAGCAATGAGAGATGCAATTGTTATCTCAGGTTTAAGATTATCATCTTATACAAAATCTGGGAATCAACAACGAGGGTTGAAATCGTCTACAGACAACGCAATCATCGTTAATATCTATAATGAACCTATTATGAAATATGTTCCTACCAAGTTTTTCGCAGAACAACGTGCTAACTTCGGTGACCGTTTAGGTGTTATGTTTGATGTACCTGGAGCATATTTATATTATTTTGACTATGATTATAGAAAAGATGGAATAATGAACATCTTTTCAAGTGATGCTGAATTTATGAAAGAAGTTAGTGATCTAAAATCAGACAAGAAAAAGACGAAAAAATTCAGTTATGATGTAACGAAAAACTCTGCTTACTCAAGTCAGTTTTTACGTGTATTTAAATAAAAAAGAAAATGAATTTTTTAATTTTTGGAGCCATTGCCTACTTGTTGGGTTCTATACCAACGGCGGTGTGGATCGGACGACTAAAGTATGACATTGATGTTAGAAAACACGGTAGTAAAAACGCTGGGGCTACTAATACCTTTAGGGTTTTAGGAAAAAAGGCTGGTGTTTTCGTTTTGACCATAGATATTTTAAAAGGTGTTTTAGCTGTACTCATTCCCTTTTTAACCTTGTCTTACACATGGAATAATGACCACCTGATTCACTTGAAAATAGTGTCAGGAATTTTTGTGGTTATTGGGCACATTTTCCCTGTTTTTGTAGGATTCAGAGGTGGGAAAGGGGTTGCAACATCTTTAGGTGTTGTTTTAGGCGTTCATCCACAAGCTGCCGCAATTTGTATTGTACTTTTCTTGATTGTTTTCATCAGTTCAAACTATGTATCCTTAGGTGCAATAGTTGCCTCCATCTCTTTTCCGTTACTCATCGAGTTCCTCTTTAAAAACGACAATTTATCGTTGCTTATTTTTAGTATCACTTTATCTTCAGCAGTGATAGCCTTGCATCACAGGAATATCAAACGTTTAATTGAAGGAAATGAAAATAAGATGAACCTTTTTAAAAAAAACACGTAGAACCATGATAATAAATAACTTAAATTTATAAATGCACCTTAAGTTCCATATCATATTTTGTTTACTTCTGTTTAATACAATTCATACTTTTGCACAGGAAACGAAAGAGGATATTGAAAAAAAGGCAATAAAACACTTCCAGAATGAAGAATTCTTAGCGGCCACCCCACTCTATTTGCGCCTGCTTTCTCTGGAACCGCGTAATCCAAATTACAACTACAGATACGGTACTTGTCTTCTATTTAATTCAGACGAAAAGCAAAAAGCCTTTAAATATTTGAATTTTGCTACACAAAAACAAAATTCCGTTGATGATGAAGCATATTACTATTTAGGAAAAGCTTATCACCTTACCTACCAGTTTCATAAAGCCATAGAGAATTATGAATACTACAAAACCATTGCAGGAAATCGAGCATTAGCCAAATTAAATGTTGATCGTCAAATTCAGATGTGCAAAAATGGACAATCTTTAATGGCGAATATTTCCGAAACCATCGTATTAAATAAAACAAAAATAGATAAAGAAAGTTTTTTTAGGATTTATAACTTATCCGATATCGGTGGTGAGTTGATTGTAACCTCTGAATTTCAAAATAAACAAGATAAAAAACTCAATCATACCCCGCTCATCCACTTTCCGGCAAATTCTAATCGCATATATTATTCTAGTTATGGTAAAAATAACGCAACAAAAGACATTTATGTTAGAACGCGTTTACCCGATGGAAGCTGGTCTTTGGAACAGCCTATTTTTGGTGACGTAAACACAAAATACAATGAAGATTTTCCATACATGCATCCTTCAGGAAAGTATCTCTATTTTTCTTCTGAAGGACATAACAGCATGGGAGGTTATGATATTTTTAGAGCACCGTATGACGCTGAAACAAATAGTTTTGGAACGCCAGAAAACATGGATATCTCAATATCTTCTCCAGATAATGACATCCTATATATTGTTGACTCTCTGGATCGTTTTGCTTATTTTGCCTCGCAAAGAGAAAGTGAAGCCGATAAAGTCCATGTATATCATGTGCGTGTAGAACGGTTTCCTGTTCAAATGGTTATCCTCAAAGGACAATTTAATTCTACCATAGATCCAACCCAGAAAAAAATAACAATTTCAGTAGAGAATATGGCTGGAAAAAACATGGGTACTTTTAAAACAGATGCAACAGGAGGATATCTTATCAATTTACCAAAAGGCGGGAAGTATAAATTTAGCGTAAAAGTAGGTGATAAAACTACACAACATCGACAAGAAATAGAAATTCCATACCTCAAGGAGTTCAGGCCTTTAAAGCAAGCCATTTCTGAAACAAAAAAAGAAGATCAAGAAATTGTTCTATTTAAAAATTTATTTGATGAGAGATTTAAAAATGAAGGTGCCATAATTGCTGAGGCAATTAAAGCAAAATCCATGATGGAAGTGAATAAAGATCAATTTGATTTAGATTCATTAGATGATGTAAAAGAAAATCGTGCAAAATTCGATGAACTTGGATTATCGGTCTATACAAATTTAGAAATCCACGATCTAATTAAAAGCAAAAATGAGGATTTAAAAGCTCGAATAAAAAATACCGAGGTTCTAATAAATAAATCAAAACAAATCTTGAATCAAGGAGCAAATGAAGTTATTCAGTATCAAAACCAAGCTGATTCACTATTAAAACTAGCTAAAAACAGCACCTCAGATCGACAAATAAAAAGATATACACAAGCTTCAAAAGCTGCCTTAAATAAAGCTGAGGAAAAACAAAAAGAAATAGAATATGCTAAAACAATTCTTTCTTTTTTAGAAGATGATTTGAGAAAACATAAAGCCTTATACGATGCTTCAAAACACATCGTAGCTGAATTGAATGATATACAGGTGAGTGATACTGAAGCACTAAAAACTTTACTTTTAAAAAATGAGGCTTTTATATCAGAAAAGCTTCAAAGTAAAACACGTTTAAATGCTGAATTTGAATTTTTAGAACAAATTGAAGATCAATTAAAAATTCAGAATGAATTAATTGCGCAGCAAAAAGAGACTAGAAATAACATAGATAAATGGGAAGCAAAATTGAACCAATTATTGAAAGAGCAAGAAAACGCACCCAAGCGAAAAAAAGATGATTATAACCTAGAAATTAGTAAAACAAAAAACTTAATCTCTGATTTAAACAATGAACTTGATTATGTAGAAGAACAGTTAAATGAAATTGACGATATAACAGAACAAAAAAAGATACTCCATGCGATTCTTCAAGAGTCATTTGATGAAAATCTGAACCCTGATGAGTTTAATAACTACGAATCCAACCAAAACACCGATCAACAAAACCAACTAGCTGCTTCAATTACAGACATAGCTGAGAGAAACAATGTTGATTTATCACCAGAAGCAATAGCTAATCGCCAAGAGGCTGAACAGATGCATTCAGAAAACGATGATGCCCAGAAAAAGCAAAACACTAACACTGTTTTCAACTCAGAATCGAAAAACAAAACATTAACAGCAATCGATTCCACATATTTTGAAGATATAGAAAGAATAGAAAATAAAATTCAATCCAATGAAGCTTCAATCGAAGCATTAATCAAAAGAAAGACAAATACATTACAATTAATTGAAGCAGCTAAGAGGGAAAAAGAGAATGAGCTAAAAAATAATGTTGATAATGAGGAATTGAGTCATGAAATTAAAAACCTAAATCAACTTGAACAAGAAATAAACAAGGAAATAAATCAACTCAAAAACGAATTAGGAAAGAATCAAAGTAATGAAATTGCAAATACTGAAGTTGAGATTTCTGCAGAAGACAAGCATCAAAGCACAAATAATAAAACACAAGAAAAGGATGAACAAAATTCAGCAACTTTTTCTTCTAATGAGGAAGACGTTACACAACTTAACAATAGCGTAATAGAAGAACAAAAAAGTAGCAATTCAGAACCTCAGATTTCATCTACGGCTAAAAACGAAACGCTTTTAATTGCTGAAATTGATCCTGAGTATGAACAAGATATTATCGCTCTTGAAAAAGAAGTTCAAGCTGGAACAAAAACAAACAACGACATCATTGAAAGAAAAAGAAAGTTTGTAGTTGTAATTGGCGACATGGAATCAGCAATTGAATCAAAATCCAATCAAGATCCTTCTGAAGAACAAGAGGAAAAGTTAACTGCATTAAGTAAACTCAAAGTTAAAACTGAAAATGAAATTCATGATTTAGAACAACTTGATCGTCCAATCGACATTATTTCCAATGCTGAAAATGACGATAATTCTGAAGAACTAAATAAACAAACAGAATTAGAGCCTCAAAGAAAGAATGAAATTTTAGAGGCTGCTAATCCCCAATTTAATGAAAGAGTTGAAAGTTTATTAAATGACTTTTACACTGGAGAAGCTGTCTACGATGAATTGATTTTTGCTTATGAAGTGCATAAAGATAAACTCGAACAAGCGCTGAACAACGACATAAAGCTTGAGGAAGCAGAAGAGAAAGTATTGCAAGAGGAATTGCAAAAAACAAATCAATTTCTAAGCAATTTAAAACATGAAAAAACGCAAGATCAAGAGCGATTCATAAAGATCTACAAAGAACTTAAAGCTGAGACCAATCTAAATGAACAACAACTTAAATCAGCAGATAAAACACCTCAAACTACTGATGAAGCAGAACAAAAGTTAGCAACTATTAATGTTTTATTAGAAGCAACGCATCAACACCTAAACACCACCAACGATGATTTTGAAATTCGTCATCTTAATACAATTAAAAAAGACTTAACGCAAAAACGAAAAGCTGCTCAATTTGAATTTGGGGAATTAACTCAGCATAGCATTCCAAAAACAGCAGATCGTCAAGCTCTGCAGGACGAGTTAGAAATTGAAATAACAGAAAGTCAATTTCAGATATTTAAAGCTTTATATGAAGAAAGATATGAATTACATTTAGCTGAAGAAGAAAATCCTGAATTAGCAACCAACAAACGCCATCAAAAGAAAGTAAACAAAAATGAAGATGAAATTGCCAACGAAAAACAAAAAATTCTAAATAGACAAGTCAATGCATTCAATGATTACTTAACTTCAAATGTTGTCGATGAAACACCTACAAAAGACGCCTCAACTTCCGCTTTGTTAGCGCAACAAGAAATTATAAAAGCAAACAACCTAATTGAAGAGGCGAATTCAGAGGAAGATCCTCAGAAAAAAAAGCAAATTCTTCAAGAAGCTAAAGCAATCCAAGACAATGCTGCAAAACAATTAGAGAATGAAAAACATGAACAAGCAGTTAAAACAGTGGTTTCAGGAATAATTGATGAAGAAGAGTACACACACTTGAATTTGCAAAATGCATTAAAAACAGAAAAAGAGCTACAAAAGGAAAAAACACAAATTGGCATCAAAAGATTAAAAATCAAGGATGAAATTAACAATATCAACGCTAATTTTAATTCTGCCAATAAGAAAGAAAAGAAAGTCTTCGAAGAACGAATTAAAAATTTAAAAACAATAGATACTCTTTTATCCGAAAAAGAGGACGATATTCAAAATAAACTGAATGAAATCAAAACACAAAAAAAGAAAGATGCAAATAAAGGTGTGCCTGCTGAAGCCATAAAAGAAGAATTGACCTATTTAGAAGAAGTAGAAATAGCACAATCGGAGGCGTATAAAGCTCTGCTAAATAACAACAATAAATTAAATCAATTACAATTTGAATTGTTAGCTAAAGAAAAACAACTAGATGGTGAACGAGAAGAGTTACAACAAATCACCGCTAATGTAAAAGTCAATAAAAAGAACGATGAATCTCAAAAAATTGAAATTGAAAAACAATTATCGAGAATTGATAAAACGCTAGGAGAAATTAAGGTAATCAGACAAGAAATTCGAAGTCAGCAAGAAATTCTAAAACAAAAGCTTGATGAGGAACGAGAACAGAAAGAAAAAATTGAAAACATGATTGCCCGAGATGTTGCGCCAATAAAAGAAGCTCCAACCCTTCCAACTATTCCTACAGGCCTTCAAATCTCAAATACTTCTCAAAACAATTACTCCGATGAAAATCCAATTCCGTTAGATATTGAAGCACCCAAAGGACTTGTTTTTAGGGTTCAGATTGGAGCTTTTAGCAAACCTGTTCCTAATAACACTTTTACAGAATTTTCTCCAATTACAGGTGATGTAGTTCGTCCAGGTCTAATTCGCTATGTCGCTGGTTTTTTCAACAGTCGGAATTCAGCAACTACTGCTAGAAACAAAATAAGAGAAATGGGCTACAGTGATGCATTTGTTGTTGCATATTGCGACGGAGACAGAATACCGGTTTATCGTGCATTAGAACTCATGAGAAACGGGGCTTGTGTACCTACTTTAACCGAGACAGACGAAGTAATTGTCAGTACAGAAGAAATCACCCCAACAAATGCTACTTCTTTTGAAAAAGTTGTTGATGAATTTGCTTATAACAAAGCACCTGGAGCAGCAGAAGCAGATGTTGCCGAATCAAAGCTAGGACTTTATTTTACCGTTCAAGTTGGTGTTTACAACACCCCCGTAAGCCAGGCGCAATTATCTAATATTTCTCCCCTAATCACAAAGCGATTACCCAACGGACAAATCCGCTACTCATCGGGTATGTTCAACTCTTTTATTGCCGCAAAACCTAAACAAAATGAAGCGATTGAACGCGGAATAACTGACGCTTTCATCACCGCATATTTCCAAGGTGAACGTATCTCAACTCGAAAAGCGCAACAATTAATTGCGGAAAAAGGAAGTGCAATATTAGAATTAGAAAATCCAACAAAGGTAAAAGGAAGTAAAATTGAGCATCAAAATGTTAAACCTCAGAAAAAAAATACGCAAGAGACTTCTACTCCATTCATAGAGAATAAAGCCACGCAGTTCATTTATATTTCAAAAGTAACTTATGAGAATTATCCTACACAAGTAATCAATCGTTACAACGAAGATCAAGGTTTATTTTACTACGATTCAATTTCAAAAAACATCAAAAGCTTTGTTTTTGAAGAGACTCCTTCTACTTTCAATTTCATTGAAGATTTTAACAAAGTAGAACTGTTTAATTATTACAATCCAATTATTGATAAAAATGCAACAACAAGAAAAGATGCTTTAGCATTTCCACAAATCAATAGAATTTCATTGAATGTAATTATCAATGCCAACCACTTAAATTCAAGTCTAATAGAAACTATTCTAAATGCTCCACTTTACAAAGAAATGAAAACTCAAAACGATCAATTAACAATTAAGTTTTATATTGCCGACACAGAGGAAAACAACAAGTTATTAAATAATTTACAAGTAAAACTGGCTAAATTAGGCGCAACATACATTTCGAAATAACCTCCGTGAACCGAGCTTGCGAGTTCATTTCGGAAAGCTCAATACATCCTAACGAAATTAATAATATAGTTTAACGAAAAAGTGAAGATAAAATTCAATTCGTTCTAAATAAACGCTTTTTTATTCCTACATTAAGCCTACAAATGAAGAAAACTCAGATGGCAAAAAAGTTAAAATTTAAAAAACAGCAAAATAAAAAGCAAAGCCAAAAGATAAACAAAGCTGGAATGGCGCCAGGTCAGTTTATTTTTACGGGAGAACAAAAAACAGAGAAAACATTAATTCAATTAATGACCTACAATAATGAACAAATTGTAGAGGAAAGTTTTAACACCATTGACAAAGCCTTAACCGCAATAGATCAATCTCAAAAAACAGCTTGGCTTAATATTATTGGTCTCCATGAGGTTGAGATTACAAAAAAAATTGTTGAACACTTTAATTTCCATAAGCTTTCGGGAGAAGATATTCTGAGCGTAGGTCAACGACCTAAATTAGATGACTATGAGCATTATGTGCATCTCGTAGCACGTATGTTTCATTTAGAACAAAATGACTTAGTAGACGAACAAATCACAATACTCTTTAAAGAAGGCATATTAATTACCTTTCAAGAAAGAGAAGAAGATGCTTTTGAATTAATTCGTACAAGAATGAAAGAAGGTAAAGGATTAATTCGTTCCAAAAAAACGGATTATTTAGCTTATGCACTTCTCGATTACATGGTAGACCATTATTTTATAGCCATCGAACATTTTGGAAACTCACTAGAAGACATTGAGGTTGAATTACTATCAGAAGTTTCCGATGATATGTTACCCTTACTGCATCACAAAAGAAGAGAAATCGCATATTTAAGGAGGTCTGTATTTCCATTGCGTGAAGCCATTAGTAAATTTGAAAAACTAGAAAAACCTTTTATGAGTACGGAAATAAAGGTTTTTATACGCGATGTTTATGACCACACAATACATGTTATGGAAATGGTAACCGTTTATAAGGATTCTGTAGGGAGTCTACTCGAACTTTACATGAGTATTATTTCCAACCGAATGAATAAAATCATGAAGGTATTAACCATCGTTTCAACGATTTTTATTCCCCTTACATTTGTAGCAGGTGTTTACGGTATGAACTTTTCAAATATGCCTGAGTTGACCTATAAAAATGGTTATTTTATTACATTATTTGGAATGGCAGTTTTAACTTTATTGATGATTTTTTATTTTAAAAGAAAGAAATGGCTTTAGACAAACAAAAAATTTCGAAAAAATGGATTATTGGTAAAAACGATATTGCGGATTTACCACTTTACAATTTAAAGCATGTAAACATCAAAATAGATTCTGGTGCGTACACTTCTACAATTCACTGCAAGGAAATTAATCTTGTAAATAACCAATTACAAGTCGTTTTCTTAGATGAAAATCAAAAAGGCTACACTGGAGAGAAATTTATTTTTGATTCTTTTAAACAAAAAAAGTGAGAAGTTCAAGCGGAGAGTTACAGAACCGTTATATTGTTGAAGGTAATATTCGTTTATTTGGGAAAATATTCACCACAGAATTTACACTTTCCAAACGTGATTTAATGAAAAACCCCGTACTTTTGGGTCGAAAATTACTTTCTCACAATTTTTTAATTGATACCGCGCTAACCCTTCAATCATATACATTTAAAAAAATAATAAAACATAATGAAAATAGGTATTTTAAGTAGAAATGAAGAACTCTACTCTACCCGCAGACTTGTTGAATCCGCTCAAAAAAACGGACATCAAGTAGAAGTGATTGATCATCTAAAATGTGACATTGTCATTGAAGAAGAACATCCACGGTTGTATTATAAAAATCGATATCTAGAAGATTTTGATGCGATTATTCCTCGAATTGGTGCTTCTGTTACATTTTATGGTACTGCGGTTGTTAGGCAATTCGAAATGATGGATGTTTTTACAACTGTTAATTCACGTGGACTTACAGATTCTAGAGATAAATTACGTTCTCTGCAATTACTTACCAAATCAGGAATTGGATTACCCAAAACAGTTTTTACCAACTATTCAAAAATGTTGAAAGTATAATAGAATCATTAGGAGGTGTGCCTATTGTTATAAAGTTACTTGAAGGAACGCAAGGTTTGGGTGTTGTTTTGGCAGATACTAAAAAAGCGGCAACATCTGTTCTTGAAGCGTTTAATGGCTTAAAAGCCCGAGTTATTGTCCAAGAGTTCATTGAGGAGTCAGACGGTGCAGATATTAGAGCATTTGTAGTTGACGGAAAAGTAGTTGGTGCGATGAAACGCCAAGGAAAAAAAGGTGAATTCAGATCCAATTTGCACCGCGGAGGCTCCTCTCAAGTAATTGAACTTTCAGAAGTAGAGGAAAAAGCAGCCATTCGCTCAGCTAAAGCTTTGAACTTAGGCATTGCAGGTGTAGACATGCTTCAATCTAGTCGAGGTCCATTAGTTTTAGAAGTCAATTCATCCCCAGGATTAGAAGGTATAGAAAACGCAACACATTTAGATATTGCAGATGAAATAATTAAATACATTGAACGAAACAAAAGATAAGCATGAAAAAACGCAAGCCTTTTGAATTATTAGGAAACAGTATTTTACCTGGTAAAACAACGCGACTAACATTAGAAGTTGCCAAGTTACATACCAATACACCTATTCAAATCCCTGTAATTGTAAGCCACGCAAAAAAGCATGGTCCAACACTTTTGTTGCTTGCTGGGCTTCACGGTGATGAAATTAACGGAATTGAATCGATTCGTAAAATGATAAAAAAAGGATGGCATAAACCCAGTTATGGAACGGTAATCTGTATACCGGTTTTTAATATTTTCGGATTTTTAAATCTTTCTAGAGAATTTCCAGACGGAAGAGATCTAAACCGTGTATTTCCAGGCACAAAAAACGGCTCATTAGCTAGTCAATTTGCATATATCTTTATGAAAGAAATTGCTCCATTAACTGATATTATTATAGATTTACATACAGGTGCGGCTCAACGCAACAACTATCCACAAACGCGTGCAGACTTTCAAGATAAAGCTTCAAAGGAATTATGTGATATTTTTGCAGCACCATTTACAATTCATTCGAGTGTCTTGGCTAAATCAATCCGAGGCTCTGTTACCAAATTAAGAAAACAGTACATTTTATTTGAAGGTGGCAAAGCCAACAGAATAGATCAAAGTGTTGTAGACGTGGCCATTGATGGTATAAAACGTGTAATGCAACATTTAAACATGAGGTTTTTCGATATAGAAGAACCTAAACAGCCCCCCATCATCATACACAAGTCAAAATGGATTCGCGCGAGTAATTCTGGTGTACTAAACCTAAAAATAGACAATGGCGCTTACGTGGATAAGGGTAAAATAATAGCTACTATTTCTGATCCGTACGGAAAATTTGAACGTTCTGTAAAAGCGCCTTTTGATGGCTACGTGTTTAATGTCAACGAAATTCCTTTGGTAAATAAAGGAGATGCATTATTTAACATGGGAAGGGTAATTGAAACCGACGACAGAGATAATGACAAAAACACCTGAGAAAGCCCTTTTAATTCAATCGAATTAATTATTTTCGACAATCAATAATTTAATACATATTTCTATGAAAAACATCTTGTTTATTTTGCTCATAACGCTTTTTGGTTCTTCGTTTATTTTTAGCCAAGAGCAAGTAATGGTTAGCGGGAAAGACTCTTTAGTAATTACAACAGATGAAATACCTGAATCTGTATTAAAACAAATGGAAAAGCACAAGTTCGGTGAAAGCGTTTCCCTATTTAGCGAAGCACCTTATGGTGTTTTTGTTTTTAATGATGAGGAGCGTCGAATCATGAAAAGAGCCGATAAAATTCACATTATTTTTAATGAAGACTCTTTAGTAGTAGAAGAAGTTGGAAATATATTTTACAAAAATCCAGGACCTGAAGAAATTATACATTTGAATATTATCCCTATTAAAAATGGTGAACATATTAAGTTTACGGAACACGCTGGAGCAAGCAAAATTAGTTTTCTAGCGAAAAAACCGAAAACGGCATTAATAACAGATGACAGAATCGTTCTGGGGATTTTGGCGGTTATTTTAGCTTTAATTTTTTACACCTCTGGTTTAAATAAAAAAAGTTGGAAACGTTTATACACCGTTATTCCAGCTTTGTTCCTGTGCTATATGGTTCCTGCGGTTCTCACTTCGTTCAATGTTATTGATCCGACGGCTACCAATCTATATTACATGGCAAGCCGATATTTACTGCCTGGGTCACTGATTTTACTTATCCTTTCCGCAGACATTAAAAGTTTACTTGGATTAGGTTCGAAAAGTTTAATCATGTTTTTTACCGGAACAATCGGTATTATAGTAGGTGGTGTTTTTGCAGTATGGATTTTCAGTTATATTTCGCCTGAAACAGTTGGAGGAACAGGGAATGAAGCGACATGGAGAGGTTTAGCTACAATTGCAGGAAGTTGGATTGGTGGTGGCGCTAATCAAACTGCCATGTTAGAGACGTACAACTACAAAGAAACTTTATTTGGAGGAATGATTTTAGTAGATATAGTTGTTGCTAATATATGGATGGCTATAATTTTATTTGGCATTAGTAAAAAAGCTAAAATTGACCGATGGTTGAAAGCAGATAGCAGCGCAATTGACGAACTCGTTGTAAAGGTAGAAGATTTTCAAAGCTCCGTTCAACGTAAATCTAATCTAACCGACCTAATGGTCATTACAGGATTGGTATTTGGTGGAGTAGCTTTAGCTCATTTTTTAGGTGGATATTTATCTGCTTTCTTCTTAGAAAATTACGGAAAAGGAAGTACTTTTTCGAGTCAATTCTTTTGGATGGTGGTCATCTCTACTATTTATGGATTTACCCTGAGCTTTACGCGTGCGAAGAACTATGAAGGTGCCGGAGCATCAAAAATAGGTTCTGTATTTTTATATATTCTAGTGGCAACGATTGGAATGAAAGTAGACATCACCCAAATTTTTGATAAGCCTTTATTAATTTTTGTCGGACTTATTTGGATGGCATTTCACGCAATATTACTAATTGTAGTGGCTAAGCTTATTCGTGCACCATTTTTCTTTTTGGCTGTAGGAAGTCAGGCCAACGTTGGTGGCGCAGCCTCCGCTCCTATTGTAGCTAACGCTTTTCATCCCGCACTTACAACTGTTGGCGTATTAATGGCTGTTGTGGGTTACTTCATAGGGACTTTTGGGGCATTTACAGCCGCGGAGTTAATGCGATTAGTAGCCCCATAAAATTAAATGTTAATGCTAAAAATCGCGTTTAACCAACAGTATGTTCATCCATTACCTGAAAATCATCGGTTTCCAATGGAGAAATATGATTTACTACCCAAGCAATTACTTCATGAAGGAACGGTAGAAGAAAATGCTTTTTTTAGTCCAGAAAAAATTGACACAAAACATGTACTTGCCGTTCATGAACAATATTATTTTAATGATCTTGTTCAATTAAAATTAGATAGAAAGGCACAACGAAAAACAGGCTTTCAACACAATGAAGCTTTAATTTTAAGGGAACAGATGATCATGGAAGGCACGCGTGCTTGTGCATCATTTGCTCTAGAAAATGGTATAGCCATGAATATTGCAGGTGGAACTCATCATGCTTTTACAGATCGTGGGGAAGGTTTTTGTTTATTAAATGACCAAGCAATTGCAGCGAAATGGCTGTTGGATAATAAGAAGGCAAAGCAAATTCTAATTATAGATTTGGATGTTCATCAAGGAAATGGAACTGCTGAAATATTTAAAGAGAATCCCAATGTCTTTACTTTTAGCATGCATGGAAAAAATAATTATCCGCTAAAAAAAGAAAAGTCAGATCTAGATGTTGAATTGCCTGATGGCATTCAAGATGAAGCATACTTGAGTTTATTAAAATCATCTCTAGAAGAGGTTTTAAAAGTATTTACTCCAGATTTCTTGTTTTTTCAATCAGGAATTGATATTATAGAGTCGGATAAGCTAGGCAGACTCGGAGTGAGTATAGCCGGCTGCAAAAAAAGAGACGAAATCGTATTTCAAACAGCATACCAACTAAATTTACCTATTGTTGTGAGTATGGGAGGTGGATATGCGAGAGAAATTAAACATATAATTGAAGCACATGCAAATACATTCAGGACCGCACAATACATCTTCTTTTAAATCAGGATTATGGTGGAAAATCATCATCTGCGTAATTGCAACTGTTGGTTTAGGTTCATTAAGCGGAATATTATCAATGAACGGATTTGAAGGATGGTATCAAAACCTCAATAAACCGTTTTTTACACCTCCTAATTGGATTTTCGGACCCGCGTGGACTATTCTTTACATCCTTATGGGAGGATCTGTAGCCATTATCTGGCAAATTATAGCAGTGGCTCGATATCCAATTATAGTTAGGTTTGCCAAAAGAGGATTTATTATTTTCATCATCCACTTTTTGTTTAATTTGGCTTGGTCTCCTATTTTCTTTGGACTTCAAATGCCAGTGCTAGCTTTGATTATCATTTTTATCATTCTGGCATTCATTATTATTTTAATCCGACATTTCTTTCGTTTAGATCGATTGTCTGCATTTTTATTAATTCCATATCTACTTTGGGTTTCATTCGCAACAGCATTAAATTTAGGGATTGTTATTCTAAATTAAATTACTGGGTCACCAAGTTTAGTTGATATTTAACATTAGATATAAGATTTTTCCATCTCTATTTTTTTGATTTTAGAGATGATCCAAGTGACTGCTAATTGAAATTAGGTTGAAAAAAGTATTTGAATGCAGTATAACAAGCTGAATATATGGTTATAAAAGCTAAAGCCACTAGCAATTTATTAGTATTTACTTAAACAATTCCTGCAAAAAAACAACAAAGACAAGCTCATGTGTTTTCCATCAGGATGACATTCTCGAAAAGCTCGATTCATTGTAGTGGTTAATGTATACAGTGTTTATTCTATTCTTTCTTATAAAAGTCACGAAGTAGAATTTTTCTAAAAATCAGGGTGACAAAAATCGCATACGTTAGTGCCATGACCATTAAACCAAGAAGAGAAAAGACAAATAACGTTTTAGCAGATAAAGCACTCTCTGTATCTGATTTTATTTCACGAGAAATTTCTTCTTTAGACATTACACGAAAATCGGGATTATGAACCCGAAGTGTATCCACATAAGCTTCATCTTCCATTTCAAGATAGATATCATCCATCCTTTCTGTGATGCGGTTTTCAATAAACGAAGGATTCACCGTATCATAATACAAGAACATAAATATTGAAACAATTAATACATAAGGAGCTCCTGCGGTTAATGCTTTTTTAATGTCTGAAAGTGGTGTTCCAACACCAAACCCTTCTTTTTGTTTTTCAAAATATAAACCAAGACTAATGGCTAACAATAAAAATAAATTATTGACAAGTCCAGGTTTTACAACATCTTCTTGAAAAACGCCAAGCCATAAAAAAATAAATTTAAGGGCAATCCAACCTCCCGAAAACAGAAAAGCGAATTTTAATGCTGGTCTCATATCTTAGGTATTATTCATGGAAACCAAAAACTCTTCATTAGATTTAGTATCCTTCATATTGTTTTTCATAAACTCCATTGCTTCGATAGGATTCATATCTGCAATCACTTTACGCAATAACCAAACCCGTTGAAGGGTTTCTTTACTCATCAATAAATCTTCTCTTCGCGTACCAGAAGAAAGAATATCAATAGCTGGATAAATACGACGATTTGCAATTTTTCGATCGAGTTGTAGCTCCATATTTCCTGTACCCTTAAATTCTTCAAAAATAACTTCATCCATTTTTGAACCGGTATCTGTAAGTGCTGTAGCCAAAATAGACAATGAACCACCATTTTCAATTTTACGTGCAGCACCAAAGAAACGCTTAGGTCTTTGGAGCGCATTTGCATCTACACCTCCAGAAAGTACTTTTCCTGACGCAGGAGAAACGGTATTGTATGCACGTGCTAAACGGGTAATTGAATCTAATAAAATACACACATCATGCCCACATTCAACCATTCTTTTTGCTTTTTCAAGCACCATATTAGCCACTTTTACGTGTTGATCTGCTGGTTCATCAAATGTTGATGCAATTACTTCAGCATTTACACTTCGCGCCATGTCCGTCACCTCTTCAGGTCGTTCATCAATGAGTAAAATAATTAAATACGTTTCCGGGTGATTCGCTGCAATGGCATTGGCAACGTCTTTAAGTAAAACAGTTTTACCTGTTTTGGGTTGTGCTACAATCATCCCTCTCTGTCCTTTTCCGATAGGTGCAAAAAGATCCATTATTCGAGTGGACATAGACTCCTGACGATGTCCTGTTAATTTAAACTTTTCATCTGGAAAAAGTGGAGTTAAATATTGAAACGGAACACGATCACGTATAAAAGCTGGTTCTCGTCCATTTATAGAATCAACTTTTACCAAAGGGAAATATTTTTCACCTTCTTTCGGCGGACGAATAGTTCCATATACTGTATCACCTGTTTTTAAACCAAATAATTTTATTTGACTATGACTAACGTAGATATCATCTGGTGATGAAAGGTAGTTGTAATCTGAAGATCGCAGAAAGCCAAAACCATCAGGCATAACCTCTAAAACACCTTCGGCAGTAACAATACCCGACAAATCATACTTCTTTTCTCTAATCTTTTGTTGTTCTGATTTCTTTTGTTGTTGTTGTTGATGATTATTCTTCTGATTGTTATTTTGAGATTGCTTATCATTTTTAGAAGACTTGTGGTGGTTATTCTTATTTGAACGATCACCTTTCGTGTCATTCTTCTTATGATTATCTTTCCCTGCTTTCACAAAACCTTTACGTTCTCTTTGTTTGTCATCTCGAGTAGAATTGTCGTCGTCACGTGAATGACTGCGCTTTTCTTTTACTTGCGGTTTATGATCAGATTTTGATTCAGGTTTAGTTTCTGAAGAAGGTTTGTTCGATTGCTTATCTTTATTGTCTGCTGCAGAAAATAAATCTTTGTTGTCTGTTTTTGGTTTAGACTCACCTGATTTTGTGTCTTTAATACGTTTTCTAGGTGGCTTATTTGCTTCGGAAGATTTTTCAACTTCCTTTTTTTCTGTTTTTTTCGCCTCAGCGTCAGAACCACCATCTACTATAAGATTTATTAAGTCTGCTTTGCGATGTGATTCTACTTTCTTAATGCCGATTGTTTTGGCAATAACACGTAATTCTGGAAGCTTCTTCCCGGCTAATTCTTCTTTATTCATTGATATGAAATAATATTATAAGAGATAACTATAAAAGTTGTAATATGTATTTTAGAGGTTGTCACAGATTTGCGACGCCACAATAATACAAATATTCTTTCTTAAAATAACCATAATAGAAAAAAAATATATAAATAATTCAGATCAGGTTAAATCATCTTTAATAAAATCGCGTCAAACAAAGCTTTTTATTGAATCCAAAATCTGGTAGAAGCCCAGTAATTTTAATTAGTAGAGTTATGATCTTAACGATTAATGCAGAGAAATGAGCCTACAAATCACATCTTGATATCGATATTCAAAAATGATAGTAAAGTCAAATCACCCTCCCTTAGCACGGATTATTAACTCCTTTAGTCGTTGAGCTCGCAGGCTCGGTTCATGCATTTAATTTTAAATCTTACAAATACACAAGTACCCAAAAATGGGTTTCTAAAACTTTACAGGAAATACATTTAAGACATTGATTTATAGATGTTAACGCTCTAAGACATTAAGATTGGTGAATAATTCGGGTTAGCGGTTTTGTTTATTTAGTTGATAAAATAAATTTCAAAAATATAATTTGCAATCAATTCGTTTCCTACATGTTATGGACATCCTAATCAATGAGATTTAAAAAAAACTATTTTTTTATTCTTTTATGTGTTGTTTATAAATAAAAAAGCATTACATTTGTCCCCGCAAAAGAATAGCGATTCTTTACAAAAATTGAAATAAAAACTACATAATAAGCGAGAGTAGCTCAGCTGGTAGAGCACAACCTTGCCAAGGTTGGGGTCGCGGGTTCGAATCCCGTCTCCCGCTCGAAGAGTAAGGAAGGGATCATGATAATAATCATTAAACCGACCGCTCGAATAAAAATACTGTCCTGCTCGGGTGGTGGAATTGGTAGACACGTTGGACTTAAAATCCAATGAACCTTGGTTCGTACGGGTTCAAGTCCCGTCCCGAGTACAAACAAAAACCGTAATTGATTCATTAGTAATTGATTGCGGTTTTTTTATGTCTTAAATTTGTAAATATATCATCCCTTCGGGATTGATGGTAAAACTTAACGAGATAGGCTTATA
>NZ_PJNI01000026.1 GCF_002844555.1 Brumimicrobium salinarum
TCACAAACGTTTTGGTTTCCACTTAATGTTCCTGCATTTGGCGGTGCTGTTACGGTTACCGTTCTTGTTGCTGTGGCGTCTGCACATCCACCTGTTCCGGCAACTGTATACGTAATCGTCGTTGTTCCTGCTGCTTGTCCGGTTACAACTCCTGAGCTATTCACAGTAGCTGTTGCTGTATTTGAGCTTGACCAAGTTCCACCTGAAACAGATGACGAGAAGGTTGTAGTAGATCCTTCACAAACGTTTTGGTTTCCACTTAATGTTCCTGCATTAGGCGGTGCTGTTACGGTTACTGTTTGTGATGCACAAGAAGTTGTATTACATGTTCCTGAATATCTTACGTAATATGTTGTAGTTGAAGTCGGCGAAACAGTGATTGAGCTGCCGGTTCCTACAGAAGTTCCTCCACACGATCCCGAAAACCATTGCGCATTCGCTCCTGTTCCTGCAGTTCCTCCAGACAAGGTTAATGTTGTTGACGCACCCGAACAAATTGTTGAGGCTCCTGTGATGCTTGTTGGAGCTACACTAGGGATATTTATGGATACATTAGTACTAGCAACAGCCGATGTACAACCTGCTACAACTACATAAGAATTATATGTTCCAGCCATTGCCGCCGTTACAGGTGACCTTGTTGGGTCTTCAGCCGATGAGCTGTATGAATTTGGACCTGTCCAATTGTATGTTGCTCCACTTATTGTGTTTGATGTTAAGTTAAGTGTACCACCTACACAAATTGGCGAGTTAGAAGAAATGACTGGTGCTGTTGGGGCAGGAGTAACGTTCACCGTTATTGGACTTCTAGGGCTTGCACACATTCCTGTTCCGGATGATACATAATAGGTTGTGGTCGATGTAGGTGATACAGTATAAGTTGCACCAGTGTTAATTGATGAACCTCCTGTTGGAGAACTGTACCAATTATATGGTGCCCCCATTCCTGCACTAGCAGTAAGTGTTACGCTTTCACCCGCACAAATTGACTGGTCTGTTAGATCTGGAGGTAAGGAAGGGTGGAACTGAAAAATACCCAACGTCCCTTTTGTAGGGTCCCAACTATTTCCGTCAAAAAAAGCACCACCACCAGGATCGACAACAGGGATGTTTTCATAATAAATTGGAGAAGTTGCAAAAAACCGAGGCTGATTAATATTTGCTGCAACATAACAATCTATTGCATGGTCTGAATTAAGATAACTATCCCACTCAAAAGAAAAGTTACTGGCGTCAAGCATTGTTATATACCCATTTCTTGAACCTGTCGTTGAGTTGAGCAAATTATATCCACTACTTGCACCTGTCAAAGTGTTTGCTGAACCAGCTGCTCCTACATAAAATTTATTACAACCTCCGAAAATAATATTTTGAATTATTGTACCACTTTCGTTTGTGTCTCCATAAAAATATGTTGCCCAGTTACGAACACCTGCGGTTGAAAATTTAGCAATATACCCAGCATAATTCCAAAATGACCCACCATCACCAAAGTCTGGATCTGATGGAAGTCCTTTGTTGTATGCTCCTGATAAATTTTGAACAGGTAGATTTGTGCTTGTTGTATTAAATGCCAGTATTAACTCATCTGTGGTTGGGCTAATAGTTACGATGGCTGGAGAACCCATTGCACCTATTCTTGCATCTCCACCATTTCCACCATATAATGAATGCCAAACCAATTGACCACTAGAACTAAATTTCCCAAAAGTTGCGTCTGATCCACCACCATATACATTTTGATTATATGCTCCAGACAAAGTTACTAATTTTTCATTCGCAGGAGTTGAAGGATTAGTTGTTCCTCCAAACCAGCCTGTTACACCGGCAAAATAAAGGTTTTCATTGCTGTCAAAAGCACATGTAAAACCTTCTTGTGAACTAGGTCCTCCTAAATATGTTCCCCATGTTATGTTATATGAAGCATTGAACATTAATAAAGCCATGTCTTTATAGCCACCATTCACGGGTTGATTATAAGCTCCAGCTCTATTTGTTATTGGTATTCCTCCCCAATCATAAGTGTCTCCAATAATTGCGACTTTGCCAGTATTGCTAATAGAAATACTTGGGTTATACATTTTCCCATAGGATGTAAGGTGTTCTAAAGCACCAGTTGACCGATTAAATCTCGCCCAAAAACTTTGATTATTGTTATTTTGATAAAAACCACCTCCATTTGTAAAAGGAGCTCCTGTTGAAATGCCTTCACCTACGATGTGCAAGGTATTTCCATTGGTAGCAATAGGTCTTCCCCAACTAGAATAATCACTGCCGCTTCCACCAAGATAGGTCCCCCATACTAATTGTCTATTGGCATTAAACTTTACAATGTAAAGGTCAGAAGATGCGTTGTAATTAGCAGTATAAGCTCCACCAGGATCGACAACGGGGTAGTTGCCAGCAGAACTATAACCCTGTCCATACGAATAATAATTACCATCGGCATCCATGTGGTTGGAGATGTAATCTAAACTACCATAACTTGTTGGATCTACAACCTGATTGAAGTATGTTGCCCATTCTAAAACAGGGTCAATCGTTAGTTTCGAATAAGCTACATCGCTTTTTAATTCAAATCCAACAGAACCGTCTTTATTAATAATGTATTCTACATCTACTTTGTCTTCGTGATCATCATTAATAAATGATAGTGGAATTTCTTCAGTGATATCTCCAAATTGTGAGGGAATGATTAATTTTTTATCTTCAATTCTTACATCAAAACCTTCAAACTTTAATTGAATATCTTTAATGTTAGCACCTTCTTTAAGAACAATATCATATTTCATTCCTCTTTCATTGGTGTGGAAAATGATGTCTATGTTTGGATATACATTATTATACTGGATAGATTTGAAAGTTTTAACATCTCTAATTCCATTTCTTTTATTCAAATAAAAATGAGTAACTCCTTGTGATTGTTCACCAGTTGTTATATCGATATTCGGATTAGCATTTTGAAAGACTAAATCCATCCTATAATAAGTAGCCTCACGCTTTTTTAAGGCTTCTTTATATTCTTTTTGGTTGGATGAATATAGATTTTTATCCACCTTATCCACTTTTATGAAGTTGTAGACAACTCTATCATTTTGGAAATATACTCCCGCACTATTGTTTGAGTGGTAGTATTTTACTTCTGGATGAAAATTTTGATTGTGATCAACAACCTGTCCTTTGTTCTCAACAAATTGTGAGAATACAGAGTTTGATGCAGAAATAAACGAAGATATTAATACAAGAAGAATAATATTTTTCATAATGTAGCAGTAAATAATTTTTTACAAATATATATTTGAATACAAACTTATTTTGAGGTGTTTGTACCTCAAAATAAGTTTGTGTCTTGTTTGTTACTTCTTTATAAGAATTGAATTATCCTTTTTAGGTCATTAGGTCATTAATTAAAGAAAATTATGGTTATAAATATCCATTGATGTTTAAATCTTAATACCAACAATTAAACAGTCATCAATTTGTTCGTTTGCTCCTTTCCATTCTTCAAATTTAGTTTCAATTTGTTTTTTTTGCTCTTTCATTGAGAACTTTGAATTTGATAAAATAAATTCTTTAAAGTTTTTTCGATAAAATTTAGTATTCTTATCCCCACCTTTTTGATCCATAAAACCATCAGTAAAAAGATAGAGTTGATCACTTTTTATTAACTCAATTTCTGTATCACTAAATTTAGTTGAATCACTTATTTGCTTCAAAGTTGTATCGATTGAGTATTTAGAACCCTTAAATTCATTGAGTTCTTGATTCCTAATTAAATATAGCGAATTCTTGGCTCCAGAAAAGTAAGCCTTAGAATTTTCTAGGTCAATTGTGATAAAAGCAGCGTCCATTCCGTCTTTAAATTTAGATAAATTTTGTCCCTGTTCTTTTACCTTTTCTGAAAGCAACGAGGCAGAACGTTCCAATATTTTATGCGGATCCTCAATTTTTTCTTTCTTAATGATTTCGTCTAGGATGTTATTAAATATAATCGACATAAATGCTCCTGGAACACCGTGGCCAGTGCAATCAGCTACACATAAAAAAACCTTGTTTTTACCTTGATGTACCCAAACAAAGTCTCCACTCACTTGATCTTTTGGGTTTAAATAAATAAATGCACCATTAAAATTATTCAATAATTTGTAGGATGAAGGTAAAATAGCTTCTTGAATTTTAGTAGCATACATAATACTTTGATTAATGTGCTCTTGCTTTTTTTCGATTTCCGCTTTTTGAAGTTTGATTTCACGATTCTTCTGAGCGAGTTTTCGATTACTTCGACTCTTAATAATAAGCGCTAAAAGTATTAATATGACTACAAGAATTAATGAAGTTAAAGATATAAATAAGCGTTGGTTTTCAACGGACTTCTTTTCTGACAATAACCTTTCGTTCTCAAGCGCTAATTTAAGGTTTTGTTTTTCTAATTGCTCTTGTTTCAAAGCTTCTTCTATCATAAGCTTTGACATTTGTTCTGATAAAAGCTTTTTCTCATATTCATCTTGTTGGACTCTTATTTTTAACTCAATGAGCTGATTTTTTTTGTTTAACTTCTCTATCTCTTCTAAAGATTTTGTTCTTTGATTTGAGAATTTAGAGAGTAATTCCTTTTGTTCCTTTACCTGTTTTTTTTCAAATTCTGTCGTACTTAATTTATCTTCATCAATGTTCTTTGAAATTATTCTTATCCGTTCATTTAATTTAATAACTTCTTTATCGTAGTTGTTTTTTTTAGCTAAGTTAAGCGCTTCTATTAGTGTTTTTTTTGCGATTGAATAATTGCCATAGTTCCCATAAACTCCACCAAGAATGGATTTTGTAAGTATTATTTCTCGGATGTTTTTGCTTTTCTTAAAGTGACTAAGTGCTTTCTTATGCCATATTATTGCTGAATTATAATTAGTTAATTCTTCATATGCACTTCCAATTTTTGAAGCAACAAACCCACTATTCTTGGAATCATTCTTTTTATTATAAAAAGAATATGTTTCTTTTAACTGCTTAATGGATGTTTTGAATTTTCCTAACTCAAATGAAATGTTACCCTGTAATTCTTTATTAATATAATAGTTCTCTGATTTTTGATTTTTAAGATAGTTGTCAGCCTTTTCTGTATTTATATACGCTTTTTCATATTCTTTTTTCTTAAAACTAGCATGTGCTATAATAAGTCTTGCATTGGCTTGTAACTCATAGTTATTAGTGGTAACTCCAAATTTCAACACTTTATTAGCAAGAGATATAGATCTTTCTGGATCCCTATTAAGGTGTAAATGACCTAACTGTAATTGTATGTTTGCTTTCTCTATTTCTGATGCTTGTTGTAATTGTGATTCAAGCTGAGAAATGTTTTGCGCATATAATGTGGTGAAAAAACAACTGGAGATAATAAAAGTAAAAGTTAAAAACGCAAAATATATTAAACGCATAAAAAGTGGGTTTAATTACTTATAAAAAGTAGTGTTCTAATTGTTATTCTTACTTTGAAAGGATGCTTATCGACTTGCATTAATTGGATAGCTACACCTTAAAGTTTACACCAAAGTACATAAAAAAGTATCGGAAACAAAATATTAGTTTCTGGATTCGTTACATTCAACCCTCTCTACCAACCTCCACCAAGCGCTTTATACAACATCACGCGCAGTTGTAAGCGTTCTTCTTTTAATTCAGATAATTGAATTTCACTATCCAAAGCAACTTTCTGTGCATTAATAACTTCTAGATATGTTGCATACCCACTGTTGAATAATAAATTCGATTGAGAAATTGTTAATTCAGAGTTTTCAACTTGTTCTTCTGCTATAGCGATTTGCTCATCTAAAGCATTCATTAAAGTCAATAGGTTAGAAATTTCATTAATGGATTGATATACTGTTTTTTGAAATTCAATCTCCTTAATCTCTCGATTTAGTTTAGCGGTTTCAAACTTCGTTTTTAAACGTTTTTTATTAAATATGGGTTGTGTTAAATTACCTATGATTGAACCAAACAAAGCACCAGGGATGTTAAACCAATTCGTCGGTAGCACCGCATTCACACCAATTCCTAAATCAATTGCAAGTCGAGGATATTGCATTGTTTGTGTCACACCAACATTAGCATTGGCCGCCCATAAGTTATGTTCTGCTCTGCGTACATCAGGTCTATAACTCACCATTTCCAAAGGAATGGTGTAATTGGTGGCGATGTCTTTATAGTTGTCTTCAAAATTACTAGAGGAAAGTACAATTTCACCAACTGTTTTTCCGGTTAGTAATTGTAATAAATTCTCTTGTCGGCTTATCTTTTGTTTTAATCTAGGTATCAGTGATTTTGTAGCGAGCATCAAAGATTTTGTTTGTTGTTTTGCTAATGCAGTTGTATTTCCAGATTCAAATTGAAGTTTAACCATTCTTAATGTACGTTGAGAAAGTTCGTAATTCGATTGGGCAACATCCAATTGAGCATATAAAGACAACAAGTTATAATAACCAGACGCTATATCGGCTACCAACTGCGTTTGTATGGCATTTTTTGCTTCTACAGTAGCCAAATACTCAAACAAACTTTCCTCTTTTTGACTTCTGATTTTTCCCCAAATATCGATTTCCCAATTAAAGACTAGTCCGGAGAGATGTTGAGCGCGATATAAAAACATATCTTCTGGTGGAGTTTCATCACCATACCATTTATCATTTGCAGAAGAATGAAAATCTTGTGAACGAAATTGATAATTTGGATTTGCAATTACTGCATTAACACTCGGAAGTAATTCGAGCTTCGACTGTTTAAATTGAAGTTGATACATCTCCATTCTTTTCATAGCCATTCGTATGTCGAAGTTGTGTTTTAATCCTTCATTGATGAGTGAGATGAGCTGTTCGTCCTTAAAGAAGTTTCTCCAAGCTAATTGTGTTGAATCGATTGTGTGTACCAGTGAATCACCCTCAAAAATACGTTCTTCTTCAGCTAAATTGGTTTCGGCAATTCTAAACTTATCCGGTTCTTTAAATGATTCAGGCGAATATTTAGCCTGTGGCATACATCCCACCAATACAACAGCTAGTAAAATAAATATTGTTTTAGTTTTCATTTTTAAGCTTTGATTTAACTTTTTCATCAAGATTTTGGAAAAACACAAATAATGCAGGTACCACCATAATACATATGATTACACCTGCTATTAATCCGCCAGCAGTTCCAATAGAAATAGAATGGTTTCCTTTAGCCGATGGACCTACAGCAAACATTAAAGGGGTTAATCCGGCGACAAATGCAAAAGTGGTCATTAAAATGGGGCGTACCCTTAAAACAGCTCCCAAAATCGCAGCATCGAATATGCTGAATCCTTTTCTGCGTTGTTGTAATGCATATTCTACAATTAAAATTGCATTTTTAGAGAGTAGGCCTATGAGCATAAGCATACCCACTTGAACATAAATATTATTGGTTACTCCCGCTATATTAATTGCGCTATAAATACCGAACAAACCAGAGGGAACAATAATCAAAATGGATAGCGGTAGAATAAAGCTATCGTATTGTGCAACAAGTAATAAGTAGACAAATAATATGGAAATTCCAAAAATGAATCCAGTTTGACCAGCTGATTTCTTTTCTTCCAAGGCCATTCCTGTAAGTTCATAACGATAATTGGAGGGTAAATCTTTAGAGATTTTTTCTGCTGCAGCTAAAACATCTCCAGAACTTCGCCCTTCAGCTGGTGTGATTTTTATTGGAATTGCATTAAATAAATTGTATCGATTTACTGTTTCTGGTCCTTGAACTGGGGTCAGTTTAACCAAAGTATTTGCGGGTAGCATTTCGCCGTCTTGGTTTTTAACATAGATATTAGCAAAAGTAAACGGATCAGAGCGAAACTCTTCATCTGCTTGGAAATATACACGGTATTGTCTTCCGAAACGACTAAAATCACCGCTTTGTACTCGGCCATAATATGCCTGAATGGTACGCATTAAATCTTTGGCATTAACGCCAAGTGTTCGTGCTTTTTTATAATTAATTTCTAAAATATATTGTGGGAAATTAGCGTTAAAAGAGGTGAAAGCACTAGAAACAGCTGAACTTTCATTCAATTTGGTTATAAATCCTTGGGCTACTTTTTCAAAGTCTTTGTAGCTGCCTCCCAATTTATCTTGCAACATGATTTCAACCCCACTAAACTTACCAAACCCTTGAACAGTTGGACGTGGAAAGATTTGAAAGGTAGCCTCGTCAATTACATTGAGGTCTTTTTGTAAACTGGCGATAACTTGGTCTATTTTTTGAATTTTACCTCTTTCTTTAATGGGTTTTAGGTTTAGATACATCACAGCAAAGGATGAGCTTTTCGTATTATCCACCGAGTTAAAACCTGTGATTGTTGTAATGCCTTCAATTTCTTCTCTATCCGCCAAAATAGAATCGGCAAGAATGAGTGTTTTTTGGGTTCTGTTAAGAGATGCACCCGGTTGTAAAGCCATCGAAATCGTTAAAAAATTATCGTCTTCTGTTGGAATGAATCCACTAGGCGTATTTTGCATAAATAAGACACCAAGGCCAACACTAACGAAAATAATGGCAACTGTTATCCGTCCATTGCGAATTAAAAACTTCACGCTTTGCTCATACCAACGCATGAACCTATCGAATAAGGCATTGAATTTATGGAAGAACTTTCGAAAAACGAGTTTTATCTGAACGACAATTCTCGAAGACTTTTTTCTTCTAGATTTTTTTGAACTACCAAACTTTAAAAAAGTTGCACTCAAAGCAGGGACTAATGTAAGAGAGATTAAAGCAGAAATTACAACAGCAATGGCCAAAGTGTAAGCAAATTGCATATTGAAAATCCCAGCCGGACCTTCCATAAATCCAACGGGAATTAAAACGGCAAGCATGACCATTCCAATGGAGAGAATTACTTTTCTGATTTCATCCATTGTTTCTAGCGTAGCTTGTTTTGCTTTCATGCCTTTCTGCTTCATGCGATGGAATATGGCTTCCACAACAATTATGGCATCATCAACTACAATTCCGATGGCCAAAACCAAGGAGAACATGGTAAGGATATTTATGGAGAATCCTAAAAGATAAATAAAGAAAAAAGAACCGAGTAAAGAAATAGGAACCGCTATAATCGGGATGATTGTAGAGCGCATGTTTTGAAGAAAAATGTAAACAATGATAAAAACCAAAATAAAAGCTTCAATCATCGTGGTGATTACCTGCGAAATCGATTCATCGATTTGTTCTTTAACCGAATAGGAGATGTCATATTTTACTCCAGGTGGAAAGGATTTAGAAATTCGTGTAAGCACCGCTCTAACTTTTTCATCAATCTCATTAGCGTTAGATCCTGCGGTTTGTGTGAGGTTTAAAGTTAATCCGGGATTACCGTTTACAGAGTTGTCAGATCCCACGTTTGAAGCTCCAAATTCAACGCGTGCAATATCTTTTAAAAAGAGTAAAGATCGGTCGGGGTTTGTTCTAATTGGAATGTTTTCATATTCTTCAGGCAAAGAAAAACGTCCTTTATGTCGAAGTGGAATTTCAAAGACCTTATCAGAACCTTCACCAAACTTTCCAGGTGCAATTTCAAAGTTTTGTTCTTCCACCGCTTGCATGACTTCCTGAGGTGTTAGCCCATAGGCAGCAATTTTTTCAGGATTTAACCAAATACGCATGGAGTAGTTTCTTTGTCCTACTCGAGAAACTTTTGCAACGCCAGGAACCCTGAGAATTTCTCGATTCACATTCAATAGAGCATAGGCCTGAAGAAAAGTTTCATCGTAGGCTTCATCATCACGTTCACTGTACAAATTGATGGTCATGATATTTCCCCTTTGTCTTGGAGTAACAGAAATTCCTGATTCGACGACCTCAATAGGAACCTCACTGCTTACTTCGGAAACCCGTGTTTGCACGCGAACAGCTGCTTGATCTGGATCTGTCCCGATTTTGAAGTAAACATTAATAACCCCTTTCCCACTATTAGAGGCGCGTGATTCAATAAAGGTCATTCCATCAACTCCATTAATTGCTTCTTCAATCGGAATTAAAGCAGCTTTTGCAACGGTTTCAGAACTTGCTCCGGGATAATTAATACGTACCCGAACACTAGGAGGAGCAATCTCAGGAAAACGAGTTACCGATAGTTTTTCCATTCCCAATAGTCCCAAAAATATGAGAATTAACGCTAGTACAACCGCTTGAATAGGCTTAGTAATGATGTTTTTTAACATATTTATCGCTCTTCTTTTGGACTGATTAATATCCCTTCTTCCACTTTATGAAATCCAGTAAGAATAATCTTGTCTCCAGGTTTCAAACCTTTGGAAATGATGTAGTTTTCTTCTGAAACACCATTAATTTCTATGGGTTCCATTCGAGCGCGGTCGTTTTCATCAATAGTATAAACAAACTTCCTGTCTTGAATGGTAATTATGGATTCTTGAGGAACTAAAATCACCCCCCTTTTAGATTCTTTTAATTGAATAGTTCCTGTGTTTCCTGAACGCATCACTTCAGATGAGTTGGGGAATGATGCCCGTAGGGAAATAGAACCTGTGCTTCTGTTTACTTGACCAGAAACAGCATCTACTATTCCTTTTTCTTGATATTCAACCCCATCAGCTAAATATAAAGTGGCTTCTGGTAAAATGTTTCCTAATGAATTTCGTGTTGAGTCATTTTTTATGGTTTTATTTCGGGTAAAATAAAGATAGTCAGATTCCGACATACTGAAATAAACGTAAACATCACTCACATCGGAGAGCACAGTAAGTGGTGTTTTTTCATCTCGGGTTACTAAGTTCCCAATTCTTTTTGGAATCATACCAATATATCCCTGAACAGGTGCTTCAATAACTGTTCTGTCGAGATTAATTTGTGCACTAGCAACAGCGGCAGAGGCTCTTGCTAATGAGGCTTGAGCAACTTCATAATTGGCCATTTCTGCCTCTAGTTGAACTTCTGCAATTACCTCGTTTTCGATGAGTGGTCGCAGCCGATCAACTTCTAGCTTTGCATTTTTTAATTTTGCTTTTTCAATGTTTTCGTTAGCAATTTGGTTATTCAATTCTTCTGTGTAGGGGGAAGGGTCTATTTTAAATAGCTTCTGTCCTTCTTCTACGTATTGTCCCTCATCAACATAGATTTCTTGGAGTGTTCCTTCCACTTGTGAACGAATCTCCACGTTTACCTTACCTTCAATTGTTCCAATATAATCTTTTACGGTGATTGCTGTGCAGGTATCAACGGTCAGCACAGGGAGCTTAAGATACTGTTTGGTTTCATCTGTCTTTGATTTACAGCTCAATAAAAATGCAACGGCAAGCAGACAAGAAATTATTTTATACATCATTTGTTGTAAGTTATTCTCATTTTTTTAGAAATAAACCAATGATTTAATTGGTATTCGTTATTAGTGTGAATGATTTTTATGGATTCTTTCTTCATGTAGAAATGAACCCAATGCCAAACTTATGGTTTTATTCAATTAAAAAAAGATTTTTATATTTTTTTAGGAAAAGAGACAGGTGTGCGTTCGGTTAAAATTTACCTGAATATCCTGACAGGAATATTCTTGTTGTTAAGGTTATTGAAAGTTCTTGTTTATGCAAAGTATTCAGGAGTTTCCTGGTTTATTAAAAAGAAGTCGTCAAGAAAACTTTACACAAGAATGAGTACTTAACCCGTATTATTAACTCCTATGATCGTTGAGCTCGCAGGCTTGGTTCATGCATTTAATTTTGAATCTATTTTAGACACAAGGCTTAAAGTAATAAATGCATATTTTGCGAGGCTTGTAACGACGAATAAATCAAAATCTTGCCAAATTATCAATACCCAAATTTGGGGTTCTTATAAACTGCTTGAAGCACATTTAAATGATTGATTATTAAGTATTTCTAATGTTATATTTTAAGATTGGTGAACCGAGTTTACGAGCTCAACGATCATAGGAGTTAATAGTTCGGGTTAACTGATTTCGATTAGGTTTAAACCATTTTCTTTTGCATATCGATCAATAAATTCTTGTTTACTTCTACAGTTTGTCTTTTTAAAAATATTAGAAGCATGTTTTGAAACCGTGTTTTTTGTAATATATAGTATTTCTCCAATTTCTTGGTAAGTAAGCTCTTCTAAAATAAGTTTGCAAACCTCAGTTTCTTTAGCTGTAAGTTGAACTTCATTATGTGTATCCTTTATGATTGGCGCTTCTATCGTTATTGCTTCTTCAGCATAAAATCCGATGTTATTTAAGGCATTGTATTCCTTTCTACTGAGATATAACTGATTTTTGTAAAATGAAAAAGCGGTTAATAAGAAACTAATATTGATGAGACTAATTTTGACGGGCTGAATGTCTCCAAAATAAACAACTATAGGCATAGAAGACATAAAAACAACTCCAATATAACCTGAAATAGTCAGTGACTTGTAATGGGATGAAACATCTTCCTGACTCTTGAAAATAAAGATTAAGGTTCGAATGCAAAAGTACACGGCAATAAAAATAGGGGGAACAATAAATATTTCTTCAGAAAAATTCACTTCTCCAGTAATGAGATAGGTAAAAACAAGCCCAATGATAAAGGAAACGACTAAACTTGAAAACAGAAACTTTGTATTGTAATATTTGCCACTTTTTATTTTTAATTCATTAACCAAAAAGTAGAAGTAATAAGTTGCTAGTGCAATTCCACTTGAGTAAGCAATGATATCTTGAATTAAAATGGGTATAACATAACTTGGATTCGGGAAGAAACCATTAAAAACATTGAAAAGGATAAAAAGTGAAATTAAAATAAAAAATCTGAACCTTCTAATGTCTTTAGGACGTGACAAGCATACGGCCACCTGAACAAATAGAATAATTATTTCTAAGGTCAAGTAGAGCAGTGTGATCAGATGTAAATTAGTCCCAAACATTTTATTTATTTAAACCTCCTCAGCATTCCGGACGATGAATTAACTCCATTTTAATTGTAAGTCATTACATCGCCTTTGTACTTATTATACACCTAATTAAAGTGTGTTAATAATAACTTCTTCACAAAAATTCATATACAAATTTTGTAACTGATGTTTAATCTATGTTTCATTCTTTATGATACATTTAATAAATATCAAGTTCGAACCTAATTTCACATTAGGTCAAGCCAAAAATGTTCTGCAATGGATTGTAGTGTAGTTATGTTTATCCACCGTGCAGGTATGTTGTAATAAATTAGTGTACTATCGAAATAGCTAACGCTAATATATACTAATTTATTCTTTACAGGTGTATTTTCTTTATGATTTATTACTGATGAACGGAAAAATTAAGGGATTCAAGTTAAATATATTGATTTAAACTCACTTTTCATAAAGTGTTTTGAGCATTTTTTCCTTAAACCTTAGCGTTATCAAAGAAGTGTAATAATCTGCTTGAGTTTTAAACAAATCACTCCTTAATTCGAGGTAATTCTGTACGTTGATTGTTCCTGAATTGTATTGTTCTGTGGCTGCTTTGAATTGCTCTTCAGAAGCTTGTAGTGCACGTTGTAGGGCTTTTGAATTCAGTTGCTCATTCGTGATTTCATTCTCTAATTTTTCTAACTGATTCCGTAAATCTTGAACCATTATTTCTTGTTCTAACATTGTTTTGGTCAGTTCTGCTTCCGCGATTTTGATCTCAGAATGTACACGCCCATTATTAAATATGGGAATATTTAATGTGAGCACAGCGGATTGATAAAAATTTTCTCGCATTTGCACTTCAAAAGGTTTTGGAAGAAATTCGCTTCCCACAAGTGTTTTACTGTTCCCGGAGTAGCCACTTCCGATAGAACTGTTTATGGAAAGGTTGGGCAAGAGGCGGGCTTTTGCTGTTTTTAATTGAAAATCTTGTAAATCTATTCTTGATAAAGCCAGTTTATATTCTGGGTTTTCAGAAAAACTTTCTTTATTGATTTCAGCCGGTATTGTTTCTAGTTTTTCGATTTCACTTATTTCAACTTGTATTTCTTCTTGATAATTTAACAGCTGTTTCAACAGGAGGAGACTGTATTCTTTATTGTTTTGGGCTTGAATTAATGTTGTGCTGTCCTTGATGAGTTGGCTCGTCATTGATAAAACTTCATAATGTGTGGCGTAACCACCTTTTAATCGATCTTTGGCAATGTTTTCTGATTCTATAGCGTAGGCCAATTGTTTTTCTGCAGCTTCAATCAGGTAATGATTTAAGACAATCTGCATATATGCTGCCGTAATGTCAATTTTAAGATTTCGGCGTTGAATTTCTATTTCTTGCTCTGTTACTTGATGGCTTATGTTGTTTTGTTGTATTAAATAGTAATTCTGTAAACCTGAAAAAATACTCCATGAACTTCCAACATAAAGGTTGTTCGTTCTTACCCTTTCAGTAGCAAATTGGTTGGTAAAGGGATCTATACTTTGCCCCCAGTTATATCCATGTGTTCCTCCTGCATTTAAAGTTGGGAGTACGTTTAATTTTGATTGTTTATATTGAATTTCTGCGATTAAAAGATCTGCCTTTTTGTGTTGAAGATTCAAGTTTCCAGAATCGGCGTAGGCAATACATTTTTCTAAGCTCCAGGTTTCTTGTGCAAGACTCCATAGGCTTGAAAAACAAATTAAAATGATAGGTATGATGCGATTTGTTCTCATTTTAATCGTCAAATAAAGTTCGGAATTGATTAAACACACGTTCTAAAACCCTAAGGTCATCTGTAACAATTGAAGCAGTTCCAATCATTTCCGCTGTGTGCTTTAATTCTTTATTGTATGTCGTTTTGAGTCCTTCGGGTAAGTTCACTTTTGCAAAATAATAGCCCTCTTTTGATTCTTGATTTATGGTTGGAATTTCTGAAACAGACATTATCTCTCCTTTGAGTTGTCCAAATTCTTGCTTCGGATAATTTGCCAATTGAATGTTTACACGCTGTCCTTTTTCGACACGGCCAATACCTTGTGATGGAATTTGTACGTAGCCAATAAGTCGAGTGTCTTGTGGTAAAACAGCGAATAGGGTAGCGCCAGCAGATACGGATTGATTTTCATTGATGTTTCCAAGATAATTGACAATTCCATCATAAGGTGAGGTCAAAACGTAAGACTGTTGCCAACCTATAATTTGATTTTCTAGTTGATCAGTGATCGTGCTTAGCTCCACTTTTAATTGTCTTATTTTGTCCTCATTTTCAAAAGTTAATTCAATGCGTTCCTTTTCTAAATTCGTTATGGTAATGTTGTTTTGAATAATTCCCGTTTTTAATTGTTCCAGCGCTTCTTGCTTTTGAGAGAACTTCGTTTGTTCTTCAAAAAACTCCATTTTTGCAATAACACCTTTTTCATAGAGCTTCTTGTCTGTTTCAAACTTTTCATTTGCATTCCGCATCTCTTTTTCGCTCCTGGACATTTGTGAAGTAAGAATGCGTCTTAAACTGTTGTGATGAACAATTTGCTGGTTAACATTGTCTATCCGATCGGTTACATAAGAATTGTGTTTTCGACTGAAGTATTCTTGCCCAACGCTCCGAAAACGATTAACGGTTTCTTGTAAATCACCGAAGTTGGGTAGGGGGAGTGAAAAGTTAAAAGCACCCAAGGAATCATTTTTAAAATGCAATTGAAAGGTGTCCATCAGATGTTCCAAGTGTAAAACAGCCTTCTCATTCAATGGATTTTCAAGTACAGCGATCGGTTCTCCTTTAGCGACCACATCTCCATTCTTAACATGTAATTTCTGAATACGCCCGTTGATCTGAGCTGTCAATTTGATGGGAGCAGTTTCCGTTGTAATATTTATACTTCCATTAATCACTTCAGGGTATTTTATAAACCAAGACAAGACCAACACCATGATTATTAGTCCCAGTATTAAGGTTATTCCCCACCTGATCATCCAATTTGGTACATGCGAGAGTACTTCTTGTACTTCCTCGGAGCGGATGTTTATTTCTTTTTCTTCTTCCATTATTTTGTTTTATTCGCTATGCTCATGGTTTTATTTCACAGAGGTAAAAGGAGGATTTTCACAGAGTACCACGGAGAAAAAAAGAGAGTACTCACGAATAGTTGTAGATTTCTCATTTATTCGTATTTGAAATAATTAGATCTCCACTACTTTTACCTAAACTCCGTGAATCTCTGTGAAAACCTTCTGTGTAAAAAAACTCTTTGAGCGCAGCGAACACCCTCTAAAAATTCATAATTCTACATTCATAATTCCTAATTAACCCATTCATAATTAATTAAGTTCCAGCTGATTCTTCACCAACTCATAATACCTTCCCTTCAATTCCACCAACTCCTTATGCGTTCCACTCTCCACAATTTCTCCAAATTCTAACACCACAATTTGATCTGCATTTTTAACCGTGCTCAAACGATGGGCAATAACAACAGCTGTTCTGTCTTTGAAGAAAGTATCCAGATTTTCCATGATGATCTTTTCATTGTTGGCATCCAAAGCACTAGTCGCCTCATCGAAGAAAATAAGCTCAGGATCTTTATACACCGCTCTGGCTATTAATAAACGTTGTTTTTGCCCTGTACTCATTCCAACCCCATCCTGACCAATTTTTGTGCTGTAACCCAAAGGAAGTTGCTCAATATATTCTTTAATATTGGCTGTTTTTACAGCATTTCTTAATTTCTCTTTGTCAATAATATCTTCACCGATAGCAATGTTATTGGCGATGGTATCATTGAAAATATAACCTTCTTGCATCACCGTACCACTCTTATCTCGCCACACTTTTTGAGAAATATTACTCAAATTGTGTCCACCAATCCTAATTTCACCTGCTGTTGGTTCATAAAACTTCAAAAGCATCTTCATCAGCGTTGTTTTCCCGCTTCCGCTTGAGCCCACAATTGCCGTTATATTATTTGCAGGAATAGTCATGTTGATTCCCTTCAGCACCTCTTCACTACTTCCTGTATACCTGAAATGCAAATCTTTAATCTCAAAAGTTGGGTTTTCGGGGATATCATTCGTTTTTTCTTCGCCTACTTTTTCTTCATCTTCTCTGTTGTGAATTTCCGATAAACGTTCTAATGCAATTTTTGCATCTTGAACAGAATAAACCAAGCCTATTAACTGTTGAATAGGATTGTTTAGTTGTCCTATGATATAAGAAATAGCCATCATCATTCCTAAAGTTATTTCTCCATCAATAACCAGTTTAGCTGAAAAAGCACTGATCAGAATGTTTTTTAGCTCATTTATAAATCTTGACCCAATGGTTTGCGTTTGCTCTAGTGCCAAACTCTTCATTGAAATTTTAAACAAACGCGCTTGCACATATTCCCAACTCCATCGTTTCTGTCTTTCAGCATTGTGCAGTTTTATTTCCTGCATTCCATTCACCAGTTCCATAACCTTAGACTGCTCATCGCTCATTTGTGAAAACTGTTTATAGTCTAAATCTCTCCTGCGTTTAAGGAATAAAGTAACCCACACGAAATAAAGGATTGAACCGACAATGAAAATAGCGAATATTTGCAAGTCATAATAGGCCAAGACACCCCCAAAAATGACCAAACTAAACAGTGAGAACAAAGTATTTAGAGAAGTACTGGTGAGTAAATTTTCAATACGTTGATGATCATTGATGCGTTGCATAATATCTCCAGTCATTTTTACATCAAAAAATGCTATTGGTAGATTCATTAATTTTATGAAAAAATCAGAAATTAAGGAAATATTGATCCGTGTACTCAAATGCAGAAGAATCCAACTTCTAATGAGCTCAATTGAAGTCTGACCAATAAATAAGAAAAGTTGTGCTATTAATATTAGATAAACAAAATTGATGTCTTGATTTTGAATTCCAATATCTACAATGCTTTGGGTTAAAAAGGGGAAAATTAGTTGTAAAAGAGAGCCAGCAAGCAAACCAATAATTAACTGGACTAAGAATTTTTTGTAGCGGAAAAGATATTTGAAAAGAAATGAAAAACCTTGTTTGTTTTCTGTGTTGTCGTCTTCTTCTTTTTGCTTTAGTTTAGGTGTGGGTTCGAGTAATAAAGCAACTCCTTCCTCGGTTGTTTTTGTTGCATTCTTACCAATCCAGTTTTCAATAAATTCTTCGTGTGTGTATTTTACTATACCATGTGCTGGGTCTGAAACATAAACAATTTTTTTGGTGATTTTATAAACCACCACGAAGTGTCTTTGTTGCCAAAATACAATACAAGGCAGTGGCGCATCATCTTTGAGTTTTTCAAAATCTATTTTTACACCTAAGGATCTGAAGCCAATGCTTTCTGCAGCTTCTGCTATGTTTTGTAGGGTAGAGCCTTCACGGGTTGTTTCGGAAATGGCTCTTAGCTTTCGTAGAGATATGGTGCGTCCGTAATGCTTTGCTATCATGCGTAAACATGTTGGACCGCAATCCATTTCATCGGGTTGTTTGTAGAAAGGGAAGTTTTTCATTAATTATCCTGGCAAATTGTCTTAAAGCTTTTTTGGCTATCTATCAAATATGAATACACATTGTGATATTTATTTTTTAATATTGTTAGATAATAACAAGCATCTTCTTTTTTCCCAATGTGTTCTTTTAAAATGATAGTATTTAAAAGAAGGTATTTGTATTCATATTCTGAATATTCATTTTTCTCCTGTCTAATTTGATTAATGTAGAAGATGTTTATTTTAAGATAAAAATTAATTATTTTGTTTTTATCCTTATTTGATAAACTTAACTTTAAAATATCCTCAAGATCTGGTTGATTATTAAAAATAGAAATGGAGTCTTTCTGTACTTGATTATTTTTAATAAAAGCATCAGCGATGGATTCAAGGTTGTTAAGAACTTCTTTTTTTGTCAGAATATAGAGCATTTGATCGTCAAGTGGGAACTCAATCCAATCAGCAATATCTCTTTTTATTTCGTGGTATGTCGTTTTTACTCTTGATCGGTACGTTTGAATATCGATTGATTGATGAAACTCTTGTTCTACGCTCTTTCTTCTATGCTCTATATAATTGTAAATGATATACATTTTTAATGTAAGAAATTTTGTTCTTTCTATTGTCAATAAAAAAGTTCTATCAAAAAAAGTAGGGAAAAAGTTTAGGTTTATATTCTTTTCAAATCTGTAGTGCCAAATAAAAGGTATATAATTATCATATTTTTCAAAGGAATTAAATCTTTGGATATGTGTAGATTCTGTTTCATTAAAGTCAATAAAATCTTCCAAAATGTTCATTTCATTTTGATTCAATAATAAAGTGCTTGTTACTTTCGACAGTAGAAAATGTTCTAATTTAGAACTAGGTAAACTTAAGCTATCAATAGCTGAGAAAAATTCGGTATTTAGTTGAAAATTATTACTTCTTTTTAATATTAATTCAGAGTAGGTATTCTGACGCTTGAACTGACCCAAAGTATAGTTACTTAGGTAAGGATTAACCGATTCATTTTGTTGAATGAAATAACCTTGAATTTCAGTCCTTGATGATTTAAAGAGTATCTTGTAATAAAATTTTGATATGAATTTGTTGTCATATTCAAATTTTAAAAAAACTGAGTCCGCAATTAGGGTTCTATTTGAGTCATTCAATTGTTGGAAGAGTTCAGCACTATATAATTGAATCGATGTTTGAACAGGATTGCCGTTTACCTTATTAAAAATTGTTTCTTCCGATAGGTGCTCATTGTCAATTTTAATGCGAATTAGAGAGTCATTGGGACTAGAATTTGATGAGACTTTAAAGCCATTTAATCGTTTATTCAAACCTTTAGATGGTAAAATGAAATTAGTTAATACAGGCTCCACTTTAATCATATTAAAGGGTGAAAACAAAAGCAATAGTTCGTTGATATTGAGACTGATAAAGTTTATTTTTCTGCCAAATCGAAAGTCGCCTGAAATAATTTTATATTCGTTATTTTCCGTATTAATATTCCCAAATGAATAATAGCTTTCAACTATAGTATCTTTAATTGTAGTCTGTAAAAAGTTTAAATACCTTTGCTTTGAAAAACCTATCTCATGTCTGTTCTTTTTGATAAACTTTCTCCACTCTTTAATCAAAGATTTTTTGGAATACCTTTGTATATTAATTTCCTCATAATTTTGATTTTTAGGTACTAATTCCAATGTATCTAATTGTAATAAATCATAACCTTTAATGTCAAGTTTATTGTAGAATGGAGCTAGAAAAATATAATTATCATTTTTGTTAACCTTAAATTTGATTTTTTCGTTTTCTAATAAAAAAAATACGACCTCACCTTTAGAAGAATTAAGTATATAGATGTCATGATTTATGTTTTTATTAAAGTCTTTGTCAAAAATGTGTATAGCTACCTCTTGTGCCTTCACATTTACCATTATTAGAAACAGAAATAAGAGTAAATAAAATTTATACATTGTTTTTTTGTAATTATTGGATAGAAGTGATTTTGTGCTTGCAAGGCTTTGATAAAATATAAGAATTTACTCCTTTATTTTTTGGCATATTATTGATTATACAATAATTTTTTAGTAAACAATTTTTGCAGTCAATTATTTGATCTTTTGTTATCCACCAAAATGATTTACGAAAAATCTCTTTTTTAACTGGAAAGAGATCCTTAAGGGAACTAAAAAAAAGATTGCTGTTAAAACTGTTTGAAATTAACAACTGTTTATTTATAAAAATTCTTCCATGATAATATAAACTTATGTTTTTTGAATTCTCATATTCTTTTTTTGAAAAGGAAAAACGATACTCATTATCACTCATATTAACAAGACGTTTCTGGTTAATGTGCTTTTTTAAACATTGATAGTTGCTTTGGTTATCGTAAAACACAAGTGCTATTTCTTTGGAGCTACCTAATAACTTTAAAAAGTAATCGTTACCAGAATTTAGATTTTTATCTATTATAAGTACATTAAATCTTTTATTGATTTTCATCTGACAATCAAGTAGTCTGACAATATCTTTTAATTTGATAATAAAAAGCAAGGTAATATTTGTGCTGGCATTAATATAATCAATTAGGTTGTGATTGTTAAATATCTCCTCAGTAAACTCTATCTCTATTATAGTAATATTGATGTCGTCTATTTCAAACTTTTGGGTAGATAATCTTTTATTAACTCGTTCCGATATAAATGTTCCAATTTTTAATTCATCTAAATAAAATAGAAATTGATATAACTCTAATATCGTGCATTTGTCATAAAGATTGGAAATAGTCTTTGATGAATTGATATATGTTTTTAAGTGAACTGATTTAAAAGGAAAATCATATATAATTGTTTTCTCACGATCAAACAGATACATCCCTTGGGATGTTTCAATTATATCGATTTCTTGATGAAGTCTGAAGATCTTATTGTAAATTAAATCTAAAAGCATATATGTTTTGTATTACTATAATGTATCCGCTTGTATTTTCTTTGTAAACGTTTTGTATAATTGATAGATCTAATTCCTCAATTGTTTCAAATGTTTCTGAAAAAAATTCGCATAAACTCACAAGAGAAGATGTATTATTCATAATATAAATTATTAAAAAAACAATTATTTATATCTTGTTTGTAATAATTATAAACCGAACCAAAGCTCCCAAATGGATTAATGTCAAGTAAAAATACTTTATCTTTTTTGTCAATGATAATATCTAAAGTACAGTAATTAAGCCTTAAAGATTCTAAAAACCAAATAATGTTTTTTTTAATCGTCGGTTCTAATTGATATTTAAAATAATGTGAATGTTTTCCCTGATCTTTTCTTATATCAACATTTCTAATGTTATCTGCACGCGTGATACTTGCAATAGCAAAAAAATCATTTTTTATAAATACAACTCTAATTTCAATTTGTGGTAAAATATACTCCTGTATTAAGCTCTGAAGGAAGATGTCAGGAAAGAGAGATATTTCTTCACGGAAAAATCTCTTAACAAACATGCTTTGATTAGTATCTTTACGTGGCACTTGACTTATTGGTTTAACAACAAAACTTTCCCATTTCATATATTCAAGAATCGAAGTTTTAGTGTTGCAAATAAAATAATCAGGTATAAAAATATTCTTTGATTGTAACTTTTCCAAAGCAACCAGTTTATTAAATTCGATAGAATCGAAACCATTAAAAATAAACTTTTCTTTATATCTAAAATTTAGTAACTTAAAAAAATACATCAATTCATTTCTTTGGAATTCATTTTCACTCATAACTCTAAGAAAGTTAATGTTTCGCAACCAAATTACTTCAACATCTTTAACTTTAAAAGTCTTTTTATCAACAGTTATTGAATCTTTCTCCTCATTAATTGAGAACATAAAATCTAATCTCGATTTTTCATTTATATAAACTATAGGCTTAATATGTGCTTCAAATGAAGAAACTACTTCATGTATTAATCCATCATGAATATCTGTGATAATTACTATCATTAAGAAGTGTTGTTTATTTGATTAAAAAAGGCTAGATTAATCTAGCCTTTTATTAACTCAAGCTTCATTAAGGTTGGTCATTACTAGAAATTTCTAATCCATCTACAATGGTTTTGTATGGTGAGTTTCCAATAATTTCGTAACTTTCAGCATTTGCTAAAAGTGCTCCCACTCTTAAACCTCCTTTTATTTCATTTAAGTCTAATTTTGATGATTTCTCTAAATCATCAATTTTTTTCATTGATTTTTTCATAACATTAAAATTTAAACCTACATTAAAACTTAGTTATCTTTGCAACTGCATGTAGGTAACTACAGTTACTAGGATTGCGTAAAATATATCTCATCTGACAAATTGATTATCTACGTCTATATAAAGAGCGTGTGTCAGCACGCTTTTTT
>NZ_PJNI01000027.1 GCF_002844555.1 Brumimicrobium salinarum
TCTGCTTCAAAATTTAAAGCGGACCACAAAATTTAGAATTATGTCTGAAGAAAAGTGTTTAAAGGAAGAATTGTTGGTAAACGTTTCAAAGAGACGACCAAAATTCAAAGCAGGAACAGAGTTAGCAACCTCCGTGAATATGGTTGATGTTGATTCGAGTAAAGACGTAACCGATGAAGCTGAGATCATCAAGATCTCTATTCGGTTGACTGAGAAAACTTGCGTGTAAGCGTAAGTTAAAGATTCATGTAAGAGGCCACCAAGCAGTAATGCCTGGTGGCTTTTTTATTTATTAAAAGTTAGAAATTATGGAAATGACAAATGACAATACAACGATAATTGGGACGGTATCCGGAACGATTTTGAGTGTGGTGGCCATGTTTGATGCTGGAGATATTATTAAGACAGTAATTTTGGCTGCAATTGGGGCTGCGGTTAGTTTTTTGGTAAGTAGATTTTTGAAGTGGTTGTGGGAGAAGTGGAGGAAGTAGTTGAATATTTAGAGAAAGTTTTATATATTGTGGGGAAATTAACACCACCAAATGGTATACAAAGCTAACAAACAGTTGTTGACTTTGAAGTCTGATGGTAGGGTTATAAGTAAGTTACAGGCAATCCAAAGAACTCAATTAAAAAGAAAGACAACAATGCGACTACATTTCATAATACTTTTTTTTATATTATTTACTAAACTAAGTTTTGGGCAAGATGTTATAACTTATGAAGTAAATGGGAAATATGGGCTTAAGGATTCTATTGGAGATATCCTCACTCCTCCAATGTATGACTATATAAAATATTTTTCGGAAGGTTTTGCTGTTATCGTTATAGATTATAAGTATGGTTATATTGCCAAAAATGGTAAAGAAATAGTCCATCCAAAATATGATTATGTACAGGATTTTCAAGAAGGTTTCGCTGCTGTTGGAATTATTAGAAATAATGTTGGAAAATATGGTTTTATTGATAATACAGGAAATGAAGTCATACCATTGAAATATGATTACGTTCGTTCTTTTTGGGGAAATAGAGCTGTTGTTGCTCGTCAAATTTATCGAACAACGTTTGATGAACACGCTGGTAAAATAAAAATTATTGATTATGAGTATGGTGTGATTAACTCTAAAGGTAAAAAAGTTACTCCATTAAAATATTATGAGCTTGTAGGCCCTTTTTTTAATGGAGAGACTTCGGTAAAGAAGAATGGGAAGTGGGGATTGTATGACAAAAACGGGAAAAAGATACTACCAATAATGTACGAAGCAATATCTACTTTTCCTTCAAAAGGTTTATATGGCGTAAAACTGAATGAAAAATGGGGTTTTGTAAATGCAAAAAACCAAGTAATTATTCCCTTTCAGTTTTTTTATATCGATACAGAAGGCGGATTTAATGATGGCAAAATAAATGTCAGTAGACATGAGTGGGAAAAAGGGTATTACATTGATGAAAATGGCAAAAAGATACCATAAATATTAAGAAATTAGCTTTAGTATACAAAAAGGACAGCCTGTAACACAGCCTTTGTCGACCAGCCTGTAAAAATCTTCGATTTTTACATTCATGTAAATGAAATGTTTGTATCTTCGATAAAACATTTAAAAACAGGCCGTCGCAAAGCCTCAAACGTTGTAGCTCATAAAGCCACTGAAACAATAGTAATACCTTCTTAGTTATGAGAAACTTTATATACATATTATTTGTGTTTTTGGTTGGTTGCTCCGGGATGAAAAATATTCATCATAATTATTATTTGAATGATTCTCCTGGGAAAGTTCATTCATTAGTAGAATTAGTCGTAAGTCAAAGGAATAATAAGAGAATCAATTTTAATAAAGTAAAAGCAATCACAATTGATATTGAAAAATTTATGTATAATCGCTTGACAGACAAAGATTTTCAAGCACTTCACGAATGTCATGCAGTTGAGTACATTTTAATTAAATATCCTAAGGGTTTTCTTGAAAATGATTATTCACTTGAATTATCTGAAGCAATTTCAGGGATGGAAAAGCTTTCCCAATTACACGTGAAATTAGACTCTGCAGATTATATCCCAAATCTGTTTGATATAAGTAACAAGATCCAAAAAATTACGATTGAAGGTAACTTCATAAAAGAGGCGTCAGCTAATTCCTTTTCTCAAAAATCACTTAAGGTTTTGGGAGTTAATTGTTCTACAAACAGTTTTAGTTTCAGCGGGAAGGATTATAGTGAATTGCTATCTCTTAGTTTAAACATTAATGGAAAAATTGGGGAGCTTGATTTTTCAGGTTTAAAAAAGTTAGAAGGACTTAATTTAATCATTGATGGAAAAATAGAGGAGCTTGATATTTCAGGCTTAAAAAAGCTAGAGTATCTCAACTTTTACAATGATGAAATTGAATATTTACCCAATGATTTTTTTGAACTTCCTGACTTGCAAACACTAATTGTTTCTGTTCCAAAACTTAAGGAATTAAATGAACGTATAAAAAATTTAAAGTCACTTGAATCTCTTCTTTTTTCATCTTACGAAATTATTGAGCTTCCAGAATCTCTGTCAAAATTAGAGCATCTTGAATGGGTTTCAATCAACACCATTGGTAAGGTATCTCTTAAGCCGCTAACAAGTCTTACTAAGCTAAAAAGATTGTCTATATATGGAATAAATTTGCTAGAGGTGATTGATCAGATTTTATTAATGAAAAAATTAAAAGTTCTTGACTTTAATCTTCAACCTCTTCTTAACAAGGATCTGTCGCCATTAGGTCAGCTCGAAAAATTAAAAGAAATTCGATTCAAAACCACTTACGTTGAAGTGGATGGAGATAATTATATTCCTAAAGATCTTCCCGACTCTACAAAAAATAAAGTTCTGCATCAATTAAAGCAAGTGCTTCCTGAACATTTTTAGTAAAATTAACTCCCAATACATTATGCAAGTTGTTTCTTCAAATAATTACCCGTCTGTTACTGAACTCATCCCTAATAGGTTATCACCATAAAAGTTAGCTTTTATTCAAGAAGGTCTGGAAAGGATATTATGAGAATTTACAATATCAATAAAAAGAAATGACGAGCTACAACAACACCTAAAAAACAATGCAACGATTGCACTTCGAATGATAAATCATCCTCAGCTCAATCACTCTCCTTTCAAAATTATACTTAACTTTATGGATAGCAGCGATTTTTTAGCTGTAGAACGCCGTTAGCAAACATTAAGAACTATAAATCATGAGTAGAAATATTATTTTAAAGCTATCTATAATAAACCTATTGGTTGCAATTGCATCCTGTTCAAATAAAAATGAAGAACTCAAGAAAGCTATTGAAAATGTAAAAGTTGCTTATTCTGATTCTATATATTTTGAAATCAGCGAGAATAATGACTCAACATTTACACCTCAACAAAGCCTAGTTCTTTGGTATTGGGATGACAGCACTGTAATGTTTAATATAAGACCCGACTCATTAAATATTCAAGAGGATCGACCATGGATGGCGGGAGCTGTTAAGCCAGAAATTGGACATAGAAGCATTAAGTACAACGGTATAGAACATGAATCCATTGAGTACATAACCTATTCGAAAAATATAAAATTAGGTCTCAAGTTGAATATATCTGACACATCATTAGCGTCTTTAAGAGTAATTTCAGATTCAACTCCGGAAATAATACCAAGTTCAGGCGTCATGATTAGAAATAGATAACATTTGCTAACATCAAATAATCACAAGCGGCGAACGTTCATATGTGGTAGCCGCATGTGCCTATTTGAAAAACGTTAGTGGCAAGTGGTTAAAAAACGAGCCGAAAAAAAATCACACATTATGAGTTTTGGAAAATCTTTTGAAAGAGAATTAGGAAAAAATACAGGAAAATGGGTAAGCAATGTCATTTTTGGAGATGGACACTCAACACCTTATCGCAGAGTTGGCTCTACTCAACATCGTGAACCTCGAAGAACACAGGCAGAATTAAGACACGAATTAGAAAGTCAACGAATCGCAGCGGATGGTAGAAATGTAAACTCACCATATTAATAGGCTAAAGATTGACATGAGGTTATTAATAACAATTTTATTTGTAATAAGTTTTGGGAAAATATTTTCCCAAAACTTATTCTATATAACTCCAAGTATAAATACTAAACTAAACATTTGTTCTACAAATTGGACTCACTTTTCTTCATATTTTCCATCCAATGAATACTTTGATATTTATAATAACACATTCCATTTTAGCCCATACATGGGATTAGGGTTAGAATTTGAATGGGAAAATAAAAAAAACAACTTTGTCTTAGGATTATCATGGAATCAAGACATAGCTAGTGTATCTGCTCGTGAGGTATACATGAGTACTAACGGAAAAGGAGATTGGAATAATTATTTTAATCAAGAATTGAAGACGAGAAAATCTTTTGAAACACATAGGTTTTCTTTGAATATATCTAAACCAATGTTTAATAAAAGTGTTGCTTTAAAGCTTGGAGTAGGTTTGTTGTTCTCGCCAAGTGGAAACAAACCAGGAGAAGATTTATATTATAACACTTACTCGTTTGACCCCTTTCATTTAGAAGAAAGTTTAATTATTGGTCGTACTTATTCAGCTTTAGCGAATCATAGGTTTTCATTTAACTTGTCACTTGGAGTTTCTACAATAATCCAATGGAATAATAAATACTTGTTTACTTTAGACTTAATTTATAGTCAAGGTTTTAAGAATATAACAGCAGGTAGTTTTATGTATTCTATAATTGATTTGGACTCAGGAAATGAAACGAATTTGGATTATGGCCTTTACTCAAGAGGTTCAGGTTTTATTTTCCAATTATCTCGCAAAATAAATATAACAAGTATAATAAGAAAAGCTCATAACAACAAATAAGCTCAAGCGGCGAACGTTCATACGTGGTAGCCGCATGTGCCTATTTGCAAAACGTTGTGCTTAATTTATGAAAGACACTGCATTACATAAAATCGAACTGATAAAATCGGATTCTCTTAGGGAAATCGCCACATATTTGTTGGATAGTGGTATACAGATTACATTTTTCGGACAAGCATGGTCGAATGAGAGTGCAGATTGGATATATTTCGATTCTAAATTGGACTTAAAAGGGCTTAGAAAAAAATACAAACTAGATGATAATATCATAATTCATGAGAATTTAGACCCAAAATCAGGAACTGAAAGAGGATTTATTGACAAAAGCACTGGTGAAGGCTTAATGGGAAAACTTGATTGATACGATAAACTGATATTTCAATGGATACTAAAGAGATAATAGACAAATTGACTTCAAGAGAAGTAGATGGAATTAGAGAAAGTGGAAGGTATATTATACGTAACTCTCAAAATTCCGAAGTTATTGACCCTTTAGTTCCATATATAGAGGAAATATCTTCAAAGACTCAAAACCTTAAACTTGGCGGTGGATTTGCATCTAATAATAGATTTGCTGAATACGCAGTTAAGATTGTAAGTTACTATGCATCACAGACTGGCTGTTCTTGTGGAGTTTTTCCTGAGATAGGACTTGATTTAGGAAATTCATTTATGGATATAACCCCATCAGTAAACATAGGGGGTACGACTTCCAGCGTAAATGCGGTTACTTATGCTTGGCATGTTACATATAATGTAACCCAAGGTGCATCAGAAAATAAATGGATCGCTGGTGAAGCAAGGAACCATAATCCTGATAATTTGAACTACATGTATTCTATTCACGTAAATAACGAGAGTTTATCTTCTGTTAATGAAGAAGAATTGCAACGTGAAATTACTTTATACCCCAATCCTGCTCAACAATCATTAACTATATCTTTTAATGGTGTATTAAAACATCCGAAAGTCGAAATATTTAATTTAGAAGGACGATTAATTAAATCTATAGATAATAAAACAAATATCAAGAAATTAATGGTTGATGTCTCGAGTCTTTCCAATGGTGTGTATTTATTAAGACTTGAAGACAAAGAAAAAGCGATCACTAAAAAATTCATTAAACAATAATATGATGATACGGATTGTTATAGGAATTATACTGCTTAGCCTTAGCTTAGCTTCAAAAGCTCAGAATTTTTTACCTAAAATATCTTTTGAAGTGGGGTATTCTCAGCAAAATGTAAAAATGGATAATTTAAATCAGTATTTTATAGATTCTTTTGCATTTAAAATTAATGATTTAAGTAATCACATAGAGAAAGGGCAAAATATATATATCAAATTTAAAATTCGTCCAAAATCTTTTTTTGATTTAGGAGTTTTTGTAGAAACTCAGCGCAGTAAAGTAACTAGTAAACCAATTTTAAAAACTTTAGACGAAGACTTAAACTTAATTATGACAGAGGGCTTGTATAGTTTAGCAATAAGATCGACTAATATCGGTATAACGAATACTTGGTATCTTAATCAAATCTTAAGTTTTAATGAAGAAAATAAATTTTTAGATAGATTAGATTTTGGTATAGATGCATTATTAGGTTTAGGTTTACCTTTTGTTGTCAGCGAATTTCATAATACTGCAGTTAAACCAATTTCTATTAGTCAAAGTAAATGGTATTCAAAAGATTTGTTTGGCAAGATTGGTATTAGTTTAGAATACTATTTTTTAAAAAAAACGATTTTTAGTTCGCTAGGATTAAGAGCTGGCTATCAGTTTTATAAAACAAAAACCCTTACGAATAGATTGGGCAGGAACTGGGAAGCACCGGAGTACGTAGTATATAAACCAATAAACCTAGATTTTTCAGGGTTTTATTACGGTGTTTATTTAAAAATCGGGAAATGATGAAACTAATATCTATTGCACTAATATTAAGTTTATCTAGTTTCTTATTCGGTCAAGAATCTAAAATTTTTTCATTTGATTTTGGTTACGGAGTAAATGAATATAATATGTCTAAACTAAATGACTTTTATATTGATTCATTTGCTGGAACGCCTGAAAATGATTTATTAAGAGAATATGTTGAAAAAGGGAATAATTTTAAATTAGGAGTTAATTATAGACTTATCGATTGTTTAGATGTAGGTCTTTATGGTAATTATCAGTTTTCCAGTTTAAAATCCAGACCTTGGAAAAAGTACACAGAAAATAGTGGTAAAGTAAATTATTCAAAAGGAGAGTATGAATTGAGAACAGAAGCTATAAGCATAGGTATAGGTAGTACCTTTTATTATAGCGAATTATTAAATTTTAAAGAAACTTCATTTAATAGAGTGCATTTAGGATTAGAACTGAATGGTGGGGTAACTTTTTCAAAAGTTAGCGCTATACATACTGTTTATACATTTAAAACTTATGATTTATCAGAAGAATATTTTTCTAAAGAGATATTTCATGGCCAAATCGGATTAAAACTAGAATATGACTTTACTCAAACCCCAATATTCACAACTTTAGGTTTGCGTGTTGGTTATCAATTTTTAAAATCAGGAACAGTTCGTGATGCCGCAGGTCAAGAATGGTTAATAAATGACAAATACCCAATAAATTTAGACTTCTCTGGGTTTTACTTTGGAGTTTATTTAAAAATTGGAAAATAATATAAAATAAATATTATGAAGAGTTTAAGAAATTTCTATATCGCGTTTTTATTGCTAATGCTAAGTAATAATTTATATTCACAAGGGAATCTATCCATAGAGATACAGCCAAGTAATCCTATTGTTAATGATGAAGTTAAGTTGTTTACACATGTCTCTTTTTCTACCGTGGGAGCCTATAAAACTCATGATTTAACATGGTTAGATAACAATAATTTACACGTGGATTTGTATTATACTTTAGGCGGCCAATCAATGCCCACATATTTTATTGATTCCATATCCTTAAGCCAATTACCAGAAGGATTATATACAATTATCGCAGATTTAAAAGTGAGCACTCATTATACTGATTTCGAAGATATGAGTTATTATTACAAGTATGATAGTGATACAATCACTTTTCGAGTGAATAAAGCATTAGGAATAGAATTCTTTAATGAAAAAATGAAGTTTTCCTACTTTCCCAATCCAGTAACTTCGGATTTGACAATCAATACAGAAGATATTATTGAGGAGGTCATAATAGTGAATTGTTTAGGAGAAATTGTGTTGCAACTAAAACTAAATAAAATAGAAGATTCAGGTTCAAGCACTTTTGATTTATCTGATTTGGCTAAAGGAATGTACACATGTTTTTTAAGGACCAAAGAAGGCATCACATCAGAGAAAATAATTAAATTGTGAAAAGCAACGAAGTAAATGATCCTAAATAAACAATAGCACTGTACACAACAGCAAATAAGCCCAAGCGGCAAACGTTCATACGTGGTAGCCGCCTATGCCTATTTGCGAAACGTTGTAAGTAATGCAAAAACTGTACTGCGTACTCAAGATATTAAAGCAATAAATCTAAATTAAAAACTCTATTTTAGAAAAATGCAAACCGTAGATGAAATCCTTAAAATAAAAAATGTGAAAAATACCGCAGTTCGAACTGTGGTTTTGAGACATCTTTTAAGTCAAGAAAAAGCACAGTCTCTAAAAGATATCGAAAACGCATTAATCTATACAGACAGGAGTTCTATTTTTAGAACCTTAAAAACATTTGAAGAGAATAAAATCATACATAGTATTGAAGATGGTTCCGGTATGATAAAATACGCTGTTTGCGCAGAAGGCTGTAACTGTGACCCAAAAGACTTACACTACCATTTTTATTGTAATAACTGCAACAAAACATTTTGTCTTTTTGACGTTCCTTTTCAAAACATCGAACTTCCCGAAAACTTCAAAATGCAACAAGCTAATATGGTTGTAAAAGGATTATGTAATAACTGTAACGATTGATCTTTGCAATCGAGTTGCGTGACAAGGTATATACATTTGTGCTATCATTAAAATAGATATTATGAAACTATATACTTTTTTACCAAAAAGATTAAAACCATATTTCAGTACAGAAATAGAGAAACACAGAGTTGAAAGTAATTCAGGGAATTTAGAAATAGCTTGGATCCATTTGGAACGTGCTCATATAATCGGGCAAAAGTATCCTTATGCACATACTTTAGTCCATTGGAAAATGCTAAAATTTGGATTTAAAATCAAAAGCGTAAAAGAAATCTTTGGTCAGATTCCAAGACTAATTTTTGGAGGTGTTAAATCCTTTGTTGGTAAAATTCCAATTGGTAATCCAGGAGGAGCCAATGTTGCTCCTCTAAAGTCATTTCCGATAAAAAAGGAATTACAAGATATTTTCACAAACGCTGGAGTCTAATTCTAACAATTATGAAAAAAACGACATTTGAAATAACAAAAATGGATTGCCCTTCAGAGGAAAATTTAATTCGAATGAAATTGGACGGAATTTCAAGTATTGCGAATTTGGACTTTGATATTCCGAACCGAAAACTGACTGTTTATCATAAAGGAGAAGTTGACCAAATCGAAAAGTCCGTTATTGAACTAAATTTAGGCGGAAAGAAAATCTCGACCGAACAGACCGACCAAACGGAATTTAATGAAAATACAAACCAAAAAAAGCTACTTTGGTCTGTACTTGCAATCAATTTTGCCTTTTTTATTATCGAAATGACAACAGGAATAATCTCAAAATCAATGGGACTTGTTGCCGACAGTTTGGATATGCTTGCCGACAGTTTTGTTTACGGAATTAGCTTGTTTGCGGTTGGCGGAACATTGATTAAGAAAAAGCGGATTGCAAAACTTGCTGGATATTTTCAAATAACACTTGCGATTATCGGATTTGTGGAAGTTTTAAGAAGATTTTTTGGAAACGAGAAACTTCCCGATTTTTCAACAATGATTATCGTTTCGATTTTTGCACTTATTGCGAACGGAATTTGTCTTTACATTTTGCAAAAGTCTAAAAGTAAAGAAGAAGCCCATATGAAAGCAAGTATGATATTCACTTCAAATGATATTGTCATCAATTTAGGAGTGATTTTGGCAGGTTTTATGGTGAATTGGTTGAATTCGAGTAAGCCAGACTTGATTATTGGCACAATAGTGTTTGCTTTGGTAATCCAGGGTGCTTTTAGAATATTGAAATTGAGTAAATAAGCATGATTGCTTGTGAAATTTGATTATTACAACTTTAATTTGATTATATTGGTCTAAACATTATGATTTTAAGCCAATTAGTTGCTTTTAAAATGTTTAGTATTAACCTAATTTATAAGATATGCCAGTAAAACATAATCCAACAGGAGAGGTCCATAAAGGACAAAAAGGAGGTACAACAGGTTGTGGTGTGAATACTTCATTACATTCTGATCATTGGAGTAATTCAAGTGGAACAATTACATGTGATAAAAACGGATGTAAAAATTAGATTGCCATCCACAAACTTCTAGAATTAAAATGTTATAACACCCACAACGGATCCATTTTTGTTTTCCGTTGTGGGTGTTTTGTTTTAATAAGCTTAAGAAATTAACCTCTCACAAAATCTATAAAGTCTTATCAATTTACTTCTTTCGGTCCCTGGAGGAGTTTCAACAATCTTCAGTTTGAGCTTTTCCATTTCTGCAGGGATTTCTTTCCTGGGCATTGATCTAAGTATGCTTTTAATGACTGCGGAATTAATACCGACAAACTTCTAAATAGTCGTAGTTTCCTTGCGTCTCCTACTTCTTTTATAAGTAGATCGGCATTTCACTTTTAGAACCTATCTGTTTAAAAATAAACATTATATGAGTTCAACATGATACATGATATGTATCCACCCGAGCAACTACACCTCCCAAAACTTCTTGAAGTTGACTAACTTTTCAGGATCAATATTATTTGGCAACAACTCATGAAGTTTATTCACTTTATAGTCAGCTATATTTTCAAGAACATATTGCAACCATTTTTGAGGATTGATTTCGTTTAGCTTACAACAAGCGAAAAAGCTATAAAACATTGCGGAACGTTTTGCTCCGTTGTGCGAACCTGCGAAAAGGTAAGTTTTGAGACATATATTTCCTTTTTTAATTTCTAGTAATTTCGTGGAATATTCATTTTATGAACTATTCTTAGGTCATAATATTTGAAAGCCCTTCCAAACTCCATGCTGTAGTTTTTACTACCAACAAACCTGTGTAGTCTTTGCCTTCTTTTTCTTTTTAGTTCTCTCACTTTATCAGAATCAATGTCCACTGAACCAGTACGAATTGTCTTTAGGTGATCAAACTCTTCTGATAACAAAAAATAATAGCTTTCTGGACTCACCTCTGTCCACATTAAAGAAAGTTCTCTCAAACTTTTCATTCTTCCCAGATAATCAGGAATCTCTGTGATATTAAAGCCCATCAACCAAATTGACCTCAAAGAATCTAAACTTGCTAAACCTTGGGGAAATGTACTAACATCGTCAAATGGGCCTTGAAGTTTAAGATATTTGAGTGAGGTCATATCTCCAAAATTAAGTGAGGTGTTTTCCAGACTACGGATAGCATTAAAAGCAATATATATTAGATTTTGATGGCCTTCAAAACTCGGTATTTTGTTTAGTGACACTTTACTAAACCTTATACCTCGAAGAGATTTTATTGACTTCAAATTCTCTGGCATACGAATAGGCTTATCAATCCAACTAACCTCCAATAATTCAAGCGAGTCTAGTTGTTCAAACTCAGGGGCAAAACTCAGAGAATCCAAACTAGTAACTATTAATTGCTTTAGGTGAGTCATATTCTTAACAGAAGAGGGAACGTGTAGATTCATTCCACCATCGACTCGCAGAACTTCTAACGAAGGAATATTAAAAATAATCTCATTCAATGAATCGTTAGAAAGAATCCCTCCTCCATTTAATTCTAGATATCGAAGACTACTCATATTTTTTACACAAGGAGGCAATGATGTACCATAATTAGTAATCGTGAGGTATCGAAGGTTCTCTAACTCACAAATACATTCTGGTACTGGTATGTCCAATTTTAATTCTAATCCTTGAAGTTTTTTGGAATGGGTTAAAAGCTCTCTCAATTGTTGTTTTGAAATGGCATGAGGAGAACGAAAATACCTCAACTCTGGAAAATGTGAAAAATCCAGTTCCTTCGAAAAATTTCTTGGTGAACCATGCTTCGAAAAGTTTAAAAATCCTAAATTTTTACACTTGTAAAAATCCTCATAAGCAAAATCTCGTGACCTACTATAATCTATCTTAGCTGCTAAAACACTATCAAATGAAGCATCCGTTGCAATACCTTTTTCCAGTTTATACGGAATAAAATCAAAACGAAAATTAGAAGGTAAATTATGTATTTCTAATATGGTAAGTGTATCGTAAATTATCTCTTTTGATACTGAAAATTCATTTTGAATTGAATCATTAGATGAATTAACCTGAGAATTACAGGAAGAGCTTAATAGTATAAAACTGAGGAATAAAATAATACTTCGTTTAGTCATAATTGAATTTTTTTAATTATCAAACCAGATGATGTATGATACCCCCCAAAGGTTGGACAACTTTTAACAGTTTCTTAGTGTGATGCTAAGATGCTACTTTTTTCTTAAAATACAATTCATCTGGTGGTACTTTTCTTATTTCCTGTGCCATACAATCGTCAGTTGGAACCAGTTTATGCGAAGCTAAGAACCAAAGAATCGTCAGCTGATGGTAGCGAAGCTATTGATTTTAGTATTAAATCACGAGATAAAATCTCGCGATAGCCTTCCGTTTTTCTTTAATTAAACGAAGGGATAAAGTTTTTCTTTAATGCAATACTTGGTTTGAAAAGTAATGCCACGCCCCGTGGGAAACGGATAGCTTTTTGAACTGTTTTGCACAGGAACACACTAGAACAAAGCGACCTTGGAATGCTCTTGTTTATAGTGTTGTTTCCGTAGCAAAAACAGGAGAAAACTAGGAGGAGTAGACGGATTAGGCGCATTTTTAATAAGCAACTTTATCTGAAACTTCTGGTTTAATTTCATTTATCTCCTCAATAATAATAGCTTAAGTACAAGGAAGAAAATGATTTCCATGGGACGGTATTCTATTTTAGTTTAATTTTTTTCGCAGTAGGATCATAAATGTAATTCAAGATATTACCATTAATAATTAATTGGATTGTTTCTTCAATAACGTCAAATGGAACTACGAACCATTCTCTAGGGTTTATACGTTGACCATTATCGTTTGTAAATTCAATATCTAAGCATGTACTTGAGAAGAATTTATGTAAGAGACTTTCTAACTTATATGCATTTCGATTATAGACTTTGTAGGTTGCTACTTTTGCTACATCTGCAAATAGGTAAGTACAGCGAAACGCGGCTTTTGCTTTAGAATACGTTCTTCTTTGGAAATATCTTCAATGCTGCTTAATAGCTTTTCAGATGCTTCCTTTTTAAAGAAAATCTTCATTTTGTAGAGTATTTCTCCTTCTACTTTGAAAAAGTTGTAATCTCCTTTTTTGAGTCTGGTTACAGAAGTTTTTGAAATACCGTATGCCAGGAGAAGGTCATAGATAAATTCTTCCTTTGATAGGTCGACTATTATATCTTGAACCTTATGTTGTATTTCGGATGATTGCATTATTAATCTTGTTTAGGTTTATTTGAAACGAGCAGTTCCTTAATGTCCACATTGAGAATCTCTGCTATTTTATAAAGGTCTTCAATGCTCGGTTGTCTTTTGTTTTGAGCATAAGAGTGAACCATATTGTAGCTCTTTCCCAATTGCTCAGCTAACCAAATTTGCTTAATTCCTTTCCTGTCCAAAACCTCTTTAACTCGGTTCATTTTGAATCCATTTTTTCAGTCCACCAAGATAGGAAAGTTTTTAAGAATACTCACTAAATGAGTGTAAATATTATCATTCAGTTTGGGTGGCGGTTGGGGAAGGGCAAGCTCTTTTGGTTTTTACTCACGTCACTTCATTTTTTATCGGTGTTCGTGAATGCTTCGCATTTCAGGGTTGGCTTTTGTGTCGGCAAAAACCAAATGTGCTTGACCGTGCGGTGGCTTTTTTTGTATGCCGCCCAACGTTTTGGCTATGCGTAGTGCGGGTTTTTAAGGCACTTTACTGTCCGCATACCCAAAAGTTTCTTTAATGTCTTAACTTTCAAAATAGCACCAAAACCCGCATTACGTATAGGTTTTGTTGTGCTTTCGTGCTTTTTATTTTCCTTCAGCGTTGGCAAAGGCATACTCTTTTGCAATTTTTGGATTGCGCGGTTGCTGGTGTGAATTGCAAATGTGTATGGCTTTAGGGTTGGTTTCATTTTAGATACAGTCCGATTGCTAAACCAATTCCGATTGCTAACACCACTAACAATAGGGTTTTCAAAGTATTCAACTGTTTTGTCTGTCCTGCAAACTGCTCTTTAAGCTTTGATTCCATATTGTTAAAGCTAGAAGTCAAGGTGTTCTCAAATGATCTCTGTATTTGGGTTCCTTCGTTTCTTATTTCAACTTGAATGTCCGACTTGTTCTTTTCAAGTCGGCTAGTTATTGAGGAATCGAGTTCTTTTTGAAAATTTTTGTTGTCCTGATACAGCTCTTGAATCTTTTTTAACAGTTCGGATTCCAAGTTTTCAAGCTGTTTTTTGGATTGTTCCAATCTTTCCTGAATCTTTTTTGACAAGGATTCAAAACCATCATTGTTCTCTTTGAGAAGTTTCAAATTCTCAGAAATATCTGATTTAAGTTTTCCGATTTCAGAATACACTTTATTGAACTCTTTAAGGTCATTTGATTGCTCTTCAAGTTCCTTGATAGCGTTATCCAACTTTGCTAAATCCGCCATATATTTTCTTATTTATTGTCTTAAGTTTTTCTGTTGAAATCTCAACAATGGTTGCCATTGAAAATTGGTCTCCGAGTGCCTTCGATATTAGCATCAAGTATTCATATGAATTAAAATGCTTGTAAAGAGATTCAGCAAGAAGGTTTTTGTTCTTTGTGTTTAACTCATTTCCAATTTTCAATATTTGCTCCAATATGAAATCAATGTCTTGCTGATCAAAATGTGAAATTTGTTCTAGAGAACTTTCTAGTCTATTTCTACCGTCTGCATTATCATAGTCATCAAGAAGCAACCTTAAGAATCCGCTAATTAAATCCAAGCCCGTATTCTGCATGTAACTTTCCAAGAAGCGGCTTAGATTATCTCGAAGACTTTCTTGTTGGCGTTTTGTTATGAATTTATCTGTGACAGTGTTTTTGTCAATCTGATAGAATACTTCAAACCAACGGACAAAATCTCTAGGGTTTTCAGATATATGCTGTAATACGTAGCTTGATTGTGAAAATTTAAAATAGTTTTCTAGGCGTACTTTAAATTCTGCACTGGTTATTTGTCCATCTGCAAAATCACAGCAGTTCTCATAAATGTTCTTCAGCGACTGCCTTCTATTGTATGCAAAATTGTCGTAGGACCATTGAAGTAGAATAAGTATATGTTTGTCTGTTTCTGAATATGATTCAGGAGCATTCAGAATTTTCTTATACAATGAATACTTTTCATCAGCAAGGACGGCTTCAAGAGAAAACTCACTATCGTATTTCCTAATTGTGTTTAAAAGTGATTCCTGAATTGTTTGATTTGAAAAATTGGCAAAATCAACTTCAAATGTACCACCACCGAAGAAGTTGCTAATTGTCCAATCTTCAATTACTCCAAGTTGGTTAAGACGATATATTGCTTTTTCAGTTCGAGCTTTATTGCAGCCTATAACACTTCCTTCAACTCGTACGTTTTGTTGATTTGGGTTTGAATAGGTTGTATGTAACTTTTTAATTACTTCAAACTCATCTTTTATTACATCTAGCCCTAATGAGAAAAGGAAAAGGTTGGTGTTTATATCACCATTAATTTTCTTTTGTAGTTCATTGATTTGGGAAAGTGTTGTACTTCTATCCCAAATTAAATTCAGGGTGTCTGCATTATCTGATTTTGAAAGTAAAACAAAACATTGAGCCTTATTTTCTTGAAACTTGGTTTTATCACGACCTGCTCTTCCTGCTTCCTGGTAAAGCGATTCCATTGAGCCTGGTATACCGTAATGAAATGTGTAATGAATATTTCCTTTATTCACACCCATGCCGAACGCTTTGGTTGCAGTTAGCAGAGAAAACTTATTTTTTTGAACTCACTCTGTACGGTCTTTTTGTATTCGTCAAATTGAGTTTCAGACATTATTGGTTGACGTTCAATTTTCGGAACTGAGCCTGAATAAAATCTAATTTCTGTTCCAAAATGCTCACTCAATCTTTGAGATAAGGGATAACAACCGTTTCTTCCGTTGACGGTTGGAGTGAAAATGATACCACACTTTGTATCCGATCCTTTTACCTGCAAGGCTTCAATTGAGTCTTTGAGTTCATCTAGTTTGGAGTTGATTGCTTTGGGCTTGTCGTTTTCATCATCAAGTACTATGAATTCTAGCTCTTTGCGAGTATAGTCAACTGGAGTTTTTACATTTTCTTGCTTAATCCCGAACTCAATTTGAATATCCTTTAAAACATTGATTGAAGCTGTGGCAGTTAAACCGAGAAAATTGAAGTTTGAACAAAGCCTTTGAATGGTGTTTGACAAGTTCAAATAGGACGTTCTAAAATCGTGACCCCATTCCGATAAACAGTGAACTTCATCAATAACTGCATAGGCAATGTTAAATTCTTGATTTACAGAACTAAAATATTGCCTGAACGTCTTAAGCTGAAACCTTTCGGGCGAGATAAAAATGAAGAAATACTTACCTAATCCAAACTGTTTTTGAATCTGTTCCTTATCTTCTCCGTCATCATCACTTGTAATGTGATTTACACGAGTAAAATATGCACTATCTAAATCTGCTTTTTGGTCATACATCAGAGATTTAATAGGGCAGACGACAAAACTTATTGCGGGTTGTAAAATTGCTGAAAGTTGATAGCAAACGGACTTCCCACTACCCGTAGGAAGCAGGCCTATAGTGTCGTTACGTGATAACGCGTTGGCAATTATTGGAAGTTGTCCTTCTCTAAATTTTAAGCTCTCATATTCGAGACTAGAATCGTTTTGTAGAAAAATATTCCAAAGAAGAAAGCGAAGAGGTTGTTCATCAGAGTTTTTTCCCCCAAACTTTAGTTTATATTTTATTGGTTCAGTTGAAGATATTTTGAAATAGTCATAAGGTTCGAATCGGCTAAATACTAGTTTGTCCCTAGAATCTCCTTTCTTGAAATACAGATACTCATCTAGATAATCAGTTCTGACAAAAATTACGTCTGGATTGGTTTGAAACTCATCTGTATATCGTTTGGTTAAGCTAAAATCAACTTTTAGACTTTCGTTGCTCCTGAATTCATTACTTGTTGTGGTTTGAATGAATATTTGAGGCTTATTGAATTTAATTTTATGCAGCTTGAAAATATTTTCAAACCAAATCAAAATGTCGTCAATGGCTAGTTGAGCAAAGTCTTTTATGTCTCTTTCAAGTATTTCAAAATTCCAATTTTTATCAAAGTTTAGTTGACCATTTTCGAGTAATTCCAAAATCAATAACTGAAATCGAATAATGGCTGTAGCTTTTAAATTGGAGGATTTAAAATCAACTCCTTTTTCAAAGGCTTCTTTGTAGTCTTTAAGGCTTATAAAAGTTGGTTCATTCTCTTTTCTCTCTTGCTGTCTCGAAACAACCTTTTCGATTCTGTCCTTTATTTTTCCCATGGCAGTATGGAATGAATCGTTTTCAGCTTCTAAATCGGAAGTTTTGATTCGAATGGTTTCAATTCCATATTTCTTGGTGTGATTGTCTCTTATTCGGTCTTTTTCAGAATTTAATTTGTGTTGAGAGCCATCAATTTCAATTATCAGATATGCTTGAGGTAAATAAAAATCTACTTGTTCATTGGCAAATTCATCAACATCAACCTGAGTAATTTCATTGATTGGTATTTCTGGAATGATAAGTTGTTGAATGAATTTGTATTCAGATAGGTGTTTCGGTATAAGTTCTTCAAAGAATTTTTTTGCTGGGTAGTAATTCCCCTTTTCATCACCCCTAATTATCCTATGCCATTTATTTGGTGTATTGTCTATAAGTGCAATAGAATTTTGAAAGCTTTTATCGCTATGAATTGATCCCAAGTTCTCTTGGAGATAACTTGACAATAATGTTGGTTTACCCCTTTGAAGGATATTTTTTAGAATACAGATAGCGGGCAAGTATTCATTCCTGATTCTTTCTCCATTCAGGTTTTGTATCACGAAATTGTGATTGCTATACGAATAATTTGCCGTGTATTTTTTCATTTTCAATGTTCAATCGAGCGTTGCTGAAAACAGCTCTTTTGGTTTTTCAGCGTTGGCTTGCGAGTCCGAAAAAACCAAATGTGCTGTTTGTGCGTTGGCTTTTTCCGCATGAAGCACAACAATTGGCTAATCGTATTACGTTTAGCCAACCTTTATTCAAATTTAACAATTATAACATATTAATAGCTTTAAAACGCTATGTTTTTACTCAACAAAAACAATTTACATCAAAAAGTAATAAGCGTTTGTAAGCGTATAATTAGACGTGTAATTCTACGGCTAAAAAACAAAACCCGAAGCTTCAATTCCCACCCCGACGGAAACCGGCAGCTTTATGAAGTTGGTTTTGTTGGATACAAGCTAGTTTGTGGAGCTACCCCAACTTCAAAAGTTATTGAATGAAAAGAAAACGTCCGAAATTATTAAGGAAAACCCAACACATCACAGGCGATGTCCAAGGTGTAAAAAAGGTAAACTCATTACTGTTTTACTTTTTGACGGTAGAGGTCCACCAGAAAACTGGAGAGAAACTTTAAGTATCAATAAATCAACAGAATAAATGCAACGTCTAGCGCGTAATGAGGAAGTTATGGCTTAGAATTAGTAAAATCGACATCAAACTGGCGAAAGTCCTGATAAATGCGTGGTTTTTGTGACACTGAATAGTAATCAACCAAATTAAATTCGAAATGCACGCTCATAATCAAAGCGTAACACACCAAAATAATCTTTCAAAAATAATGTATTAAACCGATTTCCCCATACGTTCGGCAAGCTCAGTAGGGCTAAGGAAATCCGGATCCGTCAACATGGTATTATTCATTCTTGTCTGTTTTTTTTTATTTGTATTCATGAGTACTTCGTAGTTCAGCGTTGGCCAACTTAGCGAAGCGATCTCACAACCGAAGGGCGTAATCGGCACGCCGAATACTTAGTTATTAGCAGTAGTTTTTCTCATTCGTTTTCTATGTCTGTCTTGTAACTTTCAAAAGCGTTTTTGCTTGTTTCGTCAAGGTCAATCTCTAAATAGTTATTTCTAACGAACTGAAGCAGATTTTTAAAATCTTTTTCTAATTCAAGTCTGATTTTGACGATTGTATTAAAGTCCTTTTCGGCTTGTTCACTTTGGAAAGTGTCCATAACCAAATAGAAGCGATAGTTTTTGCCCGAACCGTCTGGTCCATAATGTTGGTAGAAGGATAATGACTTTATCCAATTGTCTTTAAATTTCGTAAGCAATTTTAATAACTCTTGGTCATAAATGTGAAAAGTATTGCTGTCAAGAACAGAAACAAAACTGTCTTTGAAGTAAAATATTTTACCAATTATTTTGTCAGGAATTTCTTCTAGAAAGTAGTCAAATGTTGGAATATGAATTGTGTTTAATGCCCATTTCAAATTACTAACATCAATGTTTCTCTTTCTCTGTTCAGGTGTTTCTTTTCTTTTCTCGTCAGGTTTTAATGGAGATTTTTCAATTATTGCTTGTATAGCAACTTTCATTACTTGAGATAATTGGCTTTTGCCATTATTGTCTTTCTTGTCTGTTATTCTAAATGGTGTTGAACGATGTCTATCAATATCAAACGGCAAGTCTGTGGGAAATGTCCCGTGGACTTGATTAAACACCATAATAATTCTCTCCCAGCCTAAAGTCGCAATTGCGTAACCGAGTTCTATTAAAACATTCGGATTTGGCACACGTCTAAAGTCTGTCGGTGCTGTTGAGTTGATAGTTGTTAGGTCGCAAATAAAAATGTCGCTTGCAGAAATTTTATCAAAAATTGTTTTTGGAATGTTTGGACTTCCTGTTGTATCTCGTGTCGCTTCGTCAACTTCAATTCTCGTTTCTTCAATTTCACTTTCAACAAGACTTGATGCTTCTCTAATAGATTGTCTAATTGCGTTAAGATTTGTGTCTTTTGGTAGGTCGGACTGCCAAGAATAAAATATTGTATGTATCGGTTTCATTGTCTGTTAAAATTACAGCTAACAGGTGGCTATACGCAATTGTGCATATCCCACCTATATTTCTACCCAAATCTAACAAAAATCCTCACCAATCCTATCTCCAAAACATCACTAACTCAACTAAATTATTTCAACCCCTTACCTTTCTAAGTTCATAAAAGCCATAAATCATGAAAACTACACAAAACAAAACAGCTCCTAATTTTTGAAAATTAAGTTGGCTAATTATTTTTTCTCGATCAACTAAACTTTTTTCATTGAAAACGATATCGTAATAAGTATTCTCATCAGCACCTGGAAATACTCCTAATGTAATTTCGGGATTGGTGTCCATCAGAGAAACAAATTTGTTTTTATCAAGGGCTGACAATAACGCAAAACCACTATCGTCCGATTAAAAAGGCTTTACCGCAAAAACAAAAGTTTCGCTCTATCTCCTATGTCTTTTGTTGGTGTTGAGAAATTTACAAAGGATGAATTCAAAGAATTGATAATGGTTGTTGATGCCCTTGGACGAAAGGTTGAGGTTAAAAGGGGGCTTCTTCAGTTTTATATTTATTCGGATGGGAGTGTTGAGAAGAGGGTGTTGAGGTAAAGAAGGCAAGCTTTAAATTGTACAATTGAAAATTAAGGATGAAAGATTTTACTGATTATTTTATCTACCTATTATTTGAGATAATAGTCGGCTATGTGGCTATTGCATATTTTGGTTTTAGCTTTCATGCAGGCTTGTTTTTAACCATTTATTTTGTCTTATCTCCTACTCTTATTTATATAAAACATTTTGGCTTAGGACGGTTCAGTACTAAGTTCAAAGATACTTTGATGTTTAACCTGCAGAAGGTTATACAGAGAAAAACAAATTCAACAAGATTAGATCGGATTTTTTTCACAACTTATCTATTGTTCATATTTTTTGGTTTATCGCTAATTCTAATGAATATGAAAGTATAAAGCCGTGAAAATTTAAACTGATTCTAACTCTGCCTTCTTAAAAGAGAAAGTACTTTCATTTGCGACAGGGAATGAAATGTGATTTCAATAATTATCTGGAGATGAAATATCGCGAGAGTATTGCTGCTAGAGGATTTACCTACTTAATATTTCAGTTTCATTTGTTGAGTCAAAGTAAATCAAATAATCAAACTTTCCTTCTTTTAGTTTTTTGTATCGTTTGATCTTATAGTTTGAATTCGTTTTTCCATAAGTGTGACCAATTTCTGTATATCTCATTTTAGTAATATTGTCAATAGTTGAATAATCAGAGAATAGAATGTTTTCATCATACTGGGAAAGCTTTTTTTCTATTGAATTTCTTTTTGCTTTTTTTAATTCACAAACACTAAAAACAGGCTCATTCTTTATGTATTTCCAGGCATTAAAATATCCTGTGTTAGTGGTTTGAGCAATGCTGACATATTTATTATTCAAACTTTCGAATAAATATTGACCTGAAGTTTTATAAGAATAACTTGTTGGGTAATTATATTTAGTTTTGGAAATATGTACATTGTGCGCCAACCATATCCCCTTTGAATCGGGATTGAGTTTCAAGTAATTTAAAATGTTCAATGCCATACAACTATCTCTATAATTGTATTGGTTCGAATTGTTTAACTTATGCTGTAAGAATTGATTGATTGTCGCATTTATTAAATTGGAAGTATTAGGCTCTAGATCTTTAAACGAGTTAAAAAATGCATCCCAATCGTTTAATGCTTGTTTTACTATGATAGTGTCATCATATGGGGGGGTAAGAGACTGAAAGAAAGTTGGTATTGAATCTATCTTCTTATTTATAAGAATTCTTTCAATTTCTTTTATGTCATCAGAAATAGACTGCATATCACAACCTACAATTTGAATTTTCTCGTCTGAATTCTGATTGAAAACCCTCATCCATTCCACAAATTCTTTCATTTCCTCAGTTGTCCAAGCAAAATACATTAGTTCAAAAATTGCTTTATCTACATTATCAGTTTCTCCATTAATATATCTGTTAAGACGAAGACATGCACTATAGTCTGCTTCAATAAAAACAGTGTTGAATCCTTTCGTTTTAACTAAATGCTTAAAAAATCGGTGTCTCATCTGAGTGAATTCACTTGTACCATGAGTGCACTCTCCAAATCCAACTAATCTGGATTCATTAAACACGCTGTCAATTAGTGAAAGGTCGGTAATTTCAGCTTCAGGACTGAAGGAAGTTAATGGTACAAATTCCAAACCCTTTTGCCCATAAGCAGTTGAGAAAATTAAAAGAAGAAAAGTTAATATTTTAGTCATACCATTCTTTGTTACCGCTAATGAACGCAGATAGGCACAAGGGGCTAACACAAATGAACGTTTGCCGCTTGCGCTTATTTGTTGCTATCAATTTTATAGTTCATTAAAATTTGAATTGCTTTTAATAATAATTCATCATTTTCATCAGAAACATCCTCAATAGTAGGCTCAAATTTATAATCTATTTTTACACCTTTTCTTTGAGTTTCTGACATGTCAGGGTAAAAAACACCCGCTACCGCGA
>NZ_PJNI01000028.1 GCF_002844555.1 Brumimicrobium salinarum
AAAAAAAGTAGAATGTTTAATCGGTCTGCTTCAAAATTTAAAGCGGACCACAAAATTTAGAAATATGTCTGAAGAAAAGTGTTTAGAAGATGAATTGAAAGTAAGCGTCTCAAAGAGACGACCAAAATTCAAAGCAGGAACAGAGTTAGCGAATTCCGTGAATATGGTCGATGTTGATTCGAGTAAAGACGTAACCGAAGAAGCTGAGATCATCAAGATCTCTATTCGGTTGACTGAGAAAACTTGCGTGTAAGCGTAAGTTAAAGATTCAGGTAAGTGGCCACCAAGCAGTAATGCCTGGTGGCT
>NZ_PJNI01000029.1 GCF_002844555.1 Brumimicrobium salinarum
TGGAACGGTATCCGGAACGATTTTGAGCGTTGTGGCCATGTTTGATGCTGATGATATTATTAAAACGGTAATTATGGCTACGATTGGGGCTGTGGTTAGTTTTTTGGTGAGTAGAGGGTTGAAGTGGATTTGGGGGAGGTGGCATAATTAATTGAAAATTTAGAAAAGTTTTATATATTGTGGGGAAATTAACACCACCAAATGGTATACAAAGCTCGCAAATGGTTGTTGAATTTGTAGTCTGATGGTGGGGTTATTATTTAGTTGTGCTTAATGTAAAAAAAGACCTGCATGATATTTAAGTATAAAGCATATAGTAATTTACTAGTTGAGTTAGGTCGACTAGATTATGTCGTTGAGATTTCTGAAATATCCATTAAAGATTTCTTGAATAAATTAAATAAATCCAATGACCCTGAGTTATATCTGAAACGGAAATCCAATGAATTTGGGATTATGGTTTCTTTTGACCAGTCTAATAATTATTATAATCAAATCGTTCTAGGAAATATCTCAAATGTTTATCATCTAGGGGAAACTTTCTTTTATGAATTGCAAACTGAATTTAATAGTATTTCAAATGAAGATTGGAAATTTGAGCAAGGCAAGACAAAATTAGACCAAGTTATTTTATACTTAAAACAATTAAATAGGATTAATAACACGGACAAAATAGATGATTATTTAATTGATACTTTTGCTTATTACCATCAATTGAGAGTTTATTTTTCGCACAAGAAGACCACTTCTGTTGGGGAAATTGAAAGCAAGTACAAAAAAGCAATAAGACACTTTGATTCTGCATTATTAAAAAAATATAAGGTGAAGAATTCGCCAAAGAAATTAGAAGATATTGATTTTGAAGATTATTTCTTATTTACTCAAATCACAAAAGATTTAGCATTAAGAATTAGTTCTCTAGGTTATCCAAAACCTAAAGGACTCGCAAGTTGGGACGTAATCAAAAAAATAAAGAAATTTAAAGACGATAAAGACAGACTTAGTAAATCAATAGAAAATGCTTTAATAACTAAATTTGGTTACATTAAAGAAAACGATTCAGATAGATTAGTTTCTGAAATCATAAGCCACATATAATTCGGGCATTTCGTCTAGAGGCTAGGACGTCCGAAGCCACGTTAGAATCATGAGTTCTAAGGTGATTTCGGGAAACGGGAGTTCGAATCTTCCAATGCTCACAATAAAATACTAAAAATTGGATAAATTAGGAGAACATATAGAAAGAATGATGAAGCCTTATCGGGAAATTGCAAAGATTACTGAACCGATGAGAAAATTTCATGAACAATCTAAAGCAATACAAAAGGCGATTGAACCGACTTTAGAACTTCAAAAAAAACTTGCTGAACCATTAATAAACTTTCAAAAATCTTTTGAGAATATAAATAAGATTTATGCCTCTATTCCCAAATTTGAAAATCCATTTTTAGAGCATTTAGAAGCTTTTAAAAAAATTGGAGAAAGGCTAAAAGAATACACACAAAAAACACCTGATCATTTTTTACTTATTGCTCAATACGGTTGGTTTATTGACTTAGAGAGTGAATTGAATTTGCCTTCACAAGTAGCTTTCAACATACAAGATAGGCGAGTAGATTTAGCAAATGAATTGTTAGTAGATTACTATAAAACCAACATTGGGGATATTTTTGAAAGACTGATTAAAAGACACTATAACAGAAAAGAAATTTTAGAGAGTATAAAAAACTCATTTCAAGATGGGAATTACTCTATTTTAATTCCTTCTGTCTTAACTCAAGTGGATGGTATTTGCTTTGATTTTACAAAAAAGAAATTCTTCATTAAAGAAACGAAAAATAAGAAATATAAATTTTTACCAGAAGTGATAGCTGAATTAGAAAAATCGGCTGGAAATTTCTTGAATTTATATTTATCACCACTTCAAAATCAGACACCGATAATGGCAAGAGAACAAGATATTGGTAAGTTTCCGTGTAAATTAAATCGGCATGAAATTTTACACGGAATAAGCACGGATTATGGAACAGAGATAAATAGCTTGAAGGTGATTTCACTTCTTAAATATGTTTCAGACTTACTTACTGACCTTGATGATAAAACACTAAGCACAACAAAAATATAGTGCATTTGGCAGATAGTACTAATATTGAAGATGATAGCAATCAAGAAACATAGTAGTAAATTGAAAGTTTGGAGCGTTGAATTGCCAAACGCACCATATTCAAACCGTTAGCAACAATAATGAAAGCAAACCGATATATCTTAATAGTAGTAATATTTGCTATTGCTTTCTATAGCTATTCTCAAAGTACTGGTCTTGAGGTTTTGGATAATGCCTTTAAAAATAAGAAAAGTACAAAGTCACTTTGGTTAGTAAATCCTAACGGAGGCTACAATAAGAATTTCAAATTGCCAGATAGCATTTCCCTTTTCAAAAACCTAGAGTATTTGGAGTTGAGAAATTTGGGGATTATTGAATTGCCGGAATCTATCGGTCAACTTAAAAAGTTAAAATCAATTCGGATCTACAATTCTGAATTGGTCAAGTTGCCTGAGTCAATTGGTGAATTGAAAAACTTGGAGATTCTATATATTCAAAAGAGCAAAATCTCAACACTTCCTACGTCTATTAAGAATTGCAAAAAACTTAAGGAATTGTGGATTCGAGAAAGTGAAATGAGTGCAGTTCCAAGTTCGATCTTCGAGCTAAAATCCCTAAAATTGCTGGATCTGTACAATAATGAAATTAAAGAGATCTCACATCAAATTGGAAAACTTAAAAAACTTAGAACTCTCTACCTCGCATCGAACAACATCGATGAATTACCTTCAGAAGTTTTAGGATTAAAAAAACTGGAAAAACTCTATCTCAACAATAATTCTTTGAAAGAATTAAATCCTTTTTTTGAACTAAAAAGAATCGTAGAAGTCAATTTATCAATGAATAAGCTTGAATTCGTTCCAGAAGATATTTCTCACTGCAAGAAGTTGACGTTTTTAGACCTAGGAAGCAATAAGATCAGGATTATACCAGAATCATTTAGAAATTTTGAATCACTTGAAAATTTGAGATTAGATAATAACCAGATTAATGAGATATCCGAAGGATTGTTTCTGATTAATTCACTTCAAGGATTGTGGTTGTCAAATAATAATATAACAAGTTTCTGTGAGTACATTAATAGCAATTCGGCCTTGCTAAAACTTGTGTTTTCTCGCAACCCGATTGATGAGGAGGAAGTTAAATGCATAAAGGAGAAACTGCCTAAATGTGAAATAATATTTAATTAATGCTGCTAATCGAGTAGACGGCTGACAGTCGAATGACTGCCAGTGCGCCTCTCACACCACTGTACGT